>CAVPJA010000001.1:0-160114 GCA_963705145.1 Candidatus Bathyarchaeota archaeon
GTGGTATCGTTGTGCAACATGACCCATACCGCATTTTCGTTCAAACTATGGGCTCAATGATTTCTGCTCGCCTTGTTGAAGTCATAAAAGAGATCAATGCAAGCGAACAGTTATCAGAAACACACTCACAATTTCAACAGTTAAAACAGGGTTATTCAAACGTAGAGTGATTCAGGTGGCAAGGCGTTTTGGGGCGTTAAAGAAATGGGCTGACTTTAGCAACGTAAGCATCCAAAAGTTGATAACCAGTTTTGAAGGAACACCCATTTATGAAGAGGGGCTCAAAGAGGTTTTCTCAAAAGACATCGATGGTGATGGGCTTGTTATGGTTTTGGGCGTCTTCGTAACTGTGATGTTCGGCTGCAGGTAGTTGAAACAAGGGGTAACCCGACACCAGTGGCTCGCGTCGGAATTGAACGGGTTAGCATGAAAACAGACCTCATACCTCCTGAGCAAATGCGTGCAGTCCTCGTTGAATCTGCCAAGGCAAGGCTGCTAAATGAGACGGGCAACTTTGTTTGCACAAGCTGTTGGGATTACATGGAGATGATTCGCATTAAAGACTTGCCTGACAAACCTAAATGTCCACGGTGCGGGTCTTTTCCGATTGGAATGCTGAAGGTTGAAGAGGAGAGGGCTTTGGGATTGTTGAAAAAAAGGGTGAAAAGCTGCTAAGAACGAGGAGAAAATGCAAGTGCATGCAAAACAAACCGCTGAGTTAATTGAAAAGTATGGTAAGGCAGCTGCAGTTGCGCTAAGTGCTAGGCGAGTTTCAGCAGTTGATGTTGCGGCGGTTTTAGAGAAGGAACCCAGGCTTTCAGATAAATTTTATGAATTAGTTTTGGAAGCCGAACGCAAAGTACTGCGAAACGATTCAGATAAACAATATCTTCCTTATTTTGAAGTGTTCCTACTGAGGGGTCAATACATCAACCTTTTAAGCTTAAAGCCGCTTAGTTTTGCTATCTGCTTGGCATGCTCACAGGGGAATAAGAGTTTGGAAATAAGCCGAAAGAACCTACGCAACGAAGTTTTAGAACGAATAAAATATGTTAAAACCTGCGTTATGGCAAGAGAACTCTGTTTGCTTGTACGCACGAACAGGGCGGTTTTAGAGCCTAAAGACGTGCAGGAAGTTTGCCAATACATCTCAAAACTATGTAAAGAAGAAGGCTGCACTGAACCCAGCGAAATGTGCATAAAAGCGGCAAACGCCGTTGGCAAAGCAGATGAAGAAAAATACCTTGAGTTATGCGCACAAAGCTGTGTTAAATGCGGAGAAGCAAAAAGACCGCAGCCAAAAAAAGATGCTTATGTGGCATAACAACATGACTTGCCATCCTGTAAAAAGAAGGAAAAACTGAAAATGTTTATTGCGCCTTTTGTTCCTAGCCCACAAACCGTTGTAGAATATATGCTTAAACTGGCTGAATTAAAAGCTGGCGAAGTCCTCTTTGATATGGGTTCAGGAGACGGCAGAACGGTTATTATGGCTGCGAAGACTTTTGGCGCCAGAGGCGTCGGTATTGAACTGCGTGAAGATTTAGCGAAGAAAGCAATGGGCAACATTCATGAGAGTGGTCTTGATGGAAGAGTAACAATCATGAATGATGACATGTTTAACGTAAACCTAACTTCAGCCGACGTAGTTTACCTTTATTTGACAACAAGTGCTAACGAGAAAATCAAACCCAACCTTGAACGCGACCTCAAAAAAGGTGCGCGTGTGGTTTCACATGATTATGAGATTATTGGTTGGCGACCCGCCAAAGTTGAAAATTTCTGTGAAAACCCCCAGCTGGGATATCCTTCACATACGATTTACCTCTACAAAAAACCGTAGTTTTTCCCTCTGTTTGCTGGAAAAGAATTTAATCTTCTGATGTTTTGTTTCGCAGAGAGCGTACTAAAAAATGCAGTTTGTTCCATGGCAAAACATAGCTGATTGGCATTGCAAAGGATGCGGTTACTGTTGTAAACTCTACAGCGTAGTTTTAGGCTTCAAAGAATGGCTCAACATCGCCAAATCTTTTGGTTCACAAACTACCGTAACAGGCTTAGATCACCTCTACATCAAACGCGCCAGCGACGGCTCTTGCAGTTTTCTGTGCAACAAATCAAGCACATACTTCTGCGGCTTGCAGGGCATGAAGCCTGAAGCATGCAAAATTTGGCCTTTCAAAGTACTTTCTGAACCCAAATACGGCGAACCCAACCAAGCAGCATACGACTATCATGGAGTGCGTCTGTACGTTTATGGAGACAACATGTGCAACGGTTTACGATTTGGAATGCCAACATGGGATTTCCGATACACAACCATAAAAGAATTCACAGAACTCGCCTTGGGCGTTAGGCAGATACAATACAAAACCACTAGAGAAAATGGACAAAATCACTGGGGAAGACAGCTGTTCCCATAATTTGGTGAGCTCAAATGATTTATTTATAAATTTTTCATTATGGCAATTGAATTAGCTGCCATTTTTTCGAGCGTCACAGAAATTCAATAAAATGCAGGTTGTTTATTTTCCACTAACTAATTAACTGAAAATATAGTTCTTGTTTGTTTCATAATGAGGTTAAATCACAAATGTCTTTCACAGATTCTATTTGGAGAGTCTTTATCTGATAGTACAACCACAACATTCCAATTATGAGGATCTTGTATGTCTAAAGCGAAAGTTGGCGTTTCAATGCTCTACTGCCTTGGTGAGCCATTCAACCGCATGGTCAAACGCTTAGGCGCCATGAATACGAAGTATATTGAGATTTTGGATGACGGTACCTATGACTTGAACAAAACCCGCATCGCAGTTCTCAAGGAAGCTGCAAAATCCTACAACTTGGAATATTCTTTGCATGCGCCGTTTGCCGACATCAACATCGCTTCTCCAGTCAAACCAATGCTGAACGCGTCGCTAAAACGCCTCAAACAGTCACTCCAAAACGCCAGTGCAATGGATGCTAAACTCTGGGTCTTTCACCCCGGACAACGAACGGGAATAGGCCAATTTTATCCAGGCGCTGACTTCAAACAGATGTGCCAAAGTATCCAAGAACTCTACAAGCTCTCAGAAGAATACGGCGTAAACATTGCTTTAGAAAACTTGCCAGCGAAATACTGGTTTTTGATGAATACGCCTGAGGAATTTATGCGAATGTATAAAGAAACTAGTTTGCCCGTCGGAATTACTATGGATCTTGGACACGCTAACCTTGAAGGTCAAATCCAGCCTTTCTTCAACTTGCTTGCTGACAAAATCATTCATGTCCATGCCAGCGACAACGACGGCACCGATGACCAGCACAACGGTGTTGGTGGCGGCAACATCGATTGGAACTGGTTTGCACAGACTCTTAAGAAGAACGGCTATGACAAAAACGTGATTGTTGAATCCATGAACAACGTTCCTGAGAGCATCCAGAAACTAAAACAGCTACTCGCTTAAGGGCAGTTCCAGCTCCATAAAATCTTCCGCAAGTATACTGTTTGCAAAAATCTTTTTTGCTTGTTCTAAAAGCAGCTCTGCGTTTGGGTACCGTGCGCTGATATGTGACAATACCAGCTGTTTTGCTCCAGCCGCTTTCGCTTGTCCAGCCGCTTGACTTGGTGTTGAATGCCCATCCAAACAAGCTTTCTCAATCAGCGAATCGTCAAAGGTGCAATCATGAATCACCAAATCAGCGCCCGCAGCAAACACTGCGAAGGAATCAAAAGGTTTGGTGTCGCCTGTGTAAACGATTTTGCGTCCAGCCCTAAGTGGACCCATAACATCGTTTGGTTTGACCACTTTTCCGTTTGATAAAGTGATTTCTTCACCTCTTTGCAGCTTAGACCACAACTCACCAGCCGCAACACCCAGCGCCAAAGCTTTTTTAGGGTAAAACTTGCCTGGACGCGGCTTCTCCACAAATGCGTAAGCGTAACTCTCTACTGTATGGTTAGATTTGGTTGTTACAACCATGTATTCTTCTTCGTCGCAAACGACGCCTTCTGAGAGGATTTGATTGATTTCAACGGGGTAATTTAAGCCGAAGTTGAGTGTTTCTTTGGTGCAGATCAAAAAATCTTTGAGTCCCTTTGGACCGTAAATCTGAACTGGTTCCTTGCGATCCATTAGCGCCATTGTTTGCAAGAGACCTGGTAAACCAAGCACATGGTCTCCGTGTAAATGGGTTATGAACACCTTCATTTTTCTGTGAAAACTCACTTTTGCCTGCATCATTTGTCGTTGCACGTTTTCGCCGCAATCAAACATCCACTGATCACGAGGACATTGCACCACCACGGATGGTAAGCTGCGTTTAAAAGTTGGTACGCTTCCGCTTGTTCCCAAAAACACTACACGAAGACTCATATTGTCACCTTTTCGAACACTGCAATTTCCCGCGTCAAGGAACTGGTGGATATACGCAAAGTGGGATTCCACATGTCGATAGCCAAGATCGGTTCCTAAATGCGTTATGTTTAATGTTTTAGGAGAAGCTATACAAATAAGTTTGCACACTCGTTGTTTAATAAGTATTAAGAATGATACTCGTAACTACACCAAAGATAAACATAAAAATCTAGTTGTGAATATGCGCATGATATGGTGCGAGAATTGCCGTGTGGTTAAGATGCAGTTTAAACAAACAAACGGTAAGTGGGAATAAAGTGCACCTGGTTAGTGCGCGCTCTTATATACGTTAAAAGTAATTAGCATGTGTGAAAATGAAAGCAATTATCTATGAAAAATATGGCTCCCATAGGTTCTTAAACTCAAAGAAATAGAAAACCCCAAGCAATCTGTTGGTGCTAAACAGTAATATGGGAATTAAGATATTTGGAGTAAAGCAAATGCTTGCCTGTCTTAAGAAAAAACCAGTTAATGACACTATTGATAGCTTTTTATGAATAGCCTGTTAATGCTCCTTTTATCTTTATTTCCTATCAGTTTTGCTGTACAGTTTTTGATTTATTCTAATTCGAGTTTAATCCCTTAAAAAATAGGTGAAGGTAAATGTTGTCGCTAAGAACTGGGAAAAAATCCGAACTCAAACCGATTACAGCTTGTATTTCCCATATTGTCCTTGATAGCTACCTCTTGCTAAGACCAGGCGAGGTCGAAGCGGTCAAGGTTCATCACCTTGTTCCATGCCGCTACGAAGTCGTGCAGGAACTTCTCCTGTGAGTCCTCACATGCATAGACTTCCGCCAAAGCTCGGAGTTGAGAGTTCGAACCAAATATGAGGTCTGACACGGGTGCCAGTCCATTTGAGTTCGCCTGTTGCGCGATCACGACCCTCAAACACGTCTTCGTCTTCCGAGGTTGCCTTCCATGTCGTATTCATATCAAGCAGATTCACGAAGAAGTCATTGGTTAGAGTCTCTGGTCGCTTGGTGAAGACACCATGCTGGGACTGCCCAAAGTTGGCATTCAAGACGCGCATACCACCAACGAGAACAGTCATCTCAGGAGCAGTCAGCGTCAACAGCTGTGCACGATCAACGAGCAGTTCCTCTGCCGATACGGCGTATTTGGTTTTAAGGTAGTTACGGAACCCGTCTGCAACCGGTTCGAGAACGGCAAATGACTCGACATCGGTTTGCTCCTGCAATGCATCTGTGCGTCCAGGCTTGAAGGGAACAGTTATATCGTGACCGGCATTCTTCGCAGCCTGCTCGACACCTGCGCATCCACCAAGGACAATTAAGTCGGCAAGCGACACTTTCTTTCCGCCTGATTGTGCGTTGTTGAAATCCTTTTGGATTCTCTCGAAGAGCCTGCAGCACCTTCTCTAGTTGAGCTGGCTGGTTAACTGCCCAATCTTTTTGCGGTGCAAGACGGATACGCGCCCCGTTCGCACCACCGCGCTTGTCCGAGCCTCGGAAAGTGGATGCCGACGCCCAAGCAGTATAGACCAGTTCAGAAATCGACAGACCTGATGGCAAGAATCTTACCTTTGAGTTCGGCGATGTCTTGCTCATCGATTAGCTCATGATCGACTTTGGGTAATGGGTCTTGCCAGATCAGTTCCTCCGCTGGGACCTCCGGACCGAGATAGCGCGAGCGGGGACCCATGTCGCGGTGCGTCAGTTTAAACCACGCCCGAGCAAACGCATCTGCAAACTTCTCTGGGTTCTCGTAGAACCGCTTCGCAATCGGCTTAAAGATCGGATCCATCCGCAACGACATGTCCGCTGTGGTCATAATAGTCGTAACCCGCTTCGACGGATCATGAGCAGCCGGTGCAAGATCCTTCTCATCCGGATTGACCGGGACCCACTGCCAAGCACCCGCAGGACTTTTCACCAGATCATAATCATAGTCAAACAGCATATGGAAATATTCCATGCCCCACTGGGTTGGGTTCGGTGTCCAGGCACCTTCGATACCGCTTGTGATCGTATCATCTCCCTTGCCACTACCGAAGCTGCTCTTCCAGCCAAGACCCTGTTCTTCAATGCCTGCTCCCTCGGGCTGAGGACCCACATGGGATGCACTCCCTGCACCATGACATTTACCAAATGTGTGCCCACCGGCGACAAGTGCAACGGTTTCCTCATCATTCATACCCATACGCGAAAATGTCTCTCGAACATCGCGACCAGAAGCGACTGGACTCGGCTGACCGTTCGGTCCTTCCGGGTTCACATAGATCAAGCCCATCTGCACAGCAGCCAAAGGATTTTCAAGATCCCGATCGCCACTATAGCGCTTGTCGCCAAGCCACTCATCCTCGGCTCCCCAGTAAATGTCTTCTGGCTCCCAAATATCTTCTGCGCCCGCCTCCGAAGCCAAACGTCTTTAAACCCATCGACTCCAGAGCACAGTTGCCGGCGAGGATCATCAGGTCGGCCCAGGAGATTTTCTTGCCGTATTTCTGTTTGATTGGCCAAAGCAGGCGGCGTGCCTTGTCGAGGTTGACGTTGTCTGGCCAGCTGTTGAGAGGCGGGAAACGCTGCGAGCCCGAGCCGCACCCCCACGGCCATCACCTTTGCGGTAGGTGCCTGCGCTATGCCACGCCATCCGGATGAAAAGCCCACCGTAGTGACCGTAATCGGCTGGCCACCAGTCCTTTGAATCGGTCATCAGCGTCTAGAGGTCCTTTTTCACGGCCTCTAAGTCGAGTTTCTTGAATTCCTCAGCGTAGTTGAATTCCTTGCCCATAGGATTGGACAGTGGGGAATGCTGATGTAAAATATTCAGGTTTATCTGGTTTGGCCACCAGTCTCGGTTTGATTTACTCATGTGGCTAGTTAGTTCCTTTTTATCATTCAAAATTAATCAACTCCTGATTTGCGAGGTTTCTCTTTCGGCTAGAAATCCTTTAGGTAAGTGCAAAAGGTTTATTTAAGAATTATTATTATCTAATAATGTATATGACCGCTTATTTTAAATCAGACGCCTCCGCAATCGAAGCTTTACGCAGCAAAGGTTACAAGGCAACCCCTCAGAGAATAGCCATTTGCCGAATTGCACTTAACAGCAGAGCTCACCCTTCAGCACAACAAGTCTACGACGAGGTTAAGAAAATCCATCCCACCGTAAGCTTGGCAACAGTCTACAAGACTCTGGAAGTACTCAGGGATTTGGATTTGGTACAAGAACTCAATTTCGCCAAAGGACAGGCACGGTTTGATTCATATATGAATCCTCACATAAACCTAATCTGCCAGCAATGCGGCGAAATTATAGACCTAGATGATATCACTGCAAAAGAAATAACTAAAAAAGTTGCTGTTGCCACAAAATTCAAACCGAACGGACAGCGCATAGACGTATATGGTATTTGCCAAAAATGCGACACCAAGTTGTGAGCCCCTATTCAAAGAAGAGTCTGGAGTTTTTGGCATCACTCAACGAATGGTTATGGTCCATTAATAAGTCGAAAGGACCTCGCAAAAACACGCCCATCGGAGAGAAAAACGCCTCTTCTTTTTAGTTTTCCAAGGACCGATTTGACATTGGGGTAGGGTTTTAGGAATTTGTTTTTTGTTTTTAGGTAGGTGTTTATTCCTGAGGCGAGTATTTTGTGATCAAACTGATCTATGCTTTTTAGAAACTCTGAGAAGGCTATGTTTGATTCTATTCCCACGTCAAAGTAGATTTTCATTAAGAGTTCAAACGTTGGTCTTCCTTCATCTGCAGTCCTGATGCTACCATCGCCTCAACCGCTGCTCTACATGATTCCTCCTTCATCTGAATAAAGTCAACCAACGTATTGTCAAGATCAAACAGAATTGCTCGTATCTTATGCAATACTTACACTTGGTAAGAGGGCTCTAATTTTAACACTTTCTAGATCCTATAGATCTTCATCAATCGAAAATAGATCCTTGGAATCTTTTTTATTCGCCAGAATTCTTAGGATCTTTAGAGACTTCAGCTTGTTCACTGTTGATTCCGCGCCATTTAATCCTGTAGCCAAGCATCGTCAACACATTAGCTGAGTCATCTACGCCTTCTTCTTCGATGATTCTTGCTGCTTCCTTAAGTGGCAGTTTCCCCGATTGACTAATGGCTACTTTGATTCTATCTGCCGATTTGCAGAAGCTTTTCATTACTAACCAAAATATCCGCCAAAGCAACATAGTCGCGAAGGCGGACTAACAACTAAGAAGGCTCTTGCCGCTTCTGCAGAAACGCCAATCCTAGCCGCGAATTCCCTAAAAGCAACTACTGGTTCAGTAAATCTAATAGACAAACCCTCCAGAAGCTTAATCTCCTTAGATTTAACATCTTCAAACTCCGTTTCCAGATACCGCAGAATCGGAGCCAAGGAAATTTTGTCGTGGTAATAAATCAAGTCAAGCTGCGGTCGTTTTTCCAAAGCAGAAAGTTTTTCGCATGCCAAAGCCTCATTGACCAAAAGCAGCATTTTCACCTCCACCTGCTTTAACTTCTCTATCTTTCGCAGCAAGTACTCTTCTGTCCAGAACCCAACAATTTCCAAATAAATTTTGATGCCGGCTTTTTCAAGAGAGAAATCAGGTATAATCACCTGTTTCCCGGCAGTTACAGGTTCAGGTTCCCTTTTCAATACCCAGCCAGTTGTTAAGGCTTGAAACTTTGAGGCGAAATCCTCTTCGATAGAGCTGTCATAAGTCAGAGTCGGCAAACGCTGTTTCTTTAGCAGTGAGGAATGTTTTTGGCTTTCAAGTTTGAAGTCGCAGATTTCGTTTGTAAACCTCCAAAGAACCTTCGCCCTAACAGTCCATTCCGGAGTTAGCAACGATGATCGGCAGCAGCTTGGCTATGCCCACTCCATACCTTCGAGTTAACTTAAACAGGCTACCTGGGCCATCTATTTTCACCCACAAACCATTATCTTGGTAAACTTCATAGATCAACCCAAACTTCTTTATTGCATGGAAGAGGTCTTGCCAATTGCCAGACGCCGTGAAACTTAAGTTCTGTGGCATCAAAAAGCAGCGTTTGAGTTAAACCCAAATTATACTCACCCAACAACTCCGAGGCTGAAGGCGCCAAAAACTTTTCAAGAACTAACTCGCCATCCAAGTCCGAGTAAAAATCCTCCTCAACATCCTCTACCGCGAGAGCCATCTTAGAAGCTACGATCTCCAGGATTTTTCGTCGGTTATCAGAAGTGGTAGGCAAGCCAAATTGTTCGGTGGCTTGAAATATCTTTCTCCTCAGATCAACCGGATCAATTTTGCTGTGGCAGATAAAGGTGCTTTTTCGGTCAAGCAACAAAGACAAAGCCCTAACAAAGCGGTACTCGTAGCCTTTGTCTTCAAGTTCAGCAACCAGGGCTTTTAGAACTTTCTTCTTTTCTCCAATATGCGACTTGTATGCTTCAATGAGAAAATTCGCCGCCTCATCGTTGCTGCTGGAAGATTTGGCGTAGCGTGGCTGAATCTCGCCCTTCCTCTTCCACACTAAAAGCAAGTTGCTTGGAAGCACTTAAGCTGCGCCTCGTATTTTTTGGTGGCGCCTACGACTTGTACCCACTTCCATGGTTTCTTTGGAAATTATCTCAATTAGTCGAGCTAATTTGCCTTCTTTCTTCCTAAGTAAGTCGTCCGAGTCTTTGCACGTATTCTCTGTTGCTCCCAGTTCCACCCAAAACTAAACCAACTGAAGCGTCGGGCACATCCACCCCCTCGTCCAGAACCTGAGAGGTAACAACAACGGGGTATTTGCCGTTTCCAAAGTTTGATAGTATTTCTCGACGCTCCTCCCTTGAAGTTTGATAAGTTATTGCCGGAATTAGGAAACGCAGACTAATACTGTAGACCAGGTCGTTGTAGAGAGTGAAAATTAGGATTTTCTCATTTTTGTAAGTCTCAAGTTGTTGGGCTAGCACGTTTAGTTTTGCTTCTGAGTTGACTGCAACTCTTATGGCTCGGTTTCTTGCGAGTAGTGCTTCGCGTGCTTTTGGGTCTCTTCCTGTAGTCATTATGAATTTTTGGAAGTCAGCGGCGCTTCTTAAAGTAATTTTTCGCTGTTGAAGAAAACTTCTAAAAATGTTCATTTGAGATTTGTATATTTGCTGTTCTTGAGATGTTAGTTCAACTGATATTTTCTCGTATGTGTATGGCGAAAGATGCTCAGCAATTTCTTCTATGCCAACTGAGTAGACTGGGTCGCCGACGAGTTGTGAAAGCAAAGAGTGTCTTTGATCGCTTCTTTCGTAGGTGGCAGTTAAGTCCCATGCGGTAGGGTGCAATGTACATTTCAGCTATCTGTATGTAGCCTGTGGAGGCTAAATGATGAACTTCGTCGAAGACTATTAGCATGAACTTGTTGCCTAGCTGTTCTGCATGTATGTAGGCTGAATCATAAGTTGTAACAGTTACCATTCGTAGAGTGTTTTCGCCCCCGCCTACGACTCCCGCTTCCAAGTTGAGACAGTCTTTGACGCGTTTTTTCCATTGATCTATCAGGTCCAAAGTGGGAACCACAATGAGCGTTTGAACCTTCAGCTGTTGAATTGCTTTTAGAGCGATGAAAGTTTTTCCAGCGGCAGTGGGCAATACTAGAACTCCCCTGTTGCCGGCTTTGCACCAATTATTCAAAGCCTCATTCTGGTAATCCCTTAACTCAACATTGCTTTTAAGTTGTTCAAGGGGAGGCAACATAGGGACATCATCTTCAACTTGAATTTTGCTTTCAGCTAAGTATTCTAAAACGTCTCGGTAATGGTATGCTTTAATTCTGTAACAGCCGACTCTGGGATCCCATTTTCCATATGGAGTTCCAGCTTCGCCCTTCAAAAGAAGAGTGCCTTTATCAAACCACAAACGAAGCATAACAATGAAGTAATTCTAAACCAATTAAACTTGTCTAAAAAACAGCTAACGCAAAAACCTTTTTCGCATAATGGCTCAAATCTAAATTGTCGCGACTTTCTTAGTACGAAGCGATTACAAAATACAATTAGAAAACTTCCATGGACCTTAGATGCAATGATCATCGAAAAATAGGTCCTCAGAGTCTTTGTTAACGCCAGAACAATAGTTCCATGTTATAATGGAAGGTATTATTGTCCAATCAAGAGGAGACAGTCGATAACAGACATAGAGCGCGTAGTTGTGATATGTAGCCACAAAGGCTTTAGATAAAGAGTTAATAAATAATCACAGGCGTGTAAGGCCTATCCGAGGCAATGATGCCTGCAGTTGTGGGATGGTAGCAGTAGGATAGGGATCGCAACTTATTTTCTCCGCAAATAGAAGGACTCATTGAAATAGTCACATTGTCGTGTTTTGATCTGAATTATTTTATCGGTTGGCAGAAAAAGTTTATGTATGCAAACGATATCTATTGTATACTGTGGTTGTGTTGACCCTCAAACCTTTAGCCGTCAGAGTTCCAGCTGAATTAGAAAGAGAAATTCTCGAAATCACAAAAACAGAAAAAATAGATAAAGCGACGGTCGTTAGAAATCTTCTTGAAAAAGGCATCACTGAGTGGAGAAAACAAACAGCTCTCGAGCTTCTGCAGAAGGGAAAAATAACTTTCGCTAAAGCAGCAGATATTGCAAAACTCTCTCTTTGGGAGTTTGCTGATTTAGCAAAGCAACACAACATTGAATGGGTCAGATACACCCCCGAAGATGTAACCAAAGACTTCAGCAATGCTTCGGCGGTTAACCATAAATGAAAATCTTGGTTTTCAATTCTACACCTTTAATCTACCTTTCCAAAGCTGGATTGTGCAAAATTATTGAGAATCTAAAAGCAGAAAAGTTGACGTCTCCGCTAGTTAAGCAAGAAGTTGTAGATAAAGGCAAGCTCAAGGGTGTTCCAGACGCAATTGTATTGGAGGAATTGTTTGATAAGAGTGTTTTCAAGCTGTGTGAACCCAAAGATAAGGCGTTTCTTTCTCGGTTATCTTTGACGTGTGGGCTTCATGTTGCCGACGCTCAGGTTTTAGTTCTCGCCAAAGAATATGAGGCGCTGGCAGTTATTGATGATGAAGTAGCTAAGAAAGACAGCGAAGATATACCGAATCAATTATGTTGGCACGCCGTATATTTTGGCTCTCGCTGTTTTTGAAGAGCTTATCTCAAAAGAGCAAGCAAAGATAGCAGTAAACGATATGGTTTCTGCTGGTTGGCGATGCAGCCTCGAAAGCTATGCAAAAATTATTGAATTACTAGACAAAATAGAAGTCTTACCGACCAGGCACCCAGATATGTGCGGAAAAGATGATTATTCTTCCTCCTGATTTTCCGAGTTTAAATGAGGTAGCTCGTTTGTACCTAGGCTGTTGGAAGGTCTCCAATGCAGTCACTGCAACTAAAGCAGGTATTTCTAACTGCCTAAAAAATTCCTCAGGCCCAAACAAAGAAAAAAAGCAGTTGAAAAAACCTGCATTATCTGCTGTAAGTGTATGAATCAAAATTGACACGTTTGGTTTTTGAGGTAGAATGTTTCCCGATTATTCAAGTTTCTGTTTGGGAAGGAATAACTCTTGAAAACAAAAAGAAAACCGTTGAAGGAATAACTAAAGTCTTCGAAGACCTTAGGCGTACCAAAAGAAGCAGTCCACATATTAATCTATGAAGCACCAAAAAATAATTTGGCAACAGGCGGAAAACTACATTCAGAAAAACACGCCCAAACACCCACACCGTAATTCGCGCATTTTGAAACTCAATTAATAATTGTTATATTCAAATTCTTGTTACTATGAATCAAAGAACGGATGCTATGATAAAACAAGCCTAATCGCTACAGTTTTAATAGCTTCTGTAGTGACAAGTGTTTCAATTGGATTAGCAAGCTATTTATTTTGGTTATCAACGGGTACACTAACGGAGCAAAGGATGCGTACAATCCGATTAATCTTGAAGCAAACGCTGTTCAATTTAATTCTTCAGACATTTGAAATCATCAAAAACCACATCAGCGTATACAATACCGATCCTGCATTTACTGGTGAGCGTAACCTTCAATGGATCTCTATTCGAAACAGCTCAAGCGCCTCGTGGGATTCATATCAAAAAAACATGGAGTACCTCTGCTTCTGGGGCGGCCAAGGTACAAATGGGAAACGGGAAGCCTTTGTAAGCATCTATAACTCACCAGACAGCCTAAGCAATTATGGATTAGAGTTTTCAAGATTCACGTGGCACTCGCTTGAAGTAAGGATGGATTGCAAGATCGTGGTTAAGTTTCCACAGGTAACAGAGGACACAGTTCAACTCGGGTACACGACTTTTCATGTTAAATCTGAAAAAGCCAAAAATACCAAAGTTGTGTCTCTCTAATTATAAAATCCAGTATCTAAACAGAGAACTATCAAAGCAATGCAGCAATGCAGATAAAGCAGATAATTCTAACTGCTGAAAAAATCTAAGGTTCAGTTAAAAAAATTTTTGCTATGTGAAAAAACCTGCTTTACCTGCAGTAACTGCATTGAATCAACCGCTATTCAAACTCTACAGGTTAGAATTGGCGGTTTCCAATAGATTATTGAAGCAGCAGGGTCACCATTACTTGATTTCGGTTTTTCTAAATTTCCTCGTTATCGAAAAAGAGGTCTTCTGAGTCTTTGTTATCGCCAGAATCACCGGCATCATCTTCTTTTAGTGCGCCACAGTTTTCGCAGATTGTTGAGATTTCGTCGTTTTCATGTCCACAATATTGACAAGGCCACAAAACAATATCGCTTCTTACATTAATTCGTCAAACATGCTGTCGGATTCTTCTGTTAGTTTGTCGTTCCAACACTTCCAACACATACCGTCGTAGCTTTCGCTATCCTGCTGGCTGATTTCTTTTCCACAACGTTTTACATTTTTTCAATTTTTTTCTCTCCAATCAAACTCAAGTGTCGCATAGGCATTGGTAGTCGCAGTAGTTGCACTCCCAGCTTCCTTATTTAGGTTCAAATGATGCTGCCTTAATCTTAGCGGTCATGGCGTTATTTCTGCAGTTTTCAATCAATTCCTCGAAAGCTTCACGATCATACTTTACGAAGACCTCTAGCAAAGCCGTTCCAACGACAAATTTCACCTTCCAAAGCCATCCTATAAGACTCAACAGTTTTACCCACAACAATCAACTCACATTAGTTAGGAATCCAAGAGTTGACTAAAAACTGCTTTTAAACTATCTGAGAAAAGACTATCTGACGCAGTGGAGAGAGGAAGTAAAAGTGAGTTAACGTAGATGTATCTCGGTTACTAAATATTAATTTTTAGTCCAAAAAAAAGATAATAAGAGTGCTTAACCAAATCCAGAAACCAAACATTCCTCTTGCCAAAAACAATAGAAGAATACGTAGAAACAGACAACCCAGTCAGATTCATAGACGCCTACGTAAACACGCTAAACATGGAAAAGCTAGGCTTCACGCACTCAACGCCGCAAAATCTTGGAAGACCCTCATATAACCCAAAGGACCTTTGCAAACTCTACCTCTACGGAGGCCTAAACCACATCCGCTCAAGCAGAAAGCTTGAACGTGAATGCAAAACAAACCTTGAAGCTATGTGGCTTCTCAAAGGCTTAGCACCAGATTTTAAAACAATAGCAGATTTTAGAAAAGACAACCCGCAGGCGATAGGTGCCTTGTTCAAAGAATTTGTAGCTTTCTTAAAAAATCTCAGTCTCTATGGTGCAAAACAAGTATCAGTTGATGGCACCAAACTTCATGCTGTCAACGCCAACGATAAAGCCTTTACCCAAAGAGCGCTTGCAAAGAGAATAAAAGTCATGGAAAAATCAGTGAAGCATTATCTTGAAGAGTTGGATGACACCGATGAGCAGGAAGCATCTGATGAGCAACAGGCCAGCAGTGATGCGCGTGAAGATGCGAAGGCTTTTGAAGTAGACAAACTGGCAGCTTTGCTTGAGAAGAAGGAGAAATGTGAAGAAATCCTTGGTAAAATGGAAAAGGCAGGGCAGACAGAGGTTGCTCTTACTGATCCGGATTGTCGGCAGATGATGAATCATGGACGAGTTGAATCATGCTATAACATGCAGGCAGCTGTAGATTCAAAAAACCACCTCATCGTTAACTACCTGGTAACTAACCAAGCCTCAGATCTAAATCAACTCAGTAACGTAGCCATAAGTGCAAAAGAAACGCTTCATGTTGAGCAGATTGATTGTTTATCGGATAAGGGGTATTTTGATTTTATGCAAATCAAGCAATGTGTAGATAGTGGGGTTACACCTTATGTTGCGGTAAAGAGATCAGGAACTGGAGGCAGTTTATTGTCGCCGGAGTTTACTGCTGATAAATTCCGTTATGATAAGGGTGCTGATGTTTATGTTTGTCCAGCTGGTCAGCGTCTTTTCTTTCAGTTTAGTACGTTTCAAGAGGGGATGGATAGGCGAATTTACAAGTGCAAGAAGGGTGTTTGCTCTGCATGCCAGTTCTTTATGACTAAATGTACAGTCAACAAGCGTGGGCGGTTGATTTGGCGGTGGATGCATGAGGAGGTTGTCGATGATATGAAGAATCGGATGAAGTGGCATCCTGAGGTTATGGGTGAACGTAAAAAGGTGGTTGAGCATACGTTTGGTACTTTGAAGAGGGCGTTTGGTGCTCCTTATTTGTTGCTAAGAGGTCTAAGGAAGGTTAGTGGGGAGGTTGGGTTGCTTTTGTTTTCTTATAATTTGAGGAGAGCTCTAAAGATTCTTGGGGTTGAAGCTCTAATTGGGGCGCTTGTTAAAAGATAAGGAGAAAAGCATTCGAAATAAAGTGTTAGACTAATTTATTAGGCATTCCAGGTGTTTGTTATTCCGATTTTTTACACGGTCTCATATCTTAACTAAGCAAAAACAAAGAGAAAAAACGGTTATTTAACCGCAAAAGTTGTTTGATCAATACCTACTGAGTATCCGGTGTATGTTACGGTTGCTGTTAAGCTATAGGTTCCTCTCAGAGCAGAGCTATTTAGTCGGTAGGATAGTGTAGATATGCCGAATGAGTTGGTTAAGCCTGATCCCGTCCATAATACTTTGTCGTTGGGTGCGTTGATTGTGACTTTTACTAAGGCGCCTACTATGGGTGATGCGTTTTGTGAATCTGTAACAGTTGTTGTTAGCTTAACTGTGGATCCCCTAGAGTAAGAGGTTTTGTCAGTATTAACGTCTACAATCATGGATTTGATCACTGGCGCTGTTGGTTTTGCGTTAACTTCGTTTGATTGGATTGATTCGCCCGCTGCATTTGTTGCTGTCATTGTATAGTAGTATGTTATGTCATTTGCAACTGCAGTGTCAGTGTAGGTTAAGACATTACCCACTGTGAAGGCATAGGTTTCTTGACCTGAAGATGTTGCTTTGTAGATTTTGTATCTTGCCTTCCTTTTTGGAGCTTTCAGTTCTTGATAGCTGGATGAGATTGCAGGATCCAAGTTTAGACACTCAAATCGCTTCTGGTTACATGCATCGGTGCTTTTGTTGTCCATGTATTCTCCGTAGTGGTTCCAGAAACAGGCAAAACTACAATTATTCAGGATGCTGTTAGAAAGACGAGAACAAGTGCTAAAGCTAAAGTTTTGCTCATTGCCAAAGTTGTGTTTGTATTTTTTGTGGTAAACCAACAAATCATTACACTTTAATGCTTATTCTTTTTGTTCTGTTAATTGTTTTTTTCTAAGAGGGGCATATATTCAAGGATTTTTTGAAGTTGTTTTGGTTTGGTTAGAGTTTTTCGTAAACCATTATTTCCCGAGTTAATGAGCTGTGAATATAGACTAAATGTGATTCAATGGTCTTATATCCGAGGTCTTTGACAAAATCTGCCAGGTCTTTTGCCATATGGTCTACTTGACCTGATCCGTTCACCTGTATAGGAAGGGCTATACAAATCCGTTTTCCCTTCCCCAACAACTCCAGCGAAGAAGCTAAAACGTCTTTAACTAATTGTTCAGTGGTTGATTTTAGTGTGCTTGACGAGCGTCCATATGGGGGGTCTGTTACAACGCAGTCGAACTTGAAGAACGGGGGCTTTCGCGAATCCGCCAGCACCAGCCCTTCTGCAGAAATGTTGAAGAAATGCAGGTTTTTTCTTGTGCCCAAAATCATTCTTTTCTGGGCATCTACCCCGACTGCGCGACAGCCGATGTAGCTGGCTTCGATGAGGGATGTGCCTGTACCACAGAACGGGTCCAACATAAGTGTTTCAGCTTTGCCAAGTGCCAGATTAACCATGCAACGCGCCATCTTTGACGGCATGGCAGATGGGTGAAAGAAGGGTTTTTTTCGCGGACGGCGTTCAGAGAAGGTTTTGCTGGTTATATCTGTTAATTTTAATCCTAAAACCAGTTTTTCATCAGTTATTATTCCGATAAATGTTTTATCAGGGTTTTTCAGGCTGACTTTGGTGCCTTCGGTGCTTTTTAGGATTTGTTTGCCCAGTTTGCCCTCCAGCTCCATGGTGTTTAGGGCTTGGTCGGCATAATTCCTTATACGATTAATCCGTACCACAAAGCTTTCGCCGGGTTTGAGGACGGCTTTGAAATCTGTTTCCGCGACTGCTTTGGATATGTCTTCGTGGGTTGCATTTGACACAAAAAGTTCCAAAGCACTAAAACGCGTATACGCCGAGCGAACCTGCACCGATTGTACGCTATCCACTTCTGCTTCCAACCGCAGAATCTGGTCAAACTCTGAGACATTCGCGTAGCTGAAGCCTTCCGCTTCCAAAATAGCCTTTACTTCAGCGGCAGGCATCGACTCGTTCTCGCCTGACAACAAAAAGAAGAGTTTAAGCACTATTTCTGCGCCTTAAGCTCTTGACTGATTAACGGTGCCAACGACACCTTGCTCACATTTCCTGGAACGCTGTCGGTGCCCACGATTTCCTCGACGCCTGCATCTAAAATGCGTTTTTCCGCATCGCCGATAAGCAAGCCGTGAACACATCCGCAGAAGACGTGTTTTGCTCCTTGTTCGCGGAGGATTTTTGCTGCGCCAACGATTGTGCCGCCTGTGCTGATAATATCGTCGAGGATTATGACGTTTTGTCCATTAACGTTCAAGCCTTCAGCAGTCTGAACGGTTTGTCCAGTGTAGCGGTCGCGGGTCTTGTTGAGGTGTCCTACATCGCCACCTAAAACTGCCTGCGCCTGCTTAGCAATGTACATAGCGCCTTTGTCAGGTGATAACGCAAATGCGCCTTTGAATCCTTTCTTTATGAAATAGTCTGCTATGAGTGGGATTGCACTGAGCGTTTTTGCCGGAAAAGGAAACTGTTCCAGCGTGGGTTCCGAGTGGACATTGACAGTTAATAACTCGTCGATTCCTGAGGCTTTAAGCATACGCGCTATGGTTTCAACGCTTATACCTTCACCTGAGAGGAACATTTTGTCCTGTCGAGCATACGCCAAGTAGGGCACGACAGCAGTGACTTTGCCTGCACCGGCACGCTTAGCTGAATCCGCCAAAAAAGCTAGCTGAAAAAGCTTGCCATCCTGCATAGGGGGGCAAGTTGTTTGCACAATCGCAACATTTTCGCCTTGAACATTGTCTTCTAAGCGAACGTAGGATTCGCCGTCAGGAAAAACCTTTGAGACCACCGGAACGTTTGAGAAACCAGTATGCGCTGAAACTGCTTCACCAAGGGTTATGGATGCGGGACCAGAGATAATTTTCATTAATATTCCTCTTTGCACTTAGAAATGCAGGTTTAAGTTTTAAGGCTTATCATACCCTTTGTAAATTGAAGACACGTATGGCTTGCGATATGTGTACTTAAGCTGGAAAAAAATGGGTGTTCGGTAGGTGATCGTTACCGCCGATTAGAGCTTAATTTCTATATTACCGCCTTTAAGTACCCCTTGAACTTGATAGAAAGCTTCTGTGTTAAGGTGTAAGCTCGCTGGCTTATCTGCTTTGAAGTCTACAGGCGACCATCCACCAGCGTTGTTGGCACCGATGGGCCGCCACAGCTGAATCATGAATGTGTCCTTGACAGTGGAATCACATCCATCTTTTGCAGTGATTCTAAACCACCAGTTGGTCCTGACATCTTGCTGCCCGATTTTGACCGTAGCTGTACCAGCGATTATGACTCGTTTGCCAGTGTCTACAGAATCAATTTTATCTCGCCAAACTTTGGTGCTCCAAACCTGGATTACTAGGTTGGTTTTGAAGTCACGTCCAGTAAAGCTTGCTTGAGCGTTAGGGTTGTATCTCCATCCGTCGGTTTTTAACGCTCCACCTTTAGCGAAAAAGCTAAAGTCATCTCTTTTGGCAGCTGGGTTTATCCATCCGTTTCCTGTGGCTGAGACAATCTGCGGCGCGATTGACGGCTGCATAGTTGTAGCTTGCCCACTTGAAGTGGCTGCTAAAGTAAAATTTATGGCGGAAAATGCTGCTGCTAATGTTAAGATAATTAAACAAATCCCCGATACTTTATATTTCAAACAGACACCTGAAGGCTTATTCTTTAAAAAGTATATAATATTTTTGTATCTTCAAAAAAAACGAAGGATTTTATTTAAAGAAATAAATTATGACGCAGGGAGTTTCATATTCCTAACTACTCTCCTAAGAGGAATGCTTGAAGTGGCAACATAATGGTTTTAAGCGCTTCCTTAATTTCTCCTCTGAAGGATTGAGAAAATGGATACTTGGCGTTTGATCACCTTATCAACCCACGATGCTTTCAGGAATATGGCAATTGATGAAGCAATCCTAAACGAACGAGTCGCTGGGCAAGTTCCCAATACCTTGCGGTTTTACCGTTGGCAACCATCCGCGGTAAGCATCGGCAAAAACCAGAACCCAGAGGTAGAAGTTTACCTTGACGTTGCTAAGCAGTTTGGTGTCGATGTGGTTAGACGTATCAGCGGTGGAGGCACTGTCTACCATGACTATGAAGGTGAGATTACCTACAGCGTGGTTGCAAAAACAGCCGATTTTGGCGCCAATGACATAACTGTAGTTTACACCAAAATTTACGCGCAATAACTGAAGCACTTCGCCTTTTAGGTGTTCCAGCAGATTTTAGTGGCGGTGACGCCAAAAACTGCCCAAACCTAACCGTAAATGGAAGAAAAATCTCAGGCAGCAGCCAAACAATCACTCGCGGAGTGGTTCTTCAACATGGGACACTTTTGATAAGTGTTGATTTACCAAGAATGTTCCAGTTCTTAAAACTAAGAAACGCCACTTGTACTCAAGCCGCCGACATTGCTAAACGCAAAATCACTAGTATCCAAAACGAGTTGGGGCACCGTGTTATGTCTGAAACAGTTGCCAACGCGTTGGCACAGGGTTTTAGGGCTATTTTGAAAATCCAGCTGGAAGAAGGCGAATTAACAAGAAGTGAATTGGAAATTGCAAACAAGCTCTACAAAGAGAAGTATTTATCAAAAGAATGGAATTTTAGCGGAAAAACCACTTAAGTTTTCTCTTTATGCCACCTTACTCCCTGAGCCGTGTCCTCAAGAACGATACCCATCGCTTTGAGCTGGGCTCTTATTGTGTCGGCTTCTTTCCAATTCTTGGTTTTGCGGGCTTCTTCACGTTTAACCACTAACGCATCAACATCATCGGATAGAGCTTCTTCCACTTCCACTCTACCAATCACTCCTAAAACTGCATCAAACTTCAAAATTAAACCCCCGACATCAGCAGCTTCACCCTTGCTTATCATATTAGAATCTAGCAAATTGTTGATTTCACGCACAAAATCAAACAGCGAAGCTAAGGCGATACCAATGTTTAAGTCGTCATCCATCGAACCGCCAAAGCAAGCCTCAGCCATCGACGAAAAAGTAGCGACTTTTCCCCCGCTTTCTTTGCCATCCGCATCGTGTAAACGGCGAACGAAATTCCTCAGCCTTTCCACTGCACCTTTTGAGGCTTCTAACCCTTCAAACGTAAAGTTGAATTGCTGGCGATAGTGTGTGGACATTAAAAGATAACGAATTGCAATGGGATCATAGCCTTTGGCTAAGAGGTCTCGAAGTGTGTAGAAGTTGCCAAGGCTTTTAGACATTTTTTTGCCTTCAACCTGTAAATGCTCATTGTGCATCCAGTAATTCACGAATTTTTTGCCTGTTGCTGCTTCTGATTGGGCAGTTTCGTTTTCGTGGTGGGGGAACATGTTGTCGACTCCGCCGCAGTGGATGTCGAAGGTTTCTCCAAGGTACTTCATACTCATAGCGCTGCATTCGATGTGCCATCCTGGTCTTCCTTTGCCCAATTCTGTTTCCCAAAATACATCGCCGTCTTCAGGCGTCCATGCTTTCCAGAGTGCAAAGTCTTGTGCTTCTTCCTTGGCATATTCATCTTGGCTTACTCTTGCCCCAGCCTTCAATTCACTTACCTTGATTTTAGACATTTTACCATAATCGGGAAATTTGCCTACAGAGAAGTAGATTGATCCGTCTTCACCTTTGTAAGCGAAACCTTTAGCCATCAAAGTCTTGATCAAATTGACCATTTCTGGAATATGGTCGGTAGCTTTTGGGTAAACTTCGGCGGGTTCTATGTTTAAGGCTTTAATGTCTTCAAAAAAGGCTTTTACGTAAAAATCCGTGAACTCCCGAAGAGGAACACCCTGTTTTTGGCTACCCTTAATTGTTTTATCATCGATGTCTGTGAGATTCATAACATGGGTAACTTTGAAGCCACGTTGAACCAGCCATCGTTTCAATAAATCCTCAAACAGAAAAGCCCGAAAATTCCCAATATGCGCAAAATCATAAACCGTGGGACCACACGTATACAACTTGACTTTGCCCGGTTCTAACGGCTTTAAAGCTTCTTTTTTGCGTGTTAAAGTGTTAAAAAAACAAATGCTTGATTGTGTCATGTTTATTTCTCCTTCAATAATTTGAGGAATTTATCTCGATTTATTTCAGCTTCTTTTAATATTGCTCTAAGTAGTGCAGGTTTTATCTCTTTTCCAAGATGTACTGGTACGACTATTCTAGTTTTTTCTTCATTAATCAGAATGACATGTGAACCTTTTTGACGGACAACTTTGAAGCTTTCTTGCTCAAGAATTTTAATTAAACGAGTAGAATTTATCGGTGGAATTTTAGGCAAGGGCTTTCACTTTTTGTATACCCACGACTCTTTCTTTGAGCAAATCTTTCTTTTCTTGCTGAGATAAGGTTTCCCAATAAAGATCTATGGCTTCTTTTACGTTTTCCATGACTTCCGACAAAGTATCACCTTGCGTGTGACACCCCGGCAGGGCGGGTACTATAGCCACGTAACCGCCTGTTTCGTCTTCAAGAAGCACTACATCAAAGTCGCGCATTTAATTCGTTAACCCTCTATAGAAGAGGGTGAATATAAAAATTCTGATAAAAAGAAAAGTCGGGTGCTTACCCTATATTAGTTTTTTGTTACTAAATAAAATGCAAGAGCTAAAAATAATTACGCATTTCGTTGCTACCAAAACCCTATCTTCTTACGAAAAAAGTTAATGTCGAATCATGATAGCTACTTTGGAAAATAGTCATTCAATTCTGACCTAATAAAAAAATGTTGTAATTTTTTATATGGGCAGGAAGCATGGGGGTTTGCACGATTGGGCAAAGGTGCAATGTTTTCGATGCTTTCTGCCCATTTTATAACAGTGTTATTTTATCTATAGGAATTTTGTCCCTTACCTCTATGGGTTTATTGGTCTATGCATAAAGGTGGAAATGTCTCCTTGAGCACATAGCTTTTCTATAGTTCGCCTTTTAGGTAGGTTGTTAAGGCTTCTGTTACCTTGACTTTAATGGTTTTACCTAGCAGGTTGTCTGTGCTTTGGATGGCTATTGGTTTGTAGGCGAAGTTTCGCCCTACCCAGGAACCCTCCAACTTACCTTTTTCATCTATGAATATTTCTCCGCTCCAACCGACCCAACGTAGGTTTCGTTCGGCTGAAAGCCGTTTAGCCAACTCCGCCGCTACGGTGCTTCTGCGTTTGGTTTCTTCTTTATCAACTAAGCCATCTTTCATTCTGGCAGCTATGGTTTTGGGTCTGGCAAAAAATTTTGAAACATTAACTATGTCGGGTTTGACTTCTTCCAAGAGTTTAAGAGTGTTCTGGAAAGCTTCTTCTGTTTCGCCAGGAAAACCCACTATGACATCGGTTGCCAACGTTAATTGGGAAAATTCGTTTCTAAAAGTGTTCACAGTTCATTTTGAATTCTTCTGCCGTATAGAACCTTCGCATGTACTGAAGTACAGCATCGTCGCCGCTTTGAACAGGCAAATGCAAAAACTTGAAGATTTTAGGGTTATCAAAAGCGGAGATGAGCCGACTTTGCATTTCAGTAACCATGTTGGGCGTCATCATACCAACACGAACGCGAAAGTCGCCCTCCACCTTAACCAAACCAACAAGCAAATCGGCAAGATCAGTGCCTAAATCCCTTCCATAGGATGCAGTGTCCTGAGATGTGATCCAAAACTCTCTGGCACCGCTATTATAATCAAATCGCACACGCTCAACCACTTCTTTAATGCTGCAGCTTCGCAAGTGTCCGCGAGCCAAAACAACACAGCAGTAAGTGCAACTGCCCAAGCATCCATAGTTAACTGGCACTATGCTTACGACGGGGTTGGATTTTTGAGTGGGAAGGTTCAACTTTGGGCTGTCTTTCACTGAGGAAAGACTGGTAACTTTCTCGCCTGCCAAAACCCTCTTCACTATATCGACGATTTCTCTGCCCAATGCTGGACCAACGACGCCGTCAAAATGGGTTTCTCGCAATAGGCGTTCAAAACTTATTTTGGGTAGGCAACCTGAGACCACGATTTTTTTGTCTTTTGGCGCGTGTTTTATGGCATCGATTATTCGGTTTTCGGTGGGGCCTTTGACAGCGCAGGTGTTGTAGATAATAACGTCAGCTTCTGATTCTGATGCGGCTAACTGGAATCCACCTTCAACTAAGCAACCAGCTAAAACTTCTCCATCTGCTACATTGGAGGAACACCCGAAGTTTTTAACGAAAACTTGCTCGACCATGCAGATACCCGTACGTTAGTTGCTTTAACAAGGAATAAAAACATAATCCTTACCGTGCCTGAATTGACAGATGCCTGCATCATCACTCATAAAAAGCTTATAAATAGATGCACAAACATGTTTAACACATATTTGTAGCATGATATATAGAACTATAACAGAGAAACATCGTTTAGTGATTCACTAACAAGGGAGCCTAGTCCTGAATGAAACTGATAACTCTGTATTTACCTGAAACATATATAAAAGCTTTGGACCAGTTGGTTGACGAACGGTTCTATCCAAACCGTGCCGAAGCCATCCGCGTCGCAATTCGAGATCTGATAAGTGCTGAAGTTTGGAGGCGAAAAGGCGTTGACTAAACAACTCCACGACGACGCCCTGAAGATTAATCTATCGATTGAAGATGTCAAAG
The DNA here is from genome assembly GCA_963705145.1 of Candidatus Bathyarchaeota archaeon. GTDB lineage: Archaea > Thermoproteota > Bathyarchaeia > Bathyarchaeales > Bathycorpusculaceae > Bathycorpusculum. The sequence goes on from CAVPJA010000001.1 coordinate 24,817, forward strand.
TTGAAGTTACACCAAAAATTATCGATAACACTCTAGTCCTTGGCACACCCAGTGTTATTGGTAAACCAAAAAACAAAATGAAAGTTAACAGGATGGTTAAAGCTAAAGTGACAATTAAAAAAAGCCGTTTAGAGAAAGCAACAAGCCACCTCTACGACCTTGAAGACAGCTGCGGACCCGAAAAAACATTAAACATCGATTTGGGTCTATACCAAATGGAAGACTACTAAACCTCATTTTCCTTCTATTTTTAATTAATTTTGTTTTAGTTTTAGAAAAAGCTATTATTCTTCCAAACATCGATTCTTCTGTTATGACCAATGTCCTAACACAAATCAGAACAGACTTGAAAGCCACCACTGATCCGAAGACACAAAAGAGTTTTCAACGCTTTTTCAAGGAGCAAGTAAAATACTATGGCGTTAAAACTGAGACTGTTGGAAAAATCGCAAAAAAATATTGGCCTCGCGTAAAAACTTTGGATAAGACGGCAATTTTTGGGTTGTGCGAAGAGCTTTTGCGTTCTGACTATACTGAAGAGGCATTCGTAGTTTCTTTTTGGCTGCCAAACTACATTGACCAGCTTGAACCTGGAGATTTGACAACTTTCAAAACATGGATTGAACGTTATATTAATAACTGGGCTAAATGTGATGGATTCTGCAACCACACCATTGGTGGTCTTATCCAGAAATATCCTGAAGCGCTGGCTGAAGTGAAGAGCTGGGCTAAAAGTGATAACCGCTGGCTAAAGCGGGCTTCTGCTGTGACGCTTATTGTTCCCGCGAAGAAAGGTCTGTTTCTAGAGGATGCTTTTGAAATCTGCGACATGCTGTTAACAGATCAGGATGATATGGTGCAGAAGGGATATGGGTGGCTGCTCAAAGAGGAAAGCCGAAAACACCAGAAAAAAGTATTCGATTACGTTGTCAAAAATCGCAAGAGCATGCCGCGAACAGCGTTACGATACGCAATCGAGTTGATGCCGAGAGAGCTTAAGCAAGAAGCTATGAAGAAAGACATCTAATGATTTTCATTTGATTTCTATTCTCATTTCTTTACGTTTCCAACTCTAAGTTTATCATTATCAGCCTTTTTGGGCAACGTGACAATTATTGTTCTGTCGAGGGTTATTTTGCCAAACTTCACCTTCACTTCTCTAGATTTAGCATCCGAATATGATGCTGTCAATTTAGCGGCTGTTTCAATCGCTGCCTTTGTTTTGGGTCCTTGCAAAAGAGTTGTAGGTCCAACGACATCGGATGGTTCAAAATAGAAATCGCTTCCTACTTTATTAGAAGTTAAAAACTTGTTTTCAACTTCGTTTCTTCCAACAATTATCTTATTTTTTCCTATTCTGAAATGCCTGCCCACCCGTAGCAGAGCCACATCTGCCATCGACAAGCGTTTCTTGTTCTCGAAAAGGTCTCTCAGTTTTTTGCAGTATTCTTCACAGGTTAAGAGACATCCGCCAGCAGGAGAAGGATAAACTGTAATTCCATATTCTTGAGCAAGGGCAAACTGGGGTTTTCTTGATCTGCCTTGAATACTTAGCAACTTGGTTCGGTCAACTAAACCCTTCTTTTCAGCTGCGGTTTCAGCCAGCAACTTCGCTGACAAAGGCCGTAAAAGTTTTCCCTTCAACCCAGATTCTTCAGCAATAACTTTCAACGCGGGACCATATTGGGACATGGGTCGTTCTCCTAAAACTTCACCTGTGAAAATGAAGTCTGCGCCTATTTCTTTGGCGTATTTTTTTGCTTTTTTCAGGATGAAGATTTTGCAATCTACGCATGGGTTTAGGTTTTTGCCGTATCCATGTTTTGGTTTGCGTAGCATTCGTAAATAATCCTGTTCGACGGTGACTACTTTTAAGGGGACTTTTAATTGTTCCGCTGCTTGGGCGGCTTCGCTTGTGCCATCTTTTTTGGGGATGCCAAAAGGCGTTTTTATATTGAAAGTTATTACTTCGATGCCTTGTCGACGAATTAATTCTGTGGCAAGTATGCTGTCTAATCCGCCTGAGAGTAAACTTATGGCTTTAACTCGAGTCATAACGCTGATATATTCTGTTGTGGCAAATAATAATTTACCTATTATAAACCCCAAAAGAGAGCTTTGAGAAATAATCTTAATTATCGCTTTATCAACATGGAGATGCATGATTGGCATAGTCTTAGCGATAATTTCTGCGGCAACCTCTGCGTTTTCAGTAGTTCTAGTTAGGAGATACTCCAATCAATCAAGCACTTTTAACATTAGTTTAGCTGTAAGTTGGGTAGGCATGGTTGTTCTCTGGCCGCTTGCGTTGGTACTGACTGATTTTTCGTTAGTTAACATCGGCAGTATTCTTCTTTTTGCGTTAAGTGGCGTTTTGACTCCTGGATTCGTTAGGCTATTGTATTATCAGGGTATGAAAAAGTTGGGTGCGCCAGTCAATTCATCCCTATTTGCGGTTTATCCGCTCTATACCTCGCTCTTAGCGGTGCTGTTTCTCAGTGAGTTTTTGGCGACCAAGCAACTGGGTAGGTATCTTTATGGTTTTCTTAGGAGGGATTCTTGTGGAGTGGAGTTCTCGAGAAGCTGGCAACCTGAAAATTCATTCGAGAAAAGATTTGATTTATCCAGTGCTGGGAGGTTTGGCGTTGGGTGCTGGCAGCATATTGCGCAAGTCCGCTTTAGTTCAGTTTGACGCCCCAGTTTTAGGTGTCGCAGTTGCGTACACAGCTTCTCTTTTGCCCTTTCTAATTATGATAGTGTCTTCAGCTTCAACTCGCAAAGAATTGTCTTTGAAACGAGATATGCGTTTGTTTTGGGCTGCAGGAGTCGGGCAAGCAATCACATGGATGCTGAGTTTCTACGCTTTAAGCTTTGATGATGTTTCAGTTATTACACCCTTGCTCTCGATTGAACCTGTGTTTGTAGCGATATTTGCTTACTTGTATTTGAGAAAAATTGAGCATGTGTCGAAAAAACTTGTTGTAAGTATCGTTCTTACAGTGTTGGGTGTAGTGTTGGTTACAGCGAAGCTCTAGCTTCTCTGTCCATACTAAGCAGAGGTTTTTCTACCATTTTGTAGAATAATTTAAAAGGGATTCTGTGAATACTCCATCTTGTTTATGCGTAATGACTGAGGATTAATTGTGGACGTCAGTATCTTCATTCCCGTTTACAAGGAATCCGATCAACTAGCAGGCATGCTAAACAAACTTGGCTCGCAGAATGTTTCGAAAGAAATTTTTGTTACAGTTGACCAGCCCACTGATGCTTTCTGTGAAAAAATTAAGTGTCTTGAAGCTGAAAATATTCAATTTATAGTTAACAAAGAACGCATTGGAAAAGTCAACGCCCTCAACAGTACAGTCAAACTGTCAACTGGCAAAGTGCTGCTTTTCCTTGACTCCGACGTTGGACTCCCAACTGACCCTGATTACCTGCGAAAAATCGTTATGGAAATGCAACAGGCTGACGTTTTGGACATTAAAAAGAAAGTTACCAAAGACAAATCTTTCCTCTCTAAAATGGCGTATTATGAATATTTAACTTTCAACATTAGTTCTTGGCTCGCGTCCAAGTATATGCATAAATGCCCAGCTGTAAACGGTGCCGCTTTCGCCATAAAACGGGATATATTCGAAAAAGTCCATGGCTTCAGAAAAGTAGTTGCTGAAGACATCGACATTGCCACGAGAGCTTTTTTGGAAGACAGTAGCTTTGCTTACTCGCATGATGTAGAAGTCGAAAACGAGGTACATTCTGATTGGCGAAAGTGGTTTACACAGCGCAGGCGATGGGCAATTGGGCAGGCGTTGTGGCTTAAAGACTGGTATAAGCCATTGGCTAAGAAGTTCATTAAGAAACCGCAAATTGTTTTGCCAAGTTTATTCTTCCTCTACCCATCCGTTGCGGTGTTTCTTTTGAGCGCGTTCATACCTAGTCTTTGGATGTACAATTCACTCTTGGTTTTCTCACTCTTTTTGTCAGTGAAATTCAACATTGCATTGCCAATTTTTCTTTTGTCCTTAGCGACTGCGGACGTGCTTAAGATTTTGCTTATTTCAATGTCGGGATTCGCGTTAACCACCGGTGTTTTCTATGGGTTCTCAAGAAAACTTGGTTTTAAAATAAAAATCCATGAACTTTTTGTCTACTACTTCTTTTACTCCTCTGTTTGGATGATGATAATTGTAATTGGGCACATTCAAGTGTTAGTTTTGGGCAAGAAGGTTGCTCCAGGCTGGAGAACATAAAGTAATAATGACTTTTTGTTTCATGCGCTAATAGTTTTTTACACGACTGGGATATTTGGGCTCAAAAATATTCTGTGTCAAGTTTTATTTTCGTCCTTCTTCCATTTTGACGCGTCGCGCAAGTTCTGCACTGGCGAATCTGAGTTGAATCCTTGGATTGCCTGAGTTTTCTGCTTGTATTTTTGCTCAGCCAGCTTTGCTTTGCACTCGTTACTGCTCAATTCAACGCTGTTCTCAAGCTTTCTAATATTCCTACCCAGCTGTCTTTGACCTTTAGTAACTGTACATCTTCCCATTTTTGCTCACTGATTGTTCAAATTGGTTTCGTGCCATTTAGATTTTGGGTTGCAAAATCAACTTTTTTTAGAGCGTTCTCTCCTCAAACTTTGTTGTATACCCAGTAACTTTCAATTCATGCAAGACTTTTTCCATAAAATAACATCCGTCATACTTTTTTCCTATCCCGTTTAGAGCGATGATTTCTCTAACTTTAAGGTCTGGCACTCCCACGCATTCCCCTGAGTAGCATGAATTGCTTGCTTGTGTTTTAACGGCTGATTTTCTGGCGATTGCTACGACTCTGCTGACTTGTTCCTGGGTGCTTGTTGTGGAAGTGAAACTAAACAACGTGTTACCATAAGTGAGATTAAAAAGAGGTTTATTGTTAGTTGATCGAGTGAGGTTGGTAGAGGTTTTTGCTTGCCCATATACTTCAATGCGTGGCGGATCGTTAGAGGGAAAAATAACATTTTATTGCGTTGATTTCTCCTTCTACCCCTTCTTCAAGTGTGTTAGAATACCCGGTTTTTATTACTACATTGTTGTTTAACTCAAACAGCTTATTGCTTGTCCTCAAAGGCTGGGGGTAGTTTACTGCAAAATTAAATTTAGGTAAAACTCCAATGACTTCTTCGATAGTTATCGCTGAAGCTTGTACTCCATATCTTTCAAGTATGTTCTCGTTGTTTACAATAATCTGTTTTTTTGGCGCAAGAAAATTACTGTATTTTTCAGAAATATCAACCTGAGACATAGTAAATAACCTCAATTAGACATTATAACAGTATGTTAAAATTTAATTCTGTCGTAATCAAGATGTAACTAGGAGCGCCAGAGTTAAAAGCGGTTCTCTATTATACCTAATAATGGTCGTGTTAGTTTTTGAAGAATGAAGTAACAACAATAACACAAAAAGTAACTATCCCAAAAGTCTCCCCAAAAGAGGTCTACGAAGCTTACGTGGATCCAAAAAAACACAGTGAATTCACCGACAGCGAAGCCACAGGTAAACCAGTCATCGGTGGCAAATTCACCGCTTGGGATGGATACATCTCCGGTACGTTTTTGGAGCTTGAAGAAGGAAAACGCGTAGTCCAGGAGTGGAAGTCGACGGATTTTCCGGAAAATTACCCTCCATCAATACTCGAGTTGACTTTCCGTGTGGTGCCAAAAGGAACAGAAATAACAATGATACACTCGAACGTTCCCAAGGATCAAGGGGCAGAGACTGCTGAGGGATGGACAGAATTCTACTGGGACCCTATGAAAGAATACTTCAAGCCAAAAACTAAGAAATAGGAATAGCTGGTTGGGAGCAATAATTTTTCGAGGTTCCCAGCTTGATTTTCCATACTCCGGTTTTTAGCTTTATTTATTAAAACAAGACCTTTTTAATTGATCGCGAATTTTACCTTTTGTGTTATTTTTGCCGTTTAGGTTCTCTTATTACTCCAACGATAGTCTGCACTGTTTCTTCGCAAACCTCTGGTTTCCACGTGCATATGCCCTCAATAATCTCGTCAAGATAATGCGCTAACTCTTCGCTTTTTACTTCTTTTGCGCAGTCAACTTTGTAGACAACTTCATCTTTTTTTCGGCTTACAGTTATCGTAACCAATACATTTTCGTTCATAAATTTTCAACATTATCTCTAATGATACAATTTAGATTTTAAGCTTTTTATCCGCAGTGAAAAACGAGGTTATATTCTGCTAAAATATTCTAACGGGGCATACCAGAAAACCTCAATTGGTTTTTTGCACTCAGGATTCTGGCATTTATGATTCTTCTTGACAACTTTGTGGTGAAAACTTTTCGATATCGGTTTGGCAAATGAAAATGCTGAATGAAGTCTATCTGGCGGTTCAACTTCGAGAATTTCAAAGCAGAAGGGGCATTCAATAACAGCCATTCACATCCTCTCCAATTAACAATAGGATCTATTCATTAAAAAAACTTGTCATTCATTATATAAAACTAAAAAAGTTTTAAGCGTAGCGTAATCCAAAAACTATCATATTAAGCAATGATATAACATAAAGACAACTACAATACTGCTATTGCATCCTAAAAACTTGATATTTTAGATTCATAATTTACTTATTATCGACCGATAGCCTATTTGGTTGTGTGGAAATGGCGACTATGTAGGAGATAACTTGAGAATAAAAAGCCAGTTATACTCAGCATAGTTGTCTTTGCAATAGCTGTACTTTTTGTTTCCGGTTAGTTAATGGTTGAAAATCAATAGTTTTCAAACATTAACAAACAAGAGCAATCGGCTATTAACATTCAAACTAGAGCAAGAGCATACAAGATATCTTGAACAAACAACAGAAACACAAGCAGGTTACATTTTGCTATCTCTGCTGAATGTTTTCTTTCCTGAAAAAGACAGAAAATAATGTTATGCTTGAATCCTTCCAGTCTCTTGCATAGTTCAATGGAATATGCGGCGTTTCTTTTCTTTGGTTAAATAAAAAATAGCCTTGGAAACCAGTCTACTCAAAATGCTTATAATTTTAAGTAATCATAGATTGACAAAATGAAAAAGATTCAAAAAATTGCCATTTTAGCGCTTGTCACATTAATTCTCATAGCTGTTTACACACTTCATTCATTGAACGAAGCCGACTCAACAGAATCTGAGGCAATTTCCTTGGTGAAAGCTGCTTACCCAGAATTCAAAAACTATCCAAATGACAATCTTCCCCCACAATCAATCCAAACAAAACAGGTTTCGAACGGTTGGTACGTCGCTTTTGTTCAGGAAGGGTCGGGAAGACCTATACTTGAAGCAAAATGCTTTCTAGTTAAAGATGATAAAACCATAATTGTCATCGGCGAATATGTGCCTAGAGCAGGCGAAGACCGTTATGACCTTTTAGGGAAAAACATTTTCAAGCTTTGGATTAAGTAGTTTGCCACCTTGAACTAGATTTTTTGTCAATCATAGATACGCATTTTTTGGAACCGTTAGTTTCTCTTATACTTCACAGTTTAGTCCACGCTAACTACGATTGTTCAGTTTTTGCTTTACAAAGCTATCAGAGGATTAATAGCGGGTCAGTTTTTTACCTTGTAATTCAGCCAAACATATCCTTTGGGATAGATTTTTTTCTTGTATAGCTTCAAGTTCATGTTCTTCTGGATATTGCCAAAGATGTTGTATGCTTTCTTCCCAACGATGACTGGATGAACCAAAAGACTAAGTTCAGAGGCCAACCCTTTCTCTAAAAGCAAATTACCCAGTACTCTGCCAGTATCAACCAACACCCTCTTGGCACCATACGTTGAGGAAAGAAGTTCAAGAGCCGACTCCAAATTTATTTGTTTATCCCCCACAACATGGTAGTCATATTTTCTTTCTTGAAGATACTTAACATAGTCCTGTGGGGTTGCTTCCGAAACGAATACAATGACATTCCTGCAGAGCTCAAACCGTCTACAAGTATGCAACAACCCCTTCAGCTTTCCTCGCGTGTCAAGAATAACCCAGTAAGGAAGACCTGCATCTCTTTTAGGCTTTTCAAAGTCAACTCTCTCCTCTGGAGGAACTCCATCTTCATACAACTCAACTCCTGCGCTGACAGTGTTCGAGCCAATCAAGTTAGCACCCGCTCTGATAATCTCCTGCAATTTGGTAATGCAACTGCATGTTTGGTTCAAAACCCGTAAGTGATCCATCAAGACTAATTGAGTTGTGAACAACGACTTTGGGCAACATGATTTACCACACTTGTAATTTTGTTACTCGTCCAGTTATTATATTGAACGCTGTGAGAGCTTTGATAGAAAAAAATTGTTTATTGACTTAGAATTGCAGTGGCTGCAAAATAGCGAATCGGTTTCCCTCAGGATCTAATGCGAGTGCCCACCAGCCTATGCCAGGCACCTCCATTTTGGGAACAACGATTCTACCGCCTAAACTCTCGATTTTCTTCACGTACTCATCCACGGACTCCACTTAATGTAGTTGACTGCTTTATGGTCTGGATTCTGTTTTTTCATCAAGCCTCCGTTTACTCCAGGTCTTAAGGGCATACCTTTCTCGTCCATAGGCACAGTGTATATGCCATAGTATTCGACTTGATCCAGGCATCGGCTCTATTTTCCATCCGAAAAGTAGGCTGTAGAATTTTCTCAGTTTCTCTACATCGTCTGCAGGAATTTCAAAATGCACAATCGTGTGATCAACCATATTTCACACCACACAATAATAGCTCTCAAGCGAATAAAAGACTTAGCATAGATTAGTAGAGAAAACGCGTTAACGATGAGTTCCAATTTCTAATTTTAACTTATACATCGCGAGTCATTGTACACAGATCACGCAGAGTCTGCTATGTCTGTTTTCGGTTGGGTACCCAATCGATGCTTAGGATTGGAACCTTTCGGTTTTTCTGTTTGAAAACCGCATGCATAGCATTTTCCATCATGCACCGAAACGACATCGCCACAGTTGGGACATCTATATTTTTCAGCTTGACTTTTAAGGAACTCATCCATGCCTTTTTCCTTAATCATTTTTTGGTTTTCAACCATGCTCATGCCAGTAACGTGCGCTGTAAAGCTCATCTATTTTGGTTAGTTCTTTGCAGGGCATGTCTTCGCATTCATAGCAGAACCTTAGTTGTTTGCCTACCTTTTTGGGGCAATCGCGCTTTATGAACGCACAGTTTTTGTTACGCACCAAGCAGCCTGTGCAATGTGATACTTCACCTTTCTTGTACGGTACTCCACGCGAATAGGCAAGATATGCTTTGCAGATTCCACAGTTCATACCACACGGCGCAATTAGCTCAGGAGTAAACACTTTAGCCATGCCTCTATAATGATTGGAAAAACTAATTAGCCTTACTCAACTAAAGAGGATTTGAAAAAAAGAGGATGTCGGTTTGGGGTCATTTCACGAAAACATGATCGAATATAGAAAACAGCTACAGAAGGGAGCCATTAAAGAGGCATATAGAGGATTAATGGAGTTATCATTATGGGGTTGAGATCATATTTTACAAAAAATACCCTGACTATTCGGTGTCTGGGAGTATTTATTATGGATTTATGGATATGACATATTTTTCCTTCTTCCCAGAATCATTAAAACTTCGAAAATTGAAAGTTGCGATAGTTTTTGTCCATGACACATGTCAGATTTGAAGTTTGGTTAGCAGGATACAACAAACAAGTTCAAACAAAATACTGGAAATTGTTCAAAGATACCGAATTGGAATAAGTATCGCATTCCACCAACCACAAAAGGCGTCGATTCAATTATTGAGTACACTTTAGTTGACAACCCAGATTTTAACGATTTAGATATCTCTAACAAAGCAAATAGAGAGTGGAGCTTTGAAATTTATTAAAGATATTGAAAACTTTTTATCTAAACCTTAAGAGTCACTCTGTTGCCAGCTGCTGGATCTTTTCATGCGTTAAAGCGTATTTTGGTAGCGGCAAAGATTAGTTCCTAACATGGTTTGCAGATTGCTTTTTTGTCAACCAGTTCTATCATTTTTACAAGCCTATTCTCGTCAATGGTTTCTAAAGTAGGGATCTTTATGTGCCTCATCGTTTTGCCCCTTCCTTCAAACATACTTATCTCATCTTCACTCAATCCAGTGACTGCAAAACCGACATGAACACGATTCTTCATTGCTGCAATATAGAATTTGCCTGATGCAAACGTTACAACTCCCCAAGTCATTTTTTCTTCGCAGTTTGGAAGCGTTTCTTGGAAGATTTCTCTCACTTTTTTCAGAATTTCTTTCTGAGGCGATTTTTGCTTCTCTATATACGCATCAGCTTGTTTATCCATTAAATTTCACTCCATGGATTTGTAATTTTAAGTAACAAGCATTTTCTATTTAACAATAATGGCTCTGCTATCTGGAATAACGCAAAGGGCCAACTGATACCGGGTCTAACAACAGTGACTTCTCAAATGTGTTGCTTCAATTACAGTCGAAAATCTATATGTGCCAGCGTGGGAGTTGCATCCCCTGCAGATGGAGACGTCTCCCTCAAAACTCTTCTTTTTTCAGCAAATATAACGTACACTATTATGTGATCAGCTTTTCAATTATGGATTTTATTTGTAGTACTTATTAAATTATCACTCGCAATTGAATGCGCTTGTCTCCAAAATCTCGATAAAAAGAAACCATAGTCAGGGTAACCAAATAACATAAATTCGAATTAGGAACTTCCAATATTAGAGATGAAAGAATGGCAGTCGATGAACAAAACTGGAAGATGCCTGAATGGTGGTATCGAGAAAAAAGACCGCCCAACGACGACGCTTACTTTGAGAACATGTGTAGAGTGATATTTCAATCAGGTTTGAACTGGCGAGTTATAGAGGATAAATGGCCAACAACTAAGAAAGCTTTTGCTAATTTTGCAGTATCCAAAGTTGCCTACTTCTCAGATGCTGAAGTTGAAAATCTTATGAAAAATGCCGGAATTGTGAGGAACAAAGGCAAAATTAAGGCAATCATACAGAATGCACAAAACTTTGTAGCCATAGAAAAACAATACGGTTCATTCCAAAAATACCTTGATAGTCTGGATAAATCAGACAATTATGCCAATGTAGTTAAGGATTTAGTAAATAAATTCAAGTGGTTAGGGCCACCCTCAGCTAGCCTTTTCCTATATACCATAGGCGAAAAAATCAATCCATAGCTCAGTTGGGCGAATTATCCTTTTTTCTTGCTTTATTATCCCTTTGTTAATAAGGTAAGATTTTGACAAAGACAATCTTTTTGGAAAACACAGGTAAAATCCTTGTAAGTGTTTGAATGGATTTAATATTGGAGATGGGGATGGGAGTTGCATCCTTTGCAGTGGGAGAAGTCTCCCTCAAAACCCCATTTTTTCTCGAGTATCTATAAAATATTTTTCCTTCTAAACTACATAAAATTGATTTTTCAGGTTTCTTTATTATCTGTATTGTGTATAGGAAAGAAACCAAATTCAAAACAACTATATCAGTAATAAGGCACTTTTGAGACTTGGAAATCGAAAAGTCCAAAATAGTCCCCGATTTTTATTCGATATGAGGTTAAAGTTCTCAGTAGGGCTGATTGCGTTTTCAATTGGGATGTTAGCTAATAGTATAATTTCTGATCCACTTATCTTTCATAGAGCCATCCGAGTAATTGGACTCCCTGTCATTGCAGAACAATTTTTTGTATTTTTTGCCCTAGTTTCAATTCTGTATGTTAGTCTGAAGTAACCTCTTCCCAATATTTTCGTTTGGAATTAATTCAGAAGATTGCAAAAACTCTCACTTTTCGCAAGCAAATTCTATTATTTTGATCTACAAACAATTGGCAACTTTTGAAGACGACGATTATACATGTAAAGCCGCTGATAATGTAAAAGAGGCAACTCAACTAATCGAAGCAGGCTATGAATACTTTTGTGCAATGGATAATGTGAAGCTCTTTAGAAAACGCAAGTAAGCCAAAAGTATATGGGTTTATCCCTGGAGCTGGGGATGGGAGTTGAACCCATATATAGCAGCTCTGCAGGCTACCGCCTGAACCGTTCGGCCACCCCAGCATCAAGATTCTAGGGTTTGACTGACATAAAAATATTGTTGGCTGTGTTCAATTTTCTATTATACCTGTATAGCGTTTGGTTGATTCAAGTTATTTTTTGTAAGCTAAACCCGTGAATAGTGCTATAGGTTTGTCTTCTTTGCGAACTGTAACTTGATATAAACCTGTAGTTTTGCCTTCCGAAACCCGAGTTGCCTCAGCCGTTAAAATATCGCTCTCAGCCGAAGGCTTCAAAAAGTTTATGCTTACCTGAACTGCCACCGCCACGTTGTCTCCAAAGTTGCATGCCTGTGCAAAAGCATAATCTGCAAGCGAAAAGATTATGCCGCCATGAGTGAAGCCTAATGCGTTTGTGTGGTTTTTTTCAACTTTCATGGAGACTTTGGCGTAGCCATCTCTTATCTCAAGAACCTTGATCCCTAAGGCTTCTGCAAAATGGTCAGTGCCTTTCATTTAGTCTTTACCTTTTTGGTTTTTTCCTCGCTCATCAAGTATTTGTAGATTTTGTGGAATAGAGATATCAAACCTTTGGGAGCGAAAATTACGATAACTATGAGGATTACACCAATGAATAGAAGGCTCAAAGGTGGTCCAACGTTGCTGACGCTTGGGAAGTAAGAGCCAAGTGCTCCATTTAAGGAGTCAACTACACTTGGCAATGTCGAGATTTGCTGAATTGAAACAAAGAAAATTGATCCGATTATTGGTCCTGGTACCGTTCCTAAGCCTCCGATGACTGACATTATTAGAGGCAGGAATGAGTTTGCAGGTGAAAATACTGAGTTGTCGATGAGCCTGATGAAGTAAGCGTACAAGCCTCCAGCTATTCCAGCGAAGAATGTGCTTATGACAAACGATATCAGCTTGTATTTTGCAGTGTTTATTCCAATCATCTTTGCTTCTGTTTCATTTCCATGAATAGCTCTGAATGCTAATCCCATTCTTGAACTCATTATGAAGTACATTACCGAAATAGAGGTCAGGGCGAAGAGGATAACAAGAATATAGAATGGATAACCTTTGGTTACGAGCGTTGTAGTCGTATATCCGTCTATTCCTTGAGTGATCGAGTTAAATTGGCTTGACAATGTCGCCGCTATCACTGAAAAACCAAAAGTTACCATAGCTAGATACCATGCCTTCAATCTTATACAGGCTAAACCTATCATTAATCCAACTCCAGCTGAAAGCAAACCCCCAAGCAAAAGTGCTAATATTAAGATGGCGAGAGATAACCCGCCAATTGGCATTTGCGATAAGCCCAGAAAGTTAACAGTTGCTTTTGATATTGAGCTTCCAATTATTGCCGATGCGAAGCCACCTATGCCCAAGAATACAGCGTGCCCTAAGGAACCCTGACCTGAATTTGCCAAGAAATTCCAGCTTGCCGCGTAGATTGCAAAGATAACTATTAGTGTCATCACTGTTAGGAAGAAATTGTCTCCAACAATTAATGGAACGAAAGCTGTGATAACAAAAAAGATAACAATGAAGAGGAAGCTTCTAGAATGAAAAAGCTTGTTAAGAGACTGTTTGAGTTGTTGCATTCTAATCCCCTTTCTCTCCGAATATTCCATTAGGTCGAATTATGAGCACAACTATTAGCAAGGTGAAAGCAACAGCGCTTCCCCAGGTGCCTCCCAAAAACAGAGTCGCCAACTGCTCTGTTATTCCGTAAAGTAAGCCACCAATGATAGCGCCTTTTATGCTTCCTAAGCCGCCCATAATTATGATGGCAAAAGCAATTATCGTAGGCAAAGCTCCCACCTGATAGTCAAATGGATAAATTACACCATACAGACCTCCGGCGACCGCTGCTAAAGCTGCTCCGATTGCGAAGGTGATCATGTAAACTTTTTGAATGTTTATTCCCATCAGCGTCGCTGTCGTGTTTCTTTGGCTAGTGGCTCGCATGGCTAAGCCAATTTTTGTTTTCCAAAGAAGCAGCCCAAAAATTACTAATGCAGAGACTACGACGAAGACGGCTATCACGCGATCATACGTTATCGAGAAGCCTGGAAAGCTAACACTCATTCCGTAGAAGGGGCTCACAACCTGCTTTGAGCTGGCTCCCCAAATGAGCATTGCTACATTTTCAAAAATATAGATTAAACCCAAGCTTACGAAAATTTCATTGAGTTTGTCTGTGCCCAGAACCCTTCGGAAAGTGAGCCTTTCAACTGAAACACCTAATAAGGCAACAATAATCATCGAAAATAGTATGGCGAGATAGGCGTTTAGACCCAATGATACAGATATTGTCCAGGTTAAGAACGCGCTTATCATTAGCAACTGACCATGGGCAAAATTGACGAGTTTCATGACGCCGAAGATTAGGTTTAAGCCCGTTGCTAGAAGGATGTATACGCAACCAATAGCAACACCCCAAACTAAAGTTAAGATGATTGTTGGCGTCGCTATGTCCATGTTTAATGTGTCCCTTCTTTGGTTTGGAGATTGAAATAACTTCTCATGTTAACTATTTAAAACATGCGAGAAACAAAAGAAAAGGAAGGAGATTTTTTGTTTACTTTCCAGCTTGGTAGCCGGTTGGTAAAACGAAGTCTACTTGTTTGAGGCTGCTTCCTGGTGGCGACCAAACTATTTGTGATGTCAGATGACTAGTTGATGTATCCCATTTAAGTTGCTCAATGAAGGTTACGGGGTCGATTTCATGGTAATTTTCACCTGTGCTGAACTGTATTTTACCTGTCTTTGTCTGGATTAACATCTGGTCAAGGTTCGTGTTCTCTATTGCTGTACGCACTGCAGCTTTGTCGACTGTCCCTGCTCTTTCGATTGCGTCTTTAGCGATGTAGAATGCATCGTATGTGTCAGCACCCATCATTCCTGGCATCACATGTGGATAAGCTATTTCAAAGTTCTCAGCGTAGTTTTCTACAATAGTCGAGTATGAAGGCGACATGAAGGGGTTGAGTTTTGACTCGAGAAGTTGCCCATCACCCACACTTCCTAACAGGTCGTAGAATGCTTCGTCTTGGTTGTTTTCAACAGCAATATAGACAGTTTTCAAGCCAACGTCGTCCAATCCCTGCTTTATAATGAGCGGTGTCTTGTCGGGGTTGTCTGCGATGAATACAGCATCTGGGTGTGCAGCGGCGACTGCTGTTAGATCAGTTTGGTAGTTTGTTGTTGTAGGGTCATAGCTTCTGTCTGCAACGATGCTGATTGGGAGGTTCTCGTTCTGTATCCAGAATTTGGTTGCTTGTGCAACTCCTGTGCCGAAAGCGTCATTGCGATATAGAAGTGCCAGACTGAAGTTTCGGTTTGCTGCAACCATGGGTTTCATTTCGGAAGCGAAGAAGTCTACTACTGTTTTGCTGTAGTGGTAGGTTGTTGTGCAATAATGGAAGATATAGCTCATGCCTTCTGCGTCGCTTATGCTGTTTGGGCCATCTGCTCCAAAGCCGCCATAGTTGCCTTGTGGTCCTCTTCTTGTTACGAGTTGGTTGGATGCTCCTGCGATGATGTACGGCACTTTGTTTTCAATGGCTACAATCTCGTTAGCAAGTGTTCCAGCACTTCCGTATCCACCAATTAACATGTCGACGTTGTCAGTTTCTACTGCGCGGGTAACTGGAGTTACTGCGTTTGCGGGTGCATCATTGATTGTGTCAGCGATGACAATGGTGAGGTTTACATTAGTGTTCCAGCTTGAAACATAAACGCCGCCTGCATCATTGATTTCCTTGACTGCTAATCGAGCGGCGCGTTCCATGTCTTGTCCAATAGGCGACCCTGATATCGGCGCGACTAATCCTATCTTTATGTCTCTTGCGTCAGTTGATGCTGGTTTTGGGGTTAATTGTGTAGCTATAGCTGCTACTGCTGCAACTGCAATTATTACAACTATAAGTATAGCGAGTATTTTCTTTTGCAAATTTACATCCTCTTGTTTTTCTTTGCTATATCAAAGCAAACTGTTAATATAATTAACTCTTTAATACGCTTTCTCGGCCTATTTGGAAGGCTTTTAAGTTCAATTTTATGTATTTTTCTTTTAATCTGCCAGCAATAGCTTGCTCGAAAGATTCCATTTTTACTGGTATTTCTGGAAGGGCTGATAATGCACCTAATAGAATTGTGTTAACAACCAGCATGTTGCCTAATTTTTCGGCAATGCCAACGCCGTCCACTTCATGAACCAAAGCATTTGCCCTAAGCAACGCCATCAAATCCTCAGATTTCTTGGGCTTAGCGCCTGCAACCATGCAGTTGGGAGGAATGTACTTCATATTAACGACTACAGTGCCGCTAGTTTTGAGCATTGGCAAGGCTCTGGCGGTTTCTAAAATCTCAAAACCCACAACTGCATCTGCTTTTCCAGTTTCAATCAAAGGAGACTCAACTTTGGTACCGATTCGCGTATAAGCAACAATTGATCCTCCACGCTGAGCCATCCCATGTATCTCCGCCTTTGCAACATCAAAGCCCTCTAGCATCGCCGCTTCGCAGTAAATATCGCTTAAAACAACTACTCCTTGACCACCTACACCGCTGAAAACTATATCTAATTTCATTTTTCTTTTCTCCTGACGGCATCAAATGGGCAAACTGTTTCGCATACTCCGCAGCCATAACATAGGGAAGCATCAATCTGAGCGTGTTCGCCTGATAGGCTTATGGCTGGACAACCGAAGGCTTTCACGCATACGCCGCAGGCGTTGCATTCATCTTTTATTTCTCGGGGTTTATCGCGTTCAATTAAGAGTGGACAAGGTCTCTGAGAAATGATGACTGCTGGTCCTTGGTACTCTAATACTTCTCTGATCTTGGCAATTGCAGTTTCGAGGTCGTAAGGATCGATGAGTTCGATTTTTTCTATTCCGATTCCTTTTGCTATATCTTGGATTCTAATTATTTTGGCGTCTGTACCCATTGCGGTTTTTCCTGAACCAGGCGTAGGCTGATGGCCCGTCATAGCAACTACGCTATTATCCATAACGACAACGCACACGTTAGCTTTGTTATATACAATGTTTAACAGTCCAGGCATGCCCGCATGGAAAAAAGTTGAATCCCCAATAACTGCAAACACTTTGTCTTTCACACCGGCATGAATCATCCCTGCAGCCTGCGAGATTCCTGCACCCATGCAAAGACAAGATTGAACCGCATTCACAGGAGGCAAAACACCCAGAGTATAGCAGCCGATGTCACCTGTAACGATTTTGTCGTTTGATTTTCCACCCAAAGTCAAGGCACTTTCAGGACAAGCTGGGATACATTTGGGGGCACCATCACATGTATCACAAACTATTGCCTTATGGCTACTGGGATGAAGAGTAATCGCGCCGTATTTGCAAGAATCAATACACCAATCGCAGCCTTTGCATTTCTGCTCATCAACCACGATTTGTCCATTTTTTTTGGACTGTGTTATAGCCTCTTCAGGACAAGCTCTAATGCATGGCGCATTACTGCAGGCTTTGCAGGTAACAGCTGTGTTGAATGTTTGACCAATTCTAACCGAGCGGATTCTTGATTTAAGTGGGTTGAATACTTTTTCTTTCTCAAAAGAACATGCATACTCGCAAATGTCACAACCCACGCATTTGTCGTTGTCACAATTAATAGATTGGTTCACCATGTTTAGGGCGTAATAAAAGGCTCTGTGGGGGCATCCTGGGCAAAGCGCTGGTGGTCTTGGCGGCAAATCTAGAAGCTGTTGTTTCTCAGCTTGAACTGTCAATCCTAAATTCGCGAATGCTTGGCGCACATTGTCAGGTGTGAACTCGCCGATTTCTTCTAATCCTAACTGGTTTTTTCCAGAAACTTGCAGGCTTAACCGCTGAATATTCTCTTCGATATAAGGTCTTAACTCTTCAATTACTATGAGTTTTTTAAATTTGGAAGCAAAATTCCTTACTATTCCTGCAGGGAAAGGGTGTACAAAACCCAGTTTCAGCCAAGAAAACTTTTTTGTTTCCAAAATTGAACGTGCATAATAGTAGCCAACGCCGCTTCCAATGATACCTATTTCGCTTCCGTTATCTTCAAGAACATTAAACCTTGAGTTTTCTGCCTAGATTTGTTGCCTCCGCCAGCCTGCCTTCCAAAATATGGTGCTGCCGAAGTGCATTGGATGGTACCATGACCCATTTTGAACTGTTCTTGTCAAATTCTGCTCTGCGATTTATTTTCTGGAACTCGCCAAGTTTAACTCTGGATTTTCCATGAGCTACCCTTGTAGTAAGTCGCAGAATAATTGGCAAATGCAGTTTTTCACTGATTTCAAAAGCTTCTCTTGCCATGTCAAGAGCTTCTTGTGGGCTGCCAGCATCCAGCAAAGGTAACTTTGAGTGAATTGCGAAGTAGCGGGTGTCTTGTTCATTTTGGCTGCTATGCAAAGCCGGATCATCGCAAACGACAATAACCATTCCGCCTTCAACACCCGTATAAGCCAAAGTCATAACAGCATCTGCGGCAACGTTCAAACCAACATGCTTCATAGAAACAATCGAACGCACACCAGTCATCGAAGCCCCGGCGGCAACTCCAGCGGCAACAATCTCGTTAATGCTCCATTCAGCATAAATCCCGAATTCTTTTGCTACTTCAGCTATGGACTCCAAAATTTCGGTAGCAGGCGTTCCAGGATAGGAGGCTGCAACTTTAACTGTGGCTTCCACTGCCCCACGTGCAACCGCTTCATCACCGTTAAGTAAGGCAAAACTGCCTGCCTTATCTGCTGCAATCTTGGAAGTCATAAATTTATCCTTACATTTTACCCTTACGCAAGTCCAGAACTCTTTTCGCTTTACCTTCAGTTCTTGGAAGTTCTCCTGGCTTAACTATTTCAACGTCAGCCGAAATTCCTGTTACAATGTGAATTCTCTTTTGTATATCATTTTTGAGTGCGTTTTTGTCTGTTTGTGGGTTTTTGGCGGCTTGCTCAGATAACTCCACTTTGACTAAGAAGGTATCTAATGCTCCTGGTCTGTCAAGAACTATCAGGTACTGTGTTGCCAACTCCGAGAAGCACATTACTGCATACTCGATTTGAGACGGAAACACGTTTACTCCACGAATAATCAACATATCATCTGATCTGCCAGTTACTCTTGCCATTCTAGCATGTGTTCTTCCACATTCACATTTTTCTGTGTTGATTATGGAGATGTCTCTTGTTCTGTAACGCAACATAGGTAAACCTGTTTTGGTAAGGGCAGTGAACACCAATTCGCCTTCTTCACCAGTATTCAAAACATCGCCTGAGTCAGGGTCAATTGTCTCCACGATAAAGTTGTCTTCCCAAATGTGAAGTCCATTGTGCTCTGGGCATTCGATTGAGACTCCTGGACCGCAAAGCTCAGTTAACCCGTAAACGTCGAAAGCTTGAATTTTCATTTCCTTTTCGATTCTTTCACGGATTTTGTCTGACCATGGTTCAGCGCCGAACATGCCAAGTCTAAGTTTAAGGTCTTTTTCTGGAACTATGCCTTCTTGAACCATAGTCTCAGCGAGATAAACCGCGAAACTAGGTGTGCAAGCCAGTATTGTAACATCTAAATCTTTCATTAGTTTAATTTGGCGTTGGGTCATTCCGCCGCTTGCTGGAACAATTTTTGTCCCAACTTTTTGAGCGCCGTAATGAAATCCTAAGCCTCCTGTAAACAAACCGTAGCCATACGCGATGTGGATGACGTCTTGGCGTCTTCCACCCACGGTGTATATGGAGCGTGCCATCAGTTCCTGCCACATATCCATGTCGCTTCTGGTATAGGCACCGATAATTGGGTTTCCAGTAGTTCCGCTGGACGCATGAATCTCCACAATCTCATCCGATTTTGCAGCAACCATCCCAAATGGATAATTATCTCTTAAATCACTTTTAATTGTAAAAGGTATTTTTTGTAAATCATCAAGTGAACTAATATCTTCGGGTTTAAGGCCAATTCCGTCGAATTTTTTTCTGTAGAAGCCACTGTTTTGATAGCAGTGTTTGACTTGTAGCTTGAGTTTTTGGAGTTGAAGCTTTTTTATATCTTCAGTCGGCATTCTTTCTATTTTTTCATTCCAGTATTTGCCATCCGCCAAATTTCTTGTCCCTCTCTACTCTAAAGGCCCAGATACACTTCTTTTATATGACTATTAGATAAAAGTTCTCTACTTTTTCCTTCCAATATTATCTTGCCTTCTTCAAGGACGTAGCCTCTATTAGCTACCCCTAAACTGTCATTAATGTTCTGCTCTACTAACAGTACTGTAACTCCTTCCTCGTTGATAGTGCGCACAGTGTCGAGGACTTTTTCTACGATGATTGGTGCTAAACCCAGTGAGGGTTCATCTAAAATGAGCATTTGCGGGTTAGACATCAGGCTTCGACAGATGACGAGCATTTGTTGTTCGCCACCGCTGAGAGTTTGAGCTAACTCCTTCTCCTTTTTTTTCAGTACCGGAAAGATTTCGTATACTTTCTCTTTGCTTTCCTTGATTCTGGCTTTGTCTTTTATGGTGTAAGCACCAAGCATAAGGTTCTCTTCAATGGTCATGCGGGGAAAGATTTCTCTGCCTTCAGGAATCATTGTGAGTCCTTTCTTGACTATCTCGTATGTTGGCAGTTTCCCGATTTCTTCACTTTTAAACCTAACTGAGCCAGTCTGTGGCTTCAAAAATCCCATTATGGTTTTTACAAGTGTTGTTTTTCCTGCCCCGTTGGGTCCAATGATGCTGACGATTTCTTTTTCTTCAACCTTGAAGTTGACTCCGCGAAGGATTTGCACCATGCCATAAGATGCGGATAAGTTTTCGACTTCAAGCATTTTATTCATCCTCCCCAAACTGAAACCGCTTACCTAAGTAAACCTTCACTACGTTCTCATCGCTACAGACTTGTTTTGGTGTTCCATCGCAGATTTTTTCGCCATGCTGCAGGACAATCACGCGGTTACATAAACCCATAATGACACGCATAACATGCTCCACTATAAGCACGGTGACTCCTTGCTTGCTGATTAGTTTGATAAGTTCGATGGCTTCATCGCTTTCTTTTGGCGTTAAACCTGTAAGTAACTCATCAAGCAGAAGCAGTTTAGGGTTAGTCGCCAACGCCTTAGCAAGCTGAATACGTCGGAGCTCAACGACGTTTAGGTTTTTTGCCGGTACGTGAAACTTTTCTTTACTCAAACCCACAAAGCCCAAAAGCTCCTGTGCTCGCAATCTGCCTTTAGTTTTGCCGGCAGACTTTTCCTTATTGAAAAGAACGCTTGTTAGCACGTTTTCGACCGCGGTCATTTCTGGAAAAGACTGGACTGTTTGAGCTGTTTTAGTGATGCCTTTGATGCAGATTTTGTATGGCGGAAGTTTAGAGATATCTTCGCCTAAAAACAGGATTTGTCCTGAATCTGGTTTATAGACGCCGCTTATTAGGTTGAGCAACGTGGATTTGCCTGAGCCGTTGGGTCCCACGAGCCCAACGATTTCGCCACTGTTTACTGCGAAATTGATATTTTTCAATGCTTGAAGTCCCCCAAATCGCTTGGAGACTTCGGTGCACACTAGCAAACTCTGTATTCTCCAATTAGCAAGCAATTATTCAAGTTAAAATATAAAGTTTGGTGAAGACTGTAACTTCTGTAGGTGCTTCACAGTTTAGAATAATTTCAAGGTTATTCATTTCAGCAACTATTAAGGCTGAAGTTTGATAGATACTTTTTCGGCTTTACTTCGCCTGTAAAGAACAAGAGCAGAAGAGTAGCGGTAATCACTGGATTTCGTAAAGGTTTGCTTACTTAATCCCGTTTCTCTAGAAACACAATCATAAACTACCTGCAAGCATCCCTGTTGTTATTCACTATCTCCACAACCAGAATGCAACTAAAACAGGGTCAGAATACAAAAACCGTGGATTACCAAAACTTATTGGTTGTTGTTGTGCACAGAAATTAGCCACTACAACTACCAAAGAACCGAGTCTTTTTTGGTTAAAGTTAAATATCAACTGACACAAATTGATATTGGGTGCAGAGTTTGCCAATAACTCAAGTAAGTATATTTCTTGATAATCATCCAGGATCTCTTTTTGAAGCAATGTCGCAGCTTGACAAAAACAAAATCAGAGTCTTCGCTTTATCTATTGCTGACGCAGGCGAATTTGGCTTGGTTAGACTAATAACTGAGGAACCCGAGAAAGCCTCCAAACTCTTGGAAGAATCCGGATTCAACCTGGCAAAATCAAAAAAGAACACAGAGGTAACGGCAACTTTCATATCTGAACAAAATACGCTTTCAAAGATAACGAAGATTCTAGGCGACGGTGGTATAAACATCGAATATGCTTATTCCTCAGCCGTGCATGTGGAAGGCAAAATTGCTTTGATCCTACGTCCCAGCAACATGGATAGCGCAGAGAAAATGTTGACTGCGAATGGTGTTGCAGTTCTCTCGCTCGGTGAAATCAAAAAATACTTCCAGTAGCTCGGCAGCTTTTCCTGCTATAATCTTTAAACTCTAGTTTTCACTCTTATAATACAGTTTCATTCAAAGAATGCGAATTATTGAACAATAAGCTTTAATTTACCCCGTTGTACGACCCTAACGCAGAGGTTAAAGAATGGTCACAACAAACCTTGACAAGATTTTCAACCCTCAAAACGTAGTCATCATCGGAGCTAGCGATGTCGAAGGCTCAGTTGGATATGCTATAGTTAAAAATTTTACTCAAATGGGTTACATGGGTAAAGTTTACTTCGTTAACATTCGCAAACCTGAAATTTTAGGCGTAAAAACTTATCCAACTGTCGACCAGATTCCTGAACCTATTGATTTAGCTATAATTGCCACTCCAGCCAAAACCGTTCCAGACATTATAGATGAATGTGGCAAGGCACAGGTAAAAGGAGTAATAATTGTTTCTGCAGGTTTCAAGGAAACAGGTCCCGCGGGAAAGGCTTTAGAAGAAAAAATTCTTGCAGCGTCAAAGAAATATGGGATACGAGTTATAGGTCCAAACTGCATCGGCATAATCCGACCTCGAAACAACTTAAATGCAACCTTCCTTGACAAAATGCCCAAACCAGGCAACGTGGCTTTTCTCTCCCAAAGCGGCGCTTTAGGCTCCGCAATCCTTGACTGGGCGCTCCACGAAAATATCGGTTTCAGCAACTTCGTTTCAGTCGGTTCCATGCTTGATGTCGACTTTGGCGATTTAATAGATTACTTTGGCTCTGACCCGAAAACAAAAAGTATTCTCATGTACATCGAAGGTATAACTGAAGCCCGCAAATTCATGAGCGCTGCAAGGCACTTTGCAAGAACTAAACCCATAATAGTCGTTAAATCAGGGAAATTTTCCGAAAGTGCAAAAGCTGCTGCTTCCCACACTGGTTCTCTTTCAGGGGAAGATGCCATTTATGATGCCGCATTCAAGCGTGCAGGCGTAGTTCGAGTTAATGAGATAGCAGACCTCTTTAATGCAGCTGAGGTTCTAGGGACCCAACCGTTGCCAAAAGGACCAAGACTTGCCATAATAACAAACGCGGGCGGACCTGGCGTAATGGCAACTGACTCATTAATTGCTCAAGGCGGGAAATTAGCCAAGCTAAGTCAGAAAACCCTCGATTCCCTTAACGCTGTTCTGCCTCCTTTCTGGAGTCACGGCAACCCCGTTGACGTTTTAGGCGATGCCCGGTCTGAACGTTACAAAGCAGCGGTTGAGGCTTGCCTAAATGACGAGAACATTGACGGGATATTGATTGTTTTCACCCAGCAGGCAGTTTCAGAATCTGTTGAGATAGCTAAGAACATAGTTGAACTTGTACGTAGCAAATCTTACCAGAACAAGACAATCCTAACTTCGTTTATGGGTTATGGCGCAGTTCAAGAAGCCAACAGTATACTTAACGCTAACAACATTCCCACTTACACAACACCCGAGCAAGCCATTAGAACCTACATGTACATGTACAATTACCAACGTAACATAGATCTCCTCTACGAAACTCCTGAAGAACTGCCAGTTGATTCCGCGCCACCAAAACGCCCAATTATGGCGTTGATTAGGAATGCCGCGTTTGAAGGTCGCGAAATCTTAACTGAGGATGAAGCCAAAAAAATACTCAAATACTATAATTTTCCAGTCGTAAAAACCGCGGTAGCCAACAACGTCGAGGAGGCAATTGCTTTTTCGCAGGACATGGGCTTTCCTGTTGTGCTAAAGATTCTGTCACCTCAAATTATTCACAAAAGCGACGCGGGCGGAGTAATCTTAAACGTTAACTCGCCACGGGAAGTCCGCGAATCCTTCGAAATTTTGATTCAAAGGGCAACTGCATACAACCCCAATGCGCAAATAATCGGCGTCACCGTTCAGCCGATGGTTGAGAAGAAAGGTCAAGAAATCATCATCGGAGGAAAAACTGACCCTGTGTTTGGTCCAGTAATACTTTTTGGGATGGGCGGAGTCGGCGTGGAACTCTTCAAGGATTACTCGATTGGGCTTCCACCGCTAAACACCACACTAATCCACCGCATGATGGAAGAAACCAAAGTCTACCGTCTACTGAAGGGATGGCGTAATGCGCCGCCTGTGGATCTCAAAAAACTCGACGAAACTGTGCTGATGTTTTCGCAGTTGCTGGTTGATTTTCCACAAATAAAGGAAATTGACATAAACCCACTGTTGATCAGTCAGAAAGATGCCGTCATCCTTGACGCCCGAATAGTTATTGACAAAGATAAGGTCTGCAAGAAATTTGAACCCCACGAGCACATGGTAATTAGTCCTTACCCCAAAAAATACGAGATACTGTGGTTACTTAAGAATGGGCAAGAAGTGCTTTTGCGACCCATAAAGCCTGAAGATGAGCCGATGTGGCTGGAGATGTTCCAGAGTTTCTCAGAGGAATCAATCCGTTACAGGTTCTTCCAGATGCTCAAAGATACACCGCATGAAGTTCGTGTCCGCTACTGCAACGTTGACTACGACCGCGAAATCGCAATCGTTGCAGAAATAGTTGAAAATGGCAAAAGAAAAATCCTTGGCGTAAGCCGCGTCAGCATTGAACCCGACGAAAAGAGTGGCGAAATGGCTTTCATCGTTAGCGATTACTGGCAAGGATTAGGTCTAGGTACTAAAATGGTTGATTACACGCTTGACATTGCCAAGGAAAAAGGTATTGATAGCGTTTATGCAATCATGTTGCAGGATAACTACCGCGCCTTGAGTTTGACAAAGAAGATGGGTTTCAAAATTGACTACCTAAGTGACGGCACAGTGAAAGCAAACCTTAATTTAAAAGAAGAAAACTTGGACCTTCGCTGTGAACAGCCTGAGGTTTCTTCATTGGCGACAACGAAAGACCAACCGGTAGCTCAAGCCAAAGAAGCGGAAAAGCGCCCCGAAGTAGCTTCTGCCTAAAAGTAATCTTTCTTTCTTTTTGTGTAAAGAAAATAGAGATAATACTTTGTTATGTTTATAGAAAATAGGTTTTTACGCAATCTCCCCGCCAAAAAATTGACTATTCGGCAGTTAAGTTTTGCTTGCGTTGATTTCTTGGGTTTTTTGGGCAACTTATCTTAAATTTTATCCTCTAGACTTTTATATTACAATTTTAGTACTGCCCTGAGGATAAAATAGACTCATAATTCCACGGAGAGCTAAATGATGTCTGACACAGATAATCGACGGTTATTGCTTGAAAAAGTTCTAAAAGAACACAATTATCAAGAAAATGCTCTTCTAGAAATACTGCATCGTGCCCAAGAAATCTATGGGTACCTAGACAAAGATTTGCTGATGGATATTTCTGGTTCACTTAATATTCCTCCAAGCCACGTCTACGGAGTCGCGACTTTCTACAGTTTTTTTAAACTTAGAAAACCCGGCGAACACGTCGTAACTGGCTGCTTAGGCACTGCCTGCTACGTCAAAGGTGTAGAGCAAATTATGCAGGCTGTTGAAGAGGAATTCGATATTAAACGGGGCGGATCTACACCAGACGGTAAGCTTTCGCTGTTGATTACTCGCTGTATTGGCGCATGTGCCATGGCACCCACAATTGTGGTTGATGACGAGGTTATCGGTAAAGCCACAAAAGAGTTGGTAATCGCCAAAATTAAAAGCGTTCTTGGAGGGGTCAAAGTTGAAGCTTGATGACCTTCAAAGAGTAGCTGAGCAAGAAGTAGATTTTCAAAGAGCATACAAACACCGCATCAACGTATGCTGCTCAAGCGGCTGTGTACCCTTCGGAGCCCTGAAAGTTCTAAAAGCCTTCGAAGACGCCGTTAAAGAATTCGGTGTTGAAAAAGAATGTAAAGTTGCACGTACAGGCTGCATTGGAACATGCTCAGTCGGTCCCGCTGTGCTAATTGAACCTGGAGACTACCTATATCAGAGCGTTACTCCTGAAAAAGTCCGTGAAATCGTGCGTGACCACATCGTTTTAGGTTTACCAGTAAAAGAAATGCTCTACCAAAACCAAGCATACTTCCAAAAACAGCACAGACTCGTTTTAAGAAACGCTGGCAAAATCGACCCCTCAAGAATTCAAGATTACATATCTGCAGGCGGTTACTCAGCCATCGCTAAATGCCTAGCCACCATGACTCCGCAAGGCGTAATCTATGAAGTTAGAACAAGCGGTCTTAGAGGTCGAGGCGGCGCAGGCTTTTCAACAGGGCAAAAATGGGCACTCGTAGCAAGAGCACAAAACTCCCCCAAATACATAGTTGCTAACTTGGATGAGGGAGACCCGGGCGTCTTTGCTAACCGAACCTTAGCGGAAGCTGACCCACATGCCATAATTGAGGGCATGCTCATTGCCGCGTATGCTGTCGGCGCAGCAAAAGGCTACATCTACATCAGGTCTGAGTATCCGTTGGCTATCCAAACGCTGCAGAAAGCCATAACTCAAGCCAAATCAATGTCTCTGCTCGGCGAGAACATTCTTGAAATGGGCTTCAAATTTGACCTTGAACTACGCTTCGGCGCAGGCGCATTCGTGGCTGGTGAAGAAACCGCCATACTAGCCTCAGTTGAAGGCAGAAGAGCAATGCCTCGTCCACGTCCACCTTACCCCGCAAACTCGGGCTTATGGAAAAAACCAACACTTATCCAAAACGTAGAAACTCTTGCAAATATACCGCTGATTGTACAAAACGGCGGTCTATGGTTTTCTAAACTGGGAACATCAAAATGCACTGGAACAAAATGTTTCTCTTTAACTGGTCAAATTAACAATCCAGGGCTCATCGAAGTGCCCATGGGAATAACACTGCGAGAAGTTGTTTTCGAAATTGGCGGAGGAGTTCCAGACGGCAAAAAATTCAAAGCCGTTCTCGTAGGCGGTCCTTCAGGTGGCTGTCTCCCAGACACCCTGCTTGAGATTCCCATAGACTATGACTCGTTAACAAAAGTGGGTGCTATCATGGGGTCAGGCGGCATAGTAGTTCTCGACGAAAAATCCTGTATGGTAGATACGGCGAAATTCTTCACGGAATTCTGTGTTGAGGAATCCTGCGGGAAGTGTACTCCATGCAGGGCAGGGCTTGCACGAGTAAAAGAGCTATTTGATGGTATCACACAGGGCACCGGTAAAATGGATGATATTTCAACTTTGGAGAAATCTGGTGTTTTCATAAGAGATGCAAGTCTTTGCGGTCTGGGACAAACAGCACCAAACCCTGTTCTGACGACTTTACGGTACTTCAAAGGTGAATACTTGGAGCATATTGTCGATAAAAAATGTGAAGCTGGGAAATGCTTCAAGAAAGAAAAGGAGGCTTAAACTTTGAGCGTTGGAACTGTTAAATTGAAAATAGACGGTGTTGAGGTTAATGTTTCTGAAAATACAATGATTCTGAAAGCTGCAAAAGATAATGGTGTAGTTATTCCAACCCTCTGCAACCTTGAAGGGGTAACAAGTTATGGCGGATGCCGCCTCTGCCTTGTTGAGATTAGTGGTTCACCAAAACTTTTTCCCGCATGCATAACCCCTGTAAGTAATGGAATGGAAATAACCACCAACTCAGACAGGCTCAAAGAGTACCGAAAGATGGTTGTTCAAATGCTTTTTGCCGAGAGAACTCACATATGCTCTGTCTGTGTAGCCGACGACCACTGCGAACTGCAAGCAATGGCAAACCAGCTTGGCGTAGACCACGTCATGTTTGAGCGAAACTGGAGTAACGACGGAATCGACTCAACCCATGATTTCCTAGTTATTGATCGCAACAGGTGCATCCTGTGCACGAGATGCATCCGCGTCTGCGACCAAATCGAAGGCGTCCACACCCTTGACCTTAAACTCCGCGGCAAAGACTCACAGGTAATCATGGACTTAGATGAGCACTGGGGCAACTCCTGCTCATGCACTTCCTGTCGCAAATGCGCCAAAGTCTGCCCTGTCGGCGCCATATACATCGAAGGAGAACCCATCGAGCACACCAAGAAAAAAGACATCGCTGAATTTATTGTTGCAAGGAGGAACCGCAAATGACCGAGAACACAAAAGTACGAGTCGCAACAGTGTGGCTTAGCGGCTGTTCAGGCTGCCATATGTCCTTCCTCGACTTAGATGAACGCCTCATAGAATTGGCTAAGAAGATAACGGTGGTTCACAGTCCCATAGCTGATGTGAAGGAGTTCCCAGAAAATGTCGATGTTTCCATCATTGAAGGCGCTGTTGCAAACGAAGAGCAGTTAGAGATGCTAAAGAAAGTGCGCGCTCGAACAAAAAT
This sequence comes from Candidatus Bathyarchaeota archaeon, assembly GCA_963705145.1. GTDB lineage: Archaea > Thermoproteota > Bathyarchaeia > Bathyarchaeales > Bathycorpusculaceae > Bathycorpusculum. The sequence continues at coordinate 53,615 of CAVPJA010000001.1, forward strand.
TTTGATATCCCTTGGCGACTGCGCAGTTGATGGCAATGTAACGGCTCTGCGAAATTCTTGGCGCCACAGCGACCAAGCAGTCTTAGAGAGAGCCTACAAAGACCCGGCTGATCTCAACGCTGCTATTCCCAATGCTGTGCCAAAACTGCTAGTTAATGCTCGTCCACTGCATGAAATCGTTAAAGTTGACTTTTATATTCCTGGGTGTCCACCCCACGCCGACCTCATATACTACGTGTTGACCGAGTTGTTGGCTGGCAGAACACCCATCATGGAAGGAAGATCAAAATATGGTTAAAGCACAAAAAGAAAAAACAATTACAATAAGCCCCATCACACGCATCGAAGGGCACGCTCAAATAAACATTCAGCTAAACGAAGATGACACAGTAAAAGAAGCCATCTTTAAAGTAGTTGACTTCCGAGGCTTTGAAAAATTCACTGAAGGCAGACCCTTCTACGAAATGCCCAGCATAACCAGTCGCGCCTGTGGCATCTGCCCAGTAAGCCACCTGTTAGCCAGCGTCAAAGCATGTGACGCTATCGTCGGTGTAACCGCCCCCAAAACAGCTATAATGCTAAGACGCCTTATGCACATGGGTCAACTGATCCAGTCACACGCTTTAAACTTCTTCTACCTATCCTCACCAGATTTATTGTTAGGTTTTGATTCTGACCCAGCGCAACGAAACATCTTTGGTTTAATCGAGAAACAGCCGGAACTAGCGATGCGTGGGATAAAACTTCGCAAGTTTGGACAAGAAATAATCGAGAAAGTTGCAGACAAAAAAATACACTGCAGCGACTGGATACTGCCAGGCGGCGCCAAATGGCCCCTAACCCAAGAAAAAGCCGACTACCTCAGCGCCAACCTACCCGAAGCCTTAGACAGTACACAGAAAACGATTGAAATGTACAAGAAAATGCTCGATGGACTCGAAGAAGAGGTTGAAAACTTTGGGAACTTTCCCACCTATTACATGGGCTTAGTAACCCCAGATGGCGGATTAGAACACTACGACGGCAAAATCCGCATAATGGATCAACACGGACACATAGCTGCGGAATGCGTAGACCCAACAAAATACCGCGACTTTATCGGCGAAGCAGTTGAGCCATGGTCTTTCATGAAATTCCCATACTTTAAAGCTATCGGCTACCCAGAAGGAGCATACCGCGTAGGACCCCTAGCAAGACTCAACGTAGCCACCCACTGTGACACCCCATTGGCAAATGAGGAACTAAAACAATTTAAAAAGTTGGGCAAGAACGGCGTAGTCCAAAGTACCTTTCACTACCACTATGCACGCCTAATTGAGATGCTGTTTTGCATCGAGACAACAAAGAACCTACTAGCTGATCCAGAAATTCTTTCTGAACATGTCACATCCAAAGCCTTTGTGAACAATTATGAAGGCATCGGCATCGCTGAAGCCCCCAGAGGTACACTTATACATCACTACAAAGTTGACCCGCAGGGAATGATAACTTGGAACAACATGATAATCGCTACCGAGCACAATAATATCGCCTATAATATGGCCATAACCCAAGTTGCCAAAAAATACGTCAGAGCTAGTCATCTTCAAGAAGGTATGCTAAACCGCGTAGAAGCAGTCATCCGCGCGTTTGACCCATGCTTGAGTTGCGCAACTCATGCAATTGGTCAGATGCCCTTAGACATAAAACTCATCGATGCAAATGGCAAGCTGTTGGATCGAAAGATCAGATAGGAACAACTCCTTTATTTTTTTTTATCTTTATTGTGATTCTGGACATTTTTTATAGCAACAAGTACAAAACAATAAATGATTATCTTACGGTGTTGAGTACTTGATGGTTGAAACGTTCTATCTGCATTTGAAATTCACAAATAAGAAAGATGTTTGGTCAATTAATTTGCCCTTTTTGTGCAGCAAATGTGGAGTTTGTTGTACACTTGATGATTTTTTGACTGCGGGAGAAGTTGATGCAAAACCTGAAGAATACCCTGAGGTTCACTCTAAGTTGAAAGCCCTTTTTGAAACGTTAGGCGAAGTATTTGAAATTAGCGAATCAAAATACGACCAATACATTCAGCAGTCTACTTGTCCGTTTCTGGTAAACAGTCTATGTTCCATCTACGAAATTCGACCCATCGGTTGCCGAAACTTCCCCAATACTGCATTTGGTATGCAAACCCAAGACTGCGAAGCCCTCAAGCAATTCAAAAGACAACTCACCGCACTTAGAAAGGGCAGAAAAACCAAAGAAACCTACCATTTCACAAGTAAGGATCAGAAAATAATCAAGCATGCCAAGTTAAATGAAAAACAATATCAAATCTGCATCACAAAACTGTGCCAAACAGGAATAACAGATGAAGAATTAGCTCTTTTTAAAAGTTTCAATAGACAAAATAAATTCGGTGTTTAGTGAAGTTGTGAGTAACGGAAGCAGTCTACTAAATGGTCATTTACTAATCCTGCAGCTTGCATAAAGGCGTAACAAATTATGGGTCCAACAAACTTAAAGCCTCGCTTTTTGAGTTCCCGACTCATCTCTCTTGACTCCTCGGTTTCTGCAGGCATTTCAGACAAGTCAGCAAAAGTATTCTGAATTGTTTTTCCATGAACGAATTGCCAGATAAAAGCGTTAAAAGAGCCGAATTCCTCTTGGATCTTAAGAAGTTGTTGCGCGTTGGTTATGGTTGCGGTTATTTTGGCTCGATTCTTAACTACTCCGGGAGCTTTCAATAGTCGCTCAAAATCTTTAGAGGTGTATTTTGCTACCTTTGCAGGGTCGAAACCGTCAAACGCTTCCCTGAACATTTCTCGTCGCTCTAAAATCAACCACCATGACAAACCTGCTTGAAAACCATCCAGAACCAAAAACTCAAACAACTTTTGGTCCTCATGAACGGGAACTCCCCATTCTTCATCGTGGTATCTAATGTAGAGGGGCTCGTTAGCATTCCAGCATCTTTTCAGAAGAGCAGTCATGGTTCGTCCTAAAACCTCATTGTACTCTGTTATAGAATGTTTATTTGTTGAGTTGTTTTCCTATGTCCCAAGCTTTCGCGATTTTTTTGCCTAAACTCCAGTAACTTCGGTCATTCATCACAAATAAGATTGGCTGCACTTTCTCAAAATCAATCTCACCGTTGGTGAGGACACTTTCATCGCAGTATGTGGCTGTTATTTTGCCTACGAATATGTCGTGATTTGGAAAATCAACGGTTTTTATAAGTTCGCATTCCATGTTTATGCTACATTGTTCGATCATGGGAGCTGTTTTGAGTTTTCCATAAAAGGTCTTAAACATGTCTGCTTTGCTCTTGTCTTTTCCTGAAACTATTCCACAATAGTCAGTTTCCTTAATCATCATTGTTGAGGGGATGTTGATGCTGAAGGTTTTGTTTATTTTTATCCCTTGGTTGCTATAGTGGCGTTTATTCATGCCAATTGAAACCGATTCAAGGTCCATTATGCCAACATGAGCTATGGTGATGTAATTGGGTTTTCCGTCAACCACCACTCCAACTAGCACGGTTGGCAACGGATAAAGGCAGTTTTTTGCTCCAAGTTCAGTTTTCATTATTATCCCTCAAAAACTGTTTTTTTCTCTGCCAAAAAGTAAGGGTCTTTAAATATTTAAAGACGCAGTTGCAACGATATCTTCCAAGATAAACTCGCTTGCCAAAAAGATTGTTTCCATGTTTGAGCTACATTTTGTTCATTGTCCAGAAAACCGATCAGCAAAGGCAACAACAACCAATGGCGCAATGCCAGAAAAATCAATCTTAAACACTTGAAACTCTTATATATTGCTGGTGCTAATTCTCTGTTGAGTGTCATGGCTGAAGTTTGTTCAACGTGTGGACTACCTAAAGACCTATGCGTTTGTGGGGAAATAGAGAAAGAGCAACAACGCATTCGCATACGACTTGAAACCAGAAAATTTGGCAAAGCAACCACCATAATTGATGGCATGGATGATAAAAACTCGAATTTGTCAAGCATTGCTCAAAAACTCAAGACATACTGTGCATGCGGCGGAACTAGTAAAAACGGTCAAATTATGCTTCAAGGCGACCACCGCGACAGAGTGCGCGAATTCTTGATTAAGATGGGTTATCCACAAGAAAACATTGAACTGCAATAACCTGTAGTCCCTTCATCTAAGGTGTGTTTACTGATGAAAAAACAAGATGGGATACGCGATATTCTCAAAAACGCAAAACATCGCAAACCCACCCAAATTTACTGCCCAAGATGCGCCAGCCCAAAAATTGCCTTATCCAGCAGCCTCGCAGTTTGGTTAACTCCTAAACAATACTATTGTGAAAACTGCGGTTACCTAGGAATAATCGTTATGGAACTTGAAAAAGACGAAATAGAAAAAGAAGAAATTTAATTCTTAAATTAATAAGAGAAGCTTTAATCGGGCAATTCAAGATTTAGTTGTTTCTTTAATGTCTTGTAGCGGTTGCGTACGGTAACTTCGGTTACACCTGCAGCTTCAGCGATGTCTTTCTGTGTTTTCTTCTCGTTATTTTGCAAGCACGCGATGTAGAGCGCAGCAGCAGCTAAACCCATTGGGTCTTTTCCTGCGGCAGCACGTTTTCGCCTTGCTTCCCTTAATATTTGTATTGCTGCGCCTTGAGTTTTTCCTGAGATGCCTGTTTTTTCAGCGATCTTTGATACGTATGTTAGTGGATCAGCAATTGGCATGTGAACATCGAGTTCTCGCAATAATAGCCTGTAGCATCTTGCTACGTCTTTTTTGTCAACTAAGCTGGCTTCAGCGATTTCGCGTAGGGTGCGTGGGGTTCCGCTTCCGCGGCAAGCAGCATACAATGCGGCTGCAGCTATGGCAGCTATTGATCTGCCACGCACTAAGCCTTTGTCTAGTGCTTTTCTGTAGACTACAGCGGCTTTTTCTTTGATTGGTGGTGGAATGTAGACTTTGTCTGATAAACGGTCAAGTTCGGCCATTGCTTGTGCAAGGTTTCGGTCGATGGATGAGTGGACTCTGCTGCGTATTTGCCATTTTCGTAGACGCCACATTTGCAGTCTTGTGGAAAGGGGCAGTTTTCTTCCAAACGCATCTCTATCGACTTGGCTGATGGCTGTGGATAATCCTTTGTCATGAACAGAATAAGAAGTTGGAACTCCAACTCGGCTTCTCGAAGCTTTCTCTTCTTGGGTGAAAGCGCGCCATTCGGGTCCTTTATCCATCATTTGCTCGTAAACGACTAATCCGCAGTCGCCGCATACGGTTTCTCCAGTATCGTAATCGTGAACTAAATTCTCGCTACCGCACTCTGGGCACTTGTCTTGCAAGCGCTGTGCTGTCTTAGGTGTTTCTTTTTTGCTCAATTCTCTTCTACCTCAATTGATATGCGTAGAACCGTCACCATAGGCCACTCTGGCTAGAAAATAGTACATTCGGCCCGCGCAAACTTACCAAAGGAAACGATTTAGTATTTAAGGTTTGTGGTTTATTAAATCTATTGCACATAATAGTTTCGAAATGCCCAATATGTGGAAAAACTCTTATGGAAAATAACATAAAAAAGTGTAAAAAACAACATAATTGCGCACAGATAAACCGTGAGCTTGCTTCATTAATCTCAATTTTTAAAACAAAAGAAAACCAATTTAACGCGAGAACGCTTATTAACAAAAAAGTCACCCTTACACCTCTAACAATAAATAAAACAGTGCTAATTGACAACCGTGCAGCCCGGTGGTGTAGTGGTCAAGCATAGTGGGCTTTGGACCCACCGACGGGAGTTCGAATCTCCCCCGGGCTACCACACTTTAACTAAAGTCAACCTGAAGTTGGCTTTTTCAATCGATAACTTTATTGTGCATTCCTAAAACGACGTACAAACCAATATCCAAAGAAACACATTATTACAATATGGCGGGAAAATTTCCGCGCAGAGCCACTTAAGCTACAAGTGCGCAAGGGGTTTGCATTCCCCTTTTCTCCTCTGTTCTCTTGAACGGTTTGCAGTTTCTCAAAAATTTTTTCATCAATAACAATATCCTTGGCAGTTTATTGAAAATATACTCTGTTCTTTGGAGATTTTCACTGCATTGTTTCTCTTGTTTGCCAGGAAAAGATATTCAAAAGACCCTGCTCTACCATTATTTAGCGAGATAAAACTGCTTTATCAAGTCGCTAATCCAACATTAACTCGTCAATAAACAAAAGGTAGAAAAACAAAAACACAATATCTCTAAACGTTGAGTGATAATATTTGGCATTGGACTGTTTTCTACCTAACAAAACCATTCTTATTGAGGCATCAGGATGGAGTGATCTCCTATTGGGAGTTGTTGTTGGTGCACTCAAACCCCCACACCCAATGCTAATGGAACGGCGAATTCCTACTACATCCTTTCAACCGCCAAACTTCAAAAATAAAAAATATTTAGAGGACGCTGTCAAAATCGCTAACGAAATAATAAACGTAATGCAGCCTGACTCTGAAACATGTTTCAAAGTTTGTTCAGAATACGTCTTGTCTAGCGTCGTTGTACACTTACAAAGCCAAGGTTTCAAAGTTCAAAAGGTCGAATCAACAGGTGAACTTAAGCTGCTTGTTGAAAAAGCCTACATTAGGTGGTGTATTGAAAAAGGTGTGCCTGACGAAATATTGCAGGACAATAAGCGATTCTATAGGTTTGTTGAGTGGGTTGCTGAAAAACCTCACTTAAGAGAGAGTCTTGTGAAAACTGGTTGGGCTAGTTGGGAGCAGAAGTGGAGAGAAGAAATATTCAAAAAACAATTGGACTCAAACGGCTAATAATAGGTTGCAGCTGAAAGCGTTATAGTCTTTGTTAGAACTGATTTAGCTATTGTCTCCTAAACAAAACAGTTTTCTATTGAGATATTGAAAAAACAACTAAAAAAGAGCAATTCTGCAAACGAGATGATTAGTAATTTCCAGCTAAAGCTTTGGAAATTATTTCTTTTTTCCCTTAGGCGGAAGTTGATTCTTCAATGCTTTCTTTTTCGCTTCTTTTTCTCGTTCCAGTTTCTTCTTTTGTTCAATCTGTGTATTTTTATTTTTTCTACTCATAACGCTCATATTTGGACACTACAAATAAACTAAACCAATACATGCTCTAAAATGTTACTCTTGTAAATAACGACGATAACTGCTTCTTTTAGTCTAAGCTGTACAAAAAATCCATATTATCTAATATTACTTGGGTAGAAATCATTATGAGTAATTAATTACTTATATATCGTTAGGAAAAGCCAATTTATTTGAAGGTAATAATCTTGACGACTAAGATTTTGCTTTGTGGATGCGTGTATGAAGAAAACGAGTGGATGCTTGTGCGAGTAAAAGAGTGCGAGAAACATTTTAAGGAACGGCATAAAAAAGTGGAGTATCGTCCAAAAGCAGAATGTAATCGTAATGATACGAGAGGTGAATAATGCTAATTACTCCAATTGTGAAATTAGTGTTTCTATCTAATACTAAATTATTTTGACATAACCATTATTATTTTAACAATGTAAATACTAGTGTTATATACTGCTACTACAGTATATATAGTGTGTTAAATAGATGTCTAAACAAGAGAAAATTAAAAGCAAGCATATAGTCGCAAAGGCAACTCCAGTCAAAGAAATCCCCGAAGGAAGAAAAATCGCTAAAATACCCGAATACGATGTAGTCTTCAAACAAGTAGTAGATAGCCCTGAAAAAATGTTCAAACTTGAAGTCGAAGGCAAAACCGTAAGGTCAATGTACGCGCCATTCACATTCAGAGTAAAAAAATTCAACCGAACACCAGACCGAAAATTCAACGTGGCGCTCAGAGTGCGCAACAAAGAAGTTTATATCGTCAAGTTAGATAAGAAGGACTAAACTATTTTTTCTAAACAGTTTTTTTTTAAAAGAAATATGAAAAAATAATTAGATTTTAAATTTAATATTTTTCTAAAATTTAGCCTGCTTATTGAACCTTGGGCGGTTGCCTAGGCGATTTGTAGAAGAGCAAAGGCAAGGCAACCAGTGGCAGCGATAGCATCCAAAGGTCCATATTGTGCCCAAGGAACCATGCATACCAATTATTCCATGTGTTACCTGCAAAGAAGACCCAGCTAAAATAGTTCCATAAGTAAAACATGCCGAGCGCTAAGGTTACGGCCCCTATGTTTCCAAATTTGAGTTCTTGCAGAGTTTCTTTTCCGCTAGACTTCTTAGCAAAGTATGCCATGTAAATAGTCAATGCAGCTAACCCGAAAACTGTTACTATGAAGCTTACCAAATGTTCGGGATAAGCTGATAAGTACTCCACTCCTTTGTTTTGAACTACTCCCACCCAAATGCTTGAGTTGACCAGCCAAAACACAATAATATATAGCATTCCTGTAATTGACGCCCATTTAATTACGGCCTTAATCGGTTTAGTTGGGTTTAGCTTGAATGATAAAATGAAGAGGCTGACTGGGAGAACAATGGCTTCAACAACTGTTGGAATGACCCCTAGAAGCAACGAATCTATCACTCGAAATAGTGTTGGGCTCCTCGAAAACAAATATCCAAAGCCTAGAACTGTATAACCTGCCGTTGCAATTAATCCAAGCCAGTAAATGCCCTCGAAAACTGCAGTCCACCGTAGCACCTTGTAAGCGGTTGATTTTGCCATGTTCTTTTTAGCGAGATAGTAAACGACGGCTGCAAAGGCTAGTATGCTTGCTGCAAACCTAAAAATCAGCCCGATAGTTGCAGAAATATCTTCTACAAGAATCATTGTGCCAAAGGAGCCTCCTCCCATGCGGTCCCATTCCCCAATCCATGAAAGCGTAAACATCCCGTGGAACGTAAATAGGAAATAGGCAGTGACGACTGCGAGTAATCCTAATTTTATTGGGGTAAAGAATTTCTCCTCTGTCATAAAATCAACCCAGTATGATTTAAAATAAATTGGTTTGGTTTGTATATTATACTTGCGGTTAGAAGGTGCACTACAATGCAGATCTGCGAAAGGGTTAATGTTAAATAAGGAATTTGCTTTAAATTATAGGTGAGGGATTTATTTGCGATTAAGCGACAAACGAATATCGAACTTCTTATTTGTCACTCAAGGCGTCGGAACCGTATTTGTTGGACTTTTCTTGGCGGCATATTTGGTCGGTCTGCCTTCAACGAATGTGTTGCATTCTGAAACAGCCTTTAGAATTCCCCTTACCATTTTAGGTGTAGTTTTTCTTGCGCTAATACTTGCAACTATTATTGTTGCTGCTTTTCAAAGAAATAACAAGCAATAACTCCTGAAAACTGTGTCGCCACTAATTTCTTTTGGTCAATTTCTAAGGTTAAGGCTCTATCGGTTTTTCACTTACAGTTTGTCTCTTGCCATTACGGAACAGATATACATTATTTATGAACGATAGTTTTCCATTATCGTAAACAATAGCTGAGTTTTTTGGCACAGCAAAAAATTCTTCGTTTTTCGATAATCTGATTAATTTTTCGTCCTTGCATAACTTATAATGAGCCTTAAGCGTCAAATCGACAAGTCCCAACCCATCGATAATTTTGATTTCTGATGTTCTTCGGCAAGTTATTACGCATTTTCGGCAAAGCGACAACGCACCTGCGCTTCTGCCAACTATGATGCCTTCAAAATTTCCAAGCAAATTTCGAATGCCCGATTTTTTTAGGCGCTCCACCAAAACCGTGGGCACCCCTCCTGTAAAATATATAAGATCTGTTTCAGAGATTTTTTCTTTAATCGCTTCAAGTGTACAGGAATAATCAACTGTGTTTACAGTGCTTGAGCCTAAACTTCTGAAATAATTAAACATTAATTGGCTCTTGAGATATGTTCTGTCAAAGGATGCTCTAGCCCAAGAAAACACGAGAACTCTAGGCGACTCCCCAGCATCGTCGAAGGCTCTTTGATTTATTCCTTCTGCATCTCTCTTATGGGTGTTTTCGCCACCTAAAAGATAATACTTGGGCATACAAGGCTTGGGATCTTGAGATTTAAAAAAGTTAACTCTAAGTTGAAGTCAATTGAACGATGACATACTGAAATAATTTGATTAATTAGTTCATTTACTGGTAACGCTTATTAGGTTTAAAAGAAAAGTTAGCAAGATGCAAAATGGCGCCTGAAGGCTATGTTGAGTACAAGCGCAGGGAATTCTGTAAAGACGTCAAATGCCCCGTCCAAAATGAATTAAACACGCAAAAGGAAGGTTGTCCTGCCTACGAACTGGCACGCCAGAAATGTAGCACCGCCTGCGTTTACACCACATGGCAGTTTCATCAATGGCTCATAAAAAAAGGCTATTTAATCATTAGAACCTCAAAGGACAAAATTTGAAACAATCTTCAGTGTACCTGTCCTAAAAAAATAAAAGTAACTCTTCTTCTCGATTTCTAAATCAAATAACCACCGTTTTAATAATCATAGATGTTTCTGATATTTCATAATAGCCGTAGTCGAATGGAAAAGAAACAGAAAACACAGTATCCACAATTGAAGTAACTGAGCACCCTTCACTTTCAGGTATGCATTAGCAATTTATACAGGAGAACCTCTTCATATTCTAGAAGGGACTAATTTTTATGGTGGACAAAGTTAAAGTTGGAGACAAGGCACCAGATTTCAGTTTACCGGATATGGAAAATAGAACCAGAAGCCTAAAAGAGTTTTTAGGACAAAAAGTCTTGTTAGTTTTCTTAGTTGGGGCCTTCACTTCAACATGCACTAAAGAAGTGTGTGATTTTAGAGATTCAATGGCTCACTTGATTAATTTAAAGGCTCAAATTGTAGGAATAGACATAAAAGTCCCTTCCTTGAATAAAGATTTTGCCGAGAAAAACAAGCTGGCTTTTCCTATACTTAGCGATTACAAACGCGAAGTCTTCCAAGCATACGGGTTGGAATTGCCTGATTTCGATGGACTTGAAGGTGGATCTGCTGCGTGTTGTTGGGGAAGTGGCTGTTACCCGATTGCTAAACGCTCAATCTTCATCCTCGACGAAAATGGCATTGTAGAATACAGGTGGGTTTCCGACAATCCAGCTGTTGAACCAAATTATCAGGAAATAAGAAAAGTCTTAGAACACACATCGTCGGAGGAACAAATAGCAAAGGTCGCACGTACCGTTATAACAATTTCGAGGCAGTTAGGTAGCGGGGGAGACGAAATTGCCCTGAAGGTCTGCAAGATTCTTGGTTATGCTTGCTTCGATAAGAGTTTGATGTTAAGTGAGGCCAAAAGCCTTGGTGTTTGTGATGAAGATATCGCGGATTTTTCTGAGGATACTTACAAGGTTAAGGGGTTGGTGGATAAAATTTTGCAGCGTAAAAAACCTATCGCAATATCTCATGCCTTGAAAAACAATGTAAAAATAAGGAAGGTTCTCGACGAGGAGGCATGTCTTTCTGCGATTCAAATGGTCATCAATAGTTTGGCTAGTAGAGGGGAAACAGTTATTGTAGGACGTGGAGGGCAAGCAATATTGAAAGATAAAGTAGGTGTACTTCATGTGAGGATTGTTGCTCCTACAGCTGTTAGAATTAAAAGAATCATGAAAAGCGTAGGATTGAGTAAAGAGGATGCTCAAAGGTTGATTGAAGACAATGACAAAGCTCAGGCTGAATACCTGCGAAGATTTTACAATATCAACTGGGAAGATCCAGCAATTTATGATATGGTTCTCAACACTTGGAAGATGGACCTAAGCACTGCAGCGAAAATCATAGCTTCAATAGGGCAAGCATGGTGAGTATTCAATAAAATTTGAAAAAGAACATCACAGAACCATTAAAACGATTTTTAAAAAAAGTTTCACTTAAACTCGCGTAGGTGTGTTCCAAAATTACGGATGTAATGATAGTAGGCTTGAGTCACCAATCAACAGCACTATTCCCTCTTTTCTAGATTATAAGCGATTACTGCAAAATATCATCTACACTATTTCTCTTTTCTTGGAAAGAGTTATTTAATTCTAAAGCCAAAAGCTTCCAAGGAGAAATGATTATGGATTGGGGAATGAAGAACCGCTTAAGTAGACTTATCCAGAAAGATGGCAAAACCCTCTTTTTACCCGTTGACCACGGCTACTTCCAAGGTCCAACACACTACCTTGAAAAACCCGGCGAAACAATCAAACCAATATACCAATACGCCGACGCAGTCATGCTTACCAGAGGAGTTCTACGCAACTGCATCGACCCTGCAATCGAGAAACCAATCATAATGCGGGTTTCCGGCGCAGTGTCAGTAGTCGGAGAAGACTTAGCTAACGAAAGCATAGTTACATCCATTCAAGAAATTCTCAGACTAAACGTTTCAGCGGTATCAATGTCAGTTTTTGTCGGAACAAAATACGAAAACAAAAGCTTAAGCAACCTAGCCAAACTCGTGGACGAATGCGAAGACTATGGAATACCAGTTATGGCGGTTTCAGCAGTTGGAAAAGAACTTGAAAAACGAGAAGCACGATACCTCGCATTAGCTGCACGTATTTCAGCTGAAATTGGTGCGCGCGTCGTCAAAACCTATTACTGCAAGGAAAACTTTGAAAAAGTAGTCGATGGCTGCCCAGTTCCTATTGTAATAGCAGGCGGACCGAAAACTGAGACACAGAAAGAAGTTTTCGATTTCGTTTATGATGGTTTGCAGAAAGGCGCTATAGGCGTTAATTTGGGGCGCAACATTTGGCAGACACAATACCCTGTTGCCTCAATCAAAGCAATCCGCGCCATAATCCACCAAGGCTACACACCTCAAGAAGCCGACGACCTCTACCAACAAGTAATAGCAGGCAAAGCCTAGCAATTCTTCCTTTTTGGTGACAAAGCATGCTTGCCGCCTTTTACTATAACAACCATGACGTCCGCATAGAAGAAATTCCTGTTCCAACCATCGACGAGGAAGAAGCATTGATCAAGGTAATGGCAAGTGGTATCTGCGGCAGCGACGTTTTAGAATGGTACCGTATACCAAAAGCTCCGCGTGTATTGGGCCACGAAGCAACAGGCGTCATAAGCAAAGTCGGCGGCAAAGTCAAAAACATCAAAGTCGGCGACCGTGTTTTCGTATCACACCACGTCCCATGCAACCAATGTAGATCCTGTCAAAGAGGAAACCACACCGCTTGTCACACACTACATTCAACCAATTATTACCCAGGCGGCTTTGCACAATATATCCAAATTCCAAAAATTAACGTTCAATGTGGTATATACAAACTACCGGCTGCAATGAGTTTTGAGGAAGGTACATTTATCGAGCCCTTAGCTTGCGTGTCAAGGGGTCAACGGTTGGCTAACTTACAAAAAAACGACACATTACTCATTATCGGTAGTGGTATCTCAGGAATCCTGCACGCTCAACTTGCTAAATTCAAAGGCATTGAAAACATCGTTGTAGCCGACATTAACCAATACAGGCTGGATCTCGCCAAAAAATTCGGTGCACATCACGCCTTAAACGCCAAAGAAAATCTTCCCCAAGCGGTTAAAGACATAAACGAAGGGCGCTTAGCAGATCAGGTGTTTGTTTGCACAGGTGCAACCTCTGCGGCAATGTCTGCTATGGATTGTGTTGAGAGCGGTGGATCTATTCTGTTCTTCGCAGTTCCAGATCCAACAGTGAAGCTTTCAGTTTCCATTAACCAGTTTTGGCGAAACGAAATTACAATGCGTACCAGCTATGGTGCAGCCCCAAACGACCTGGAAGACTCTATGAAAGTTTTGTCGACTGGGCAATTGAACGTTAAAGACATGATTACTCACAGGCTTAGTTTGCGTGAGGCACAACAAGGTTTCAGGTTAATGGCTGAAGCGGGTCCATCGCTGAAAGTAATTTTGCAGCCAAACAACGAGTAAAAGAGATAAACACAAGGCTCTTTACAATCATGCATGACAGACCTCTTTGATGTCGTCAAGCAGCGTCGCAGCATTAGAAAATACTTGCCAAAGCCAATTCAAAAAGAGGTTATTTTAGAGGTTTTAACGGCTGCAGGTTGCGCACCTTCTGCTCACAACTCTCAACCTTGGAGATTCATTATTTTACAGGATGACCCAGTTAAACGGAGATTGGCGGATGCTATGGCTGAGGTATGGACAAAAGACTTGCAAAGAGACGGAATAAAGATTGAATCAGATAAACTTGTTGAGCGGGTTGAACGGTTCGTAACTGCGCCGGTGCTCATTTTAGCATGTTTAACCATGGTTGATCTGAGGAAATTTCCAGATTCTGAAAGACAGATGTGCGAGCGAGACTTAGCAGTACAAAGTTTCGGGGCAGCTCTCCAAAATCTACTTTTGGCGGCACATGCCAAGGGTTTAGGGGCTTGCTGGTTCTGTGCACCAGCGTTTTGCAAAGAAACCGTGAGAAAAATCTTGAAAATCCCAGATGCTGTAGAACCCCAAGCGTTTGTTGCTATTGGTTATGCAGCAGAGAAACCGCAAGTGCCAATCAAGAAACTGCTTGAAGGCTATTGTTTTGTGGATATGTGGGGCAGATCACTTTAGGATTTTATCATTGTTAAAAACATTTTGAACTTTGTTTTCGCTGCTAAAGCGTGCGGTTCGTTGGCTGGCATAATCGTTATATCACCTTGCTTTAGGGTAATATGGTTTCCAGATATTGTAACTTCGACTTCTCCTTCTAGCACGTAAACCATAGCGTCATAGGGCGCTGTGTGTTCGCTTAGTCCTTGGTTTATATCAAATGCAAATAACGTTATAGTTCCAGTTTTCTTGTCGATTAAGGTGCGGCTAACAACAGAGCCTTCTTGATAGTTAATTAAGCTCGAAAGGTTTGATACTTGACCTTTTAGTGTCGGTTTTTTATTTGACATTGTATCAAATCCTGAGTATTTGGCCTTGCATTTATTTCTTTAGTTTTGCTCTTTCTTCATCCCAACGCATGAACAATTCATCAGCGATTCTCGGCCTCAACGTAAAGATGTCCTGAGGTTTATCAACGTAAAGATAAATCAAATAAACTCTGTCAATGGCGCCCGATCGAATAAGCATGAATGAAGGTCTTCTGGGCAGTACTCGTGAGTAGCTATCGAAAATTTGATTGAATAACTGATTTAATTTTTCAGTTGTAATGCTATGATCAAACCCAATTTCAAAAGTGTAACAGTAGAGGCTATAGTTTTTGGAGCTTTCATAGAGGTAGTTAGTTATTTCTCTGTCTAAAATTTGGAGGTTGGTTATTGAAACTATACTGTTGCCAGAAGTCAACACTTTAGTGTAGTTCATGGTTATCTCTTGAACAATGCCCTCAACAGTGCCGATTTTTACGTAATCGCCTACTTTGAAGGGATGTGCTGCTAAAAGAAAAAGTCCTGCGATGAAGTTGCCTAGGGTTTTTTGTGACGCAAAACCCACTGCAGCGCCTCCTATTGCGGAAACCGATAGCAACCATTCGGTTTGTACTCCACCCAAACTGCTTATTGATAAAATGGCGAATATCAAAATTAGAATTCTGAATGTTAGGACTAGGTTGTTTGCTGTGCTGGGTTCAAGCTTGACACGTTTTGCAAAATGTGTTAGATACCGGCTAAGTAATCTTTCAACAGTTACCGCTATTATTGCTATGAGTAATATCTCAACTATAAGGCCGAACGATACTCCGGGAAAAATTGTTTCCGGTACAGGCGTTGGTGAAGGTGTGGACATGTCTAGTTTTTCACTTATTATTTCCATCTTGCGCTACGTCGTCTATAACTCTTTCGCGCGAACCTAAGGAGATTTATCTGGAGTGAAATCTATCGACATCGAATTAACACAGTGGCGAGTGTCTTTTTCAGTTAAATGCTCTCCTGTAAAAACGTGCCCAAGGTGCGCGCCGCAATTGGCACATTGTATTTCGGTTCTCTCTCCATCAGAGTCTGGCACTCTTTTTACAGTCTCTGGAATTTCATCGTCAAAACTTGGCCAACCACAGTTTGATTCAAACTTGTTCTCGGAACGGTAAAGTCTTGCGCCGCAGCGTTTGCAAACATAGATGCCTTTTTCCCAAAACGCATAGTATTTACCTGTGAATGGCATTTCCGTGCCTTTGTAAACTATAACCTGTTTTTCTTCAGGGGTAAGTTGTTTGAGATTGGGTTGTTTTTCAGAAGACGACAATAAAACACCAACTTAACTATATTATCGGAAAGTAAAAAAACTTCTGGGTACCTTTAAAAAACAGATATAACGAAGCGCCTGATATTTACTAGTAAAGGTTTTTTTATGGTCGAAATTACAAGGTTATTTTGGAAACAAGCTTTCACTTCGGACGGTTTTCTTTTAGGAGAAGTGCAGAGCGCAGAATTAGACATGAGCAATTGGCAAATAATCAACTTGTTTGTCGCCTTAAGTGATGAAGCATCAAAAAAACTGGGTTTCAAACATCCTTATCTTGGAAAAATCTTGGTTTGCTTACCAGTTTCCGCTGTTGAATCAATTACAGATAAAGCCATTTTAAACAAGACCATTGAGGAATTGCACAACCTCAGGCAATGCAGAGAATAACCCCGATCATCTTCATTAATTCTGACTACAGCTAAACTCAAACTCTATTTTTACAGGGCATATCTCTGTCAATAGAGCTTTATTATTTTCTTTGTTGTTTTTTAGTGCTTTAAACTCTGAGGTTTTACCACCTGTCCAGTTTGCTTTTTCCATAGAATTAAGGAAAAATCATTCAAGGTTTGGCTGAAACTTTATTAGTGGATACGGCGTTTTCTGAGTTTAAGCACACACTGTGCTATAGAAAATCAAAAGTCAAGGTTAACCTAATGTCTGAGGTAGCAACAACCCCCAAACAAAGTAATGACCAACCCATAAAAGCTTCCGAATTAGACCCCAAGTTCAAATATGAGCTCGTAAAAATCCACGGAAGCGAAAAAATTCTGAAATGTTTCCAGTGTGGAACATGCACCTCAGATTGTCCAGTTGCTCGTTTCAGCGATAGTTACCGACCCAGAACGCTTATTCACATGGCCCTAACAGGATTAAGAGACCGCGTATTAAACAGCGACACCTTATGGCTCTGTTCAGCTTGCTACACTTGCACAGACCGTTGCCCACAAGATATTGAAGTCGCAAACGTCATACGCGCATTCCGTAATTTAGCCGCAGAAAAAGGTTGCTTCCCACAAGTGTTCAAGGATCAGGCAGCAAGCCTTCTCGAATCAGGATATGCTTTCAAAATTCCTGAACTCAGAGTTAAGAAACGTGAATCCCAAGGACTTCCACCGTTGCCAAAAGGCAATCCGGAAAAAGTCTGTAAAACATTAAAGGGCGTAAAATTCATCGAAAAAATCCAGAAACCTGTCGGAGAAAAACCAAGTGGGCAATAAATATCTGATATTTCTCGGATGCGCAATTCCGTATCGTGTTTCATCTTTTGAGATTTCTTCACGCAAGGTTCTATCTAAACTTGGCGTAGAACTTGTAGAAATGCCAGAATTCAACTGCTGCGGTTTACCTCTTGATCCTGTAAGTCACGAAACTATGCTAATTTTGGCCGCAAAGAACTTGGCGTTAGCTGAACAACAAGGATTAAATATTCTTACTCTCTGTCCCGGTTGCGCTGGGACTTTAAAGAAAGTAAACAAAGCTCTAAAAGAAGACAAAATTCTCAGAGAACAAATCAACAGTCACCTCAAAGAGATAGGTATGGAATTCAAAGGAACCATTGAAGCAAAACACCTTTTACAGCTTTTAAGAGAAGATATTGGATATGAGAAAATTAAAGCGTTAGTTGTTAAACCCTTGTTAGGTTTGAAGGTTGCTGAACATAACGGCTGCCATATATTACGGCCTAAAGAAATTATTGGTTTTGACGACCCAGAAGATCCACAAACCCTAAAAACCTTAATCGAAGTAACAGGCGCAACATGCCTAGATTACATCGACGAAACAGAATGCTGTGGTGCACCCAGCGTTGGCGTAAGCGACAAAGTTGCTTTGGAATTGGCAAAAGACAAACTAAACCATATTAAACAAGTTGAAGCACAAGCATTAATCACCATTTGCCCATTCTGCCATATTATGTATGACACAAACGAGTTACGCATAGAAAAACTGTTTAATGAGACATATGGTATTCCAATACTTCATTACCCACAACTGCTCGGCTTAGCAATGGGTATTACACCTGAAGAGTTAGCGTTCAATGAACTCCGAGTAAACGCATCAAACCTATTAAAACAATTGAACCAGGGAGCAAACAAACTATGAGCTGAAAAATTAAAAATAGCCTTCTATTGGGCTGCAAGTTGCGGCGGCTGCGAAATAGCCGTCTTAGACTTAAACGAAAGAATCCTTGACGTTGTAAAAATAGCTGACATAGTCTTTTGGCCAGTAGCGATAGATGTCAAATACAAAGATGTCGAAGCATTATCAGACAAATATATTGACATAACTTTCTTTAATGGTTCTGTACGCAACTCAGAGCAGGAACACATGGCTAAATTGCTTAGGGCAAAATCCAAAACTTTAGTTGCTTTTGGTTCATGTGCCCACGAAGGCTGTATTCCAGGGTTAGCAAATCTAAATAATAAAAAAGAAATTTTCGATCAAGTTTACATAAAAGACAAATCAAACATCAATCCCCTGGGCACTACGCCGAAAACTCAAACTCAAGTAAAAGAAGGCACCTTGAAAATTCCTGAATTCTATGATACTGTTAAAACTCTTGCTCAAACTGTAGATGTAGATTATTTTCTTCCAGGTTGTCCTCCTCCAGTTAAACTAATAGCGGCTGCAGTAGATGCAATTGCAAATAACAAGTTGCCGCCAAAAGGTTCAGTGCTTGCACCTCTAAAAGCAGTATGTGATGAATGTCTCAGAAAACGTGAGAACAAAAAAATTGATAGGATCTACCGTGTTTATGAGAAGGTTCCTGAACCGGAAAAATGTCTTAATGGAGCAAGGTATAATTTGTATGGGGATGGCGACTAGAAGTGGTTGTGGTGCTCAATGTTTAAATGTTGATATGCCATGCACAGGCTGCGGTGGACCAGCACCCAACGTTCCCGAGCAAGGCGCAGCCATGATTACCGCGTTAGCCTCAATTTTAGGTTACGACGGGGTGGAAGGCAAAACAAAATACACTGAAAAAGAAATTGAAACCTTAATTAGCCAAGTTAAAGATCCGGTTGGCACAGTCTATATGTACGGATTGCCAAATTCCATATTAAAAAGAAAGGTGATGCAAAAATGAAAGAAATAGTGATAGATCCAATTACGCGTCTTGAAGGACATGGAAACGTATCTATATTTTTGAATGATCAAGGCGAAGTTGAGAATGCTTATCTTAAAATTCCTGAGTTGAGAGGTTTCGAGAAATTCTGTATTGGTAGAAGAGCAGAACTTATGCCCCAACTGACAACCCGAATCTGTGGTGTCTGCCCTGTAGCTCACCACTTTGCAGCTGCAAAAGCTTTAGATGCAGCTTTTAATGTTGAACCAACTTCTGCTGCGAAGAAGCTTCGTGAATTAATGTATACTGCTTACTTTATTTATGATCATACTTTGCATTTTTACTATCTCGGTGGACCAGACTTTATTGTTGGGCCGGATGCTCCAGCGGAAAAACGTAACATTTTAGGTGTAATCGAAAAAGTCGGTATGCCAATTGCAGCGGAAGTTATTAAGCACCGTGCATATGGACAGAAAATAACTGAAATAATCGGCGGTAAAGCAACTCATCCAGTATGTGGATTACCGGGCGGAATCTCTAAGGCACTTAGTGAAGAGAATAGGCGAGAAATCGAAAAGATGGCAACTTCTTGTGTTGATTTTGCCAAGTTCACATTAAAAATCTTCCATGACATAGTCTTGGGCAATACAAAATATGTGGAAATGATAAAAAGCCCCAATTATACAATGCCAACATACTACATGGGTATGGTTGATAAAAACAACAAAGTCAATTTTTATGATGGCAAAATCAGAGTTGTCGATCCGAACGGTAAAGAATTCTTAAAATTTGAATCCAAGGATTACCTTGCTCATATTGGCGAACACGTTGAAGAATGGACTTACAGCAAATTCCCATATCTTAAAGCAGTTGGCTGGAAAGGGCAAGTTGCAGGTGTTGATAGTGGTGTTTACCGGGTTGGACCTCTTGCCCGCTTAAATGCGTCTGAGGGGATGGCTACTCCACTTGCTCAAGCAGAATACCAAGAAATGTACAAGACACTTGGTGGGAAACCAGTTCACAGTACCTTGGCTTTCCACTGGGCTAGACTAATTGAATTGCTCTATGCAACAGAAAGGGCGGTTGAGTTGGTTAAAGACCCAGAAATTACAAGTACAAACGTGCGTAACACTCCAGGCGAACCCACTGAAGGAGTAGGTATCGTTGAAGCAGCCCGTGGTACACTAATTCACCACTACAATTTGGACAAAGATGCGTTAGTGAAAGATGTAAACCTGATTGTTGCAACCACAAATAATTATCCTGCAATCTGCATGAGTATAAGGGACGCAGCAAAAGGTTTAATCCACGGCGGCAAAGTTGACCAAGGAATCCTTAACAGAGTTGAAATGGCTTTTCGGGCTTATGATCCTTGTTTTGGCTGTGCAACGCATGCGGCGGTTGGGCAAATGCCACTGACAGTTGAAGTCTTCAACGCCCAAAAACAACTAGTCAGTTCAGTGTCGCGTTAGATTAGCCCATTTCTTCTTTGGGCAACATTCTATTTTATTGTTTTGTTTCTTAAGCTAAAAGTAACTCTTATATTCAATTAAAATCGAATATATGTTTGTTAAGGGATTGCACTTGAAAAGTCTAGTCGTTTACTATACCCGATCTGGCAATACACGTTTTGTTGCTCAAACAATTGCAGCAGAGATAGGGGCAGACATTGAGGAAATTGTTGACCTTAAAAAGCGAAGTGGCGTTCTTGGTTGGTTGAGCAGTGGAAAAGACGCTAGACAAGGCAAAGAAACCAACATATCCCCAACCGCAAAACTTCCAGTTGATTATGAACTAATAATAGTTGGAACTCCGGTTTGGGCTGGGAAACCAACACCCGCCATCAACACGTATCTCAAGAAAAACGATCTTTCAGGAAAAAAAGTAGCTGCTTACTTCACACAAGGACAAAAAAAATCCCAAGGCATCCAAGAAATTAAGGCATTAGTGCCGAATTCTAACTGGGTTGGAGATCTCTCGATAATTAATCCCCTAAACAAAAAAGAAGAAATAGAGAAACAAATCACAGAATGGTGCAAAACGCTCACCTTCCAATTGAAAAAGACTCACCTGCCATAATGCTTTTTGTTTTTGTGAACTTGTATTTCTATCATTGGTGTTTTAATGACTGTTGAAATTGAAAAAGACCTTAAAAATTGGTTTGTTGGCGCCAAAAAAGTTGTAGTAGCTGGTATAGGGAACCCTATTCGCTCAGATGATTATGTGGGGTTACGAATTGTTGAGGGTTTGAAAGGCAAGGTTCCAGAGTCTGTTTGTCTTTTGGAATGTGAGACGGTTCCCGAAAACTACATGACGGAGATAGAACAATTCAAACCTACTCATATTTTGTTGGTTGATGCTGCTTTTTTGGAGCTAAAATCGGGCGAAGCCAGCCTTGCTGAAGCAGAAAGAATAGTTGATTACTCAACAATATCAACACATGCGTTGCCTTTGAAGATTTTCTGTGAACACCTCAAAATAACAACGAATGCAAAGATTGGTTTGTTGCTTATTGAGCCAAAGAATATTGAGTTTGGTGAAGGCTTAAGCGTTGAAGTTGAGGCTGCGGCAGAACGGTTGATTAAGTTGCTTCTTGAATTATTGGTTTAGCGTCTATTTTCTTTTCAAAAAGTAATTGGCGTTAAGCTTTGTTTTGATTAAATATTAATTAGCCAGTTTCCAGTTAGCATTCTGTAGTGGATAGGCAATGGCTGGAAAAGCAGTAGTAATTATGGGTTCAGAACGGGATTTGGATTTTTCCCGTTCAATCGCAAATTATCTTAAACTTTTAGGCGTAAACTATGAGTTTCGGGTTGCTTCTGCTCACAAAACTCCAGAGAAGGTGCTTGAAATAATTAGGGAATTTGAGAATGAAAAAGTGGTTTTTGTCACCGTTGCAGGTCGATCAAATGCTCTGAGTGCTTTCATCGATGGTAATACATCTAAACCCGTAATCGCTTGTCCGCCTTATAGCGACAAATTCGGTGGCGCAGACATTTTCTCTTCACTTCGGGTTCCAAGCGGCATTGGCTCTGTAGTAACTATTGAGCCTGAAGGAGCAGCGATTGCAATAGCAAAAATATTAGGTTTAGAAGATGCAGACTTGATAGCTAACGTTAAGGGTTACCAAGAGGACAAGCGAAAAGAACTCGAGAAAGCTAATGAGTCAGTTAAAAAGCTTAAGTAGCCTTATTGCTCTTGAAGGCTCCCTTACATCTTCTTAACAACTGATTTTCAACATAATAGTGCCTCGTTTTCAACAAATAGAACTAGCCCCTCTTTCTATTCTGCTAGACATCGTAGTAAACTCTAATTGACCAAATGGGTTTGTGAAATGCGTTAGAGGCTTTACGCCGCTTTTAGGGCAGATTCTTTTTTTGGTGTAGTAAGTTGACGAATGTCGAGTTAAAGATCAGATTTTTCCAGCGGTTTCTCAACTGTATTTATCGGCATCTCCTCAAGCAACCTGTTTTTTTTCACCCAATACCACATCAATAGGCTGCCAAACAACGTTGCACCAAACATAAGAAGAAGATATAGCCCGAGATTTTCTGGTCCGTAAACCCAAACAGAATTGCCTAGTATAGTGCCTATTGTGTTGGGTATTAACAGCGCTGTACCAATTATAGTTAGGTAGGCTACGAGTTTGGCTAACCGGTTGTTGAATATTGTTAGCTGATTGTTCGATATTGTCAGATGGTTGTTTGCTATTGTTAATTGATTGTTATAAATTGCTTGGGTTGCTTCTATTCCTGACGCTAAGACTTCTGACATGTGCTCTGAGAGCCCGATTTGATTTTTAACTTGTTCCACCATGGCTGCGAACAGGTTTACTATTTTTTGGTCATCGGTTAGGAGTTCGGCGTCACCGTAGCGGATTGCCTGAAGAACATCCACGCTTTCCCAGAGAGCATTTAAGTAAATGATGAGGGCATGTTTCATCATATATATTTTTGGACCTAACATGGCTTTATCGGTCGTTTGGTTCATTAGGTCGCGGTTTAATTCATCGCCAAATTCTTCTATTACACGTAAGTGCCTGAAGTTGCTGTCATTGTTCGCTTCAAGAATACGTGATAGCAAGATAGTTAGTCTATCTTCTGGTTTGCTGTCGATCGGTATTTTTTTTAGAATCGTTTCAGAGTATCTTCTAAGTCTTAAAAACCGTTTATCTACTAAACGAACATGTATACTTAAAACCAAATTCTTTCTTATCAGAATTATCAAAGGGTAGGCTTTGACTTCGGTTCCGCGAATTTGAATTGATGGAAAACTCAGCCACATCTCAGTATCAAAATCTTGATAGTTGAGCTGGTCACAGCTGGAAAGATTAGAAATGAAAGTTTCACTAAAACCTATTTTAGCGGCGACTGCGGGGAGGTCCTTCATTGGGTCATCGGTGATATAGTCTACCCAAGCTACCATTGACTTATTTACTATCTCCAAAAAATTTGTTGGCGATTCAGCGTCCTGTCTAAAGGTCTTTCCAGAAGATTCTAAGCCCATGCAGAACCACTTTTTATGCATTATTTCCAGCGGACCTGTTGGTGAAGCTGAAAATCTAGTCTGTGCGGAAGTATCTGGTAGTTCTTGTTCGTTCAATGTCATTGCCCCCAATTAGCAACTATTGAATTAAAACTCCTTTAGGGTTATAGCTAAATAATCTTTTGCTGCTCGATTCATATTATTAAAAGACAACTACTTCAATTTTGAAGATAACTAGACAAGCGATATAAGTACAAAAACATTAATTACAAAAGAATTTGAGGCAATCAAGATGGGCAGTGTAAAAGACTTACAAGTAAACCAGAAACCAACCCTAACGAAAATGGGCACAGGCAGGTTCGTTTTCTCTGACCGCTACAGCGTTTTTGACTGGGGAGAAATGCCAGACCACATCGAAGCTAAAGGCGTTGCTCTATGCCTTATGGGTGCTTACTGTTTTGAGCAACTTGAAAAGATAGGGATTAAAACCCATTACAAGGGATTGGTTGACGAAAAAGGAAAAACTGTTAAAGTCAGTGAGCTCAAGAAACCCTCAAACATCATGGAGGTAGCGTTGGTTAACGTTTACAGACCCAAAACAACCATTAACAACGGCAGAATAGTTCACGATTACAGCATTTACACTTCAATGCTGAAAAACTGCCTCATCCCTCTTGAAATAATCTATCGCAACGGATTGCCCGAAGGTGCATCAATCTTCAAACGGTTAGCTCAGGGCAAGGTGACTCTACAAGAACTCGGCTTAGATCACAAGCCTATACCTGGCGAAACCCTCGCAAAACCCATCTTCGATGTCAGCACCAAACTTGAAGAAACCGATCGCTACGTCACATGGGCAGAGGCACAAAAAATCGCAGGCCTAACCGACATCGAACTTGCCGATATCAAATCAGTCCTTCTTAAAGCGGATGAAACCATTACAAGAGCCGCTGCAAACGCAGGTTTAAAGAATGAGGACGGCAAAATCGAACTGGCCTTCGACGACAAACGAAAACTTATCCTCGTCGACGTTTTAGGAACACTCGACGAATGTCGATTCACTTACGGGGGCGTTCACGTCAGCAAAGAGGTCGCTAGGCAATTTTACAAGAAAACAGGCTGGTATAGCGATTTAGAGCAGGCTAAGAAAGATGCGGATGAAAGAGGAGTCCAAGATTGGAAATCTCTCTGCAAGTCACAGCCGCCTAAGCTTGACCCCAAACTTAAAACAATCATAAGCCAAATGTACATGGCAGTTGCAAACGAGATGACAAACATTAAACTGTTTGATTCTCCAAAGCTTGCCAAAGTAATTAATGCTTATAGGGACTTTGTGGGTGAAAAAGCATGATGCAAGAAAAAATAAAACAAACCTTAGCCGATTATAACCAAGAGAAAATCTACATAGGTGTTTTAGGTTCGCATTCGGCATTAGAAATTGCTTCTGGCGCCAAACAGGAAGGCTTTAAAACTGTTGTCGTTTGCCAAAACGGAAGAGAAAAAACCTATGCCCGATACTACCGTAACATTTTTGACAAATTCATTATCTTGGATAAATTCTCGGATATCACAACTCCCCAGGTAGTAAAGCAGCTAACCGACCTAAACACTGTCTTTGTTCCTAACCGCTCGTTTAGCGTATATGCAGGTTACGAAGCCATAGAACAGAAATTTGCTGTTCCCCTCATGGGCAACAGGTACCTTCTAAAAACCGAAGAACGCAACACCCCAAAAAACCAACTTTGGCTCCTAAAAGAAGCAGGCATAAAACTTCCCAAAGCCTTCAAATCTCCGGCCGAAATAGATTGCCCAGCCATCGTTAAAGTCGCTGAGAAAGGACGAGCAATTGAACGCGCATTCTTCTACGCTTCGACGCCTGAGGAGTATGAGCGAGAAGCCCAAAAACGCATAAAAGCAGGCATCATAACCCGTGAAGCCCTCAACCAATCCGTTATTGAAGAGTACGTTATAGGGCAAAATTTAACGCAAACTATTTCTGGTCACCCTTAACCGATGACATCGACCTCCTTGGCTTCGACAGACGAATCCAAACAGATCTCGACGGTGTCCTTGACCTGCCAGCCAAAGAACAACTCGAACTCAACATTCCCACACAAAACATCGAAATTGGACATATGGGCGTAACCATGAGAGAAAGTCAACTGGAAAAAATCTTTGAAGCAGCAGAACGATTCGTAAGCATCTGCAAAAAAGAGTTTCCTCCAGGCATGATTGGATCTATTTGCACTCCAAGGTGCAGTAACCAAAGACTTAGAATTCCGCGTTTTCGACGTCAGCCCCCGTGTTCCAGGCTGCCCCTGTGTTGAACCAACTTCGCCTTACATGAAATACAAGTATGGGGTCGAGGTGGGTCCAGGCAAACGCGTAGCCATGGAAATAAAACGTGCAGTCAGGAAACATAGACTCGCTGAAGTGGTAACATGATAACAGGCGCTGACATCGGCAAAATCATCGACAAATATGACCAAAACAAGATTGCCATCGGAACCTTGGGTTCGCATAGCTCGCTGAACATTTTCAAGGGTGCCAAAGAAGAAGGTTTCCGAACTGTCTGCATCTGCAAAGAGAAAGATGCCATAATGTACCAGAAATACCCGCTAGTTGACGAGTTAATCATAGTTAAAGACTTCACAGAGTTAATGAGTGAAAAAATGCAGGACAGACTCCGCAAACTCAACGTGGTTTTGATTCCACACGGCTCATTCACCGCTTACCTAAGCACAGAAGAGTTAACTGACAGCCTTATGGTACCTATGTTTGGCAACCGTCAACTGCTCCAATGGGAAGCAAACCGCAAATCCCAAGAAGAATGGCTACGCCAAGCCGGACTCAGACTGCCCGCAACATTCAAGACGCCAGAAGACATCGATCGCCTAATTATCGCTAAACTACAGGGCGCCAAAGGCGGCAGAGGCTACTTCCTTGCCAATTCACCCAAGAACTTCTATAAACAATTCAACGAAATGGTCAAACGTGGCATGCTCACTAAAGACGACTTGCCGAATATCCACCTGCAAGAATACGCATTGGGCGTGAACGTTTACCCAAGCTACTTTAGCTCCATCATAAACAGTGACGTCGAGATGCTCTGCGTTGACCGTCGTTACGAATCTGCCGTGGACTCGATTGGAAAAATTCCTGCCTGCCAACAGCTCGAAATCGACATAAACCCCACTTATACTGTAATTGGCAACTTCCCAATTGTTCTTCGAGAATCTTTGTTGCCTGAAATCATGCGCATGGGAGAAAACGTCCACAAAAAAGCACTTGAACTTGCGCCTCCGGGAATCATTGGACCCTTCTGTCTTGAAACTGTAATCACCGATGAAGCAAAGATTTACACATTCGAAATCAGTGCACGAATCGTCGCAGGAACCAATGTCGGAATCGGAACATCACCATACGCCTATCTGAAGTACGGCGAGAACATGTATATGGGGAGACGCATAGCAATGGAATTCAAAGAAGCTATTAAACAAAAAAGACTCCAAGATATCGTAGCCTAAAAAGCAACATAACTTATGAAAGGCACATATCAAGTAAGTCTTCAAAATTCTTTCTATTTGCATTCTTCTTAAATTCTTTCAAACCAGAAATTAGTGATAACCTGTTTTTTTTGCCGAAAACTTCATTCAACATCTTTGCTGCTCTGCTGTTTCCCATAAAAAGAAACTGGCAAACCGATGTAACATTAATCACTTTCCGCACTATGCTTGCCGTTTCAAAATCAACAATGAAAGGCTTATCCATCTTGTCTACGAGCAAATGTTTAGGAGCTTTGCTGAGTTCCCCATGGTCTAAACCAGCTTGATCTAGACTCCAGCATTGCTCCAGAATGTCGACTAATACCTTGTGGATAAGCGCTTTTTCTCTTGGAGTTTGTAACCATTCCTCAAGTAAATCACCATCAATAAGTTGGGATAAAAGAAAATTGTTGCTTACCGCAATAAATTTTGGACCAACACCGATTGTGTTTGCTTTCTGGAGCATTTCTGCTTCATGCGTAAAGTCTAGACGGTCGGCATCTATTCGGCGCATTTTCAACGCCACCTTTTGGCCCTTCACACTTGCAACTACGACTACTCCCACGTAACCTTTGCCAAGTACAGGAATGTTGGAAGCATTAGTTTTTCCCACAAATTCAATCGACGTAACCCCATGCTGCTGCATTTCCTCTAATCGCTGATAGATTTCTGTGGGGTTTGTTCTTGGATAGCACACAATTGAAGCGTAAGGTTCTTCATCGAGGTTTTCCAAGGCAACTATTTTTGGCTGTTTCACTTCTTATCATCTAATGGCTATTGCAGCGAAGTTAGTTAATTAAAGTTTAAGTGCCATTTTCGTAAACTAATTGATCTATAGCTGAGGCTATAAACGGGAAGAGGAAAAACTAACAAGACCTTATCTGTTCTTTGATTGATGTTAGTTATTCTTATTAATTCAGGAAGAGCATCTATGTCAACAGCATTAATTGACGGTTTAAGAGATGCCTCGGTTCAAACAAATCCTTGAAATTCAGCAGTTAATGGGCAAAAAAGAGCTTATCAGAAACATAGGTATTATTGCGCATATCGACCATGGCAAAACCACTCTTGCAGATTCTTTATTGGCTGGGGTTGGATTGCTTTCGACCAAGATGGCTGGAATGGCAAGAGTGCTTGACTACCTTGAAGAAGAGCAGAAACGCAAAATCACTATAAAAACGGCCAACATCAGCCTACTCTACAAAGCCACAGGCACTCCGTACATTGTAAACCTTGTTGACACTCCGGGACATGTTGATTTCACTGGTAAAGTAACCCGGGCATTGAGAGTTATCGATGGCGCAATCGTGGTTGTGGATGCCGTCGAGGAAATTATGGCTCAAACAGAAATCGTAACAAAACAAGCCCTCGAAGAACGCGTCCGTCCAGTACTATTCATCAACAAAGTCGATAAACTAATTGTTGAGCTACAGCTAAACGAGGCACAAATACAAAAAAAACTTGACCAAATAATAGGTAGATTCAACGACCTAATAGAAACCTACGCAGAACCCCAATTCAAAAACCAATGGAGAATCGATGCTTCGTTGGGCAACGTGGCTTTTGGTTCAGCCTTGCACGGCTGGGGTTTCACTATGAAAATGGCGAAACAGCACGGAATAAAGTTTTCAGACATAACAGAAGCATATGTCCTTGGTCAACAGATGAAACTGCGAACGACTTTGCCAGTTTACGAAGCAATTTTTGAAATGGCAGTCAACGTGGTTCCGAATCCAACGGTAGCCCAAGCGTATCGTATTGAGAAGATTTGGGACGGACAAATCAGCTCCAATATTGGCAAAGCGTTAATTCAATGCAAAGATTATGCTCCAACGATCATGTATGTGACCAACGTGCATTTTGAACCAAACGGCGACACCGTGGGAACTGGTAGAGTTTTCTCCGGCAAAGCCAAAAAAGGTGATAAGCTGCATCTTGTTGCTGCCCTTTCTGAAACAGAAGTCAAAGAAGTCTCAATTGATATGGGGTCACTTCGAGAGGAAGTCACCGAGGTTTCAGCTGGAAGTTTAGCTTCCTTCACATTGACTGGAAAGATTAAGGCTGGCGAAACCCTTGTGGATTTAGCACATAAAGACACTATGGTGCCCTTCGAAGGAATATGCTATATTTCCGAACCAGTAGTAACTTTAGTGGTTGAACCCAAAAAAACACAAGACACTCCATTATTGCTAGATGCCCTTGAGAAACTTGCCAGCGAAGATCCCAACCTCAAAATTACTGCAGATAAGCAAACCGGCGAATACCTGCTCAGCGGCATGGGCGAATTGCATTTAGAAATAGCCGTTCACGAACTGAAAAGCACATTTGGTATCGACGTCACAGTATCTTCGCCAAGAGTTGTTTACATGGAAAGTGTTCAGAAAAAAGGCGCAGTTGCTTTGGCAAAAAGCCCCAATAAACAGAATAGTTTTTGGGTGAAGGTCATGCCTGAAACCGAGGATTCAACTACTTCTACCGAACCTGATTCGGGCAGCGTTCTCTCGGTTGATGAACATCGGAACGTACTTCTAGATTGCAGTGGAAAAACGGAGCAGATTTCTGAAGCGGATTTAGAAGCTATTATTGCTGGGTTTGAATTTGCTTGCAAGGCTGGTCCGCTCTGTGGTGAACCTGTCTGGCATTTACAAGTGAACTTAGATGATTTAGAATTAAATCTAAGCAACGATGGCGGCTCAGAAATTATGCGTGGCGTAAGTAAAGCCCTCTTCGGAAGCTTCCTGACTGCTGACCCAGTCTTGCTTCAACCCATTTACAAAATCATAATCTCCGTCGCCACAGAATTAGCTGGCGAATCATCAAGAATCCTAAGTACCCGCCACGGAAAAGTCACATTGTTTGAGCAAAAAGGGTTGCTCACAGTTATTAGCGGCTTTATCCCTGTCTCTGAAACTTTCGGCTTTTCAAAAGAACTAAGATCCGCGACTTCGGGCAGGGCATTTTGGCAGATGTTCTTTGATCACTGGGAAAAAATGTCTCCCAAACTTTCTTTGGAAGTAGTAGGTGATTTGCGACAACGAAAAGGATTAGCCCCCGAAGTGCCCAAACCCGAGAGGTTTATGGAGTAAATGCGCATTGCAGCTTGATGTTGCGTTTGATTTGGATTTTTCGCTTTGCTGCGGTCAGGTGTTTAGATGGCGGAAGATTGACGGTTGGTGGTATGGCATTGTCGGCAAACATGTTGTCAAGATACGCCAATGCGGTGCCCAATTAGATTTTGAGAATATTAATAGGGAATTTGTGCAAAATTATTTTGGGCTAAACGATGATTTAAACAAAATAAGAAGTTGCGTTGGCAAAGACGATTATGTTCGGAGTGCCTTTCAAAGGTTTGAAGGGCTTCGGATTGTCAGGCAACTGCCTTGGGAATGCCTTATCAGCTTTATATGCGCCACCTACAAGAGCATAGCAGCTATTGAATTAATGCTTAAAAAACTCTCAATAAAGTATGGTGAAAAACAGGTTTTCGATGGCTTGGAGTTTTACACTTTTCCAACCATTGAACGGTTGTCAAACGCCAGTGAGAAAGGTCTGCTGGAATGTGGTTTAGGATATAGAGCTAAGTATGTGCAAAGAACAGCTAAAAAAATCCATGATGAAACCATTAACCTTGAAGATTTGAAGGCTTTGCCCTACCTTGAAGCTAGAAAAGCGCTTTTAGAGTTTTCTGGAGTTGGTTTGAAAGTGGCTGATTGCGTGCTGCTTTTTTCACTTGAAAAAATGGAGGCTTTTCCTGTAGACGTTTGGGTAAAACGCGTTATCCTAAACCATTACGCTAACCAACTACCTGCTGAAACGGTAAAAAAAATGCAGAGCCACAACTCTTTAACCAACAGCGAATACCAAAAAATCGGCGACTTCGCCCGATCCTACTTCGGATGGTACGCGGGTTACGCTCAAGAATACCTCTTCCATTTCGAGCGAACACAACGTTAAAATTGCGACAAACAGAACTTCCCTACTGGTGTAACTATGAGTGAAGGCAAAATTGAACAACTAATAAAACAAAAACGAACTTTCCTAAGACACGCCTTGAAAGATTACTCCGCAGGCGGCAACGACATGCTCGACGACCTCGAAACCATGCTGCAAGAAGCTAAAGCAGAAATTACCCATAACTTGGAACTCACCAACTGCCTAAAAGATGAAGAGGGTGAAGAGGCTTGGCAAAAAGAAAGCCTTTCCATGTTTAATTCATGGTATGAGAAATGGTTCGGCAAAACCTAATTTAAAAAAACTTCTAGTTATCGACAAGATACAGAATGAATATCGGAAAATGTTTAAATCTGTACTGGAACAGCAATATTAGAGAATAGCTCTGTGGGCCCGTAGCTCAGTCCGGCTAGAGCGCCAGACTCATAATCTGTTGACCGGGTGTTCAAATCGCCCCGGGCCCACCACTACTGCCATTTTTTCAGAAAAAAATTTGCTACTTTTCTAAGTGAAATTCTTGAACTGTTTTGGTGTTTTCTGGCGAAATCTACAAGTGCCTTTTTGTTCTGGGTGTAATTGGCTATGGTGCTGAAGGTTTTGATGGCTTGCTCGGCTATGACAAGGCAGCATTCTTCCGTTAAATGCGGCGACAATTTGAGGTCTTGAACTTTGAGCAGTTTTGTCGCTATTCTGTCAGCAAGGTATGTCTTGTTCGAAGCAATTTTCGCAGAGTTCACCACCACATTAGAAACCGTCACCATGTACTCATTGCCCAAATAGCCGTAGTACTTGTCGAATATTGCATCAAACTTGCAATCTGCATCAACTTTCGTCAGGTCTGCAATTATTGCCATAGCGTTCCAAGTTAAAATCCGGTTCTTGCCGTCGAGAAGTTTTATGAAACTGTCTATGTACGGGTAAAGATTGTCTGGGTACTTCTCGCTTAAATCCATAAGCACTTTTCCACAGCCATATCTAACAGTTGCCTTAGGCGAGTCTGTGCCCTTTATTAGATCTGGAACTAATCCAAAATTCGATTCAACAATCTGAAACAGCTGGACTTTTGTGATTTCTCTGCTGCCAAGTTTCCGCAATAATTCAGTTTCCAAACCTATCCCTCATTCCATGAAAATAACTATTTTGGGTAAAATATTTTATGTATTCAACTATGTTTAAAACCTTCGATTACGTGGTACCGTTAGGTGATTTAAAGTGAGTTATCGTTGGGTTGTGATTCTTGTTGCATCCATATTTTTTGTTTTAGCCTTCCTGATTCAGTTTCAGCAAAAGGTAACGTTTGGGGTCTGGTTCCAGATAGAAGACATTCATCATGAAACTTTTGCACTTGCCTCTATAGCTTTAGGCATAGGTGTTCTCATAGGCGCAGCCATTACTGAAAGCTACCAAAAGGGATGAGGGCAAAATTTTATTTTACAATTTCTTGGATTATGTTGTTTACTAACATTATTCTAGCGTTATACACATTCTCTAGATATTTTAGTCCTTCTTCTTGGTCTTCAGCTGTGAATGCCTCTACGCCGTCTTTAGCGATTACGATTTGATATCCTCTAAAGAAAGCGTCGGCAGCCGTGTGACGTATGCACATATGTGTATGTAAGCCGCCCAGAATCACAGTTCTTACGCCTTCACCATTGTATAGGCTCCGCAACAGCGGGTCCAAGCCTGTCTCGTAGAAGCCACTGTAAGTTCGCTTCTCAACAATGTAGTCTTTTTCTTCTTCAGGCTTAAGTTCAGGAATCACTTCTGCTCCGGGGGTGCCTTTTATGGCATGATTGCCCCATTTCCTCGTCACCTCAACATCTTGAGGGTAATGAGCATCGTTGCTGTAGATAATTGGCACGTCTTTTTTGTGTGCGGCAACAACAAGCCTCTGCAAAGGCGGAATCACAGTTTCGGTTCGCTTAACTTTTAGCGCTCCAGTAACAAAATCATTTAACATATCGACAAGTATTATAGCTGATTTATGAATCAAGAAAACACTCTCAAATAAAGAAAGTACAGTGAACCTATTTAGTTTTGCCTTAAGGTAAAATGGGTGCAACCGTTAATTTCTCTGCGCCACTTTTAGTGACGAGCACAGTGTCTTCAATTCGCACTCCACCGAAACCCGGTACGTAAATTCCTGGCTCAATCGTAACCACATTGCCCCTTTCTAAGATGTCTTTGCTGTCTGGGCTCAATATGGGTGCTTCATGGATCTCCAAGCCCACACCGTGGCCAAGGTTGTGAACAAAGAACTTTCCAAAACCCGCTTCTTCAATAACTCGTCTAGCTGCCAAGTCAACTTCCTTGGTTAAGACTCCTTGTTTTATGATATCGTATGCTTTTTGTTGAGCTGACTTGACGGTTTGGTAGATTCTTTTCTGTTTGTCTGAAGCTTTTCCTGCCGTGAATGTTCGAGTGATGTCTGATCGGTAGTTCTTATAGATGGCACCTAAATCAACTATCACCAAATCGCCTTCTTGAATAATCTTTTCTAAGAAGGCGCCATGGGGATATGCGCAGTAGTACCCTGAAGCAACAATTGTTTCAAACGCCACACCGTCTGAACCTGCCATGCGCATTGCATACTCGACTTCAGCAGCAACTTCCTTTTCTTTTACGCCTGGATTGATGTTCTCAGCAGCTGCTTTAATTCCGATGTCTGCTATTTTACATGCTTGTCTGATTAACTCGATTTCTTTTTTATCTTTGATTTTGCGTAGGTCCTGTATTATGTTGTTTGCCGATTCGAGTTTTTTCTCTCCGCCGACTGCTTTTGCAAGGGTACGCCAACTTTCTATAGATAGTGTGTCAACAGAGAACTTTTGGCTTGGAACTTGACGGGCGATTTTCTCCATTAGGTTCTCTCCTCGTTTTAGAAGCTCCACGGTTAAGGCTTTGGTTTCTTCTTTGGCTTGTTCATAGTTTACTCCTGATACGTAAAGAATATTCTCGCCTTTTTCTGGAATTAGTAGAGCGGTTGCTCCTGAAAAATTGGCGAAGTAGTTTATGTTGGTTGGGTTGAAGATTAAAAAGTTCGATGGTTTACCCTGTTTTGTAGCTTCTTGTTTTAAGGCGTTGATTCGACTCAATTTTTTCGCCTTCTTTAAAGGGATAGTTTTGGATGGTTTAAGTTTTCGCTTCTGTTTTGTTTCGAAATTGTTTATTGCGTTGTGTAAAACAAAACAAGTCGTATCATGCCGTGTTTTTTTAAACCCTTTGCCCATTAACTTAATATAGGTTTTACTTGTTTTCTAACTTACCAAGATTTGAGGGGAAAAACACATGTTCTCATACGCAGGAAAAATTTTACATGTTAACCTCACAACAGGGGAAACAAAAACTGAACCCTTAAGTGAACAGATGGCTAAAGACTATATAGGCGGAATAGGTTTAGGCATCCGATTATTATTTGATAATTCAAAACCCGGTACAGATGCTTATGATCCTGAGAATCCACTAATCTATTTAACCGGTCCACTTAGCGGAACAATGGGACCTACAGGCGGAAACAGCTATGCAGTGGTTTCCAAATCCCCAGCCACCGGTGGCATCGGCAATGGTGAAGCTCACGGCTTTTTTGGTCCAGACTTAAAGCGTGCAGGCTACGACGCTATTATAATTAAAGGCAAAGCGTCCAAGCTTTCTTACCTCTGGATTGACGATGACAAAGTTGAAATCCGAAACGCTGAACCTCTAAAGTATAAAACTGTTAACGAAACTGACCACATGATACGAGACGAACTCGGCGACTTTTACATCCGCGTTTCAGCCATCGGTGAGGCAGGCGAAAAGATGTGTCGTTTTGCAGCAATCATAAATGACGAGTTCCGCGCCATTGGACGCAGCGGTATGGGCGGTGTCATGGGTAGCAAAAATCTCAAGGCCGTCGCAGTCCGAGGAACACACGACGTAAACGTTGCCAACCCTGCTGGCTTCATGGAATTTGTGAAGCTTATCCATGAACGCATGAAGGGTCCAGCAACCAAAAAATACAAGACCCTTGGCACACCTGAAAATGTTCTGGTTCTCAATTCGCTCTCTGCACTGGCAACTCGAAACTGGACGAATGCCACTTTCGAAGGCGCCAACAAGGTAAGTGGCGAATACTTTAACGAACACTACGTCAAGAAGGTCGTGGGCTGCGCCACCTGTGGTATGCGATGTGACCACATCGGTGTGGTTCCCGAAGGACCCTATAAAGGCAGTACCAGTAGACTGGAGTTCGAGTGTCTCTGGAGTATGGGACCACTCTGCGGTGTTGACCGACTAGACGCAATTATAGAAGCCATGCGTATCGTAAACGAGTACGGTATGGATGGCATCTCGATCGGCGTTGTCGTGGCTTTTGCCATGGACCTATATGAGCACGGCATAATTACCAAGGAACAAACCGACGGAATCGACCTTAAATTCGGCAATGCTGAAGCCTTAATCGCTATTATCCACAAGATTGGCAAACGCGAAGGTTGGTTGGGAAACATCCTTGCAGAAGGTGTCGCGAAAGCCGCCGAATTGATCGGTGGAGACGCATACAAGTACGCTTGCCATATCAAAGGCTTAGAACTCCCAGGTTACGACCTTCGAACTTTAAAGACTGCAGCATTAGGTTTCTCTGTATCATTCCGAGGCGCATGTCACCTAAGAAACGGAGCCTACTCACCTGACGTTAAGGGCAAAGTAAACCGCTTCAAAATCGAGAAAGGCAGAGGCAAAATGATTACTGACGAGAGCCACATGTACAACATCATCGACTCACTCATCGTTTGCAAGTTCAGCAGAGGCACATACTACGACGGCTGGAAAGACCTAGCCAACTACTACACCCTCGCAACCGGCATCCCAATCACAACTGAAGAAATGATAGTAGACGGTGACAGAATCGAAAACCTCGCACGCCTCTTCAACATACGCGAAGGCAAAGGCACACGCAAATTCGACGACGTCCCATACAAAATAAAGAATTTCCCAGTACCAGACGAAGGACCAGCAAAAGGCGTGTGCGTTAACGACGAGGAAATGGGAATTGGCTTAGACGACTACTACGCTTCACGTGGATGGACAGCTGAGGGTATACCTACTGTTGAACGCTTAAAGCAAGTTGGTTTAGGCGACCTAGCTTATATCGCTGAGGATGCGATGAAAAAGACAAAAGAGAACAATCCTCAAGCAACAGCTACAACTGTAGGGGGAAACTAAAATGGTACGCCCACAAGACCGAAAATTTGTTACA
The DNA here is from genome assembly GCA_963705145.1 of Candidatus Bathyarchaeota archaeon. Taxonomy (GTDB): domain Archaea; phylum Thermoproteota; class Bathyarchaeia; order Bathyarchaeales; family Bathycorpusculaceae; genus Bathycorpusculum. The sequence continues at coordinate 90,023 of CAVPJA010000001.1, forward strand.
GCCGACCCAGACAAATGCATCGGATGTTGTGTCTGCGAATATGCATGCAGCATGGTTAACGAGAAAACCTTCAACCCTAACAAATCACGCATACGCGCCATGCGCCTCGGACCACTAGTCAACCTTGCTGTAACATGTAGACACTGTGAGGATCCAGCATGCGTAGCAGCTTGCCCAAGAGATGCTCTAAAACAGGAATGTGACAGCGGCATAATCCGTGTGGACGAAAATGCCTGTAATGGCTGCGGATGGTGCATCAGCGCATGCCAATTCGGCGCTATGAATATGCACCCAGACAAAAAAATCGTATTCACCTGCAACAGCTGCACAGACAACGAAACCAAAGAACCCCAATGCGTCAAATGGTGCCCCGAAGAAGCCTTAACATTCGTTAGCGCTGAGACATTGGCACAAAAGTACCGTCAGAAAGCAGTTAAGAACCTATTCCAAACAGCCGAAGAAACCAACAAAACAAAATAAACCTGCAATTATCCAATCGCGCTTTTTGCGCTTTTAATTTTTTGTGCTCCTATTTTTACCTGAAAAAACCGTTTTCTGTTTGTTTCTATAAATAGGGGAAAGTCTCTAAAACTTGAGAGTAGACTTTTTCTGGTTAGAGTTGTTTAATTGGCTTTTTTCTTTTCTTAATTCGTTCAATTTGATAATCTATTTCCTTTGAGTCGGCTGGAGTGTACAACCGGTCATAATAGAAGCGTAAATCTTTTTTGAGAAATCATTAATTGCTTTTTCTCTTTCTATACATGCTTGAGGCAAAGACAAAGACAAGAAGGGTTTTCATCCAAAGGTTTGTCATGAATAAGGATAGAATTATGAAGAAAAGGAAAATGGCTTCGAGAATGAAGAGCAGATTGAGAGTTTGTGTCCTATGGTGATTTTATTCCTTCACAAAGTATGCTGGCAAACACTCTTGAGCTTGCAGCGAAAAACGAAAAGATCGTTATCTACTTTATCCACCTGTCATGAGCGACATCAAAATGACGCTATCTCGGTCTTTGAGGGGCGTGTTTATGCCTTTCAACTGATCCATCAAAACACCGTTGACCATTACTACAAAGGAGGCTTTCATCTCCTTTTTAGTTGGATCGTAGACTTCTTGCATGAATTGTTTGCCGAAGTCTTGGGCGATTTTGTCAAGAAGTTCCGACAGTAGAGAGTCATTTGAAAGCTCGAATTCGTCTTGGCTTGTGTTTGTGTAGGATTTTATTAAGCCGATATAATGGACTTTGACTTGCATATCTCTGCCTTCTTTTCTGAATTTAGTGATTGTGGTTGCGATCTGATATTTCTTTTCTACGCTTAAACGCTTTTTGCCTTAGAGAACACTGCATAACGTTATGTAATGATATGCATAGCGGCATCAGAACTGCTTTGAAAGCCGTGAAAAATCAAACTGAGAACCCATTAAGTTAATATATTGTTCAACAGCACTAAATATTCCAAACTCTTGGAGGAACAAAGGTTGCTAGGTTACGCGGGAACAATCTTATATGTTGATTTAACAACAGGCAAAACTCGCACAGAAAAACTAAGCGAAGAAGTCGCCAAGAAATACATTGGCGGCATTGGCCTTGGAATGGAACTTTATCTATCCAACTCAAAAGCAGGCGTAAACCCACTCACCTCTGAAAACCCACTTATCCTTGCTGACGGACCTGTTTCAGGAACAATGTTTCCGACAGGTGGAAATGGACATGCATTCATATCTAAATCACCTGAAACAAACTGTGTTGGAGAAGCCGTGAGCCATGGCACCTTTGGAGCCGAACTCAAACGCGCAGGATACGACGCTGTAATTTTGACAGGAAAAGCAGAGAAGCCAGTTTATGTCTGGATTGACGATGAATCAGTCCAGTTGCTCGATGCATCACACATCTGGGGTAAGTCACCTGGTGAGACTGAAGATGCCATAAAAAATGAACTCGGTGACTACTATGTTCGTGTAGCATCTATCGGTTTAGCAGGCGAAAAATTGTCTAAAATTGCCTGCATAATAAACGAGAAAACCCGATCAGCAGGCAGAACAGGTCTCGGAGCAGTAATGGGAAGCAAAAACCTCAAAGCCATCGCGGTAAGAGGCACCCGTGACATTATGGTTGCAAAACCGGACGAATTCATAAATATGGTTAAAGAATTCCACGAACGTATGAAGGGTCCAGCAGCACAGAAATACCGTACTCTGGGTACATCTGAAAACATAATGATTCAAAACGCGCTTTTTTGTTTGCCCACACGCAATTTTAATAATGCTCATTTTGAGAACGCTGAAAAAGTCAGCGCTGAAACTTTAAACGAGCAGTACATTGCGAAAATCATCGCTTGTAACTCATGCGCTATGCGATGTGAGCATGAAGCAGTTGTTCGTGAAGGGCCATACAAAGGCACGTTGGCACGTATGGAATTCGATAATATTTGGGCGCTTGGACCCAACTGCGGCGTAGACAAACTAGATGCAATAATCAAAGCCGCTGAACTCTGCAATTATTATGGACTTGACGCAACAAGCGCAGGCGTAATTGTCAGCTTCGTGATGGACTGCCACGAAAAAGGTATCTTAAACCACGAGGACCTTGGCGGATTAGACGCTCACTTCGGTAATGCAGAGGCATTAGTTCAACTTATTGAAAAAATCGGCAAACGCGAAGACATCGGCGACATGCTTGCTGAAGGAGTAAAAGTCAGCTGCAGAAAAAATCGGGAAAAACTCAAGTCCGCTCGCCATGCAAATTAAAGGTTTGGAAGTCACAGGATATGACTTGAGATGTCTCAAGACTGCCGCTTTAGGCTCTGCAGTTTCATTCCGCGGAGCAGACCATAATCGCAGCAGTGCATATACTATCGATTTGAGAGGTAAAGTTGACCGATTGAAAGCTGAAAAAGGACGCGGCAAACTCGTTAAAGACGCAGAGGATATTTACGCATTGATTGATTCGCTAATTATCTGCAAGAATGCTAAAGGTACCCTCTACAAAGAACTTGCAGATATGGCAAAACTCTACAACTTAGTAACAGGCTACGAGATGACACCTGAAGAACTCAACCTCGCAGGCGAAAGAATAAACAATCTTGCCAAACTCATAAATGTCCGCGAAGGCAAAAGTCGAAAAGACGACACCCTCCCGTGGAAAGTCATAAACCAACCTATCACAGATGAGGGACCCGCAAAAGGCTCAGTGGTAACCCAAGAGGAACTTGACTTGTTGCTCGACGATTATTACCAAGCTCGCGGATGGAATGTTGAAGGTATACCAACCAAAGCTAAACTCGAAGAACTCGGCTTAGAAGATTTTTCAAATATTATTGAAGAAAAAGAGGCATAGAATATGGTAAATATGCATGAGAGAAAATTTGTTTCTGCTGACCCAGAAAAATGCGTCGGCTGCCAAATATGTGAATACGCCTGCTCATTTACCAAAGAAAAAGCCTTTAACCCGCTCAAATCACGAATCAGAGTTGTCCGAGTTAACCAGTTAGCTAACATGGCTGTTACATGTAGACTCTGCGAAGAACCCGCTTGTGTAGCAGCGTGTCCACGAGATGCACTTAAACAATCGGAAGACACTGGAAACATCGTGCTAGACAAGGACAAATGTAATGGTTGCGGTTGGTGCATCGAAGCATGCGACTACGGAGCCATAATGTTGCATCCAGAAACTAAAGTAGTCTATGTTTGCGACATGTGCAAAGAAAAGACAGATGGACCGCAATGCGTCAAATGGTGCCCAGAAGAAGCCATAACAGTTGTTACTAGCGATGTCTTGGCACAGAAATCAAGAATCGGTGCAATCAAGAAACTCTTTCAAGAACCAAAATAAAATGAGTAAAAAGGGCCTTTGCCCAATTCTATTTTTTAAAAAAATTTTGTTCACTTTTTTATATTCCCCATTGTTTGTCCTCCATACAATGTGTTTCATAATCCTCATTTTTGTCGTATTCTCGGTCATAGACATTACATAAGGAGCCGCAAGTTTTCCAAGACTTTCCAGAAGTAGCGCAACAATCTCAAGCGGTTTGCTTCAGGACATTAAGCGTGAGATAGTATTCAAGTTCTTGTTTTTATTTTCAATTCCTGCAATAATAGGGGACTTAGATGTAGAAGCTTACCTTCAGCGTGGAAGTTTTTATCCAGGAGTCGGTGTCAGTTCATTAAAACTTTTAATTGGTTTAGTATTCGCCGTCTTGGTAGGGTAGTTGGCTATTGTACTTGTGAAAATTTTAGTCTTAACGAAAAAATTCTATTACTTTGCAATATACACATTTGTTATTGGAGTTATCCTGATAACTTTGCCGCTCACAGGATTCTAAGATTTTACCCTTTTGTTTCATACTCACCTTAGATGATTTTTTCTAAGTCAGCGATGAAGCGTTCAAACACCTTCAATCCCCCGCTCCAAAAGTCGGGCGCGGTTACGTTTAATCCGAAGATTTCGCCAATTTCAATTGGTGACCTACTGCCGCCGACAGATAACGCCTTCACCAACTTGGGCACGAAAGTTTTGCCTTCCTCTAAATATCGCTCGTAGAGGGAATAGACGAACATTTGGGCGTATACATATGGGTAATTGTAGAAGCGGTAGTTGGCCATGAAGTAGTGAGGTTTCATTGTCCATTCAGCCTGCATTTCTGGAAGCCATGTAACTGCATCGCCGAAGATGCGATCTCGACTGATATTCCAATGACTGCAGATGGTTTGATAATCTAAGAATTCACCCCGTTCAATAGAAGCGTAGAGTGCTTGTTCAAACCATACTCGTGCTGTAACTTGAAACGTAGTCATACCTGCTTCATCTAAAACCAGACAAAGCAAAGCTTTCCGCTGTTCATCTGATTTAGCATCATCCAGCAAGTGGTCGGTGACTAGCAACTCGCCAAAAATTGAAGCTGTCTCAGCCACTGTTGAGGGCACATTCATGTTCAGCAGCGACTGGCTTCTTGACGCGAACCAATCGTGAGTAGCGTGACCAAGCTCATGTGCCAATGTGTAAACATCAGATAATGAACCAGTAAAGCTTTGAAGGATATACGCGGATTTGCCATTGTAGTAACCTGCACAGAAGGCACCGTTGCGTTTGCCAAAGCGTGGTCATAGCATCAATGTGGTGATTTTGAAACATTTCTTTGACTGCAGTAGCATAATGAGGGTCAAAGCGACTGTAGGCTTCTGTTACCAAGTTTTGTGCTTCATAAAACAAAATTTTAGCTCTCTCGATTCGCTCAAAGGTGCCAATATGTCATGGTTTCCAAGCACTGGCAGACCCATCAGGTTAGCTTTGAGTTTAAGATAACGCCGATAAGTCCCTGAGCATTCCTCGATGGTTTTCAGAAGATTTCCAATTATTTCCTCTTGGGTGTCGTTGCTGATTAAACTCGATTCCATAGGTGAAGTATATTTTCTGCGCTTAGAAACGCTTACCCAGTCGTTGCAAATACTTCGAAGAGCAGCTGAAAAGACTTCGCCATCTTTGCCAAGTAACCCGTAAATTGCACGGTTCGCAGATTCCCGTGTAGATCGGTCAGGGTGAGGTAACAAACCATTGGCTTCACCATAACTAAGAGTCTTTTTCTCTCCTAAAACAACCACTTCAAAGAGGCGAGTGTTGAGCCACTTGCTCTGCAACTCCTCCCATGCGTTTACACCAAACTGGTCTTTTTCTATGATTAGTTGCTCTTGAACTTCGCTGAGTTGATGTTCAACCCGGCGACAGACCCTTTCAAGAGAATGTTTGTAATTTGATAGGGCGGGGTCGTTGATTATTTGAGGCTTGCTTTTAACTAAATCGCCCAGTTCCAGTGAGTAAAATGCTAGTTGTTTGCTGATGTTGGCTGAGAGTTTGTCTACCTTGTCGTTTAGTGCCTGCGCTTGGGGCTGAGTCATGTCCATTGCAAATGAGAGGCTAGAATAGAGAGTCAACTCGCTAAATTTTGATTCAAAAGCCTCAACATCGCGTAAGCACCTAAGCAAACCCTCGGATGATAGACTAGCTACTTTGCCGCGGTACGTCTTCTCAATCAAGTCTGCCGTTGCCTTGGCCTCTGCAATGGATAGGTCAACTTTTGGGTCAGTTATGCTTGGGAAAAGTTCAGTTAGGTCCCACGTTACAAGATTAGCAGCGGTCAATGTATATGCCTCCTACTGGATAATGTCGGCTGGGTTATTTGGATTTTGTTTTGAAACTCCACTGAATGAGACTCATTTTAGTTAAAAGCGTTTTTTTTAAAAAAAAACTTATTTCGATATGGTTGTCTTGGTTAAACTAGGATTGGTAGTTCTTCAGACAGTGTTTGCTCAAGGCTTTCAAGGATTAACTTGTTGCCTTTTTAGCGATGAAGAAGTTAGTTCCGCATATTGGGCAGGTAAGAAATTCGTTATCTCCCACTGCATCGAACTCGAATTTCTTATTGCATTTAGGGCAAGTGAAAGTTATTGATGAAATCATTTTGTGCATTAATATATTCTCCTTTTTGTGTACTGCAATAAGCATAAAACGTAGTTATGAAAACTATAGAAACAGCTTACTTGTATATTTAACATAATTATTGATCCCATGTACTATCTCTTTCCACAAGAAGGAAGGGGTTGGTTCGTGTTGAGGACAAGATTCGAGCTTGTTAATCACCGAAAAAGCTTATGAACTCTTTTATGACCGAAATTCTTTTTCAGCAATATCTATTTGTTTTTCTAATTTTTCTTTGTAGTTTAGAACTTGTTTTTCTTTAAGGTCGTCTTGGTTTGCATTTAACATCTTCAATAGTTTTTTGTCGCTTACGTTACCAATGATTCAGTTAGTTCTTCGATGAGCTTTCGCAATTCTATAAGTTCCGACGCAATGACCTTGAGGTTTCTTTTGTCCTCGTTTGTGAAAACTGTTCTAACCAACCAAGCCACCAAGTTAACTTCATATCTACAGGCTCAGCGTATTAAAATTTCTCTAAAAACGCAATGTTTTTTGTGGTGCTGAGGGCAGGATTCGAACCTGCGAACCCCTGAGGGAAAGGATTTCCCATTTGGGCGCTCAAATCAAAGCGTCGAGATCTTGAGTCCTTCACCTTTGACCTGGCTTGGTTACCTCAGCAAACGTCCCGCACAAAACTGGTTGGTTTCGGACTTATTAATCATTTCCCGTCTACCGCAAAAGTAAAACGTCCATCAATGATACATAGATGTAATGCAGACTCAGCATAGAATTATCCTTGGAAACAGCCAGCAAATGAATGAACTTGAAGATGGAAGTGTCCAGTTAATGGTAACTTCGCCTCCTTACCCCATGATAACAATGTGGGATAAGCTTTTCGCTAATGGTAATCCAAAAATCGCCGAGTTTTTCCGGGAATTGGATACCACAAGTAACGGTGAAACTGTGCGGCAAATCTACGATGCAATGCACGACTATTTATCTAAAGTTTGGGTTGAAACGTACCGTGTGCTCGAGGATGGCGGAATAGCATGCATAAACATCGGCGACGCTACTCGAAGTATAAATGGCAAATTCCAACTCTACCCAAACCACTCTCGAATCACTGAAGTCTGCGAAAAAATCGGCTTCACAACTTTACCGTACATTCTATGGAAAAAACCCACCACTAAACCAATGTACAAGGGTAAAGGCGCCTTTTTGGGTTCAGGATTCCTTCCTCCAAACGCCTACGTTACGCTTGACTGCGAGTTTATTTTGTTATTTAGGAAGGGAAATCTCCGCAAATTCCCACCAAAAGATGCTCTGCGTTATGAGAGCGTTTTCACGAAAAAGGAGCGGGATGAATGGTTCAGCCAAATCTGGTCACTCAAGGGCACACGTCAGACCACAACCGATTTAGAACGTAGAACCGCTGCCTACCCTGAAGAAATCGCACACCGACTAATCCGAATGTTTAGCGTCAAAGGCGAGCTGGTCCTTGATCCATTTTTAGGTTCAGGAACAACAACTAAAACTGCAATTAAAAACGATAGGAACAGTATTGGCTACGAAACAGACCCAAAAATGCTACCCATTATTTCCAAAAAGACAGATAGCCCTAAAGGGGCAAGTGTTAAAATAATCAAACGCCAGAAAAATTAACATTCTTAACAAACGTTGAAATAATATCTTGTTCATATCCAAACGAAGGTTCTAATATGGCAAAAAGGACTTCAAAGGATGATCCATTGAATCTGGGAAATCTTTCAAAAAGGTTCAGTTTATCTAGCAATCGCGCCAAAGGGAATATTGCTAAAGACCGCTTTGCATTTGATCAAACAATGCAAGGTCATGATTGTCAAAAGATTCGTCAAGATGGAGATTTTATTGTTCAGAAGCGCGATTTTTTTGGAAACAAAGTTGGCGAACCCACAACATACGAGTTCAAGACGGGTAAAACGCAATTAACAGATGCTCAGGAGAAAAGGCAGCGTCATCTGGGTAGAAATCGTTATAAAATAGTTAGATACTAAAATGAATTGCGGTTATTTCTCTGAGCATTTTTTGATAGTTGCAACTTCTAATAACTAACACAACGGTGGATAGTAAAGTTTTTTTAGATTGCCGCGTTTCGATTGTATAATAGATATTCAGTTTAGACTCAATAGGCATAAAAAAGTTTATTAGCAAGCATCGCGGCTTGTGTTTGTGCTCTTAGAAAAGTTAGCTGAAGCCTTTTTCGAGTTGGATCAACCCAGCATCGGAGGAAATGAAAAAGTGAAAACACGCTTAACAAAAACTCACAATCAGCATTATATCTTAAATTTATGGGAGAACTGAAAATTTGACTAATCCACAAAAAGAAGACATTCATTATCTTTTGAAAACTTTCTTCAACGAGAAAGGACTAGTAACCCAGCATCTTGATAGTTACAACGAATTTATTGACCACGGACTTCAAGAAGTCGTGGATGAAGTAGCGGAAATCCCAATTGAAGTTCCAGAAAGCCCCTACAAAGTGAAACTTGGACAAATATGGGTAATTGACCCCCAATCAAGAATTACAGGTCCTTACGCCACTGAAGTGGATGGAACAAAACATGAAATTTATCCAATGGAAGCCAGACTACGTAACTTGGCGTATTCAGCCCCCATTGCACTTGAAATGACTCCGGTTGTTGACGGTAGAGAACAAGACACCGAGCTTGTTTACATAGGGAATATCCCAGTTATGCTGAAGAGCAAACTTTGCTTCCTTAGCCAACTCAGTAAAGAAGAACTAATAGCGGCAGGAGAAGACCCGGATGATCCAGGCGGATACTTTGTCGTTAACGGTAGCGAACGCGTCATAGTTGCCATGGAAGACTTAGCACCAAACCGAGTTATCGTTGACATAGACGAGAAAGGCACATCGCCTGTTTATCAAGCAAAAATCTTTTCAACCACAGTTGGTTTCCGAGCCAGAATTGAACTTAAACTCAAATCAGACGACGCAATCTACGTTACAATGCCTGGAGTTCCAACTGAAATTCCATTCGTTGTTATAATGCGCGCATTGACCTTGGAAAAAGACAAAGATATTGCTGAATCCGTTTCCCTCGATAGTGATACTCAAAGCCAACTATCTGCATCATTCGAAAAAGCCATCGGCGTAGATACGCCAGCCGACGCTATACTCTTCATCGGAAACCGTGTTGCCCACGGACAAGTTGAAGAATACAGACTTCAAAAGGCGGAAACAGCATTAGACAAAAACTTCCTTCCACACCTTGGAAGAAGCGACAAAAACCGCAAAGAAAAAGCCATTTTCCTTGGCGAAATGGCGTATAGGGTGATCCAACTAAAAACAGGAAGAAGACAACCTGATGACAAAGACCACTTCAAGAACAAGCGTCTACGACTCGGTGGTCCACTATTGGCAGATCTTTTCCGCGTCTCATTTAGAAACTTGACACGAGACATAAAATACCAACTGGAACGCATCGGCGTTAAAGGACCAATTATAACTGTATCAGCTGCAGTGCGTCCAGGTATTATAACTGAAAGATTCCAGCACGCATTGGCAACAGGCAACTGGGGCAGAGGCAGAGTCGGAATCACACAACTCCTTGACCGAACAAACTACATCTCCACACTAAGCCACTTACGCAGACTCCAATCACCACTTAGCAGAAGCCAACCTAACTTCGAAGCCCGAGACTTACACCCAACCCACTGGGGACGCTTATGCCCCAACGAAACTCCTGAAGGCTCAAACTGCGGACTCGTCAAAAACCTCGCATTATCAGCCTCTATCGCTGTAGGTGTGAATCCAGACAAAATAAAGCAACTTCTCTTTGAAATGGGCGCAGTACCCGCATCTGAAGCTACAATTGAGCTGCGTATTTCAGGTGCTAAAGTTTTCGTCGACGGCAACATCATTGGTTATTGTAACAACCCAAAAGGCATGGTTCAATCATTCCGCCAGAAACGAAGAGCAGGCGAAATCTCAACGGAAGTTAACGTAACTTATTTCTCTAAAGCTCAAACTGAAACCGAAGAAGTCCACGCAAACTGCGACGAAGGCAGAGTCAGACGTCCACTTATAATAGTTGAGAATGGCGTTTCGAAACTGGGGTCCAAGCATTTTGAAAAGATCGGTTTAGGTGAATGGACATGGGAAGATGTAATCAAGAACGGTTTAGTTGAGTATTTGGATGCTGAAGAAGAAGAAAATGCTTTCATCGCCTTAAATTTCGATGCAATTTCTCCAGAAAACACACACGTGGAAATCGCCACATTCACAATCCTTGGAATATGCGCATCAACAATCCCCTATCCAGAGCACAACCAGTCACCAAGAAACTCCTACCAAGCAGCCATGGCTAAACAAGCCCTTGGAGTTTACGGAACAAACTTCCACCATCGAGTAGACTCACGCTCGCACATACTGCATTACCCACAAGTCCCTATGGTTCAAACCGAAAACATGGATGTTATGGGATACAAACAACGCCCAACCGGACAAAACTGCGTTGTCGCCGTGCTCAGCTTCGAAGGCTACAACATGGAAGACGCAATCATATTCAACAAAGCATCCATCGAACGTGGCTTAGCCAGATCAACCTTCTACCGAATCTACGAAGCAGAATGTCGCCAATACCTAGGCGGCTTAAAAGACAAATTCACTGTTCCAGAACCAGGTACAAGAGGTTACCGCGGAGAACAATACTATCGTCTCCTAGAACCTGACGGAATAATCAGTTTAGAATCCCAAGTAGTCGGCGGAGACGTATTAATCGGAAGAATAAGTCCTCCAAGATTCCTTGAAGAATACAAAGAATTCGAAGTTAAAGGACCCTCAATGCGTGACACATCCGTAGACATGCGTCCCTCCGAAACAGGCATAGTTGACGGCATATTCGTAACGATGTCAGGGGAAGGCAGCCAACTCGTCAAAGTTCGCGTAAGAGACCAAAGAGTCCCTGAACTAGGCGACAAATTCGCCTCACGACATGGACAAAAAGGAGTCATAGGCTTAATCGTTGCACAAGAAGACTTGCCATTCACAGACGATGGCATGGTACCAGACTTAATAATTAACCCCCACGCAATCCCCTCAAGAATGACTATCGGACAATTCATCGAATCACTTTCTGGCAAAGCCGCATGCGCAAGAGGCAAACCAGGTGATGGCACACCTTTTTCAAACGAAGGACCAGACGAAGTACGTAAAAACCTAGTCAAGCTCGGATTCAGCCAAACAGGAAGCGAAGTATTCTACAACGGCACCACAGGCGAAAAATTCGTCGCAGACATATTCGTGGGCATAGTCTATTACCAAAAACTACACCACATGGTTGCAGACAAAATCCACGCCAGAGCTAGAGGTCAAGTCCAAATGCTCACTCGCCAGCCAACTGAAGGGCGCGCAAGAGGTGGTGGTCTCAGATTCGGAGAAATGGAACGAGACTGCCTCATCGGACACGGAGCTGCAATGCTTCTAAGAGACAGGCTATTGGAAGAATCTGATAAGTACACGCTCTATATCTGCGAGAACTGTGGGCAAATCGCTTTCTTCGATATGAAGCAAAGGCGTTATGTCTGCAAGATATGCGACGAGAAAGCAAAGATTTCACCAGTAATAGTGTCTTACGCTTTCAAGCTTCTGTTGCAAGAACTTCAGAGCTTATGCATCACGCCAAAATTAAGACTTAAGGAGAAGGCATAACATGTCACAGGAAGAATTGATACATAAAATAGTGGATGAAATCTCATTCGGTTTAATCTCACCAAAAGACCTCCGTAAACAATCAGTCGTAGAAATCCAAACTCCAGACACATATGACGAAGATGGTGCACCAATTACAGCTGGCTTAATGGATGGGAGATTAGGAACTCTTGAACCAAGGCAAAGATGCAAAACCTGCGGAAACACAGCAATTCGCTGTCCAGGACACTTCGGCCACATTGAACTTGCCGTGCCAATAGTGCACATTGAATTCACAAAGATTATTTTTGATCTTTTGAAAGCAACATGCCGCACTTGCGGTCGCATTCTCCTCTCAGAAGAAGGTTCTAAAAAAGCACGCCAAAGACTTGAACGTTTCAATGAGCTCTTGGGGACTATCCCTGATGAAATTTACAAAGAAATCCTAACAGATATCAAAGCTAAACAATGTCCTTACTGTGCAGCTGCCCAATTCAAAATCACCTTCGAGAAACCAACAAAGTTTATCGAACAAACTGAAGCAGGATCAGAACCACTGACACCCAGCATGATTCGTGAAAGACTTGAACGTGTTTCAGATGAAGACCTTGAAATTTTGGGCTTCAATCCAAAAGTTGCCCGTCCAGAATGGATGGTTCTTCAAGTTCTGCCAGTTCCACCAGTTTATGTGCGTCCATCAATCACGCTTGAATCAGGTATCCGCTCAGAAGATGATCTAACACACAAACTTGTAGACATCATTCGCATTAACCAGCGCTTGAAAGAAAACATGGAAGCAGGTGCACCAACCCTCATCATCCAAGATCTATCTGAACTTTTACAGTACCACGTTACAACATACTTCAACAACGAGGCATCCGGTATTCCGCCAGCACGACACCGCAGTGGACGAGCTCTAAAAACTCTCTCACAACGGTTGAAAGGCAAAGAAGGACGTTTCAGAAGCAACCTATCAGGCAAACGTGTTGACTTCTCTGCACGCACAGTCATATCTCCAGACCCTAACCTTGATATAAACGAAGTTGGTGTTCCACAAGATGTTGCCATGCGTCTATCCATCCCAGAAAAGGTAACAGCTTGGAACATCGAGGAAATGAAAAAGTTCGTTATTAATGGTCCAGAAAATTATCCAGGCGCACTCTACATCATTAGGCCAGATGGCAAACGTATCAGACTCGAATTCGTAGTTGACAGAACAAAAATTGCAGAAGCAGTAGAATTAGGATTCGTAGTTGAACGCCACCTCAAAAACGGCGACATTGCTATCTTTAACCGCCAGCCTTCACTTCACCGCATGTCCATCATGGCCCACTACGTTCGTGTTTTACCATACAAGACTTTCCGACTTCACCTTTGTGTTTGTCCACCATACAACGCTGACTTTGATGGGGACGAAATGAACCTACACGTTCCACAAAGCGAAGAAGCCCGAACCGAAAGCTTACTCTTAATGCAAGTTCAAGACCAAATTCTCTCACCAAGATTCGGCGGACCAATCATCGGCGCAATCAGAGACTTCGTCACAAGCGCATATTACTTCACAAGAAAAGGCAACTACCTAACCAGAAGCCAAGTTAACAGGTTACTAACAACAACAAACTACACTGGAGAAGTGCCAGAACCAGAAATTAAAACACCCGAACCCATGTGGTCAGGCAAACAAATCTTCAGCATATACCTGCCAAAAACCCTCAATTACGTTTTGAAAGCCAACATTTGCCAAGGCTGCACTAAATGCGAAGAAGACGCCTGCAAACATGATGCTTATGTCGTTGTAAGAAGCGGTCAACTAGTTTCAGGTGTAATCGACAGACGCTCAATTGGCTCAGAACAGTCCGAAAGCTTACTTCACAGAATCATCAAAGACTACGGAACACAAGCAGGAAGAGAATTCCTAAACAAAATCACCCACCTACTCAAACAGTTCATTTCCATGAGAGGCTTCAGCTACACTTACGATCAACTAGTTCTCTCACCAAGAGCCCGAAACCGAATGGCAAAGACAATGGACCGTATCCAAAAGAAAATCGATGAACACATCGAAAACTTCCGCAACGGAACCCTGCCACGATTGCCAGGACAAACTCTAGAAGAATCATTCGAAATCTACGTCATGCATGAACTTGCAGTAGCCCGAGATGAATCAGGCAAAATAGCAGATGAAGACTTCACTTTGGAAAACGCCGGTATCGTCATGACCAGAGCAGGTGCAAGAGGCTCAAGTTTAAACATCGGTCAAATGGCAGCTTGCGTTGGGCAACAATCAGTCCGAGGCAAACGTATCCTAAGAGGTTATGCTGGAAGGGCACTGCCACACTTCCCTGATGGCGACCCAAGCCCACGAGCAAGAGGCTTCGTCTATAACTCTTACCAAACTGGACTAGATGCAATTGAATTCTTCTTCCACGCTATGGGAGGCAGAGAAGGTCTAGTCGACACAGCCGTCCGCACGCAACAAAGCGGTTACATGCAAAGACGATTAATCAACGCGTTAGAACACATTCGTTTAGAATACGACAGCACCGTACGAGACTCCGCAGGAGACATTATCCAATTCAGGTATGGCGAAGACGGAGTGGACCCAGCAAAAAGCGACCACGGCAAGGCAGTCAACGTTAACCGACTAATTGAACAGATAAAACTGGGTGAAGAAAAAGGTGAATTGGCATCTGCAGAACACATCAAAAAACAACTCAAGATCGTAGAAAACCAGTTAACACCTATCCTATTAAATCAACTTAAAGCAAACTTTGCAAAGAACAAACTTACAGCAAAAGCCGTAACAAAATGTGCGACCCAAACAGCTGAACAATACAAACGTGCCTTAATGGAGCCAGGAGAGGCAGTAGGCATCGTTGCAGCCCAATCAATCGGTGAACCAGGCACCCAGATGACCCTTAGAACCTTCCACTACGCTGGTGTCAAAGAACAAAACGTCACCTTAGGCTTACCACGACTAATCGAAATTGTCGATGCACGCAGAATCCCCTCAACTCCAATCATGACTATTTACCTAAAAGGCGAACACGCAAAAAGCAAAGAAGGCGCAGTTGAAGTTGCTCGCAACATAATCTATACTTCAGTTGAAAACTTGGCTTCAGCAATCTACGAAGACCCTGTTCGCGAAGAAATAATCATTGAATTGAACAAGCAAATGATGGATGACAGAGCCATTACTATGGATGAACTCAAAGAACGAATGGAACTCCAAAACGCCACAGTAACTGTCACTGACACAACCGTCGAGATTAAACCAAAGAAAGCTGAGCAACTAAAACGTATGTTAGCTAAAGTTCCAGGTTACCAAGTTAAAGGTGTTCCAGACATTAAACGTGTCCTAGTCACTGAAGAGAACGGTGAATGGGTAATACGCACTGATGGCTCAAACCTATCCAAAGTCCTTGAAGTCATAGGTGTTGATACTTCACGAACAACCACCAACAACATACACGAAATAGCTAAAACTCTTGGTGTTGAAGCTTCAAGAAACGCACTCGTTAACGAAGCAAAAGGAGTTTTGGAGGATCAAGGTTTAGACGTAGACGTACGCCATGTAATGCTCGTAGCAGACATGATGACTACAACAGGCGATGTGCAACAAATAGGCAGACACGGAATCAGTGGCAAAAAAGCCAGTGTCCTAGCGCGCGCCGCATTCGAAATCACTGTACCCAACATTGTTGAAGCAGCCGTGAAGGGTGAAAGTGATCCTTTGGCCGGTGTAACAGAAAACGTTATAGTTGGGCAATCAATACCAATCGGCACAGGCTTAGTTGAATTGTATATGTCAACTTTCGAGCGTCAAGATAAAGATGGAGGAAAAACCGAAGCATGATAGACCTAGATAAATCGTTAGCGTCCGCAGTGAAAACAGGTAAAGTATCCTTTGGAACCAATGTTGCATTGCAAAACGCCAAAACCGGCAAAGCTAAAATTATAGTTTTAGCTGCAAACTGTCCAAAAGACATAAAAGAACAAATAGAATACTATGGAGAAATCTCTAAAGTCCCTGTCATAACCTATAAAGGTGGATCAATGGATTTAGCCGAAGTCTGCAAAAAACTCTTCATCATTTCTGCCTTAAGCATCCGCGAAACAGGGGACTCAGATATTCTCAAAGTAACCGAAGAAAATCAAATTAAAGAATAGAAAATGGAGGAAAAAAAATAACAACCGGCATAAAAATTACCTGCGACGAAATGCGATACATTGCCTTATTTGAAAGCATTAGCGGAGCCAGCGTAAAAGACTGCATAGTCGACGAGGTCGAGCAACGAGCAATATTTATCGTAAACCAAGGCCAAGTTGGCGTTGCTATTGGCAAGGGCGGAAGAAACATCCACACCCTTGAACGAATGACAGGTAAAAAACATGAAATCATCGAGTACAGTGAAGACCCAGCAACATTCATGAAAAACGCATTAAAACCCGCAGCAGTACGCGAAATTCGCGTAACAGAACGCACTGATGGCAAAAAGATGGCAGTCATAACTGTCAACCCTAAAGACAAGGGCGTCGCGATAGGTAAAAACGGCAAAAACGCCGAACGTTTGCGCTTTTTGGCAAAACGATACTTCGACATTCAGAACGTCAGCATCACCTAAGCAGTCTTAATTGGCTATTAGGCGATGAAAACGTCGCTGCCTTGTAATAACGGAGTTTATTGTTTAGAGTGTAAAACTTAGATCTTGCAAAAATTTTTTTAGAGGTTCTTTTTTGGGGGTCTGAAGTTTCGTTAAGAAGATCGGAAACTTATAAATAACTTTCCTAACATATCTATGAAGATCTGGTTTCATAAACAATTACTGCGTCTGACTTAATCTGCATAACTAAGTCGTGCCCTTCTACAATTTTCCGCAAATTCCCTAAACTCTCCTTAGAAAGATTAGCTTTAATGTTGATGTGGTACCCATTGTACAGTGGATACATAGCTTTCTGAGGAATCAAAGTGATGGTGCTTCCATCTAAGCCGGGGCATCTGTCAACGATTTCTCTTAGTAATATGGCGATTTCTGCGAACTTCATAAACTTAACCTTATAACACTTGTATATATCACAATAAAAGTCTTTTAACTTTAACTCTTTTTTGAATGTTGAAACAAGGGCTTTTTCTTAGCTTGGCGGAAAAAGCTGTACTTTTACTTTGAGATTTATGAAGCAACATAGTTTCCAAAAGAATTGGTTTTTCTTTTGTTCGCAATTAACACACGTTATATCATGAGACATGGTTCAAGGATCCCTTATAGACACAGAATACAAGGGAATTTCAACAATCGAAATCATGAATTACATCTCTCCCGACGTAATCGCTTTAGGTAACCACGAGTTCGATTATGGGTTGCCGCATTTGTTGTTTCTTGAGAAAATGGCTAATTTTCCAAAAGTTAAGGCTAACCTGTACATAAAGCAGTACAACAAACGACTTATGCAATCTCACTTAATCCTTAAGAAAACAGGATTTGACAGTCTTTTAATTGGCATTATTACAGAGAAGGTGATGGATTCCCTAAAACAAGACGAATTAATAAGCAGCTTCGTTAGCTTAGAGGAAACCAGTAAAGAAATCGAAAAAATATGCGATGCATTCAAAAACGACAACGTAGATTTAACGATAATTTTAACCCATATCGGTTTCGACTTTGACTTGGAGTTGGCAAAGTTAATCAGTCCTGAGGCAGGAGTTGAAAACAATTTGGCTGAACCCGACCCTAAACTCCAACAATTCATCAGGCATTTCCAAGAAGAAGTCGACAACAAATACAACGCGATAATTGGCAAACTTGCAGTTACCCTTATTCATCCAAAACGCTAAGTGGAAACGTCATTGGGTAATCTGGTTCCGGATTCTTTTGCTGAGAGAGCTGAATTTGATTTTGTTTTGGTTGGAAACTGTTCGATTCGGTCAAAAGAAATTGGTCCCGTAGTTTCTCTTAAGGATTTGCGTACTTGTTTTCCATATGATTATTCTCTTTCAAGATACTCTGTAAAGGGGCTTGGTTTGAGAAATCTATTCAGCCGCATTATGTGTCCAGAAAACCTCAACAATGAAGGAAAATGCTACCAAGTAAACAGTAGGGTCAGAGCCTTATACAATACAACAAGTCGACAGTTTGTATCTCTGAAAATTAATGACGCTGAGGTGACCAAAGACGGGCTCTGCACTGTTTGTCTGCAGGGTTACCACTTTAAAAATTCGCTAGCAAACTTAAATTTGTCGCAAGAACAGCTGACGGCAGCCTATAAAGCAAAATTGATTTCCACTTCTGCTCAAGATGTTCTTGTAGAGTAAATTCGAAATAACCAAAATACAAAAAAGACAAATTGAAGGGAGACTCACTTACCTAATGAATCCTTGAAAGGCAAACCAGTTACTCCGTTTCCTTGCTTTGTCTTTAAACAAAAACATTCAACCCTTTTTGCATGATCTAAGCAGTTGCCTATTGGCTGATTCAATAACATTTCAATAAAACTTAGTTGCTGAAACCTACAAATCTTTTTTTCCTCAAGAAAACTGATTTATCCAAGTTTCTTAAGAGTAGAAAAAAATATTTGCTGCGTGAAAGGTGGTTTTTTCTTTGAGATAAAAACCCTTTTAATCGTTGTCTTATAGGCCACTGAAAGTAGAAGAAGAAGAGACACCCCTTAATCCCACTTCTTCTATCCAACCTCTGATTATCGAACTATTCAAATAGGTGAGAAATTCAAGGAAATGGTGAGATGTGAGGGAGATATCTCCATTCCGCCCAATATTGTTTTAATAAGACGCTTTTCAATAGTGTGAACGCTTCAAAAAGAGGCAAAGAAACGTTTATGTTAATACAAGAAGTTATCCTTGAAAATTTCATGAGTTATGAATACGCCCGAGTTCCGTTTAAGCAAGGCGTAAACATAATCGGCGGACCAAACGGAGCTGGAAAATCTTCGCTTTTGCTTGCCATTTCGGTTGGGTTAGGGCAAACCTACACTGAACGTTCCCGAAAATTCAGCGACCTAATTCGCTGGGGAAAGGACCAAGCTAGAGTAACCCTCATCCTAGACAACAGCAAACAAGGCAACAAACGTCCAGTTTCGAAATACAGTAAAGACCAACTCTTCCTCACCCGCGTTTTACGCCGAGACGGAAAATACTTTTTTGAACTCGAAAACCGCGTAGCTAGCAAACAAGATATTGACCGGTTACTGGGCAAATTCGGCGTTGACCCAGACAACATGTTAATCATCATGCACCAGAACATGGTGGAGCAATTCAGTGTTCTTAGCAACATAGAAAAACTTCGCATGGTAGAAGCAGCTGTGGGACTAGAGCCTTTCCGAGAAAACGTTGTACAAGCCAAAACTAAACTAATGCGTATTCTAAGCCAAGAAGAGTCAGTGAGCAAATTGCTTGAACAAGCGCAGCAAACTCTAGCTTACTGGCATGAACAATACGATAAGTATCAAGAGAAGAAGCAGTTGCAGCTTAAACGGCGGTTTTTAGACCGTGAATTGGTATGGGCCGAAGTTGAACGGCGTGAAGCCATAATCAAAGGGTTGCAGGCGAATTTTAATAAAAACCAGCAATCACTAGGCAAAATTGAGGATGAACGTCAAGCGATTATTAGTCAGCTGGATGGTCAACAGACCGAACAACAATACACTTAAGGGCGAAGGTTAAATCGGTTTTTGATCAACGCTTAAGTCTTGAACGACGAAATTGCCCAGAACGAATCCACTTTTTCTTTAATTGAACAGTTTCTAACTGAAGCTCAAACTTTAGAAAATGCAATCTTGAATAAAATCCAGCTAAAACTTCTGAGAAGCGAAAACCTCAAAAAAATGCTGGAAACATCTAAAAAACAAATAGTCAAAGCAAACGATCTGGTTAAAGAAAACCAAACAAAAATGATCCAGCTTGAAGATTCAACAGATAAAATAACGAATGCTGCTTTGGAAAAACGAGTAAAACTTGCTTTGTTGGAGTTTAAGAGGGCAAATGCGAATCGTCGACATGAAAACTATCGAGAAATCCATTAAGGAAGCCGAAGAGACCCTGAACACGGCAATTCTGAAGGCTCAACCCTCGGGCGAACGAATAGCAGTTCTCAAGAGCGGCGCTGAAATTCAAGATGAAATCGGCTTAACTAATGGACACTTGGCTGCATTAGCTGACGTTTCTGAGGATATAGAGCGTCAATATGAATCCTATTCGAAGCTTTATTTAGAACTTAAAGAGAAAGCTCAGTTGGTTGCTGAGAACCGCGAAAAAACCCTTGAAGAAGTCAAAACTCGTATGCAGTCATGGCGCAGTGTTATGGAGAACTTGCTTGAACGGGTTAATGTTGAGTATCAGAAAATCATGGGTCAAACGTTTGCAACTGGGGAAGTTAAACTTTCGAGTGCGCAAGACATAGAGACTGCAGGGCTGGAGATTTATGTTGGGTTTAAGGGTAGCAAACCTGTGGCCTTGGATGCCTACACCCAAAGCGGAGGAGAACGAACCACCGCAACAATGGGTTTCTTGTTGGCGTTGCAGCAGCATGTACGTTCACCATTCCGTGCAGTAGACGAATACGACATCCACATGGATCCAAAAAACCGTGAAATGATAGCGAAAGTCTTAGTTTCAATAATTAAAGATGCCAGTGCCCAATACGTCGTGATTACCCCAAGCCAAATTACCTTTGCTCAGAAAGATGCAAACGTAATTACTGTTCAGAACCTCGAAGGAAAATCAATCGTGCGTGAGGTTGTTTAATGCAGACAACTAAACATGATAAGAAACTCGGTAAAGAAAAGTTGGAACGCATAATTGAAATGTGCGTAGCCATCGAGAATCATGCAGTTGAGCCTTTCACTTTAAACGTTGATGAAATCATCAAGATAGTTCGAAATTATTTTCCGAATTGGGAAAACCCGGAAGAATTAAAACTTGATGCTGAAGCTCTCCATCATTTAGCTTCAGTTATCAAGATGCAAAGTGAATGGGTCAAACAAAGATCAAACTCTCTTTACACTGACCCGTTCTTGTTGGAGGAGAAAATCCGCCAAACCAGCAAGCAAGTAATGGTTGATGTGTTTCTTGGAGCATGGAGTCCACTTATTGAGTTTGAGCAACTTGGCCTCCACAGTATAGCGCAGGGCTTGCTATATTGGAACGCGTTGGCTCCTATGGGTGACAGATGGAAAGACATAGACGTCTCAGAAGTTGCAATGGGTTCTGTTAGCCGTGGCGAACTTGTCAAGCAACGAGTTTTAGGAGACCGAGAATTTTCTGAAGAACTGGAATGCTACTGGCAAGAACTAAAAAACAAAACAGCAGAAAAAGACATAGACGGCAAAATTGCATATTGGGATTTCATCGGCTCAGACACTTACGATGAAACTGTGCAACGCGCTTTTCTAACAAGCTTTCTGATAACTTATGGTTACGCGACACTTGAGATTGACCGGCTCGAAGAGACAATATTAATAGTGCCCTTTGATAAACCCCGAAAGGAAGCGTTAACCGAGCAATCCACATCAGTTCCAATCGCAGTGTCATTTCAAGATTGGCAAAAATGGAAACGAGGCGAACAACTTTGAGCAGCAAGAAAAAAGGCGTTTACAGCAGTAAAGTCAAGAAAGCAACCCAGATGCTCTTCTACAAACGACATCAAAAACCCGGTATAAAAGGCTGGGAACTGCATAAGGCGTTAGGTTCCGACTATCCCAAAGTGCTCGATTTACTTGAAGATTACCTGAAACCTCTGGATTTGCAGGTTAAAACAGTTTTTGAAGAAGAAAAAACCCCTGAAAAACCAACGATCGAAGAGCTGGATAAAGCAAGGTTCTTTGTTGCATTGTCAACTGGTTCGGTGGCTAAGGATAAGTTGATGGGTTGGCGCATTGACGATTTAGCAGGTTTAGCAATAACCATCTCTTTTATCATCAGCAAAAAAGGACAGACTGCACGCAAAGACGTTGAAAAAATGCTGGGCGAGAAGATGCCGAACTGGAAGATAGGCTTAAACCTTGACCGCTACATTCGTTATGGCTATCTAACGCAAGACGAGAAGGGACAATTATTCTTGGATTGGCGGACAAGAGCAGAAGTTGATCAAAAAGCCTTAATCGACATGTTGCTTTCGGCTGAAAAACAAACAGAAGAAGCCGCTGAGCCAAAACCCGAGCAAGACGAAACCGAACCTGAAGAAGAATAGATTCATTCTGATTATTGCGGCAGTTTTGGTTTGACGAACTTGCGAGACTGTAAAATAATTGCAAGTGGTACTGTTTTTCATCGAAGACGTGTTTCCAAAATGGGTTAAAAGGCAGATTTGTAGAACTTAAGCCGATAAAACCGCCAAATAACAATTGATCGATTCATCATCCACGAAAGCAGTCACTATGAAGCCTGAACCATCAAGTAAATCGATAAAAGAAGTAAGTGGGAACGCCTTCTTGAGCCCCGTCACCACAATCTTGTTGCTTTTTTTGACAACTCGCTTTAGCTCGTTTAAGGTTTCAGCTGGTTTGGGCATATTCTGGAGCACCGTAAAAGCAAAAACAGCCCCAAACAATCCATCCCTAAATGGCAAGTGGTCAGCATCTGCCTGCAAAACTGCAACTTTTGAAAAAGCGCTTCCCCGCTCTTTGGCTTTAAACAGCAGTTTACGTGAAACATCAACGCCAATAACCAAACCTGCTTGAGCTGCAATTTCCTTGAAAAACAATCCTGAACCGCAACCAACATCTAAAACTGTCTTTCCGACCACGTTGACGTTTTCTAAGGCTTTTTTGTACTTTCTCTCTTGTTCTTGTGCATAGCGCTCATCGTACATTTCCGCTGTTACATTATATCTTTGCATTACTTTGCGCTTATCTTTCCAACCCGCCAAATGCCCAGATCCTTCAAGAATTCTTATGTACCCAATGCCTACCTAAAATAGTTGGCGAAAACACAATGCAACAACCAAACAAACTTGCGGTCTTAATGGAACCTACATTAGCGGAAGCAGCGTTGCTCATTGAAAAAGCCTTTGCCCAGCGAAGAACCTTAGTTGTCGCAGGAACATGTCATGTTCACTACGTTGGTAGAGCAACCTCAACACTGGAACAGGGTGAACGTCTCCTAATAATCAAATCCGATGGCTCACTCTTGGTCCATCGACCAGTCGGTTACGAACCAGTCAATTGGCAACCCGCAGGCAGCATCTTCCATGTTGAAATCAAATCCGACGGACTCGAGGTTCATGGAATTCGCCAGAAACCACGGGAGAGTGTTCGCGTGACATTCACCAATGTTTACATGGTTTCTTCACTTAACCTGTTGGATTCAGGAGATTTTCTTTTAAATGCTAGTGAGGATGACATGCACCGTGCGATTCTTCTTAAACCTGACCTTCTAGAAGAAGGCTTCAAGCCGATTAGCTGGGAGAAAAAAGTTGAGCCAGGTTTTGTGGACATATATGGTGAAGACAAAAACGGCAAACTTGTCATAGTCGAAGTTAAACGCAAAACAGCCTCGAAAGAGGCTGCCCTTCAGTTAGCTAAATATGTTGAACCAATCAAAGCTAAAGTTAACAGAGAAGTTCGTGCTGTGTTGGTTGCACCTAGTCTGGGTAAGGATGTGCAAAGGCTACTGGCGACGCTTGGGTTGGAGTATAAAGCGCTGGATCCAAAAGTCTGTGCTGAAGTGCTTAAAAAGAAAGAAACCTCAAAGTTGGAGCGGTTCTTCCAATAAAAACCTAATTCGAAGTTTACGATTTGTTGGTCAATGTCTGGATGCCGACTCAAAATAAATGAAGTCAAAATCAAAATGACTAAATAGTTAAGAAGTAGCAAGTTATAAAAACTTGCCTTTGCTCTTTTTATGTGATTATTCTTTTAGTTTGTTGTTTTCTGCGGGAACAAAAACTGCTGCTGCAACAGTTGTAGTCCATAAGCCGTTTTTGTCGCCTGCTGCGGATTGGGTTATGTTGGCTGTTTTGATTATGAGCCCAGTGGTTTTGAAGAGTTGTTTGCGTTCGTCCCATGCAGTTTCTGGGTCGAATTGTATACCCATGGTTGTTGCCAGCATAGTTGCTGCTAGGTCTTCTGCATAGTCGCCTGCAGTTTCGTCAGTTTGTCCGTTGGAATGGTGTTCCGAGAGATAGCCGTATTGGTTTTTGCCTGAGGGAATAGCGACGCCTACTGAAGAGGCAACGAGCCTGTGGGGTTCGTTGGTTGCGTTGCGGGCGATAACGACAAACGTGATTTCGCCGGGTTGAATCTTCTTTAAGCCTTTTTCCCGAGTAAGCAATTCGCATCCAGGGGGAACAATGCTTGAGACGGCAACTAAGTTGCACATTTGTATGCCTGCATCTCGCAGGGCTAATTCGAAAGATTGGAGTTGCTCTTTATGCTTGCCAACTCCTTTAGTGAAAAAGAAGTATTTTGGTATCATTTCGGTGTCGGAAAATAGTGATTGCTGAATGTATTTATTAGGCTTTTGTTTTTAAACATAGTATCACCCAAACAATACCCTGTATCTTGAGGAATGTAAGTGGCGCAACATCAAAGCGTGTTTAAAGACGAATCAAAGCTTGACATAAACTACATTCCACAAAAGCTGCCACACCGTGAAACGCAAAACCGTCTCCTCATGGAATTCTTCAATTTTATCTTGCGTTGCCCCGAAAAAATGGCGCAGCGAATCATCTTAACCGGTGACGTGGGCACAGGAAAAACTGCTCTCGCTCAATACTTTGGAGCAAACATTACTTCCGAAGCAAACAAGCGGGGCATAAAATTCCGCTATGTCCATATTAACTGTCGTGAATACCGTGGTAGCCTCTCGCCGATTCTACATCGCGCTGTTACTGTTTTCCGCCCTAACTATCCAGCACGTGGCTATGGCGCTGAAGAAATCCTGGGCACGTTGATGCAGGTTTTAGATGAAGAAAATGTCCATATGATATTAACACTTGATGAATTTGACAGTTTAATCGAGAAGGAAGGCTCAGACGCTGTCTACAAGCTCACACGGTTGCAGGAGATGCGGCAGGGCAAACCACAGCGGTTATCATTTATTTTTATTATACGTGATTTAGAAGCAATTGAGCCACTGGATGAAAGCGCCAAAAGCACCCTGCAACGAAGTATCATAAGTTTGGAACGCTATGGCAAACCACAACTTGTTGACATCTTAAACGACCGCGTATCAATGGCGTTTGAGTATGGCGCAGTGCCCGAGGACGTTGTTGATTTGATAACTCAGTTAGCTTTCACTGAAACTGGGAACGCCAGATTTGGGATTGAGTTGTTGTGGCGTGCTGGCAAATACGCTGATGCTCAGGACGCTGGTTGCGTGGAGCCAGAATGCGTTCGAATGGCAGTCTCGAGCATTATTCCCGGTTTACGTCGCAGTGAGTTGTTGTCTCTTGGGTTGCATGAAAAACTATTTCTTCTCGCCGTAGCCCGCTACTTCAAAGAGAATGAACAAGCTTTCGTTTCACTATCCGAAATTGAGAAAGCCTATGCGGTGGAATGTGAAGAATTCAGCGAAACACCAAATGGACATACGCAAATCTGGAATTATGCTCAGTACTTCTCAAAGTTAGGTGTATTGAAAACTGAGGTAACCACAGTCCAGATGCGTGGAAGGACAACACGGCTTTCATTGCCGTCAATTCCTGCGGGTGAATTGGCGAAGGAGTTGACCGCGAGTTTGCAGGCCAGAAAAAGGAAGTGACTTAGTATGGAGTTGGAGGAAGTTTTCTCTTCGAAGTCTCGAATGAAAATCCTAAAACTCATCTACCAACTGGGGCAACTTAACGTTTCGGATGTTGCTAGACGACTAAAATTGAATTTTGCCTCAACCTCGGATCACCTCAAATTATTGGAGTGCGAAGGCATTTTGCAGGAGCGGAAATATGGTCGGGTTAGGATGTACAGATTTAATGAGGGCTCAGCAAAGGCTAAAGCAGTGCAAAACCTAATAGACGCTTGGGAAAACGGTAAATAAGGGTTGATTTAAAATTGGCTATGGTTGATGTTTCAAGTAAAGCAGAGGTTTTCAGAGAAGCAACCGCGACTGGCTCAATAAAGTTGAAGGCGGAAACGATTGGTTTAGTTCAGGCTGGAAAAATCGCTAAGGGCGATCCACTCTACACTGCGAAGATTGCTGGTGTGTTGGCGGCTAAAAGAACAAGCGATTTGATTCCTCTTTGTCATCCGTTGCCGTTGACTAACGTGGAAGTAGACGTGAAAGTCAGCTGATGAACGCACAGTAACTGCCACAGCCACTGTTAAAACCAAAGCCCAAACGGGTGTAGAGATGGAAGCATTAACCGCTGTTTCTATGGCATTATTGACTGTTTGGGACATGACCAAGCAATACGAAAAAGACGCGGAAGGACAGTATCCTTCAACGTCAATTGATAATATTCATGTAGTCAAAAAATTTAAGCAGGCATGAAGTATGAGTGAAAGTTCTAAGTCACACAAATTAAAATCCCCTAAAAAATTAAATTTCGGCGTTTTCATCTGTAGCACTTCTCGCTATAACCAAATTGAAGCTGGAGAAAAAGAAGTTAGCGACGTTGGCGGAGACACAATAGTGGACTTGATAGAGAAGGCAGGGCAGAATGTTTTTTTTAAAAAGATTATTGCTGACGATGAAACCATGATTCAAGATGCAGCAATGTATGGGTTAGGTTTGGAAAATTTGGATGTAGTTATTTTTTCAGGCGGCACAGGCATTACCCCGACCGACATCACGATTGAGACGGTGACGCCATTTCTTGAGAAAACGTTGCCGGGATTCGGTGAGTTTTTCCGCAGAATAAGTTTTGACCATGTGGGTTCCGCCGCGGTTTTATCCCGTGCTGTAGCTGGAGTCGCTAAAGGGCGCGTGTTCTTTTGTATTCCAGGTTCACCTGACGCTGTGAAGACTGCGCTCGAAATGCTTATTTTGCCCGAGGCTCCTCACATCGTTAGGCACGCACGTGAATAACGATGAATTTAATGGACAATTGCGGTCGACCGCTACTTAATCTGCGGATTTCAATTACCCAACGATGCAACAATCGATGTGCTTATTGTCACCGAGAAGGCGAAGTGCAACGGGCAAATCGTTCAGCAGAGTTAATGTCAGTTGAAGAAATTGTGCGCATAGCCAAAATCGCGATTAGTTTAGGTATTTCGCGGGTGAAGTTGACTGGAGGGGAACCGCTCATGCGCAAGGACCTGCCCGAAATTGTCTCAAGCATAGCAACAATAAAGGGTCTGAGGGATTTATCGCTGACAACTAATGGGTTGCTGCTTAGGCGGCGGCATGGCAAAGCAGCTGTGTGAGTGCGGGCTTAAACGCGTGAATATCAGTTTGCCTTCTTTGAACCCAGAAACATACCATAAGTTGACAGGGGGAAAGCTTGAAGATGCATTAGAGGGTGTAAAAGCCGCCATTGAAGCAGGTTTCTGTCCAGTCAAGCTAAACACTGTTGTTCTAAAAGACGTTAATGTTGGCGACGTTCCCGATTTGATTGATTACGCGGGGAAAAACAACATTGTTTTGCAGCTTATCGAGCTTGACCCCGTAAACGTCGGCGACAGTTACTATCAAGAGCACCACCGCAGCCTAGACGAGCAAGAGGCACTGCTCAAAGAAAAAGCCGTATCGATAGAAAAACGCCCCTTCATGCACAACCGCCTAATCTACCACTTGCCAAACGCGACCGTCGAAGTTGTCAAACCCATAGAAAACACTGATTTCTGCATGCATTGCACCCGACTCCGTGTAACTAGCGACGGCAAACTTAAACCCTGTTTAATGAGAAACGATAATCTAACCGACATTTTAACGCCTATTCGCCAAGGAGCGAGCGATGAGGAACTAAAACAGATATTTATTAGAGCTAACTTGCTAAGAGAGCCTTACAACAAAAGCATCCAATAATTAGGCTGTTTTATTTCGGCTTAGCGTTTTCAAATTAACTTCAGTTTGACGAGTATTTGGTTTTGAATCTTTTTTGGGCGGAGTTAAACTCATTGCGGATGGATTCATTTTCGGATTGAGTTTTTGTTGTCTGTTGTTTTTCTGATGTGCCTTTTGTTTCCAGTAGTTTGTCGGTGCATTCTTTTGCTTCTTCTTTTCTGTTAAGTCTTGATAGCATTATTCCTTTTCCAAGTAGTGCATCGGTAAAATCAGGTTTAAGTCGCAGTGCTTGCTCAAAGGAAACTAGCGCTTTTTGGTAGTCTGCAAGGTTTCCCCACATGAGTCCTATGTAGTAGTCGATCTTGGCGTCAGTTGGTCTTTGTTTTTTTGCTTCTTGATAGCATTTGAGTGCATCTTCATACTTTTTAAGTCTTTGAAGAGCGATGGCTAAACTTAATCGGTACTCCAAGTTTGCTGGGTCTAATTCTACGGCTTTTGAGAAGGATTCGACAGCTTTCTCATGTTGATTCAATGCTGTAAATGTTGCGGCTTTAAGTCGATAAGCATCTGCAAATTTTGGGTCTATTTCTATGATTCTGTTATAGCATTTGATTGCTTCACTGTATTTTCCTAGTTTGCTATAAATTACTCCTTTTATGATCCAAGCGTCAATGTAGTTTGGTTGGATGGCGAGTGCTTCTTCAATTGATAATAGTGCGCTTTCGTATTTGCCTGTGCTTTCGTAGGCCACGGCGTTTTTGAGTTTCGTTGCTGCTTTTATGAATGCTGGTGGTTCATTGTTTGTGTTTAGGTCAAACATGTTATCAATCCCTTGGTTTTTGGTAGTTCGCGAAGACACACAAACGGTTAACTTGATTTATATGTAATCGCCTCAAAGAATGCAAATTTCCCTCAGAAGCGTACTGAGTTTACCTTGCATGTTTACACAACAAAGGTGCATAGTTGGCTCTCAGTGGATAAAGAACCATTGAAAGTGTGGAGTCAAGTTTTTTTGGTATAAATAGCGTTTTGCAATTTATGTCTTAGAGTTCGATTATTTTTGCTTCATTTTTGTCTGTGTTCAAGATTGCTAAGGTAGTTTTTCCTGTTAGGTATCCGCATAGTTCTCCTGGGTTTATGGATAATGTTTTGCCTTTTCGTTCAATGCCAAGGTTGTGCGAGTGCCCGTGGATTACGGCATCGAAGGATTCACTGTCGATTATGGCGTTTAATAATTCAGTTTCGTGTCCATGGAGCAAGGCAACTCTATAGCCTTCTATAATCACTGTTGTGAATCGGTCGTGGATTGTACAGTTGGTGGTTTCGCTAAAGCGTTTCTTTAGGAGTTCGTGGTCTCCGTCGTTGTTGCCAAAAACGCCGATTAATTTGCAGTTTAAAGCTTTGAATTTTGGGATTACAAATCCAGCCACATAGTCGCCGGCATGAAGTACTAAACCAACTTTCTGATTGTTTAGAGCTTGCACCGCTTTTTCTATCTTCGGTAAATTATCATGCGAATCCGAAATTGCACCAATCAACATACTATTTCACAGTTGTTTTTTCTCGTCTATAGAAATAAAGTTTTTCTGTTTTTTCTCAGACCTAATTTAGCAGAATTGGACGTCTCAGCAACGCTCAAGCGCTAAAGGTAACTCTTTTAGGCTCTTTATTGTTTGGTCAGGGCAAAATTTCTCAGATTTCTTCTGCACTCGTCGCTCTATATGAATTGCTTTCATTCCGACTGCTTTTGGGCCTTCAACATCTGCATCGATGGTGTCTCCAACAAATACTGTTTCAGATGCAGATACGCCTAGCATTTTCAATGCTTCTTTAAAGATTTCTGGGCTTGGTTTGCGTTTGTTAACTGCTCCAGAAACCACAATTGCATTGAAGAACCCATCCAAACCGTCAGCTTTAAGGAGTTTAAGCACGCATTCAGGAATTGCAAAGTTGGAAACGATTCCTAATTTGTATTTCCCATGCAGCTGTTCAAGCATTGTCTTAGCGTTTTGATCTATTCGTACATACTTCATGAATTCTTCGCAGAACTCGTTAGTGGATGCCGTCACAATGGGGCTTGAGACATCATATTCATAGCCCAAGTTTTTGAGTGTCTGTGAAACGCGTACGTTGAAGTGGGGTTCTTCCCAATTCAAATCCGCCTGAACATAGAGCGCATCACGAACCTTGATGTACACTTCATTGAATTTGTCAAATGGGACATCAATGCCGTTTTTGTGGAGGTGATTGTACATTCGAATTAGTGATGGACTGTAGAACTCATGGTTTTTTTCGATGAGCATGAGAGTATCGAACATATCAAATAAGACAGCTTTAATCGGCATCGCTTTTTCCTGTTAGGTAAACCCTATCTTAACCTTAAAATCCTATCGCACCTTAAGTCTCCAATTTCTCATCTTTGTCCTTGAGCTTTCTGCTTGTGTGGTAGTAAATTGTTCCAGCAAACAAGAAAACAACGCCCACGAGCCAAGCTTCTGGAGTGGCAAATAGGATAAAAACTAACAACAAAATGCAAGTTGCTAAACCAAGCAGAGGCATAAGCCGCCCAAACTTTCGCCCATTTTTCAGCTTGAATGCTGAGATGTTAGTTATGCAATAATTGAATAGAAGTGCAAATGTGCTAACCGCGATTACGCTCTTCAAATCTACAAACAAAACCAATGCGGCCATCAACACACCTGTGGCGAGAATCGCGTAGTAAGGTGTTAAGAACCTGTGGTGTAACCGAGATAGTGCAGAAGGCAAATCATTGCGTCGCGCCATGGAATAAGCCATACGTGAAACTCCTAAAATCGCCGTTAGCAAAACACTTGCAGTTGCCACTAAACCTCCAATGGACACGATTTGAACTGCCAGCGAATTGCCCGTTATGCCGATAGCTGTGCTTAATGGAGAAGTTGAACCTGCTAATTCTACAGGACCCAACAACCCAACAGCAACAAACCCGACCAAAATGTAAACCACCATCGAAATCCCCAGCGATAACAACAAAGCTCTCGGTACATTCCGTTTGGCATCTTTTATTTCCTCAGCAACCACCGATACCCTTGCGAAGCCGCCGTAAGCAAAAAAAATGAAAAATGTTCCATAAAGTATTCCACTTGAAAGCGGCACAAACGGAGTAAAATTGTCGGCGTTCACATGAAAAACTCCGAAAATCACGAAGAACGCCAAAATCGTAATCTTAATGACAACAAAAATGTTGTTGACGCTCGCTGATTCTTTAGCGCCTAACAAATTCAAAGCCATAAATGCCAAGCACAAAGCGACTGCAACTAAATTCGTCGGTAAACTTGGGAAAGCCGCCGTTAAGTAATATGCAAACCCCAGCGATACAGCTGCTCCAGTAAACGTGTTAGCAACCAGCCACATCCAACCCGCCAAAAACCCTGCATAAGGCGAAACCAACTGGCGCCCATACTCGTATACTCCACCTTCTACGGGTTGCCAAGCGGTTAATTTCGCAAAGCTCCAAGCGGTTAAGAAGGCGATTATGCCGGCCATTATCATGGATACGACGAGTGCTGACCCGGCATAACCTGCCACGATACCAGTGACAACGAAGATTCCGCCACCTATGATTGCGCCAACATTGATGGCGACGGCACTCCATAGGCCAATCGAACGCTTCAGTTTTCGGGGTTCCTGATTATACACTGAGACCACTGATAAACAAAACTCAATCGGATTGCCTATTAAAACCTTGCAAAACGTCTTTTGCTATTGTAAGAAATTTCCTTAGACTAATTCATGAAAAGAATAAAAAATTGAAACTAAATTCTGAAATGATATCAATAACAAAAAAAAGAAAAAAACCAAGCAAACGGCAGTTATGCAGATTACTCGCAACGACATTTTCTCCAAAGCTATAGAGAGGTAAAGATTAAGAAGTTACTGGATAAAGAAATTAGAGAAAGGCATCATGACTATGTCTGAAAAGTCTATTTGTCCCAGAATTCTCTTGTCCGCAAATACTGAACCTTCGCTTTAACAAATCCATATATTGGACGCTAAGCACAATGAAAATGACCCTGAAATCACTACCACCATCAACAAAGGAATTAAAGACATAGACTCAAGACAGGAATTGCCCAGAAATATTAGTTGCACGCAATAAAAAATCTTAGGGCTTGCCCGAATTAAGCAGAAGCGAAATGAGAAAATCATTCTCAATTAAACCATAAGCTCCATTTTTAGCAGAGAACTCGTCGAATTTTTTAACGCCATCGGACTTCAAATTCGGTGAGGCTATAGAGAAGGGTACTGGTTCTCTTGAGTGTGTGCCAGTTTTGATGGGGGTTGGGTGGTCTGGGAGGATTGCAATTGCGTATGGTTCATCTAAACCGTTAAGAATCCTGGCAAGTAACCGTTTATCTAAATCCTCAATCGTTTTCACTTTCAAATTGTAATCTCTACAATGCCCCGCTTCGTCGGGTGCCTCAACGTGAACAAAAACCAAATCGTTCGTCTTGAGTGCTTTTAGTGCAGCATCGGCTTTGCCTTCATAATTCGTGTTATCCAAACCCGTGGCTCCTTTGACATTGATGATTTCCATGCCAGCGTAAGTCCCAATGCCCTTCACCAAATCAACCGCTGATATTACTGCAGACTTTATACCGTACTTTTCTTTGAGTGTTGGCATTGAGGGTTTTTTGCCTCCACCCCAAGGCCAAATCAAATTTCCCGGGTGTTTGCCAGCTTTTTCCCTTGCAACGTTAACTGGGTGAGAACGCAGAATGTTTCTCGAACCCTCAATTAAATTTTTAAGCATTTGTGATGCTTTTTCAGCTTTTGGCGATTTTGCTTTTGGCAAAACATCGGAAACCGCAATTCCCCTGACGTCGTGGGGTGGTGTGCAATGGATTAACTCTGGGTTTGGGAAGTTGCGTAGGATCAAAAAATGCCTATAATCTAAACCTACAAAGAACTCGATTTCACCAGGTTTTTCAAACGCTTTTCGTATAGCTGCAATTAACTCTGCTGCTTCGTTGGTTGTAATGTGGCCTGAAGAATAATCAAGGATTGCCCCGTCTTTTTCTGTTATTAAGTTGCATCGGTAGGCTGTGTCTTTTTCTGCAAGTTTTATACCTCTTGAAGGCGCCTCCAGGGGTCCTCGACCTGTACAATACTTTCTTGGATCATATCCCAGTACTGAACATATTGCTGCATCGGAGCCAGGGGTTAATTCGTCTGGAACAGTTTTGATTAAGCCGCTTCTGCCTTTGGCAGTTATGGAATCCATGTTTGGTTTATATGCTGCTTGAAGTGGGGTCTTGTTTCCCAGTTCTGGCACTGGATAATCCGCCATGCCGTCTCCGACTACGAGTAAATACTTCATTTAACTACACTATATTTACTGTCAATATTGAAGAAGTAATTAAGGAATGCCGTACCCGAACAATACAACCAAGAAGCTATCGCAAATACAGCAATAATAGATGCCTCTAAAAAAAACCAATCGACAAAGAACAATTACTTGAACTCCTAAAATCCCACGAGGTCAAGTCAGACTCAATTAATAGCATCAAAACTACCATTGAAGACGCTTCCCTTCTCTGAGAAAAGCCAGAATACAAATAACTGAAGCCTACTTCAAAGACATTACCTCAAGAATAGAGATAACCTTCTAAATTATCCCAAGGCAAAAAATATACCGAAGAAAACGGCGATGTCTTTTTCAAGTTTTGGTCGAATTTTTGGTTTCTGACAATGACGAATGGACAATTCGAGCTGCTAAAACGGTTGATGAAACAATTGAGCTGGGCAAAGTTGGCTTTAAGCCTTTCATGTTGATAAAAGGTGTGCAACTGTTACGAAAACGTAAATAGTTTGGACGATGCGCTATAACTTTGGACGATGAGAAAATCGAGGTACGATGAAGCTGAAGGTGGGGAAATTAAACGCTGGAAGCTTGTGAATACTTTTTCCGCTATTGAGTCCATAAATACACTTCAAGTTTTTTGGTGTTCCAGTTCTGGAACGTTTTGTTCCTTGAGTAGAACTAAATCCCCGTTAGCCTAAAGAGTTAAACGGTGTACTGATGGGAAAATGGCTTGAAAAATATGCTGGTTCAATAAGATTTTGGATTGTGGTATTAGTGTCAGTTTACCTTGGGTATGCATTATACTTTGCTGTTTACGGATTACAGTTCAGTTTACAACTGACTTCTGACCACTACGTCTACGGTTTAGTTACTAAGAATCCTTGGTGGTGGATATTGCTCTATTACGGCAGCGAAGGCGTAGCTGGTTCGGTGGCAATTGTGCTTCGCGCAGTCGGCGGCTTCTTTGCATTTTACGCGACTTTCTTGTGGTGGAGAAAAAAAGACACTGCATTACCAACTATTCGGAAAAACGCCTGCAGAGCCCTACTTTTAGAGGCAGGTTTCTTCCTAGCACTTATTCCTTCGATAATCGCAGCTTTCGCCTACAACATGACAAGCGAATACCTATTCTACTTTGACCACACTCCTGAACGGATTTTGCTATTCGGTACAGCGATTCCCTGTTTGGCAATAGTTCTCGTAGTTCCACCCCTGCTACTCAAGCTGAGAGCAAAAATTAAACATGAAGAACCTTCACAAGAAATCATCAAATGGAGCGCCCTAACTGGCATCGCCTATTTATTCGTGGTATTCTGGTTCAACTACACAATGCTTTGGGCAGCGACAATGGTGCCTTATCCACGCGCCTACGAAGTTTACGGCTTAGAATTCCTTTTGCAGCCAACAAACTTCCTAAGCTTCGCCATCACAGTTTTTGGTCTCCTCGCATTAGCACTGACTTCCCTGGCGACGGCTCTTTCTGCCATCAAAAAACAACCACAAAAAATCAACTTGACCAATGTGGGCATAATAATGCTGGCTTTCGGCAGTTATTTCCTATTCAACACCCTCTACTACTACCTAACTGGTAGCTACGACGCACACCCAAGCGTCTGGTACGAAGTAATAGGACCTCTCCACAACCCAAACCTATGGGGGCTAGCATTCATATTCGTTGGAGTCCCGCTGATAATTCAAAGCAAAATTAAACAGAGAAATTCAAATGATCAAATTCTGTAACTTTTAAATCCGCAACCAAAGAGGACACAAGCAAAAATCATGTTGAAAAAACGCTCCCACAACCACAACAACAACCAAACAAACCCCAAACGCCAACCCAGCACAAAAAACAAAACCAACACAAACTTCCTAAAAAATAAAATTTACAAAAAAACCCACAACAACAACCAAACAAAAAACTCGCAAACAAAGTTCAGCATGCCAAAACAGTCTGCCCCTTTTCCACAAATTCAAGCACTTTTCTTTTATTAGACAGAAAGGATTGAGAAATTATTTTTCTCATAGCCAATTTGTCGCAATTGCTTAAACAACATATTTCATAAACTGTATTAGACTTTCTCAAAAGACTCCAAAACAAATTTATGATTTGGATAAAAATTGAGAAGAAATAAACTTTGTTTTGGGTTAAAGAAAGAGATTGGGGATGTTGGATATATTTTAGTATGGATCTTTTTTACCAGTCATATAAGCCCAAGCGCCAACGATTGCTACTGTTAGGACTGCACCTGCAAATCCTGCAACCATGAAGCTAGTTAAACCGGCTAAAGATGGCAAAACTATTATCAGCCATGGAATCAAGTATGTTGCTGTTACCTGTGCAATAACGCCTGCTACGAAACCCAAAACAGCTATTAAACCGAATATTTTCAATCTGCTATTCATTCAATTCACCTTTTTATTTTAGCAATCAGTTGGCGCTTCATTTTAGTCTAACTTACACGTTTCTGTATAATTCCCCAAGTACTCACATCTTGTTTAACGTTTATAGTTAAAGGCTTAGCGCAATATTGCCATCACATATAGCTGTACAGATATACGTGCATATTTCGATCATATTAACAACGTATAAGATTATTTTCAGTATCTTGTGCTTGCAGAGGTAACCAAATTGTCAGAAAGATTCGCTAAAAAGTGGGAAAGTAAAAAGGAAGATGAGCCATTCGCAAACCGCATTAAAGACGCAGTAAAACCACCAGGACCACTAAAACCACGACTCGACTTCGCAGTCAGACGCATAGAGCTTCAAGTACAGAAGCTTGACCAAGCAACAGATAGATTCGGTCAAAGAGACAAAGCAATCTTCGCAAGAATAGTTGATGCTTACACAAAACATGACAGCGCACGCGCAAACGTTTTCGCAAACGAGCTAGCTGAAGTTAGAAAAATGTCAAAGTTAATTATGAACGCTAAACTTGCTCTCGAGCAAATCACATTAAGATTACGAACAGTTTCCGAACTGGGCGACGTCGTATCAACTCTCGGTCCAGCCGTGGGTGTTCTACGTTCAGTCAAAGCAGGCTTAGTCAGCGTGTTTCCAGAAGCAGAAAGTGAACTAGGCGAAATCGGCAACATGTTAAGCGGAATCATGATTGAAGCAGGCCAAGGCAGCGGAATGACACTAAACTTCGACACAGTGAACGAAGATGCATCAAAGATACTAACCGAAGCAGCAACAGTTGCAGAGCAAAAGATCAAAGACAAGTTCCCAGATCTACCCCCAGGAATGCCATCATCATCCCCAGCATCCCAAGCTGAAAAAACAACATTCTGAGATAAGGAGAAAAACACAAAATGTCTAACTCCAATCTTTTTCTTTCTATTGGCAAACCAATAAAGAATGAATATGGACGAATAATCGGAAAAGTAGCTTCTTTCGCATTAACTCCAAGTGGAAAATTTGACGCCGTATACATCGAATTTGGCGACGGTCAATTCTCAAAACAGCCCATGGAAAGCCTACGATTCAATGGCGCTGACATCACATTCATTTCAAAAATCAAAAATCAAGCAGGCACCCTTTGTGACCACATACCCTTAATCTGGCGCAAAGACGAAGCCCTCAAAGACCTCTTAGACAAAAAGAAAATTACACCTGAAGTCTGCCAAGACCTCCACAATAGCTTCACCAGTGTGCTAACACAACTTAAAAAAGACGCTCAAATAATCATCGATGAATCCGTAATAGAAATCGAACGCTGCACAGAAGAAATATCATCACTCAGCTACGCAATTGCAAACCTTGAAATTGAACACGAAATCGGAAAAGTCGATGAAGAAAACTACCGAGGCGCCTTCGCATTATTACAAGACACACTCAGAAGAGCTACCACAGAAAAAACAGACTTCGAATTGACAAAAAGCAAACTCTCAAGCGTACTACTAGGTGACCAGTCACAATCTTCACAGCAGAGAACAAACAAAATCTACGCTGAACAAGTATCTAACGCATCAAAACTTCCAGAGCCTCCAGTAGTTGTTTACGTTAAAGAGATAGGAAAAGCTGGACTTTAATCAAGCTTAAGCATTGAAACGAAAGGTGTGGAGGGCTAAAAAATAAAAAGCTTAACTAATCAAACCCCTCCCCCCATACGTGAAGTTGCCACAAAATCTATTTTTACTTTAAGGGTCCAGCAGAATAAGCTGGAGCAAGCAAGTTTTCGCTTGAAAGAGCGAGATCGAATTCTTTTTGAAACATGCATGTTTGCATTAAAAAAGAACAATAAGGATAAAGCCGCAATGTGCGCTACCGAAATTGCGGAAGTCCGAAAAATCATAAAGTTTCTCTACAATGTTCAATTAGCCATTGAACGAGTAGTCATGCGCCTTGAAACAATAAAAGAGCTGGGTGACATAGTCGCCGATTTAAAACCTGCTCTTCGATTACTTCAAGGTGTTTCCCAAGAATTATTCCAGGTGCTACCTGACGTCAGCTCAGAACTAAACAACGTTAATCAAACAATCCAAGATACACTCCACGCCACAAAAATTACCGGCGATGAGAATATTATTCCAGTTGGAAAGAAAACAGAGGCAGGCGAAGAAATCCTCAAAGAAGTCTCCTGCTTCATTGAGCAGAAACTAGCAGACACCCTACCAGAACCACCAATTTCTGATCCTGTCAAAGAGAAAACCCCAATTAGGGAACTTGTTGCCTTAACAGCAAGTTCTTCTCAGGTGTTTTCTCGTAAAACAGTGGAGGAATCTGGATTTGACCCGGAAAAGACACTGTTTTCTTACAAGAAATCTGAAATTAAAGAGTTCTCGCTTAAAGTTGAGAAACCTTGTTTAGAAGATGTACTTCTCGAATATGTCCGCAAAACAAACGGCGAGATTGATCTTGGCCGTTGTTCGAATGAATTGAAGACTTCTAACGAGGAAATTGAGCGTGCTCTTGAGAATTTAGGAACTAAGGGCAAAATAAAAATTGAGTTACGTTCGCCAGAATAATAGAGAGAAGGAGAGAAAAATAGATGAGCGCATCAAATGAACTAGAAAAAGGAGCGACAGCTTACGCCCTGGACGCTGTACGTTTAGACAAGCAAGGGCAAAAAGGAAGAGCCATTACCCTATACCAAAAAGCAATTGAAAGCCTCCTGCAACTTGTGCAGCTTTACCCAGAGTACGGTTTAAACAAAGTTTACGTGCAGCGGGCAATCGCTTATCAAGAAAGAATCAAAGCCCTTCAAGGGACTGTTTCGTCAAATGAAATGAATCAAGCCGCTAACGATGATGCTCGAGGCGGCGGCGGAGGCGCAACGATGGATGGAAACGGAACTGGCGGCAATAATGGTAAGCCAAATGAGGAACTCGTGATGACTGAGAAACCCAAAGTCAATTGGGCCGAAGTTATAGGTTTGGATACCGCCAAAAAAGCAGTTAAAGAAGCCATCGTTTACCCAGTACAGCGACCCGATCTGTTCCCACTTGGTTGGCCACGCGGTATCTTACTTTTTGGTCCTCCTGGCTGCGGCAAAACTTTGCTGGCGGCGGCGGTTGCAACAGAGATTGATGCAAACTTCTACTCCATTGACGCAGCTTCAATCATGTCAAAGTGGTTGGGCGAAGCTGAACAAAACGTAGCTAAACTGTTCGGTTCCGCACGCAAATCAGCTA
Source organism: Candidatus Bathyarchaeota archaeon (assembly GCA_963705145.1). Classification (GTDB taxonomy): domain Archaea; phylum Thermoproteota; class Bathyarchaeia; order Bathyarchaeales; family Bathycorpusculaceae; genus Bathycorpusculum. The sequence goes on from CAVPJA010000001.1 coordinate 128,998, forward strand.
CTGACGGTAGACCAGCAATCGTGTTTGTAGACGAATTAGATTCGCTTATGGGTAACCATTCTAACGAGGTCGGCGGCGAAATCCGCGTTAAAAACCAGTTCCTCAAAGAAATGGATGGCATAGTCGATAAGGGCAAACCATTGCACGTTTATGTGATTGGCGCAACGAATAAGCCTTGGGATTTAGATTGGGCTTTCATCAGAAGATTCCAGAAACGCATTTTGGTGCCTTTAGCTGACAACGCGACCAGACTTAACATGCTTAAACTCTACTCAAGCAATCTGCAAATTGAAGCGAGTGTGGATTTGCAGGAATTAGCTCGGATATCAGAGGGCTTCTCAGGAAGTGACATACGCGATGTCTGCCAATCAGCGCAACTCAGTCTTATCGGGGAATTCTTCGAGTCAGGTAAAGCAATGGATAAAGAAGCAAAGCCAAGGGCACTAACGATGGCTGATTTCCAACAAATCTTTGAAGACCGCAAACCAAGCGTCTCACTCGATATGCTGTCGCAGTATAATAGATGGTTCGAAGCGTTCAAAGCACTATAATATTGGAGGGCAAAAAAAAACGAGAAAAATGGGTTGGGTGGAAAGGTTTGGAGAACTATTAATTTTTAGCTCCCTCTCCCTTCTCCCCTCAAACAAATCTCCAAATCCCACAAACCAAAACCAACCCATTTTTCAATTTCTTTTCCAAGATTTGTTACAACACACGTGCAATCGCACATCTTTAATTGCCTCTAAACGGGTACATAGATGTGAGTAAAATGGCTCTTGGCGACCGACTAGGAATAATACGTTTCTGCGAAACACCAAAAGACAAAGGCAGAATTATGAACCGACTTGGCTTGAATGATGTGACAGCTGAGTCCTACTTGACAATTCTAATGGCCCAAAGCATGCTCGTGCAAAACAACGACAAATACGTAATCACCAAAAAAGGGCAAGGATACCTTTCTTCCAGCGCCAGAACCAAAAAAATTAAATACTAACTTTCTGATAAACAAAAACTCTGACTGCTGTTGACGATTCCATAGATAGAAAATTCTCGAGTTTGCCGGGAATTAATAAGATGCCTTCGGGGGAATTTTTTTTATTGTAGGAATATCTCCGAGGACTTCTCTTATCTATGCTGGAATGCAGATTCTGCCTTTTAAGTCTATTTTAACGGTGAGTTGCTGATCCATATTTCCACCACTATTGATTGGGAAAACACAATTCAAAACTTCCTAAAATTTTTAAGCAGGAAGGATTTTGGTTTTTAGCTTAAGGGTTGCTCTTCATTTCTTCCTTGAAAGTTTCCTCAAGCATTTTTTTGTTTATGCCAATTTCCTCCGCAAGGCGTTTAACCTGTTTTACGTATGTGCGGAATAATGATTGGAGGATTTCGGCTTTTTCTGTTTCGGTGAGTTCTTTTTCCTCAGCCATTAGAAGAGCGAACCATTTGCCTAAATTGGTGAGTTGGTAGGCTTTGATCCAGATAATTCGGCCTTCTTTGTCGTTTTTTTCCATGGATTCATTCAATACACCAAGGGTTGTCAGAGTTTTAAGGTTTTCAATGATGGTTTTATTTGAATAGTTTAGGGTTTTAACGAGGTCTTTTTGGTAAATGTTTTTTGCAATCCCTTGTTTTAAACTGAAACGGAGAACGTCGACACCTGCTTTACTGCCGAAAATGGCGGATAGTATTTTATCTTTTTTCTCCGTTGGAAGAAACACTACATAAGGATGTAATTTTTCAATCACATGAGCCCGCTCTAATGTCTTATCCGACGCTTTTACATTTAAGAATTACCCCCAAAAACCATACAGGATGACCTCAAAACCTGCGGCAACTCCGACTCCTTAGATTAAGGTGTAATTTTGAAAAACTGTTTTATACTGCAATGCTGTTTGGTGCAATTAAGAGGGGCTATTCCAAATGAACAAAACAGTTGCTATCTTGGTTATTTTTACAATCTGTTCTTTATCGTTAACCATGGTTCCTGGCGCACTTAGTATAGATCAAAAAGAAAACGTCAAAATTTTAGATTACAGCTACTACATTGACTCGCTTGGGCTAATAGTTGTAGTTGGTGAAGTTCAGAATCAAGCTACTAATACTATTACATCCGTCATTTTAACTGGCTCAATTGTCTCCCGAGATGGCATTTACCAATCAAGCTCCTATACTATACTTGGAATACCCCCAGCCGAAGTAACTTACCTAAATTCACAGCAGAAAGCACCGTTCTATATGGATTTTTATCCACCCCAAAATTCTCCGGATGGAACCTGGAACTCCATTGACATCGCCAGCATCAACTTACAAGTTGCTCAAGCAAACGCCACTGCGAATTATCAGTTCCCCGATTTGACAATCACAAACAAACAATCTTCAATAGGTAGCACCACAGATGACAAAGGAGTCTTCTGGGTAAACGGAAACATCCAAAACACCGGTAGCCAAACAGCAAGCAACATTACCTTGTTTGGAACATTTTACAACTCTACAGGCGCCACAGTTGCAGTAGGATATGGCAACACTGTTGCTTCGCTGTCGCCTTCTGGTACAGCTTCTTTTAAACTTGGCGCATTCGACTTAAACCAGACAGGGATACCTGCGTCTAAAAAAATCACTGATTACTCTCTTCTAATCCGTGTCCAATCTCCAATTCTCCAGGGAACTGCACCGGTGACTGTTCCAACTGCCTCTCCTGGCTCCATAATTAACCCTTCACCAACATCAACAAATTCTTCTCCTAATCCAACAGTTACGCAGTCTGGCTCTGACTCGACTGGTTCCCAAGTAACCCCCACATGGATCTACGCAGTCATAATTGTAATGGCTATTTTAGCGGTTGTTGCGGGATTGCTATTGCTTAGTAAACGCAAATCCAAACACCAAAACCAGTCGACGGTATACTTTTCAAAACAAACCCAATTCAATCCGGGCGAAGTGTGCCATTCTTTAAATATTTCTTACGCTAAGGGTATTTTATGAGTTTCAGACCTCAAACTGGTTCACGCCGAGGCAGCGGCAAACAATTATCAAAGAGTGCACACGACAAAAAAGCAAAAGAAAAGAAACAGCGTTCAGGTGCTAAATATCTGCAGGAAGAAGTCCCTCAGGTTTCCGCGGCAGAAATTGTAGAGAGAACTCTTAATGGGTTGAGTAAACTTGGAAACCAAATTTTTGCTCTCTCACCATTCAGCCAGTACTTTGATGATTGGCTTTTAAATGTACGACAGGTAATTGCCGAGTTCGAATCCAACCCCACAATAGCTGCCGACGAGTGGTTCGTTAAAGAACGCACCCAAACTTTCCTAGACGTCGAAGCTGCACTAACAGAGATTAGGCTCCAAGAATCAAACTTAACTGATGAAGCAAAAGCGTTAGCAGACAATAACCACCAAATCGTCGAAGCCGACAAACAATACGCTGAAGAAACAAGAGAACGCAGCAACAAAAGAAACGCAGAAGTACAACGATTATCCTCAAAAATTCGTGAATTAGAAGACCAATTGACACGAGAACAAGAAATCAAAATTAGTTTCTACAAATTCAATGCAAAGAAGAAAGCCGCGCAACAACTTGCGCAAACAACGCATGCTCTAAAAGCAGCCAAAGACGAGTTAGAAGTGACATTGCAGACTTTTACATCTGAACAAGAAAAACTTCATGACAACTATGAGAAACGTAAACAGAAACTTAATGAGAACTCAGATCGTCTGCATAAGGAACTAGAGAAACTTGAAACCGACACATCAACTAGTGCAAGGCAAACAGCATGTAATGCATTGACATGCACCATAAACGCTCTGTTGAAAAGAACGCCAGTGTCAACAACTTAAGAATAAACTAATCATCAGATTTTGTTCTGGTTGCTCGATTCTGGTCCAACAAGAATCTTTAGAGATTTCACTTCATCTCGCAACGCTCCAACTTCACTTTCAAGTGAAACAGCTTTTGCATCAGCTATCTTTTTGAGTCCTTCGATTTCGGCTAAAAGGTTCTTTTTCTCAGATTCCAAAGTCTTTATTTTTTCAATGGTGTTTTTTAGGCTGCTGCTCATTTTGGGTTCCCTTTCTAGAAGTTAAATTGTCTTTTTTGCACTTAAGACTTTTGTAATCAAAAGTATGGGGATACTGTTTATTCCTGTTTTTTGTTTGAAAAACATAGAAATACTCTCTTGAAGACGACCTTGAGATTCGAGTTTCTGAATTCGGGTTTCTAAGTCTCTAAGAAAAATCATAAAACACAAACTTGTTTCTTCCCTATAACCATCTCATGCCAACATATCCCACACCCACAACCAGTAAAACCAACATGCATGTGAAGCCAAAAACTTCCTGCACCACAACCAAACAGAAAACAAAAAACAACCCAAACACAAAAAGCAAAAATCCAAGCAGACTTAAAGAAGGGGAACGTTAAAAACCCGCAACCACACAAAACAAAAAATAAGTATAAATGCCAAACAGATGCAGTTTTATATAGGTAATAGCAAATTAAAGATGTAATTTAGTTCGTATTGTTGGATTGTGTCTAAATGAGGAAGACTATCTTCAAAAAACTTGAAGCCCAGGGTTTAATCGCCAATTATAACCGTTTGCGGAAGAATTTACCGCCTAAGCTTCCCGACCGCGTGTTCATTTGGGATGAAACCTTCCGAGAAGGCATTAAGGCACCAACGGTTTACTTAACATACGTTGAGCAAGTTAGACTTGCAAAATTAATGGATGAAGCAGGCGTCGCCATCATCAACGTTGGCTTCCCAGCATTATCCGAAGAAGAAAAGCGAACTGTAAAACGCATTGTTAACGAAACTTTTACTTATTCCAAGCTTACCGCATCAGCGGAAGCAACAAAAAACAGCATAAACGCCTGCTTGGAAAGCGGCATAAAAGACATAACAATCGAATCCCCAATCAACGGATTAAATTTGCAATATAAGTTAAAAATAACTAAGGAACAAGCGCTTCAAAGAATAGTTGATAGCATAGAATACGCCAAAAAACACGGCACAAACGTAAACTTCGTTCTCGTAGATGCTACTAGAACACCTCTTGAAGACATATTGCAAGTCTTCGAAGCAGCAGTCAAAGCTGGCGCCACCAGATTAGGCGTAGCCGACAGTGTAGGCTTCATCAGACCGCTTTCAATGCGTTACCTAATTTCGCATATCCGAGATGGCTTGCCTGACGCCATTAGGAAAAAAGCGCCCCTTTCAATCCATTGCCACAACGATTTCGGCTTAGGCTCAGCAAACACACTCGCAGCCATGGAAGAAGGCATATCATACTTGCACACCTGCATCGCAGGCTTTGGCGAACGCGCAGGAATAGCACCCTTCGAAGAAGTTGTTACAGCAGCCGAACTACTCTACAACGTCGACACAGGCATAGATATGGGAAAAATCTATAGACTCGCCCAATCAGCCGAAAAAGCATTCGCTCTCCCAATACAATTCCACAAACCCATAATCGGCGAAAACATATTCACACACGAAGTTGAAGAAGAAGTCGAAGAAATGATGGCTAACCCACTAGTTTTCGAGCCTTTCCCACCTGAAATCGTTGGCAGAGAAACCATGATATTCATAGGTAGAAACACCGGTCAGACTCTTATACAAAAACTCCTTGAGAAAGCTGGGATTCGCGCATCGCCAAGGCAAATGGATGAGCTCTTCAGACGAATCAAAGGACCGCAAGAAAGCCTAGATAAAGGCGAAGCCCAAATGACTTACTACCAAGTCAAAAAACTCATGAAGGAACTGCTCAAAGGCTACACAATGGATGAGTTCTGGCGTTTAGTTGAGCAAGTAACAAGGCAAAAACCTAAAATGCCAAAAACCCCTAAGAAACAGTCTGAACAGAATGCTGATCAACTAATACCTTAGTTGTTTTTTTATTTCTTCTATTTCTTCTTGACTAGGTTGTTTTGGGTAGTTGAAGATGGGTCCGCTTGGTTTTTCGTTGTAAAAAGGTCGGTTGCAATCTGGGCAACCTGAAGTTCGAAACGACAAACCACTATCAATTATTTGTTCTAACACACCATTGGTGACTCCAAAACTGCAGATTTTTCCTTCATCATCAAACTGAATGTCTTCACTTCTTGCTTTACCCTGGACGATTAAATATCTGGCAAGTTGAACTCGCCTATAGCGTTCAAGTTTTGGAGGTGATTTAGCTTCCAACGATGTGCCTCGGACAGGCGTAAACGCGAACAACGCTGGTAAAACACCCATGTCAAAGCACCTTTGAATAACTTTAACTGCTTCCTTCTCCGTTTCGCCCAACCCAAAAATCAGATGAGTACTTACATTTCCCTTTCCAAAAATGCCTATAGCCTCATTTAGCTGTTTGAATTGGTTTTCCCAAGTGTACAAGCTACCTACACCTGAACCTTTGACTTCAATGAACAAAGTCTCGGTTGTTGCGTCCAATGCAATGCCTAACCTGTCAACACCAGATTTTTTTAAACGCTCAATATTGTGGATATTAAGCGGTTGGCAAGAAACCGAAACAGCAATCGCGGAGCCCCTTTTTATTTCTTTTACAATGGCTTCAATATGCCCAAAAACGTCTGCGTAGTTTAGAGCTTGGATACAGACGCGCTTGACTTTTCCATCTTTCGCCTTCTCAGCTAAAGCAGTTAGGACGTTTGGGGTTGGCAAGGAAGGCCATACGACTCGGGAGAGCAGTTCAGTGCTGCTCTTGCTATCGCGGGCTTGAGGGCAGAAACCGCAATTCGCAGTGCACTTACCCACTCTATAAGTCATCAAGTAAGCCGTTGTTGGCTCAGCGTCCACTTTCCCGTCTAAAAGACCAAGAACCATTGCAGTTCCCACTGAAACACGAATATGATTTGGCAAGTCCGTTTGGCTGGAGGTTGTTTTTTTCGACAAAGGTTGCACCGAATTTAAGAGAAGTAATCGGGAAACAGTATATTAGTTTGGGGTTGTTTTGACCCTTTTTCTTGTTAAACTGATTATTCGGCTTGCAATCGAGACTAAGAAGAATACTCCAAAGGTATACTGCACAAAAATGAAAATTGCTAAAGTTGGCCAAAGCAAAGTTAAAACAACGCCTATGTAGAGAGCGCTTCCAAGGTACCTACCAACAGGGTCGTAGAGTTTTTTTGTGTAGAAGCTTGTGGCTATGAATTGAATGAAAGCTGTGGCGATAAGAATCAGCAGCCAAATTGGATAATCCCCAAAAGAGACGAAAAACGCAAATATTCCAAACATTAGAATGAAGTCGGTTGTAGCATCGTAGTATGCTCCAAACCGTGATGTTGCTTTCAATTTTCTTGCAAGGTAACCGTCAAAGAAGTCTGTGGCTGCACAAAAAGCTAGCAAACCTAAACACGCGGTTACGTTTTCAAGATTGAAGAGAAAAAAGAAGAGGGGAAGGGCTATAATTCGCAGCGAACTGATTAGTGTAAGAAGTACGATATCCTTTTTAATAATAGCCATTTTATTGCGTGCTAGCTATTATGTTGCTGCCTTCATATAATTATATTTTTTATATCAATTTGGGATGTAGCTCATGGAAATAGGAAAAAAATAGGAAATAGTTTACAGCCAGTCTTTTTCAACTTTATAATTTCAAACCCAAAATTAGTATTTTAATGAGTTCGGCAAAAGTAAGGGTACAACCTTTTATAAAAGTTCAAGTCTTGTATGTCTTAAAAACTTTTTAAAAAAAAACAAAATGATTGATGAATTAAGGGGTTCCTTGTGGTTTATCAAAGATGGGTTTTTCAGTCTCATTTATAATGTTATTCTTGTTCCAGAGCCAGTTTGATCCTCGTAATGCACGTATCAAGGGTACCGCGATGATCATTGCAATGAATGCTTGGACTAGCCTAATTGCTGGGTAAAGGAATGGGCTTGCCAGAAAACCAATTTGTACAGCCTCAAGTGGAGTTTGAAAAATGGTGCTGTAAACTTGGGGGGTAGCATAAGCTAAAGAGCCCCACATGTTATCAGCCTGATTGCCAATAAAGGATAAAAGGAAAAAGAAAGCGCTTCCATAAACAACTGATATTTTCTTTCCAAAGAGCGCTAAGGGCACTATTAATGCCAATGCGATGACTTTGTCAAATAAGACTGCTAATGCTATATACCAATTGTTTACTGGTAGATTTAATCCTACTATAATGCTTTGTCCTGTTAGTGGGGTTACTGGAGGAGTAAAGAGGAATGAAACTATCATCACTGCAAATATTACAAATGCATATTTCCATTTTTTATAGAACACTAGACCTGTTATTAACGCATTAAACATTGGGGCAATTATGAAAGGTGTTCCATAAGGTGACATTCCTGTTAGTGCCCATGTTACTGTGGATCCTAAAAGAGCGGCTGATGCACCTAGGTATGGTCCTAGGACTATCCCAAATACTGAGGCTATTAAAGCCGCAAAGTTAATTTCTATGGTCCCTACAGTTGTTGGAATTTTTATGGGTGCAATTAGCGAAAGAACAAAAAATAAAGCTGCAAATATTGCTGTCAGGGCAATTTGCTTTGGTGTGACTGTTATTTTCATATGAGTCCCCTGTAAATGTTTTCACTGCTGTGTAATTTTTTACATCTGACTGCTATAAATAACTTTCCGAGAACTTTTAACCATGCTAAACGGATCCCTCACTATTAACAAATAAATGTAAAAAATGCACGCCTACCAAACCACGTAAAAAAGCCTAATTTAGTCCCTTGTTTTTGGGCTCATTTTTCTTATAGCGACTATTTTTGGGCTGTTTTGTGGGTTGAGGCAGGGCTTTTAGCTTTTGGCAAGTTTTAAATACAAATTGACCCCAAATAATGCTTTGAGGTTATTAGCGTGGCGAAAGCTCCAAAAAAAGACGATAAAAAAGCTAAAAAGAAGAAATAAGCCGCTCTAAACTTAGGCTAAACCCTCACTTTTCTTTTTTCACTCAATACCACTTTCTATTCTTTTACCCTGTCAAATTAGACATAAAAAATACTCATATCGAAATAATTTTCCTTACAAAATCAGGAAAAAAGCTTTATTTAATTTAAAACACTAACCAATAATGAACGGTGAATTTATTTGGAAACAAATCCCCTAAGCATAAGCTTCGCTGGCTTGACGCTGGCGAACCCGACGATTCTGGCTTCCGGAATCCTGGGGTACTCAGCTGAATCCCTAGTTCGCATAGCAAAAGGAGGCGCTGGAGCAGTAGTAACAAAATCCGTTGGCTTAGAGTCCCGAGTTGGCTATTCAAACCCGACTGTCGTTCAGGCAGAGGCGGGATTAATCAATGCAATGGGGTTGCCTAACCCCGGAATTAACGTTTACGTTCAGGAAATAAATTTTTCTAAAATCATTTTAAGAGTTCCCTTAATTGTGAGTGTGTTTGGTTACTCCGCAGAAGAGTACGCTGTAGTGGCGAAGAGGGCAGTTGATGCAGGTGCCGACGCTGTAGAACTCAATGTTTCATGTCCACACGTGAAGCAAACAGGAGCTGAAATCGGACAAAGCCCAAAACTTCTCACTGATGTTGTGCAAATGGTGAAGGCATCGGTTAGTAAACCATTAATTGTAAAGTTATCTCCAAACGTTACAGATATTACAGTTTTGGCTCATGCAGCTATTGAAGCCGGAGCCGACGCTTTAACGGTGGCGAATACCCTCAAAGCGATGACGATTGACTCTGAAACAATGCTGCCGATACTAAGCAATGTGAAAGGTGGGTTGTCAGGTCCAGCAATTAAACCAGTAGCCTTGCGTTGCGTTTATGATATTCATGAAACCTATGGCGATGTACCAATCATAGGCTGTGGCGGAATATCGGATTGGCGTGATGCTATCGAGTTCTTCTTAGCCGGAGCATCTGCAGTTCAAATCGGCACAGCAGTTGCTGTTGACATTCAAGTTTTCCAAACCATAAATCGGGGAGTCGAAACATACATGAGGCGTAAACATTTTAGGAGCGTAAAAGACATTGTCGGTCTTGCACACCACAAATAATTCAATGAGGACAACTCAGATTGTCCGGATTCGAAATGAGAGTCCAACGGTGAAAACCTTCACATTTACCGATAAATTCTGTAGCAAAGCCAAGCCAGGACAGTTTTTGATGCTTTGGATACCCGGCATAGATGAAATTCCGCTTAGCATTTTGGATGCAGGTGACAACTTGGTTTCGGTTTCAGTGAAAGCAATAGGCGATGCCACAAGGCACCTTCATGCTCTAGAGGCAGGAGCAACTATTGGCGTACGAGGACCATTTGGTAATAATTTCACTGAAAGTCGTGGTAGAGTTCTCCTAGTCGGTGGTGGAACAGGTACGGCGCCTTTACTCTTCCTGGCTAAGCAACTTGCGGCCAAAACCGAGCGTCTCTCATTTGTAGAGGGAGCCAAAACCAAAGATGAACTACTATTTGTTAAAGAGATTCTAGGAGTCTGTAACGAAAAAACCCTTATAACAACCACAGAAGACGGCACCGCTGGTCTTCAATGCCTCGTCACAAAGCCGTTGGCCGAGCTTTTAGACAAAGAAAAATTTGACATGATTTACACATGCGGACCCGAAATCATGGTTAAAAAAATCTTTGAATTGACCGAGAAACGCAAGCTCCCATTGGAGGCCAGCCTTGAACGTCTAATGCGTTGCGGCATCGGATTATGCGGAAGCTGCATGATCGGCAAATACCGTGTCTGCCGCGACGGACCAATCTTCAACGCTGCACAACTGCGGGAAGTTCAAGATGAACTTGGAATTTCAAAACTAGGTTTTGATGGTTCAAGGATACCAATCTGATGTTCTCCGACACTGATCTGGAAGCTCTAATCCAAAGAGCTATCTCTTTTTATAATCGCACACACAGCCCAAATGCCATAGCTAAACTAATTTCTTTCTCGCCAACTTTAATCATTGTTAAGTTTAGCGGAGGCTTTTGCACGGGCTGTGGCACAATGGAAATCTCGGAAGCTTTAGCCGACCAAACTAAAATACTTAGTCAAGGAAAAACAGAGCTTAAACACAACAAAACTACACAAATAAACGCACACGCTATTCAAACCTCCTACATTGTTAAAACTAAATAGAAACTATGGTTTAGAATTCTTTGCAAAACTCAAATAGCGCAATCAGATTGGAAAACAAATAGGTAATGTTGAAACAACGATTTAACAAGAGAATAAAATATAAATAAAGAAAAAGAAATTTATTCTTCTTCTGAGGGCATACCCATTTTGCGCATGTAGTCTCTTGCAAACCTTGGGTTGTAAGCAAGCAGTTCTTTGCTACGTAGCAAACGGCGTTCAAGGCGGTCCAATGCAACACGGAAAGTCGGTTCAACACCCCAGCCTTCACTTGCAGCAAAGAATGTTCCACGAGTTGTTCGGAATTGTAAACGGCAATGGATCATAGGTGTTCCACGCATTGTTGTGTCTCCATGGCTTTTCATGTAAACAAAAAGTGTGCCCAGTTGAAATGCTTCTTGGTATTTGTGGGAGAACGAATCGAATTCGTTCATCATGAAACCCTCTTGCGATTCATCAATTTCTATGTCTTTGACGCCGAATTGAATCGTTAACTTTCGTGCTTGAGCTGCAACCTGCGAGATAGGCTCTAAGAAATCAAGTTTGGTTAAAATTCCGATTAGCCGATCGTTGGACACAATACACAAACAAGATACATCGTGGTCGTGCATTTGCTTTTCAGCATTGCGTAAACTTGTTTTGCTGTCAACTGTAATTACAGGGGAAGCCATTATTCCTTTTACGGCAATGCCTAAGGTTTCGATTTTTTCGCCAACTATGTCTCCTTTGGTCTGGTGACGTTGTGGCCAATAGATATTCTCTAAAATATCTTCAATACTAATCATCCCCACAAGTCGACCGCCTTCCATTACTGGAACGTGAGAGATGCCATAGTCACGCATGAAACCAAAAACCGCTCCGACACTACGACCTGCTTCAATAGTGTGAGGCGCCCGCGTCATAACCTTCTCAACCGCTCCGCGGCCCCATTCATCACCAACAGCCGCGTGAATAACATCTTCATCAGTAACAAATCCCAGCAGCTTGCCTTTTTCAAACAAAGGAAGCTGTCGCATCCCACTTCCAATCATCAATTTTGCCAAATCACCTAACGGCATATCAGGTGAAACCTGAGGCGCAGCCTGCATTAAAGGTCGAACTTTAGCCATAGTAAAATCAAGACGCGACCGCAAAATCGCTCGTCGAGTAATCATACCAACGTACTTGCCTTTTTCGTCCAAAACAGCTAAAGCAGGAGGCATTCCCTTTTTGAAACCTTCCAGACATTTTGAAAGAGTATCGGTGTCTTTGACAGACTTTAATTCCTTTGAAAAAATATCCTTGGCAGTAACAGACATGGACATAAATAATCACTGAAAACCTATAGTTTAAAGAAGAATTTAAAGGTTGCAAAACCCCACGTCAGTATAGTAATCACAAGAACCTTATTTGATCACAAAACCCAAATCAAATAATCAAACTTAAAAAACTTTCAAATTATTCTGTTACCCAATTGTTTTGGCACACTTCCATAAACTTGATTATCAACAATTGATCAAAAACCTATATGCTTAATAGATAAGCAAAGTGATTTGTCTGAGTTCAAAGGAGAAAAACCGCTTTGTTTGCTGTTGGACACATGGCAATTGCCTACCTTTTAGGGAAAGGCTCCTCAAAAGCACTTCGCATTAAACTTAATATACCAATTTTGCTTATCCTCTCAATACTGCCTGATGTTGATATACTATATGATTTTCTAACGGGATCCAATTTGCACAGGGGTCCCACACATTCTATTGTAGTTGCAATAATCGCTTTTGTCCCACTCTTCATAATATATCGAAAAAAGACAATTCCATATTTCTTAGCGTTAATTTCTCATCAACTAATAGGTGATTTCTTGGTAGGTGGCAGACTGCAACTGTTCTGGCCTTTTTCAACAACTCAATATGGCCTTCATGAGTTAGGCTCATACTATATTGGAATTACTGACACAGTGAATATAGCACTTGAACTTAGCCTGTTTGTAATAGCAACACTTATCTTGTGCAAAAGTGGCGATTGGAAGGTTTTCTTCAAAAACAACAAAACAAATCTGATATTAATTATTCCCATAGTCACAGTTTTGCTACCAAGCACAATAGGTTATCCATTTAGTGCACCGTTGCTCTTGACAGAGCCACCATTAGCTATGGCTCACCTGTTCTACCTTGTGCTCTTCAGTATTGCTGTTTTAGAAACGCTATTTTACATGTTCAAGAAAAACTCTCAATATTTCACCAAAGATAAGCAAACCAAAGTATAATAATTCAAACTTTGTTAGTGAAAGATAAATACCTGATATTTTGGGTTATTTATTATAGTATATCGGTTTTGTTACATGTGGAGGGTTGGTTTTTCCAAGCAATATTTATAACGAAAGCACTATATTCAAACATTCTAGATAATGCTAAGCGTTGGACAAAATTTGTAATGTGAGTAGGTAAGTCTCTTGGTGAATGATAAATGCCGTTAAAAACTGTAAAAACCGATGCAACAGATGCGTTAACTTTAGAATGGGTTCTGCAAGTTAAAAATTACAAGTTAACCCTTGACAAGAACCGATGTGTCGGCTGCCAAGTATGCTCACTGGCTTGTCCTAAAGAAGCCATAAAAACCCAAAAGCAACCTAAAGTTCAGGGTGAAAAAGCGAAGAAAGCCAAAGTAGATGTAAATTTGGCAAAATGCAACTTTTGCGGAATCTGCGATGTCACCTGTCCATATGGAGCGATCAAAGTAACTTTAAACGGTGAACATGATCTCTCTATATTGACGAAAGACAGTTTTCCGCGGTTGGTTCGCGGCATATCTGTAGATACCCACAAATGCGAAAAAGAATGTATTGACTGCGAAAAAGCTTGTCCACTGTCACTTATCAAAATCTCAAAAGTGGGGTTTGACGGAAAAAGTATTCAAGACATGGCTGTCCTATCGCAAAATGAGAAAAAACGGGTGCAAGTCAACCTTGAAATCCAAAATAATTATTGTCCAACTTGCAAATTATGCGAGGTCAAATGCAATCAAGGTGCATTAAAAGTCAATAAAGCCTTCGAAGGAAAAATAAGTGTAAATCAAGAGAAATGTCCTGAAAACTGCACAGATTGCTTAGACGTTTGCCCAATTCCGGGAACGCTACTGCTAGGCGATGATAAGAAAGTTTACGTTAATGAATTAACATGTACTTACTGTGGGGCATGCAAAAATGTGTGCCCAGTGGACGACGCTTTATGTGTCAAACGAACAAAAGTTATCCATACACCAATCCATTCGGGCACATGGAATAAAGCTTTAGAGCGTATTACCAGTCCAGAGGATGCAATAAAAGAATATAAATCTCAAACCGCTCTGAGCAGGCGAAAAGTTGTTGAAAAACGTTTTCTCTCTGAGGCACTTAAATCGGAGGAACCCCAATGAGTACTTCACAAGCTTCACCTAGTCAACCTGAAACATTTGCCTGTAAAAATGAACCACTACGAGTCGGCGTTTTCGTTTGCCACTGTGGCTTAAACATTGCAGGTACCGTAGACGTTAAGGCTGTAGCTGAATACGCTAGAACAATTCCAGAAGTCGTATTTGTTAAAGAAAACCGTTATACATGCGCAGACCCTGGGCAAGAAGAAATCCGCAAAGCCATCAAAGAACAAAACCTAAATCGTGTTGTAATTGCTGCATGTTCACCCAGAATGCACGAACCCACTTTTCGACGAACTGTTTCCGAAGCTGGCTTAAACCCGTTCCTATACGAAATGGCAAACATTCGGGAATTCGCCTCTTGGTGCCACCAAAGTGATCCCACGGCAGCAACAGAAAGAGCCAAAGACAGCGTACGCATGGCAGTTGCAAAAGTACGTTTAATGCAACCCCTCCAAACCATCGAAGTTCCAGTAACAAACAAGGCGCTAATTATCGGCGGTGGAATAGCTGGTATGAACGCAGCCTTAGATCTTGCAGAAATGGGTTACAAAGTCTACATGCTTGAAAACTCTCAAAGCATAGGTGGACACATGGCTGCATTAGACAAAACATTCCCAACCTTAGATTGCAGCATCTGCATTGAAGGACCAAAAATGGTAGATTGCGCGCGACACCCAAACATTACAATCTTCGCTAATTCAGAACTCGTGAAAGTTGACGGTTACATCGGCAACTTCAAAGTGAAAATCCGCAAAAAACCTAGATATGTTATCACAGAAAAATGCACGGGCTGTGGTGAATGCAAGGAAGCTTGTCCAATTGAGTACCCAAACGAATGGGATATGAACCTTGGTACACGCAAAGCAATTTCAGTACCCTTTGACCAGACAGTGCCGCTTATTTACTCTATCAACAAAGATTACTGCATTGAATGTTTCAAATGCACCGAGGCTTGCGGCGAACGCCAAGCCATCGATTTTAACCAGAAGCCTGAGGAAGTAGATTTTGATGTTGGTGCAATTATTGTTTCCACAGGTTTTGACATTTACTTACCCTATGACATGCCATTGCTTGGCTATGGAAAATACCCAAATGTCATTACAAGTATGGAGTTTGAAAGACTCATATTAGCAGCTGGTCCAACAGGCGGTAAAGTCATTCGACAATCAGACGGTCAAAAACCACACAGAATAGTTTTCATCCAATGCGTTGGAAGTAGAGACAAAAGCAAGTACCCATATTGCTGCAATTTTGGTTGTATGTACACTCTCAAACATGTGGTTCAGCTTAAAGAGAAGTACAAGGAAGACATAGAAGTCTACGTTTTCTACATGGACATTCGAAGCCCAGGTAAAGGTTATGAGGAATTCTATGACCGCGCCCGGGAAAGAGGCGTTAACTTTATTCGGGGTAGAGTAAGCCGTATTGAGGAAGATCCAAAAACTCATAATCTGATGGTCCACTCGGAGGACTCACTTCTTGGCTCTCCTATAGAGATCGATTCAGAAATGGTTGTGCTTGCAACTGCAGCCATACCGAAAAAAGGCTCAGATGAGATAGCCCGCATACTCAACTTGTCGCGCGGTTCAGACGGCTTCTTTATGGAAGCACATCCCAAACTAAAGCCCATGGATGCCCCAACAGACGGTGTCTTCTACGCTGGCACATGCGTTGGTCTAAAAGATATTCCAGCTAGCGTTTCCCAAGGTAGCGGCGCCGCATCAAGAGCCGCCACAGTCATCAGCAAATCCAAATGGAAGATTGAACCAATCATCTCAACCGTAGATGAAACCAAATGCAGAAACAAAACCGCCAAATGCGGCGTCTGCCAAGACAAATGCCCATATGGCGCTATCCGCATTGAACCAGGCAAGCCAGCACAAATAATCACTGCTAGCTGTCACGGTTGCGGAACATGCGTTGCAGAATGCCCCCAACGTGCCATCACACAAATGCACTTCACTGATGCCCAAATCATGGCTCAAATCCGAGCGGCACTTGAGGATAAACCAGAAGAAAAAATCCTTGCTATCCTCTGCAACTGGTGCAGTTACGCAGGTGCAGACCTTGCGGGCATCAGTCGATGTGATTATCCAGCAAGTGTAAGAGCCATCCGCGTTATGTGCAGCGGTAGAGTTGCTCGAGAATTCGTCCTTGAAGCCTTTAGACTTGGAGCTGGAACAGTTTTGATTGGTGCATGTCACTTACCATATGATTGCCACTATATCAACGGAAACTACAAGATGAAAACTCGAACTGACGCACTTAAAGGAATGTTAACAAAACTCGGATTGAGCCCAGAACGGTTCAGAGTAGAATATGTTTCAGCGGCAGAAGGTATACATTACGCTGAAGTCATCAAAGAAATAGATGCAGACATGAAAGCATTGGGTAAAGAAAAAATTCAATTGGAAAACGCGAAGCTTAAGCCAGTATTGGAGAACATGTTGAAACGCAAATAAAATCAACTTTTTATTTTCCAAACTTTTCTATTAATTCACAAAAAAATGAATTGGCGCAAAATCCTTTTGCTTTAGAACTGTGCGTTTTCAAACAAAGCTACTGCTGCGAAAAGTAATGCTGAAGCCACAGTTCCTGCAAGAAGGATTGTAAATATTGTTGCCTCTTGTATGTTCAATAGGGTTGGTATCAGGGGGATAACTGAAATCTGGTTTCCGCCGTAAATGACCAATATTGTTCCGACGAGCACCGTGGGCGAAGCGATTCCGATTAGCACACCCGCAGCACATGACACTGCAATCATTGACAAACTCGTTACCAAAGATTGTCCAGCATTGCTCAAAACTGAAGTTGACAAAGATCCCGTGGTAAAGTAATCCGTTATAATTCCTGCTAAAATTGCAATGGAGCTTGCGATGGCGACGCAGGTGTAAACCGAGAAGAATTTAGCCAAGATGATGTCTCTTCGTTTCAGTGGTCTAATTAGGAATAAGTCATAGATGTGCCTATTCTTTTCGTTAATGATGAAGACGGCCAGCATAACTGAAGCCAAAGTGCCGCCAATACTGGAAACTATAAGTGCAGAAATAAGAGTGAATGAAATGTTCTGCCCCGAACTGCCTGCAGAAATGAAACGAAACAGCAATGCAATGATGGGTAAACCTATCCATAGAAAAACCATGACTTTAGACTTGTAGAATCCACGTAACTCATCCACAAAAAGTAAGACCGCTTTCATCAGTTCTCAGCTTCCGAAACGTACTTGAGGTAAATTTCATCCAACGAAGGATCCAGCAAAGTAACACCTCGTACGCGAATGCCCATCTTGACTATACTTTGAACGATGTCGTATACAACTTGGTCTGTATCTGCTCCCGATTCAATGTGAACCATAACTTTACCTGGCGAAGGCTGCTCCACGTTTTCCACGTGTCTGATTCCGCCAAATTCTTGCCATCTGTCACTGGCATAAGAAAGTAGGACTTGAACAATTTTTTGAGATGATAAATTAGACTTTAACTCGTTTAATTTACCGACTTGCCTGATTTTTCCAGTGTCTAATTATGCCAATTCGGTCTGCAACATCTTGAACGTCGCTAAGGATATGCGAAGAAAACAGGATGGTGGTGCCTGTTTTTGTAAGTTTCAAAACAATATCTTTGAATTGGAAACGACTCAGCGGGTCCAATCCGCCTAATGGTTCATCCAAAACCAGCAGTTTGGGTTCATGAAGAAGCGCCTGTGCTAACCCAACTTTCTGTATCATACCGCCAGACAAATGCGAGACTTTCTTATGCCGTGCATCAACCAAACCGAGTAATGCCAAAATCTCTGGAATGCGCTCCTCAACTTTTGAGTCGCTTAATCCTGAAAGTTTTCCGAATGTTTTAAGCGCTTGGTTTACGGTGCGCCATTCTTGGAAGGCAACGTTCTGGGGAAGATAGCCTAGCAGTTTATGGATTTCATCTTTTCTTTTGGGAACTTGGAGGCCGTCTATTGATACTTCTCCTTGGAACTCAGTGATTAAACCGACGAGGATTTTCATCGTGGTTGTTTTTCCCGCACCATTTGGTCCTATGTAACCAAAGATTTCTCCCTCTTTTATTCCCAAGGATATGTTGTCTAATGCGCGAAAGGTACCATAGTTTTTTGTAAGATTGTGAATCGTGACGAATTCGCTATCGTTGAGTCGGTTGCTAATCACTTTGATTCCCTTGGGTTGTTATTATTTTCTCATACCAATAACCATTTAAGTTTTTCACTGTTAAACCCGCTTCTCTCAAGCTATCAACCTCTATTCATGTCTTAAAACAACTATTCTTAAGTGAGCGTTGGTTCTAAATGGAAGTATCTTCCACCAAAAATAGTGTTAGACTTTTGCAAACTAACGTGTTTTTTTAAACCATGCTATGCCTATTATGGCTACTGCTATTGCTGTCAGAGCTGCTATGGGGTTAATGGTTTCTATCGCAGAGTAAGAAGTTGTTTAATACCGCTGTTAAAGTTATAGAGAAAACCAGAATCGCGGCTGTTCCAATGGCTAAGTTTTTATGGCTCACTCTCTAACAACCTTTCGTGAATACAGTCAGGGTTGTTTTGATTTAATGCTAAGCTCTGGAACAGACTGTTCAGGGATTAGGACAGCACGCAAATGCTTAAACTAAAATAAAAATTATTATATTGATCAAAAAAGAGACTAATCTTCTTCTTCGTCAAGTTTTCTTTCCTTAATTTTTAATGCCTCTTCGTCACCGATAACTTTGAAAGTTTCAGATAACTCATGTTTGTGCAGGAATTTCTTAACGATTATGCGCACGTACTTTTTTGCAAGCGCTTCGCCTTCGCCTTTAACAGTTACAGTTTTTGAGTCTGTAGATACGTCTCCACCTGTTTTCTCCTTGAGGAAATCTGCAAGTTTCTCGATTAGTTTGCTTTCGTCACCTTTAAGCTCTGAAGCATCAACCTTCATTTCAACCATTTATTGTTCACCTCGATTCTTGTTACGCCAATTAACTGATGATTTAGCTTACTTTCTCATGGCTACTCTATTGATAAGTTTTCCGCTTGAACTTTTGTCAGTTCGCCCGTCGAGTCCATCTCACTGCTTAAGCTCAGACTCTAGTGCTCATCATCCAAGAATAATTTAAACAGCAGCACTTAAGACTGTTACGCTGCAAAACCATTTTTTATAAGGGGACTATTTTTGTTATTCAAACGAATTATTCGGTGTCTACTGGAGCCCTGGAAAATGGATATTTCAGAGACCGTTGTTTTAAACATGATAAGCTTTAAAAGAGTCCTTTGAATGCTTATATGAACTTCAAAGGCTGAAAGTACATGTGTGAATCGGTAGAACGCCAGTTCAACAAACATGCGCGAGATAGCCGCTGAAAAAATCATAATAACAAAGGAGGAAAAGAAATGTTATCACGAGATTGCGACGGATGCTCCCAAATGAAATCGTGCAGTAAACGATTCGATATCGCTGAGAAAGGTAATTGTGTTTATTGCCCAGACGGAACTGCCCATTTAATTGACGGCGCCTAAAACAAAAAAATAAATTGTTAATTTTAAGCAAACAATTTTTTAATTTTCCTTTTATATTTTTTTATTTTTTTATTTACCTATTTTTGTTAAACGCTTAGCTTTTCTAAACACTTTTTAACTTCGCAAAATATTTCCGAGAAATCAGCTTCTTTTTCAGGCTTCATGCCCTTCTTCGAAACCTTCAGCACGGTCTCGTAGCCTTTGGCAGCTAATGCTTTCTCCATTGTGTTCATGGTTCTGTTGTTTCCGAAGATTCGGAAGGTACAGAACAGGATTGCTTTTTTGCCTTCCACTTTAGGCATTGAGTCTATGAACGCCATGGTTTCTTTTGCTGGGCTGGAACCTTCAACTGGTGTACCCAAGACTAAGGGGTTGCAAGTTTGGATGGTTGACGGCTCAATTGAGCCTAAATCATAGACGGCTACTTTTGCTGCGTCTGCTATTGCTTGAGCAAGACGTTTAGTATTGCCTGTTCTAGAAAAATAAACTACACATGCATTCATGGTTTCAATTAACGCTGTCTCTGTTAATAAAATCTTCCACATGTTCTATGTGCTAAGTTTAAAAGTTCAGCCAAGCAGTATTCCTTGAGAGCTAAAAACATGGATTACGCCATAATCTCCGATTCCTACGAAAAAATCGAAGCAACCACCAAACGCTTAGAAATGACTGATTTACTAGTTGAACTTTTGAAGAAAACTCCTAAAGATGTCATAGCTAAAGTGGTTTATTTAACTCAGGGCAAATTGTACCCAGATTTCATGGGTGTTGAGATGGGTGTGGCAGAAAAACTTGCCATAAAAGCTCTATCTCGCGCGTCTGGGCAAAGTGAAAATGTAATCCAAGCTGACTTGCAAAAGAGCGGTGACATCGGTGAAACCTCAGAGAAACAATTATCAAAACGCAAACAGTCTACTTTCTTCACCAAAAAACTCACGTTCGAGCGTGTTTACGAGACCCTTGACAAACTCGCAAAAACTTCAGGTTCTGGTGCGGTAGACACTAAAATGGCGCTTCTTTGTGGGCTTCTGACTGATGCATCAGCTAAAGAAGCAAAATGGATTATCCGCACCGTAACTGGTAACCTGCGTTTGGGCATTGCCGACATGTCGGTACTTGATGCGTTAGCGATAGCTTACGGAGGAGGAAAAGAAGCCCGAGATCTCATCGAACGTGCGTACAACATTTCTTCTGACTTAGGAAGGGTGACAAACATCATTGTTGAGAAAGGAATAGAGGGTATCAAAGAGTTCCAAGTTATGGTTTTTGAACCCATAAGACCCATGTTGGCTGAGCGACTTGGATCTCCAGAAGAAATTTTAGAGAAATTCGGCGGAAAATGCATAGCAGAATACAAGTACGACGGAGAGAGAATTCAAGCGCACAAAAAAGACGGTAAAGTCGTGCTATTTTCCAGACGACTAGAAAATATTTCTGACCAGTACCCAGACGCTGTAGATTTAATCAAGAAAAAAATAGATGCAAAAGAAGCAATTTTTGAAGCTGAATGTGTCGCTATGGATCTCGAAACGGGAGATATGCGTCCATTTCAAGAACTTATGCATCGCCGACGAAAATATGGAATAGAAGCAGCCATAAAGGATTATCCAATTTCACTTTTCGCCTTCGACGCCCTTTATGTTGACCAAAAAGACCTAACACAAGAACCGTTCCCGCAAAGACGCAAAAAACTTGAAAAAATAATCAAGCAAAGCGAACGAATGAAGCCAGGAACACAAAAATTGGTCAGTAGTCCAAAGGAACTGGAGGATTTCTTTGAGCAAGCCATAGCGGAAGGTTGCGAAGGTTTAATGTGTAAATCCCTCGCTAAAGACTCTGTTTACCAAGCGGGAAGCCGCGGTTGGCTATGGATAAAATACAAACGCGATTATAAGAGTGAAATGAAAGATACTGTGGATTTGGTTGTGGTCGGCGCTTTTCACGGTAGAGGCAAACGGGTGGGAACCTATGGTGCTCTGCTCTTAGCTACCTACAACAAGGAAACGGACACTTTTGAAACCGTAACAAAATGTGGCACAGGCTTCACCGATAAAGATTTAGCGCATCTTTATGAAATGCTCAAGAAACATGTGATTCCACGCAAAAACAGCAGGGTCCTATCGATGTTGGAGGCAGATGTTTGGTTTGAACCAGCTGAGGTTTTGGAGATTCTAGGGGCAGAAGTTACTCTGAGTCCTATCCACATGGCTGCACTTAACTCGATCCGCAAAGACGCTGGTTTGGCAATTCGTTTTCCCCGGTTCACAGGCAAATACCGCAGTGACAAGAGCCCTCAAGATGCAACTTCTTCCAAAGAAATCGTGGAAATGTATCGTGCGCAACTTAAGAAAATTGGTGAAACTTCAAAAAGCTAAAACTGATAAGCACCAATTGCCTAAGTAGTTGACGAGTGCGTTTGGTTTGGCTCACGATTCAGAAAAATTGAAATCGATGATAGCTCTGAAAAAAAGGCTTGAAGAGCAACTGGAGAAGTTAGAGACTGAAACCAAAGAGGTTCAAGATACCCTCGATGCAATTAACCAGATTCTCCTTGAAAAAGGCTTCAAACGCGGCGACATAAAAGAAGTATCTGTCCAAGCGTCTATACCAAAAGAAGTTGTTCTGCCAAAACATGAACCCGAACCGCCAAAAACTACCCCGACCAACCAACACACAGAACCCGAGAGCGTAATACCGCTAAAAACTATGGCTGATGAACCCTTGGCACTCATTTACTTTGAGAAACAATCAATCCACGTACTTCCTGACGAATCCAAAAAATTCAGCGTTAATACACCCCCATTTACTAATTTTCTAGTAGAGAAAGTCTTCGCTAAAATGCAAGAAAAAGATAAAGAGCTTGTCAGGTTAGGGCAATTATCGACGGATAAAATGTTTTCTTATAGCATAGTTCGTGAAGGCGACCTAATTCGAGAAATAATAATTAAGAATGCCGACGATGAACGTCTAAAAGAGCTCAAATCAAGTATCCGCTGGACTTTTGAGAAAATGTATGAAAAAATAAAAAGTGGCATCTAAACTACATTAAATATTTCTGTAGTGTGTCGCCTATTTTATTCTTGGGGCATAAACCCACAAGTCTTTCTGCTTCTTTTCCATCTTTGAAAACTATCATTGTCGGTATGCTGAAAACTTGAAATTTTTCCGCTGTAACAGGGTTCTCGTCAACATCAAGTTTGCCGATTAAGACTTTGCCACTGTACTCTTTTGCAAGTTCCACGATTGTCGGAGCCAAAGCTCGACATGGTCCACACCAGTTAGCCCAGAAATCAACAAAAAACAACTTGTTATTTTTGAGTGTTTCTTCAAAATTTGAATCTGTTACATGAAAAGGTTCAGTGCTCATTTTAACTTTCTCCATTAATAACTATAATAGAAACTAGCAAATTGTTTGATATAAACCGTTCGTGACCGAAAGTCACCTTCAGGGCTTCATTTTTGCCAGCAATGTTTTGAATGTAGCGTAAGACTCTTGGGGGTTGGAGATGTCGGCGGCGACTTTTTCGAAGGGGCAAACACCTGTTTTTTTAATGTCTAGGACGTCGTCGATGATTTCTTTACACTCGAACATTATTTTGTTATCTTCAAAAACTGCCAGCGCTTTTCTGCTCAAAACTTCCGCGTAAATCTGTCTTATCCCAGCGTAAACACACAACAGTGCCAGTGCTTTCCCAGCAACTCGATCAGCTGCTGAGGCACCATTTAGTTGGACTCCGATTTTTTCTATTGCTCCAATGACACCGGAGATTCTGTGAGAATCGGTTTGGAGAAGGATTATGCCATTCTTGACGATAGCAAGTGTTAGGTTTTTGTCATAGAGTTGTTTTTTGGCAATTTCTAGGTCTTGCATGATTCTCAACAAATGCAACGCCTGGCAGCTAAAAATACTATTGGTAATAAATCGAAAATGTCACAAAACTTTTGGGGTTAAGTAGGAGGTGCTTTCTTTAAGTTGAAAAGTCGAATAAAGAATCTGAAGAGAAAAAGAAGAACTCAGCGACAGCCGAACAATAAAGACATGATAAATTTATCTTACGATTATGAGGACACCGAAAAAACCAAGATTATTTTCGAAGTTGCCCCGCGGTTTATCTGCTTCTAAATATCTTAGTTCCACTAAATATTGAATTTTCGTCGTTTAAACCGAAATAATCACATATCATTTGTCCTTTTTTTGTGATGGAATATTCTACTTTGGGGCCAATTGTTTTTTCATTTATTATATCCAATTCAACTAGAAAACTGAAGAATTCTTTTGAAGGGGGAAAGTTGAGTCCTGCTTTGCGAATTATTTGTTGTTGAACCATTGAGTCCCCGCGGTCTAAGACTTTGATTACTGCAAGATATATCTCCATTTTAGATTGTCCCAACGTGTATGCCCCTTTCATAAAAAAATTGAACATTTCAATTATTAAGGCTTTCGACTTAAGATAGTTTTCACGAGAGACGAAAATATTTAAGTTCTAAATTTATTTAAGTCGATAAAGGTTTAAAAATTGCATCAATCAATTTTTGATTGATATTCTTCTATGTATAAATCTTGTTTTTTGGTGTCTTCATTCCACATGTCGTTTAACGAGCTCAACTTTGAATGAAATGCTGGAAAAATCAGATCTCTATTTAGAACAAGTCACAGGAATTGCCAATCTTAAATTGAATCGGGTAAAAAATTGAAATCCAAAGAATTTTAAACTATCGATTTTAACTTCAGTATGCACTATTTTTTTACGAAAGATTGTGGATCAATCTGCCTGCGCGTTCCATCTTTATCTACCACATACATGTGAAAGTCGTATTCATCACAGTAGTTTTTTAATTCAACATACTTTTCTTTGTCGCCTTCAAACATTTCAGGGGTTGCCACTTCACAAATACGCGTTAAACAACCTTTCTTTTCTGCTTGAACATCTGGAAGGTACCCTTTACCTATCATTGGGGGCTTCTCATAACCTTGCAAATCCGCCTTAACTGTCCAGTTATCGCGTTTCAACTCTTCAGCTACTGCCATAACACAAACATCATGGCTATCTTGATTTTTATTTTTTTTCTCCGTCATCATTTTCACCATTCAAAATCTTTCTTATAGTTCTCTTTATTGTTTTTTCCACGGTCTACTAACGCCCTCATTATCCCAATACGCGCAACACATGCGAGCAGTAACATACATTTCTATTTTCTTATTGTAGCAAAATCTCTTGCTTGATGCGTCGGCTTTAGAACCGCCTGGCAATGTAATTAAGTCAGCGGTCTCGGCTCGACTCATTTCTTCATCGTTTCTTGGGATAATTCCACCAACATTATTTAGTTCCTGTGAAACTACAGGTTCATTGTTATTGGCAACAAATTTGCAGTTAAAACAATTGGTTCCAATAACTTTTTCTTTTGTTAAGTTATTTTTAATCATAAAAACACTTACTATTAACGAATATTTTTCTCTTAGTAAAACTTTTTGTAAAATCCCTCTTGAGAAGATGGAGATGGTGGGCCGAGCCGGATTTGAACAGGCGACCTTTCGATTATCAGTCGAACGCTCAAGCCAAGCTGAGCTACCGGCCCACATTTTTTGAAGCGACACAAGTTTAATATTATGTGGGTTTATAAGAATTGTCATAAATCTTTTAATGCTACACCATTACTTTGGTTGTCAGAACAGTGGGCTCGTAGCCTAGCACGGCATAACTTCGAAATGGTGACCTCACCTTCAAGTTTTCTCTCAGTGAAACGTAAAACTCCTCTTTTTTCCTTTCTTGCTTTTATTGAGTGCACGGAGGCTCTTTGTGCAAGTTAACCGAGACTTTACTATAGAGTCTTTCAAGTCTAAGCCTATTTTTCGCAGCGATAAGGGAAAGAAGCATAGCTATCCTAAGCAGCGTAAAAGCTGGAATTTAGTTTGTCATGGACAAACTGATGTCAATTTAAGTTTTAACCCAACCAGCGCTAACAATACTGTCATGGACACAGTAAGAGCATTCAAGCATTCGGCTGAAATCCGCGAATATTGGCGACTAATGAAGCGTAAGCAAAGAGCCCGACCTAGAAGTGTCAAGAATGTTAAAACCGACAGAACGAGAACTTTGGAGGTAAACAAGCGTAATGTTTGAAGACTTCAAGGATAAGGTTTTTGAGCCCAGCCAAAATGAACAACCATTGAGTGCCTCGTTATCTCCCGAGATCCTTGAGAAGCTCAAAAAAGAGGGCATAGATCCCGACAATTTTACGCTTAAGCAATTATGGCCCGAAGTTTTGGACGAGGATGGAAATGACCTATCTTTACTATCTGGCACAGAATGGGAAACCCTGATAACTTACGTGACCACCCGCAAGTACTTAGTCGAAAAATATCCACAAACGCAACAAGAAGCAAAAATGTCGGGACAAGAATGGGAGGAAGCGCCAGGCGAACCCAAACAAATCAATATAGCTAAAGCACGATACGACCCCAAAGCACCAATCTTTTACAATGCAATGCTGCAGATGAAAGTAATCTGCGATAAACTGCAGGTTCTGCAGATCTCAAGCAACCGATTATGAGAAAGTCTGCCTACGAGTCTACTGGCATCTAACTTGGAACTGGAATCGGGCGCCAAACATAGATGCCTTCAGAGCCACAACCAACGACACAGATATCTTTGAAACGGTGGATGCTTACTTTAAAATCTGCAGAAAATACCATGTGCCAACCTTCGAAGAACCCTATTACTTCCTATCAGAGCAGAAGCGCCGAGACATCAAACTGGAAGGCGATATGATAAAGCGAACAACCGATTACAGCGAAAATGAAATCCGCATTTCAATTTTGGAAGGAATACCATGAACGATATCCTCGAAAGACGCTTAGAATTCCTAAAGCTTGAAGCTAAAGGCTTTACTCTCTGCGAAATAGTGAAGGTGCTGAGCGAAAAATACCACACTTCAGAGAGAAATATCTATTATGACGCAGAAACCCGCGACAGCTGGCAACCGGTCCTAACTCAACTGTTCGAACTTAGACAAGGCTAGGCTTATCCTTGTTAATCGGTATGAGTATCTCTATCGTATGGCAAGCTTTCAGTTCCAAACAGCAGGTGAACCCCAGAAACCAACGTATTTATCAAAAATGGTAGACATAACCGATCGGCGAGTAACATTGTTAGGATTAGAAACGCTAAGAGAAAAACAAGAAGCTGAAAAAAGAGCCCTATCAGTGGAAAACGAGCTTGCAAAGAACGAGCCGATAATGGAGTCAACGTCTATATTTAGATAAAAACGAAGAGTTTTCGATAGACAATACGAGGCAAAACTATCCACAACCTACGCAACGCCAGAGGAGGGCATAGACGAAATCAAGCGGATGATAAAGAAGTCACGGCGTATCCGAATCAGCGTCAACCAATGCATCTGCTTGTGTGAATAAAATTCTTGAATTACATGAAACACCAGTGAACGGTATAAAATGCAATTATCTTTGTTGGGCATTAGATAAAAAATCCAGAAGTGATTTTCAGATAATGCGTTTCTCTTCGGATTAACTATGTAGTCTAAAGAGTAAAACTATAAATGTCTGCAAAGGGGTTCTCGCAATGATGTCAATGACTAAACCTGCTAAACCAGACCAACAGCTAAATTTTAGTATGAACAAAATAGTTAACGATGCTTTAGGAGTTTTCTTCAAAGACGCTGTCAGAATTGCGCTCACAAGTCCATCACAATCGGTTTTCTTTTTGCGCACACTTGGCTGGCAAAACAAGGCTAATAAAATGAGGCACAAGTTAGAAGTTGAAGGGCTTCATGTTCCACCTGTCCTTGTGATAAGCGTTACAAGCAAGTGTAATCTGCACTGTGAAGGGTGCTATCATCAAGCGTTAAGAGCGAAAACTGACGCTGAAATGAGCGATGAGCGTCTTGAGCGTTTGGTTGATGAGGCTAAGGAACTGGGCATTTCATTTATCGTATTGGCAGGTGGTGAACCACTTATGCGATCGAACATTCTTGACATCTCTAAAAGGACACCTGAAATAATGTTTTTGATGTTCACAAACGGTTTGTTGTTGAATGATGATATTCTGAAGCGCATTTCAAATAACAAGAACCTTGTTCCGCTTCTGAGTTTGGAAGGTTACCAGATTGATACTGATGGCAGGCGAGGCACAGGGGTGTATGATCAGCTCTTAAAGTCGATAAGCAAACTAAAGGACAAGGGTTTGTTCTGGGGAGCTTCACTCACCATGACGAGAACCAACTTTGACGAAGTCACCGATGAGGCATTCATTAAGCAACTCATTGATAGTGGATGCAAACTATTCATGCTGGTCGAATACACGCCAGTTATTGCAGGAACGGAAAATTGGGTGCTGAGTGAAGAACAAAGATCAAGGGTTATTGCGATTCGCAACAATTTCCGCAAGAAATACCGTGCGATGTTTATTGCCTTACCTTGGGATGAAGACGAAATCGGCGGTTGCCTCTCGGCAGGACGTGGATTCATACACGTAAGCGCAGAAGGAAATGTTGAACCGTGTCCCTTCATCGCTTATTCTGACACCAACCTTAAAAATCTCACACTTAGAGAAGCACTTCAATCCAAGATGCTAAAAACTATTAGAGAAAACCATGCTGAACTCAAAGAAATCCAAGGTTGCGCTCTTTGGGAAAAACGCGAATGGGTTAAATCCCTTGCAAAGACATCTGATTGAGTGTAAAAAGTGAGGGATAATTGAAAGCTTTGTCATCAACTAAAAAGATGGTTGTTGAGTGGAAAGGCAATCTCCGTTTAGAAGCCAAGAACGAGAAAGGTCTGACAGTGAAGTTTGATGCTCCAAAGGAGCATGGTGGAGAAGAAACTGCATTATCACCTATGGAGAATGTGTTAGCGAGTTTAGCTTCCTGTAGCAGTTTCCATGTCTTAACTATTCTGAAGAAGAAAAGACTCAAGGTTACTGGTTACTCTGTTGAAGTTACCGCAGAGAGAAGAGAAGAACCGCCTAGAGTCTTCACCAGAATCCACCTGGAATACATAGTTAAAGGCTTGAACATCACTTCTGAAGTTGTGGAGAGTGCAATTAAACTCTCTGAAGAGAAGTATTGCTCGGTAGGTGGAATGCTAAAACAAGCAGTTCCAATCACATCTTCGTTTCAAGTAGTTAAAGAGGTTTAAGACTTGAAAATCTACTTAGGGTTTAAGGAAGGAAAACGACCTGAAATTGTAGAGTCTGACATTCAACCCACAGCTAAAAGCCACCCTCAATATGACTTCTTTTATGGACCTTTCAAGACATTTGAAGAAGCTTCAGCTTACGTCAAAGCTATGACAGGGTTAGCATGTGGAGATAGCTAACAAACTGGATAAGAAAAGAAGAAACAGGGAATTCAAGAATAAGGGTTATAGCGACCGCATTCGATTGTTTCTTGGGTTATGTTCAACTTCTGCCATTCCTAAAGCTTCCAAGATTGGCGGTATGTAGTTTGCAAAGCGACCTCGTAGGCCCTTTTTGAGTCCATACCAACCTCCCACGGGGTTTTTGGTAGACCTTCCCCAAGCTTCAACAGTTCCTTCCTGAGCAGGCTTCTGTTCGTCTGCGCTGCCAAGTGGCATCCAGTCGCTTTTTGCTTTTAACATTTTATGTAGATCGTCTATGCAACGGAGCTGGTATTTGAGTTCTGTTTTACCAACCCAGACAACTACAGCTGGAGGGTTAGCTGTTTCATCTTTGTATGCGGTGTACTCGGAGGTTCCGCTTGGGGTTTTGAGCACCCAGGGTTTGTCTTTTGTTCCATTTCCTTTAACTGACAAAAAATCACCAGAGAATAATTAAACGAAATTCTAATTGAACTTTTCGATTTATTAAATCCTGATAGGATTGGGCGCCACAAGCAGTTAAACCCAGGTTTAGCATAACTCTCTACGTTATTGTTTAGATAAAAAGTTCTCAATATCCTCGATAAACTTCAATGTCCCTGTTTCTATTTGCTTTGTTAAAGTATCTAAATCACTAAAGTCTGGGTTGTCAACTAGAATGCCCTCTATAATAGAATCAACGCCTTTTGTCGTTGATGGAATGCAGTATTGATTCCAACCGCTTTCTCTAAACAATTTCCAAAATTTTGTCTGAACTTGTTTGTTGTATCCTGCTAACCAAACTTCAAATCTGAATGTGTCATGGAAAAAAACTATCGCCACTTTCAATTTTCGAAGTTTTAATGATTCTGGGAAGAAGGAAAAATACGTCATATCCATATATCCAAAGTAAACGCTCCCAGAAACAAAATAATCAGGGTATTTTTTTTCAAAATATGATCTCAACTCCATAATGTAATCCATTAATCCTCTATATGCCTCTTTTATGGTTCCCTTCTCTAGCTGTTTTCTATATTCAATCATGTTTTCGTTAAATGAACCCAAGCCGGAGTCCTCTTTCTACAAATTCTCTTTAGTTGGGTAAAGCCTAATTAGTTTTTCCAATCACTATAGAGGCAAGGCTAAAGCGTTTACTTCTGATCTAATTGCACCGTGTGGCATGAACTGCGGCATATGCAAATCTTATCTTGCATATTCGCGGGGAGTGCCCTACAAGAAAGGTGAAGTTTCGCATTGCAATGGTTGCTTGGTCAGAGACAAGAATTGTGCATTCATCAAACGGGACTGCCCCAGAAAAGTAGGCAAAAACCTCAGGTTCTGCTACGAATGTGAAGACATGCCCTGTAAGCAATTAGCCAAATTGGATGAACTATACAGAGCACGTTATGGTATGAGCATGGTTGAAAACCAAAAAATGATTCAACAAAAGGTATTGATGAGTTCCTTAGGAGTCAGGCTGAGAAGTATCGATGTCCCGGCTGTGGCGATGTCGTTTCGGTGCATGATGGAAAATGCTATGCATGCGGTTATCAAGCAGACAAGCCGAAAGGGTCTAACCCTAAGTTGCGGTGGATACCTAACCGAAAAAAGATGTCTGTAAACTGATTCTATATCCGTTTTATTCATAGCTTAATGATTGTCTTGGTGTTTCACAGACAAGAGCACGTTAAGCACCCCAGAGCCAGAAGATGCTCTGGAAGATTTCAAAGGATTCATGGTTAGCATTTGATATTGCGCGATCTTCAAAATAAGAGCCTGCGCAGGTTTTGGTGTGAGGATTGCCGTGTGGTTCAGATGCAGT
>CAVPJA010000002.1:0-475451 GCA_963705145.1 Candidatus Bathyarchaeota archaeon
CTCCGACCGGGTCGGCGACGGGGCAGGGCGGAAGTCCCTGTCGAAAGAGACCACCTTCGCCACCGATGTGAGCGACCCGCGCGTGCTGCGCGATACCCTCGCGCACCTGGCGGCCGAGGTCGCGCGCCTGGCCCGCGGCGAAGGCCTCGCCGGGCAAATCGTCACCCTGAAGATCCGCTTCCAGGGATTCGAGACCCACTCCCGGCAACAGCGCCTCGACCATCCGAGCCAAGACGACCGGACGTTGCTCGCCACGGCCTGGTCGCTGGTTGAGACCGCCCGGTTGCCCCGCAAGCCGGTGCGCCTGATCGGGCTGGGGATCTCCGAACTCGGTCCCCCGCAGCCGGTGCAACAGGACCTCTTCGACGGCGGCCCGAACCGCGCCCTCGATAGCGCCCGGGACCGCACCCTCAACGCCACCCTGGACCGCGTCAACGCGCGTTTCGGCCCCGGGGCCTTGCGCCGCGGGGGGGTCGCGGGTCCCAGCCTGGGTAAGGTTCAGTGACGACCCATGAACAGCACGTCAACAACCGCGTACGAGACGACCCACGGATGGCCTTGGTCTTCGTCGTCGAGGAGAATAGCGACCCTCAGCGCGACTTAATTTGGCCACTCACGTCCTGCTGCCGGGACACCGATCGCGCCTAACCCGGTTTTCCGTTCCACTCCGCCTCAGGCCCCAGATTTGCGCCTTGTCGGCTGAGCATGGCACAGTCGTTCATTGGTTGTGGCGATGCGCATTCCGCCGGCGGGCGCATTGTCCGGATGCGCGGATCCGCCCCATTGGGGGGCTTTTTGGGGGGGGGTGCCAAGGGATGACAATGACGAAGACCGATTCATTACCCGAGCAACCGGTACGCGAGCCCGTGCTCAATGTCGTCGACCGCGTATCGGAGCTGCTCTTCGGCTTATTCATGGCGCTCTCGTTTGTGGGTGCTGTGTCGGTGGCCGACTCCGGCCGCGAAGAAGTCCGGTCGATGTTCATCGCCGCCCTGGGGTGCAACCTCGCGTGGGGTCTCGTCGACGCCGTCATGTACCTGGTCCGCACCCTCACCGAGCGCGCGAAGGCATTTACGCTGGTTCGTTCCGTGCGCTCCGCGGCCGATCCGCAGACCGGGCGGAGACTCATCGAGCGTTCGCTGTTGCGCCCCGTCGCCCAGCTCTTCTCACCGGTGGAACTGGAGGCGATTCGCGGGCGCATCGTCGCCTTGCCCAACGTGCCGGCCCGACCGTCCCTCCGGCGGGACGACCTGCTCGCGTCCTTCGCGATCTTCCTGATCGTGGTCGCCTCGACCTTTCCGGTCGTGCTGCCCTTCGCGCTGATCGGCGACGTCCGCACGGCGATGACGGTGTCGCGCGCGATCGCGCTCGCGATGCTGTTCTTGGGCGGGTTCGCGCTCGGCCGCTATGCCGGCTACGGCAGTTGGAGGTTCGGGTTCATGATGGTCGCGGTGGGCGCGGCGCTCGTGGGTGCGATCCTGGCGCTCGGCGGATGAGGCGCGCGTCCCGCGGGCTCGCCGCTGTCGTCGCCCTCACGGCCACGGCTCGCGGGGGGACGCCAGGCGCGCTTCCCATCCCGAGAAGCCTTCGTGGGAGTTCGCGGCACCGCCTATCCCACCGTGGTTCGCGACGACGACAAGTACCTTTCGGCCATTGCGGCAGCCAACCGCGGGTCGCTGCACCTCGAGGCGAGGGACAAGGGGTCTGAGACGCCGTGGAATGGTTGTGTTGCGCTTCGCATAACCGTTCCACTGGCCTCAAACCCAAAAAACCCCCTGGCCTAGGCGAGCAGTTGGGCGCGGGCAATCGATCATGCGCAGGCGAGTACGCGCTCTGTGGCCTCCTTCTCGTGGCGCTCGTTGCCTGAGAAGTACGGGCCTAGTCAGGCCCGAACATGGGCGAGCGTTTGCACCGACTATCGGCGCGTGACCGGCGAGTCCTCAGCCGAACTCTTGTAGGAGACACGTATAGACATGGTGTTCAATAACGGCGTGTGGGCCATACAAAAGCTGCGGTCGACTATCCCGGAAGACCCCTTCGAGGTCTTGGTCGACGGCAAATCGATGGGGACGACCAAGCTCTTAGCCATTGCGAGGCGCGTGCCCAACACGGATCGATTCCCGCAGGTCCTCGTCCTTTACGCGTCCGGTTATCTGCGGTTGAAGGCGGGCGCCGATCCGACGCCACCATTACCGTTCGGTCAGAGCCTGGTCCTCGGCCCAGCCATCTGGGGCACCGCGACGTCGTTACCCAATACCACGCTCTTCTTCCATCCCCAGCTCCAGCGCGTTGCCATTGACACATCTTCCGTCAATCGCGGTGGCACGAACCGTCTGCTGATCCAGATGACTGGCGCGAACTCGAAGCTTTCCCCTGACAGCACAACAATCAATCGGATCATGAATCTCGCATGGACACTGACCCTGGCTGAGCCAACCGACCGAGCAACCGTACTCGATGTGGCGGGAACATTTGAATTTATGGACGATGTGATGCCCGATCGGGCAAAGACCGCCGAAGCCCAATCGGTGCGACTGCTGCAGATTTCCACCATGTTTATCGACCGCCTCCAGCACGATGTGGACGCGTTGCGGTTCCGCAACGCCGAGGGCGTCGTCACGTTATGCTACGATCCGGATTTGGCCAATGTGCTGCTGCCAGTGACGCCCAGTGCGCTGGATCCCGCAACCCGGATGTTCGACTCGCTGCATACCGATGCTGTCGGAGAGCCCAACGGGAATACGCCGAGCTACAGGATCACGCTAGAGCCGACCCTAGGGCCCACGACGGGCCCGATGACGATCCGCGCATTTTTCAATCGCAGCCAGAACCGCAACGATGACAACCTGTGGCTGGGCGCCTTTCAACAACCGCCAGAGCGCATCGCGAAAGGGACGACGGGCAGCATCCGCTACACCGTGATCGCCAGTACCGGTCCGTTGCCGGCGAGCGATTTTGCTCCGGCCAAGGCCGGCCAAGCAGGACATGTCTAACTTGCTCAAACCGGACAGTACTGCATTGCGCCTACACCCGAGTGTCGCATAATCCGTTTTATGTAAAGTCATGGGATAGAAGCCATCTTCTACCCCGACCGCAGCGCTATCCCATGCCGACGCCAGGTTCCCAGACGCATTCGCCAACAAGGCTTCGCGTCGCGTGGCCCGGAATTTCTGAAGGGGGCCGATCCGCAACTTTAGACGAGCAGCTGGACGGTGGTACGTCCCCTATTTCTTTCCCGATCAGGAGCGCGCGCTCGGTCACGTCAGGCCGAGTGCCTTAAACGCCGCCTGGCGCATGTCCCCGAAGAACACCGGGTCCACCTGCTCCAGCACATCCGGGTTCACCTCCAGGAACTGCCGCTTGTTCCCGATCGGGATCAGCGCCCGTTTGCCGCCGTTGTCCATGGCCACCTGGAGCGGCTCCGTGAGGGATCGCACAGGCTTGATGTTGCCCTGGATGCTCAGGTCGCCGAGGACCAAGAGCGCCGGCTGGGACGGGACCTTGCGCAGGGCCGAATAGGCGGCGACGAAAAAGGCGACGCCGATCTCGGCCTCGACCTTGTTGCCGAGCAGATCGATGACCTCGCAGTGGAGATCCGAGGTGTCGAGCTCCCGTGGGACCCCGAAGGGGGTCTTGTTCGCGCAGAGGTAGCTGAAGGCCCGGTTGACGGACTCCTTCATGGTCCCGCTGACACCCCCGGCGAGCTTGAGCTTCCCGGTACCGGACGCACTAAAGAAAGTGAGAAGTCCCTTGACGGGCAACTGTTCCTAAAGCTTATTTCTCGTTGGTGAGGTATTCATGAATGGCTTTTGCTGCGCGTTTACCTGCTCCCATTGCGCTGATGACTGTTGCTGCACCTGTTGCGACGTCTCCGCCTGCGTAAACTCCGTCTAAGCTGGTTTTGCCGACTTCATTAACGCATATTGTTCCATGTCGTGGGTCGCTTTGTAAGCCGCCTGTTGTGCGTTGGATGATGGGGTTGGGTGTTTGTCCGATGGCGATAATAACTGTGTCTACATCCATTGTGAATTCGCTGCCTGGAACTGTTTTTACTCCTCGTCTACCTTTAGCGTCTGGTTCGGTAAGTTCCATCGCGATTACTTTCATGGCTTTAACCCAGCCTTTCTCGTCACCGTAGAACTCAACTGGCGCAGCAAGGAATTTGCAGACTAAACCTTCTTCTTCAGCGTTTTCGATTTCTTCATGTCTTGCTGGTAACTCGTTTCGTGAGCGCCTATAGAGCAAGCATACTTCACTGCCAAGTCGCATGCTGCTTCTCGCACAGTCCATGGCTACGTTTCCGCCACCAATGACGACTACGTGCTTGCCGATGCGTATTGGAGTATCATATTCTGGGAACATGTATGCTTTCATAAGATTAACGCGGATAAGGAACTCGTTAGCAGAATAGATGCCGCCAAGGTTCTCTCCAGGGCAACCTGTGAATTGTGGCAAACCTGCTCCGCTGCCAATGAAAACTGCGTGGTAACCGTTCTTCATGAGTTCGGGTATAGTGTGTATTCTGCCGACCAAATTGCCAAGGCGCAAGTCAACGCCGAGTTTCTGGACATAGTTAATTTCGTTCTGCACGATAGCTTTGGGTAGACGGAACTCTGGAATACCATACATGAGCACCCCGCCACCGACATGCAATGCTTCAAACATAGTAATTTCGTGACCTAGCTTCACAAGATCTGCTGCAGCCGTTAATCCTGCTGGACCAGCACCAACGACAGCAACTTTTTTGCCTGTAGCTGGAGCTTTCGGAGGAACCTGAGAACCGTTGCCGAATTCCCAATCTGCTAAAAACCGTTCTAATCGTCCGATGCTTACTGGTTCACCTATCTTGCCAATTACACATTTCTTCTGGCACTGCTCTTCTTGTGGGCAGACACGTCCACAGACTGCTGGTAGAGCATTTTTTGTTTTTATGGTAGCTATACCTTCAGCGTACTTTTTCTCTCGGATACATTTGATAAATGCAGAAATGGGAACCTCCACGGGACACCCTGTAACACATTGAGGCTTTGGGCACTGTAGGCATCGACTTGCCTCTTCTTGGGCATCTGCTTCAGTGTAACCTAAAGCTACTTCACTGAAGTTTTTGGCGCGAACTTTAGGTTCTTGCTTTGCCATCTCTACGGCTTTCTTGTTTAACTTTGGTTTAGGCTTTACTTCTGTCACACTTACAACCTCCACTCATTTCCGACAATACTGAACTCAAACGTTCTTCAGGAAGCATCGTTCGTTGACGCAGAATTAACTCGTCAAAGTCAGTCTTGTGTCCATCAAACTCTGGACCATCCACGCAGCCGAACAACATTTTGCCGCCCACAGTAACTCGGCAGACACCGCACATGCCCATGCCGTCAATCATTATGGGCGTTAAGGCGACGACTGTTGGGATATTGTAGGGTTTGGTGATTTCGCTAACATCCTTCATCATGATAACTGGACCCATAACTACACAGCGGTCAAACTTTTCCTTCGTCAGCAATTCTTTTAGGAAATCTAAGCCCTTAAAACCCACTGATCCATCGTCGGTTGCTACATAGACTTTGTCGCTTAGCGCTTCTGCTTCTTTTTCCATCATAATGAATTCTTTTGTGCGTGCGCCAAGAACAGTTGTGACTTTGTTGCCTGCTTCCTTCATGGCTTTAGCCTGCAGCAGCAACGGAGCAATCATCACACTTCCGCCGACACAGAGAACTTTGCCGTAGTTTTTGATTTCTGATGGATTTCCAAGCGGACCTGTAACATTATCGATAAATTCGCCCTGATTTAGCAAGCCAAATCCCTTAGTGGTTTTGCCGACCTCATGATACGCAAACGAAACGGTGCCTTTGCCTCGGTCAAAACCGCAGATGGTTAAGGGCACTCGTTCACCAGTTTTGCTATGAATTACGATTAGGAATTGTCCAGCTTGCGATTTGGCCGCAACATCTGGAGCCTCAACTTCAAAGAGCTTAATCTTTGGAACAAGCTCTCTTTTGCTTACTATTTTGTACGTTTTACAGTCGCCTCCACAGTTACTTCATGTTTTGGTAAAGCACAAATTTTCTTGTAGAATTCATCAAGTTTCTGCTCAAAGTCGCCGGCGCATCTAGGTGACTCTTCATAGAGTTCGAAACGGTCAAGTAAACCCAGCTTTTTAAGCGCAACTTTCAATGCAGCTACGTTGCGTTCTGCTGTGTCTCTGCCTTCTTGAAGTTTGCAGTCTATAGATGAGCAAACCACACCCATAACACCGTCGAAACCGCAATTTAGAGCGTTTATGATATGGACTGGGTCAAGAGATTTGAAGCATGGTACCTCCAACGCTAACACGTTTTTGCCTTCAATCGCTTTGTTCGGGTTGTCTAAGGCTGAGAATTCTGACCATTGACATACAAATGCAAGAACTGCTGGACCCTTTCCTTTAGCTTTAAGTTGCTCAAGCGATTTTCCGTAACGGTCAACTACTTCGTCAAATTCGAAGCCTTTAACCTGAATAGCATGTTGTGGACAAACCAATTGGCAAGCGCCGCAGCCAACGCACTTTTCTTCGTTTACCTTTGGGGTTGCAAACGATTCGAACTCAAGTGCGTCATAAGGACAGATGAAGATGCATTTGTCGCATCCCACACAAGCCTGTACATCGTAGATTGCTTTGCGAGAGTACTTTACGATTCTTACAGCGTTCTCATCAAAGCCTAACTGTTTTAGAACATTCTTGGCTAACACAAGTCTTCGGGTGTTGATTTTTGTGCCTTCTTTGTAGCGGCAGAATGGATCTTCACATTGGATGGAAACGATGTTTAATACACCAGAATTAAGTGCTTCAAAAACAAAGTCGGTTGGAACTCTGCCTGCACAGGGCAAACGCAACGGTATGTAGTTATCAACTTTCAACCCTTGAGCTTTGAGTATGTCTTGGACTTCGCCTGTGGAAGGGGAGTTTCCTCGGCACATCAAGACAAGCGTTTCGGCGACAGATTTGGCTTCTGCCTGTGCCTTCTTCAGGTATTCGGATAGGTTATCATAAGTGTAATACTGCATTTTTATGGCTGCAGATGGACAAGCACTGTAGCATATTCCGCAAACCTGGCAGTCTTGGTTATTAATTTCAACTTTGCCTGTTGAATCTGCTTTTATAGCTTCGTACGGGCAGATTGATTTGCAGACATAACATCGGCTACATAAGTCTTGATTGATTTCCACTACAGCGAGACATTTTTCACTCATTTGCAAACCTCTTTTTTACGCGTTTCTGCTGTTACTTAAATGCTTTAACTTGATATCACAAGCTAATTGGAAGTGAAAAGTGCTAAGAATATTATAATCCTTTCTCTTTAATTTTTATAATATGGTCGTCTAAAGTAACTATAAGCTTGCAAAGATGCAGTTATGACTTGACCCCGAGCTATACCCACTTGCAGAGGTATTTGGTGTTCCAGATTAGGGTGGTAGTTGGTTTGGAAAACACACGTTCTGACTTCGTCCAAGTCTTTCACTTCCTTAGCTAACGGTGAAAAACCTACAGTACAAAAAACACTACTCAACTATTCATCGTGTCGCGCTAGCAGCATTAACTATCCTGGGCTTTCTATAAAAAAGTACCAAAAAATGGGTTAAGCTAACGTTTTACAGTTCTAATTAACTGTTTTTCCGCGTTGAAGACTTCAACTGTTAAAGGCATTTTCCCAATTGCCGCATGCGTTGCACAGCCAAAACAAGGATCATAAGCCCGAAAAGCCATCTCAACTCTGTTAAGTATCCCTTGGTCAACTTTGCCCCCGTGGATCAGGCCTTTTGCCGCATCACGTATACTCATGCAAATTGCCGGATAATTATTTGTAGTAGCAACTATTAGGTTTACGTCTTTAACAAGCGCATCTTTATCGAGGATGTAATGGTGAATAAGGGTTCCACGTGCAGCCTCAACTATCCCAATTCCTTCACCTGGCTCACCAGGCTTGTTCCGCACGTTAGTACTTATGATTTCTTTATCCTTAACCAACTCCAAAGTTCTTTCTGTCGCATAGAGCAATTCAATTAATCTTGCCCAGTGAAACGCGAGCGTACTGTGAACTGGTTTGCCACCAAGAGTCTTGTACAT
This sequence comes from Candidatus Bathyarchaeota archaeon, assembly GCA_963705145.1. Taxonomy (GTDB): domain Archaea; phylum Thermoproteota; class Bathyarchaeia; order Bathyarchaeales; family Bathycorpusculaceae; genus Bathycorpusculum. The sequence goes on from CAVPJA010000002.1 coordinate 8,099, forward strand.
TTCTTGGTATTCTACTTGAGCAAGCGGAGTAGCCATTCCCTCAGACGCATTTAAGCGGGCAAGAGGTCCAACCCGGTAAACACCACTATCAACACCAGCAACTTGCCCCTTCCAACCAACTGCCTTAAGATACGGAAATTTACTGTAAGTCCATTCTTCAACATGTTCGCCAATATGAGCGAGGTAGTCCTTGGATTCAAATTTTAGGAATTCTTTGCCGTTCGGATCGACAACTCTGATTTTGCCATCATAAAAGTTGACTTTGTTGTTTTCGTCAACCATCCCCATGTAGTAGGTTGGCATCGTATAAGCTGGGGCTTTTTATCATCTCCACGTATTTTGTGTTGCCCAAAACTATATCATGGAAGATCTTTAATGTAAACTTGCGCAAAATCAACACAGGAAACAGCCATCTTTTCAATTTCTTGCCTATTCTCTTCACTAAGTGCCTTAGAAATTCCGCCAGGCAAACCACACACTGGATGCGTTGCTTTACCGCCAATAATTTCAGTTATTTTCTGACCATAAGCACGATGCTTAATACACTTCCGCTGCAATTGGCATACCAACTTTCTCAATTACACCTAAGATATTGCGTTTTTCCGCTGGCGCATCCGGCCCAACAATAAAGTCCGGACCACCCAAAAAATAAAAATGCAAAATATGATCATAAATAAAGTAAGCAGTATACATTAAGTTCACGAAGCTTCTTCGCAGCAGAAGTAGGCTCAACATTAAAAGCTGCATCTAAAGCCTTAGCAGCAGCAAAATGATGCGCAACCGGACAAACACCACAGATTCTTGTAGTGAGTTGGGGCATAAGCTCAGCTCTTCTACCAATACAGAATTTCTCAAAACCTCTAAGTTCAGGAATTTTAAGATAAGCATTCTCAACTTCGCCCTGATCGTTTAGAAATATAGATACGTTTCCATGTCCTTCCAAGCCGAGTGATTGGATCTATTATTATTTCTTTCATTATTTAATCACCTTTCTTCTTAAGATAGAATTTGGCAAACTATACATGTAGACTGTCCCCACTGGGTCTTTTACTTGGTTGATTAAGGCTTCAATTTCTTTTTCAGTATACCTAGTTTTTCCTTCTACACCATCGTAGCCGAGAATTGATGCTAAAGCAGATAACATAGCTGCTCCTTGCTCAGGGACGTTAGGTGCTGGTCCACCGCAGCCTGTACATGGCATATCAACATTTAAACATTGAGCACCACAACCACTTCTAGTCGCCATCCCCATACAAATTATACCTTGCTCCATAAGACATTTTTCCGGTTCAGGAACCTTCTCATAAACACGGTAGATTCGATCAATTTTTTTGTTCTCACGTTTTCTGAGACATTCATCACATACCGCTTTTAGCGGTGCAAGCACTGAACCCTTTGGCGGCAACTTGTTATTTGCAATTGCGTCAACTGCAGCCGCTATTAGTTTAACTGGAGGAGGACAACCTGGAAGAAAATAATCTACATCTACAGTTTGAGCAAGAGTTTTAACTGTATCATAGAATTCCGGAATTTTCAAGGTGCCTTCTTTGACTTGAGTTTGAGTTTTCGGCGTAGTGCCCAGGGGATTGATGTTTGATTTGTCTTTTATGTAAACTTGATCGAAAATTTCTTTTTTATTATTTAGATTTGCTAACCCTGGAATACAGCCTTCATGGGCACATGAACCAAAAGCAACTAAAGTTTTGGATTTTGCCCTAAGCAATTTAGCCATGTGTTCTTGCTCAGAGTTGCGTACAGAACCATTAAAGAAAGTTATGTCAATATATTTGTCTGATAATGCTTCGACATCTTTGTATTTGACATCTATCGCTACTGGCCAAAAGACTATGTCAGCTATTTTTACAACGTCAAGGATTCTTTCGTTTAAGTCTAAGACGGCTATTTCGCAGCCGCCGCAACTTGCAGCCCAATAGAAGGCTATTTTTAAGTTTTTTTTGAGTCATGGTTTGTTTGCTCCTTGGGTTAATTGTTTTAGTATTTTTGATGGGTTTACTCGTAGTTCGTTGAAGGCTAAATCTTCAGGCGTTATACCCATTGCTAAACCGAGTTAGCTTTGGGTAATGGAGTACTGTAATATCATAGACTTCATTAAATAATTTCTCTATGTGTAACTCGTTTGCATAATACATTATATGACGGCGCTTTAAATTGGATTTTTGGTTATATAATCCTTTCTTTCTATTTTGTGTAATACGGTCGTCTAATGTAACTGTAAGATTCAAGAGCAGCAGTGATGCCTTGACCAACAGCTGTACCAACTTGTTTGATTGGATGGTTGGTAACGTCGCCTGCGGCGAAAATTCCCGGCAGATTTGTCTGTTGTCGAATATTAATTTTGATGTAACCATGCTCATCTGTTTCTATTCCGGCGGCTTTGGCTAGTTGATTGTTGGGTGCTTCTCCGACTTGAACAAAAACGGCGTCAATCGCCATTTCGCCTGTTTTCTTTGTCGCGTTATCGATTAGAGTGACTGCTTTTACTTGTTTATCGCCTTTGATTTCTTGAACTTCCGTGTTCCATAGAATGTTTACGTTACCCTTTAATGATATATCCGAAACCAAGGATTCTTCAGCTCTGAAGGCTTCCCGTCTATGGATCACGGTGACCTGCGCAGCGAGACCTGAAAGGTAAAGGGTAGTGATGCAAGCCGAGTTTCCGCCACCGATAACTAGTACTTTTTTGCCCTTGAAAAATGGCCCGTCGCAAACTCCGCAATAGCTTACGCCTCTTCCACGGAACTCTTTTTCGCCTCTAACGCCGATTTCCTTATAATGTGAACCAGTCGAAAATATTATAGCTTTAGCCTCATAGGTTGCGCTTGAGGTTTTCACAATTTTCTTTTCGCCAGTAAGCTCCAATTCTGTAACGGGCTCTAACTCGTGGATTATTGCGCCGACTTTTTTGCAGTGATTGGCCATTTTTTCTGCAAGCTCTCCACCGCTTATCTCAGCGAACCCAGGGTAATTAACAACAATTGAGGCATCTGAGATTGTGCCGCCGGGCAATTTTTCATCTAAAATTAAGGTTTTTAGTCCGCTGCGGACAGTGTATATTCCAGCTGAAAGGCCAGCGGAACCTGCTCCAATAATAATGACATCCCAGTTCTCCATAAATATGCCATCTCTTTATGGGTGAATAGTTGGTGAAGAAGTTTATGAATTGTTCGTTTACCTTTGTCGATTAATTAAAAACTTGACTTGGTAAAAAATGTCAATTTAGAAGAGATACATGGATTTATCTTGTTAATGTTTTCTTAATTGGTTTTCAAAAGTAAAAGTGACTCTGTCGCTAAATTGGTCGTTAAAAACATTAAGATACAAAAAGTAAAAATATGATTTTATTTTGTGGCGCCTTAATGTTTTCAAGTGGCTCATTATTAGAAGTTGTAACTGATCTTTTCTTAGGACTTTTCAAGAGCCTTGGAAATAGCCTTGTTTAACAAAAACAGCTTAAATCAAACACTCAAAAGAATTGTTGCTGATCATGATAATGATAATGCAACTTACTCCTTGCAAAAGTTTATCAATCACACCAACAAAACATTTGAACTTAGAGGTAGCTCTTAATTCCAATAAGCTGATAAGCCCGAATTCAATTAAATTTCTACCAAGTATTTTTGAAGGGCTCATTATGGCGAAATATAGGTGTACAGTTTGCAATTGGGTTTATGATGACACTAAAGAAAAAGTTAAGTTTACTGATTTGCCTAAAGAGTGGGTTTGTCCAGTTTGTGGAGCACCCAAATCTGCGTTTGTGTTATTAGCTGAGGGACATGGAGAAGAGAAAAAAGCAGAGCACACTGTTTCAGACGTTTTGATTAACCAGATTGCTGAATGGGGCGTACAATATGTTTTCGGTATTCCCGGCACATCAACATTGGGTATCGTAGATGCCATACGAAAGAGCAATGACAAAGTAAAGTATATCCAGGTTCGCCACGAAGAGACAGCGGCGTTTATGGCGTCGGCTTACGGTAAGTTAACTGGGCACATGGCGGCTTGCTTGGGGATTTCGGGTCCAGGCGCAACTAACCTGGTAACTGGCTTGTATGATGCACAGCTGGATCATTCACCCGTTTTAGCTTTAACAGGCATGGTTCCCCGAAAACTGATGGGACAGGGTGCAATACAGGAGATTGACCAACAAGCGTTCTTTGAACCCTTGACCGTTTACAACAAGACATTGATGACTGAAGACCAAACCACCACGCTGGCGACGCTGGCGATTAAGCATGCATTACTAAATCAAGGAGTGGCGCACATCGGAGATTCCCAATGATGTACAAAAACTGCCTTACGAAACAGAGATTTTACCGTTTGAAGGCAGAATGCCCAATATGGCATATGGACAGGAAGACTGGGTGATTGAGAAGGCAGCAAAAGTCATTGATTCCGCAAGTAGACCCGTGATTTTGGCAGGTTTCGGAGCCAGAGGACAAGGAACCAAACTTTTGAAGTTGGCTTCGAAGATTGGTGCGCCGATAATCGCAACTTTCCGAGCAAAAGGAGTCGTAGACGAAAATGAACCGCTTTATGTTGGATGTCACGGCGGGGTTGGTTCAACGACTGCAGGAGCCCTTATGGAGAAAGCAGATTTACTAATAGCTATTGGCTCTTCATTTTCGGATTTATCGCAGATTCCCAAGAAACGCACCGTACAGATTGACATTAACCCACTTATGATTGCACGCCGATACCAAGTTGAAGTGAGTTTGCTCGGCAACAGTGCAGTTTTAATTCCAAAGTTGACCCAGAAGGTTGCAGAGAAAAAGAATGCGGATTATTTAGTTGAAATAGCCAAACTAAAACAAGATTGGCTAACTCAACTTGAAAAAGAAGCCGACCCAACAATGAAACCAATCAGACCCCAGTACATAATCAAAGTCTTGAACGAAAAAATCTCAGATAACGCCGTGATTTCTTTGGACGTTGGTGAGAACTGCTGGTGGTTTGGCAGAAACTTTAGGATGAAGAAGTCGCAGAAGATGGTTATGAGCGGCTCTTTGGCCACTATGGGTTTTGGTTTACCTGGAGCATTAGCAGCGGCTCTAGCTTATCCTGAGAGGCAAATTGTCTGTTTAACTGGTGATGGCGGCTTAACGATGGTTCTAGGAGATTTCTTGACGGCCCTCAAGTACAATTTGCAAGTTAAAGTATTTGTCATAAACAATAAGCGGTTAGGTATGATTATGCAGGAGCAAAAAGTCGAGGGATACGAGAGTTCTCAAACCGACCTTTTCGATTACAACTTCGCCGACTTTGCAGAGCATTCAGGCGGCTTGGGCATCAAGGTTACTGAGCCAAGTCAGCTGGAAGCAGCCGTTGACACTGCACTCAAAGCCACCAAACCTACAATCGTTGACATCGACACTGACCCAAGAAGATTCTTTTAAACCTGTTACTCTGATAAAGACTTAATTGCACTGTTGCGACAATAAAAGATAAGCGCTTGCTCAAGCGAGCACCCTTTCCACTTGAAAGATTAAAGAAAGCTACTTGATAGTTTTAAGCGTTTTTTCAGCTGTGGATACGCTAAAGAGTAAGTCGTCGATGGTGGCGGTGAAGGTGGCAAGTTTGCCTTCACACTCAATTTGAGTGATTACTTTGTTTGCATCCCTTTCTGTTTTAACATGCAACCCGATCGGAGTTTTGAAGTTGTCAGGCGAAACCGCTTGTGCAATTGCTTTTGCAGTTTTTTCGTCTTTGTACTCAAGCGTTATTGTGGCTTGCAAGCTTCTCACCTTTAAGTTGCCGACCGACTAATTCATCTGCGGTTTTAATGAAATATTCAAGCTTATCTAAGGGTACTTGAGCCCCTGCAGCTATGTTGTGTCCTCCGCCCTTGCCGCCGTGTTCTTCTGAAGCTATGCGCATGACATCCCCAAGGTTGACTCCTTTACGAAGCGCCGCTTCAGTGGTTCGTCCAGAAAACTTTGCTGCCTTTTCAGCCTCAATGTTCGCGAATGCTAAAAGCGGTTTTTCGTTGTTAGCAAGACTCGAAACGATTATTGAAGAGACTGTGCCGATGATTTTTTCGTTGATAAAGTTCTCACCATAGATGACGTAGATGTTTTGGAGTTCTCGCATGCGTTCGGGTTTTTCATTTACCCAACCGAGGTATTTGTTGATGTTTTTACGGTAGTCTTCAAGGATTTTGTTGGATTCCTCAAGGGCAGCTTTACGGTCGCCCATGCAGATGGCTATGCCAAGGCTCGGCCGATCCATACGACCAGCCGAATTCAAAACCACCGCGAATTCACGTGCATCCCTAAGTGCCGTGTTTGGCTCTTCTTTAGTTAAAACGTATACGTAACCGATGAGGTTCTCAACTTCCAAATGCAACCCCTTTGACAATAGGTAATCAGCTAAAGCCGAACACAACCGCTTCCGCTCGTCGTCAGTTAAGTCGCAAAGAGCCCTCAACTTATCGCCTTGTTTAAGGGGAATTCCCAGGTTTGCTACAAAATTCAAAGCTTCTGTTTCTTGACTACTCAACCCCGGAATGAACGGATTAGTTGTAGTCGCCAACATCTTATAGATAGGTCTTGTCTCTCGACCGAAGAAAATCAAGTCTTTCTCAACCTTCAACAACCCAGAAGAGACACCATCGTTAACAATTATTTCGTTTAAGCTTCTCATGCTTCGCTGTTCATATTTGTCCTGCATGTCACCTAGTGCGCCAACCAAGGCTATGGGCGCTAAATCTATGTTCGCAGCGTTAACTGCTTTTGCCGCAAAATAGGCCACGCCAGAACCGCTAACATCGGTCGCTCCATCAATACCAAAAAGGTGAGGGTTAACCTGAACGAAATTTGGGTTAACCACCTTGGACGTTGTTTGGTGGTGGTCAAGGATCATTATTTTTACGTTGGGGATTTTCTCATTTAGCAAGTCAAGGTAGCCGCTTCCGAAATCGGTTAAAATTACTAGTTGCGGTTTATCAGCAATGACTTCCCCGATGATTTTGTCATCAACCCACTGCATTACTCGAATACGGAAACGAGCATCGAGCCGAGTAAGCATTTTACCCATGATACCGGCGGCAGCAACCCCATCGGCATCTAAATGCGAAAAAACCAAAATAAAACCATCTTTCTTGACAGTTTCCAGAATTACTTTTGCAGCTTCATTTTCTGAAGCTAAGAAGCCTTCGATGTTTTGTTGTTGCTTTGCAGCCATGCCCATTCACTTGTTCGGGCTAAAAGGGGCTAATTAGATTTAAAGCTGGCGCATCAAATAACAATAATACTGCAGAATTAAAGGAAGAAATTGTTTAGGTTACTGAAGCGATTTTTGGAATATACTTCCATTTCTTATCAAGAACACCTTCGCGTTTATAGTAGCGTGATAGCTTGTGGATTTGGGCTTCGATGATTTGCATGTTACGTTTGTTGTGAAGATCTTTCTTGTTTTTGTCCATGTGGACAGCAAGGCTTTGAGCTTTTTTCATGAGGTTTCCAAGGTCTTCAGGCATTGTTGAAGCTAAGTTTGCGGCTTTGAGTGTGTCGCTTATACTTTTGCCGGTTATTGGCTTAACGAGTGGAATGGCATATTGGTCTCTTAGGATAGTGCCTATTGCACTCATTGAATGACCTTCTTTCGCCAATTTAATTATGAATGAATCTACTTCTTCAGGCTGATACTTGCACCAGCTTGGAGGACGCCTGCTAACTGGGCGCATCGAATGTGATTTACCTTTTTCTTGCTTTGGCATTGTTACACCTTAAACTGCACCCTTAACCACACCCCACGAATATTTAAAAGTAGCTCCAACCACAGGCAGAACATCTAAGTACAATTAGAACCTACCAAAAGAAACACAGAGAAGAAAAGGCATGCGAAGAAATAGATCAGAAGTGGAAGCTAATAGCGAAATTGACGAATTTATCCATCTTGCCCAAAGATGGAGCAACCTCCACCAAAGATTGCTAAATACTCTGGTTAGGTTACCAGAAGAAGTTTACCAATTTACATTACAGAAAATCTCTTTCCATGCAGGTCAAAGTCAAACAATTCAGGTAAAAGAAATAAAGAAATCCTTCATGATAATTCTGAAAAGAACAGACTCAGAATCTTTAATTGCCCATGAAATAGCTCATGCCTATCTTAGCTATACAAAAAACAGATGGGAAGGCCAAGAGGAACAAGCTGACGAATTACGAAAGAAATGGGGTTTTAAAAAGAAACAACTCTGCTCAACTTACCCTAAAGGTTGCAGCAACTGCTTTAATCCTCACTGTCCTGAAAGCAAAGCAAGATAACTTAAGTTTTGATTTTCTTTGTATCATGAGGAATAATCATCGATTGTTTATTCTTGGATCTAATAAATGCCTTTTGGACAGATATACGAAGAACTGCGTAATCAAGGATACACCAATTAGTACAATTAACGAAGACCAGAACTGGAACCAACCAATTTGCGTTCCAGCCAATAAGAAAACGTTTGCCATAACTGCTGCGCCTATCCAGAATATTAAATCGCCAATGCTTTGGGCTATCCGCCTAATCCGCGAATGCACCGCCAATCTCAAGCCTAAGATAACGATTTGAAGGACTCCCACGCCTATAAGGAAATTCATCATGGCTGAGTAGAAACCTTGGTGGTCGGCTGGATGTGCTGGCGCGAGCAAACTCACCGTTGAACCTGGGTTGCCAAACGGAAAGGTTACGGTGGTTAGGTCTGAGAAGAACTTGTTCGTATTCTGTGAGATGGCAGGTGTAAGTCCAAATAATATACCCAGTATGATGAAGAATCCGCCTATGGATAAGGCAGTGATTAAACCTTCATGAAGAGACTTTTGTCTTACGGGGTTTCTCATCATTTCTAATATCTCTCTTCTTAACAAATCTCTTTATTATTGGGAAGTCAATATAACACTTTGTTTTAGTTCAACTTAAAGTTAGGTTTGCTTTTTCCTGTACCATTCGGCGAATTTGCGAATCGCCATAGCTCTATGCGAATAACGATTCTTTTCAATAATTGACATTTCAGCAAATGTTTTTTCGTTTTCGCGCGGCTGGAAAATGGGATCGAAGCCGAACCCTGATTTTCCCTGTTCTTTTCGTTCAGCCAAGGTTATTTCACCATTTACTTCACCTTCGAAGAATTTTGGTTCACATATGGTTTCTTGGTCACAGTAAGCAATAACTGACTGGAACTTTGCGTCACGTTCTTTTGAGCCGTCCATCAATTTCAACATTCCACTATTGTGGATTGTTTTGTAAACATACGCCGCGTATGGACCAGGAAAACCACCCAACCCATTTACAAACAAGCCTGCATCCTCAACAAAAATGGGCAACTGGCACCGCTTGTACGCATAAATGACGCTTTTTTGGGCAATCTCTTTTAGACTATCGCTCTGTATTTCGTCACCCTTCAGCTTCAGCATACCAACTGAGATGCCATAATGGTGAAGGATGCTTCGTACCTCGTTGAACTTATTGATGTTGCCTGTCGCAAAAAAAACAACTTTGCCTTTTAATGGAAAGTTACTGCTTTCGTTCCTCGACATAGCGCCCACGCTTCTCTATTTCCCTGATTTTCTCATAAACCTTTTCCGCCAACTCAACGCCTAAGACCGATTTATAACCACATAAAACACTTTGGAAGCATTCTTCCCAGAACAAATAGTGTGTGCTTTGGAGTGCACGTTTGAGCAAATGCAAATCAACGCCTTGTGCCTCCAGTTCACCATTTTTTTCTCCCAGGCCAAAGTCGACAAAGAAAAGTTTGCCTTTTGGGTTTAATATCATGTTCGAGGTGGTTAGGTCTCCATGTATTAAGCCGTAACTGTGCAGTTGAGCGACGGACTCGCCTATTTTGACGCATATGTCATGGCGTTTTGCTTTGGTGAGGTTGTTTAAAAGTTGCTTAGCCTGCTGCCCTTCAATATATTCCATTGTTATCGAGGATTCTGGCACATTAACCATGTAAATCAATGGAGTGGGCACCCCAGCCGCTTTAGCTTCATGAATCAATTGTGGCTCATGGATAGTTCTGTAACTTCTTATCTGCTCATCTAACACGGGAGAACGATATTTTTTTGGAACGCGCACTTTAATGATTACTCTTCGCTGATGCCAATCGGAGAGGTAGAGACTGGCTTCTGCACCCTTCTTAAACAACGTTTTTCCATCTAACTTATCCATGGTACATCCACCTTGTCCACTCGCCACCGCAACTTCACATAACTTTCATCCACTGGCGTAATAAGCCCATTTTTAAAAGCCAAAACACCCGTCCAAGCAATCATTGCACCATTGTCAGTTGCAAACTCTAATGGAACAACATTGAAATGTGCAGCATGCTCCTCTGCGATGATCGCAAGCATGGATTGCAGCCGCTTGTTCGCAGCTACTCCACCCGTCAACAAAACCTCTTTCTTTTCAGTATGAGCCAACGCACGCTCAGTTACCTCTGCAACCATGGAAAAAGCGTGTTCCTGCAAGCTATAACACACATCTTCGAGCTTAAAATTCTCCTTTTGCAAAGCAGTCGTTGCCGCAGTTAACAAACCGCTAAGCGACAAATCCATACCCTTAACCACATAGGGCAAAGGCACAAGCAGTTCACCTTTCGCAGCTAACCTTTCTATGGCAGCTCCAAGCGGCAACCCTTTTCTGTTCTTGAGACCTGCTTCGCGAGCAAAAACGTCGAGACAGTTTCCAAGTGCAATATCTAAGGTTTCTCCAAACACTCTATAGCGACCAGACTCGAAGGCAGTGACCATGGTGTTGCCTCCCGAAACATAAAGCGTCACGGGGTCGCAAGCACCTGTTTTGAGTTTGCCGATTTCAATATGCGCAATAGAATGATTGACTCCTATTAGCGGAACCTCAAGATAAGAAGCTAAAGCTCGGGCAACGGTGGCTCCGGTACGCAAAGATGGCCCTAAACCTGGACCCTGAGAGAAAGCAACGACTGTTAATTCCCGCGGCTTCACCCCGGCTTCAACGAGTGACTCATGGAGAACTTTATCTGCAACCTCAGCATGATGTCGTGCAGCTTCTCGAGGGTGAATCCCACCTTCTAGCGGTATGTAACTGTCCGATTTATTAGCCAAGATTTCGCCATTAAAAGTAGCAACTCCAACACCGAAGTCATCAGCTGAAGATTCAATACCCAAACAGTAATTGCCCGAACTATCTTTCTTTGCGGTTTTCATGCCAATCCACATATTTCTAGGGATACATATTTTTATGTGAATCCAACGCATATATTACTGTATTATTTCGGATTTGATTTAAATGCCAAAGCGTAATGACCTTGAACAGAAAGCACTCCACTACGTCGTCGGTACAGGCTATCAGGGAGTGCTTCAATCAGATTTATGGCGTGAACTTGGCGCAAGCAGTCGCGAAGGCTCACGCGTCTCAATTAAACTAGAAGAGAAGGGACTTATCCGCAGAGAAAAAGAACTTCAAGAAGGCAGATGGACCTATAGGCTATATCCAAAAAGGCTGCCTGCATCCATAGAAACAATTGTAGATTGCCCATGTCTGCTGTGCCCAGACAACGCACGCTGCGACCCTACAACCGCCCTTTCCCCAAAAAGTTGCCCAAAACTAACCGAATGGATACTTAATTTAGGAAAACCACCAGCACCAATCATTGCTGATCCAGAAGACCCAAGCCCACCAGCAGAGCCGAATATGCCAGAGGATGATTCAGTTGCCGAAAGCTTGGCTAAATGAAAGAAAAAATGAATATTACTTCAAAAAAGCTAAAGAAGAAAACTACCGCAGCAGATCCACATACAAGCTAGTTCAAGCTAACGAAAAATACGGCTTCATTCAAAGAAACAGCATTGTTGTTGATTTAGGCGCTGCTCCCGGCGGCTGGATTCAAGCAGCAAGAAAAATGACAGGTAAAAATGGTTTCGTTTTAGGCATTGATTTAAAACCGATTGAACCCTTCACACAAGAATACATTCGCACAATCATCGCTGACTTTACTGAACCTGGAACAATTGACGTAATCATGTCTTTTCTACGTCGCAAGGCCGATGTTGTTCTCTGTGACGCTGCACCAAACATCACGGGCGTTTGGGAAGTTGATCATGCAAGACAAATTGACTTAGCTGAAAAAGCCTTGGAAATCGCACAATGTGTACTAAAACCATCCGGGAGCTTTTTTGTTAAAGTCTTCGAAGGCGAGTTACTAAATGATTTTATGCAAACGGTGAAGATCCTTTTTGATGAAGTTAAGCTGGTCAAGCCTCAGGCAAGCAGACAACAAAGTTCAGAAATGTACCTCTTAGCTTTAGGCTTAAAGGTCGCACGCGAATTTGAAGATGAAAGCTAATTTTTTCAGCTTTAACTTGACAGAAGTAAGGTGTAAGAAACTTGAAAATTATCTCGGCGGATTCTGCAGCAGCAATATTAGATGAGCAATTCAAACCAATCTTTCATGTAGCATCTGTCGCAGTTCTCGTTGAACCCCCCTTTAGGGAGCCGTCTTTTCGGTTATCTGAACCGATTTTCAGAGAAGTTGAAACGGGTTTTGAACTAATTGTGCATGAGGCTGAACTCTGCCGAAGCTTACTCGATAAGATGAAAGCTGATGTTGTGCATTTGGACATGTCTTTGGGCGGAGTCTCCATTGAAGAATTATCACCAGTTGAACTGGTAAACATGCGAGCCTCAAGAAATGGACGGCAGAATATTCTAAAGATTCTGCCAAGACTCAGGAAAATCGCGTGTGAAATCAAACGGGTACATGGAATAGATATGTTGGCTATCGGCAAAGAAAGCATTCCTGTACGAATTGCTGAGTTGACGGCTGGTGCAGAGGCAATTCTGTTTGCTGCCCAAAGGGCTGTCGACGAAAAAGAAAGTGTTTTGTTGGGGTTGCCGCTGATGTGCCAGCCTATATCCCTGGGTAACCATGTGTGTCTTCATTCACTTATAGCAAACGAACATGACGTACACGGATTCAGCGTGGATGAACAGGGGGTTTTAACAAAGGTTAAATTGTCAGAAACGCTAAATCCTGTTGCAAGAGGGTTCCGTGCCTTAAAGATAATACCAATTTAGAATAAAGAAGGTTAATCAAATGAACAGTGACATACCATTTTGGAAGAATGCTTCACCTAAACGTAAAAGAATCTACTCACTAACCTTTGTTTTTGTTCTCAGCATAACTGCAACATTAGTCGGCATGTTAGTTCCTCTCAGCCCACAAGAAGCACAACTAATAAGCGACCAATTAAACCAGACAGTCTCCGAAAACACTGCCAAAGGTACCCTAATTCCAACAATCTTGTTAAACAACCTTTCCCTTTGCTTGCTCATGTTCATTCCCCTCGTTGGATTCGCAATAGGCTTGTTTATACTTTTTAGCACAGGCATGGCGATTAGAGCGGTTTTTGACATACAAAGCGCTACCGCCTTTTCAGGGGCAGCCTCAGCAGACCTACAAGCGTCGACGGCAATCTTGGCGTTGGTTCTCGTTGGATTTACGTTTTTGTTAGAATATGTTTCCTACTCACTCGCCATGACAGAAAGCGTGTGGCTATTCCGACGAATGTTGCAGAAGCGTTGGCGTGAACTCAAAAACACTGCCATCTGTATTGGAATCGTTGCACTACTACTATTATTGGGCGCCATAGTTGAAACTTGGGCTTTATCACTGCAACTCTAAACAGACACATTTTTCTTTAATTTCTCACTATTTCCAAGCTTATATCTAATGCTTTAACGCTATGAGTAAGCTCACCCACACTCATAATGTCAACTTGTGCCGAAGCAAACTCTAAGAGGTTTTCGCCTGTTATTCCACCGCTGACTTCAAGCAGCACCTTGCTAAACCCACCTTTCTTGAGGGCTTCGCTTGTTTCTTTGGCTTGTTTGGGAGAAAAATTATCCAACATAATGATGTCAGCACCGAGTTTTGTTGCTTTCAAGGCATCTTCGACATTTGTTACTTCGATTTCGATTTTTTTGGTGAAAGAGGCATTATCTTTGGTTTTCTTAAGGGCTTCTTCAATGCTTCCAACAATAGCAATATGATTATCCTTAATTAGAATCATATCATCTAAGTGCAGTCTGTGTGGGTCACCACCGCCTATAATCATTGCCTTTTTGTCAAAGTAGAGCAAACCTGGTGCAGATTTGCGTGTTGCGGCAATTTTCGTTTTAACGTTTGCTTTCTCAAGCTTCTCAACCAGCATTCTTGTTTTGGTTGCGATGCCGCTCATTCGTGAAAGAAGATTAAGCATAGTTCTCTCACCTGAAAGGATAGTTTGAGCGTCACCTGAAATTTGCATGAGGACTTGCTTGTTTTTGATCTTTGACCCATCGACAACTTTAGCTTTAACTGTGAGCCCTAAGTACTCCATAAGAAATGTGGCTTCTTCAATTCCAGCAGCTACACCTTCTTCTTTGGCAATGACTTCCGCTTTTACAGTTGAATTGACAGGAATAACCGCTGCTGCCGTCACATCTCCCTGTCCTATGTCGTCGGCGAGTATTTGCTTGAGTTTTTCCTCCACGATTCTTCTCGGCATGAACATATATTGTAGAGATGTTGTTCTGAGCTTAAATTGCTTGCTTTTTTCCTCAGTTTAGGGATAGTTCAAATATAATCTTGCACTAATCGTAGCTTGTATGCGATTGTTGCTCTGCTGCTCCGAGCTCGGATTAGGACACGTTTCACGAATCATTCCTTTAGGCAAACGGCTGGAGAAAAATGGTCATGAAATGTTCTTTTTCTCAGGCGGCAAAGCTTTCGAAATGCTCCAGAAAGAGTTCAAACACGTTTACAAGTGTACGCCAGTATCCTGGTATGAGAACGCGCACGGCATTATTACTTCAGCATCACTCCTAAATCTCCTTGTACCACTTCCCCTGTTCAACATGGAGCAGAACAGGTTTGAACTCAAGAAATCCAATGCCATTGAAACCATCCGTCGTTACTACGACTTAAGGGAAAAACTCCATGATATTGCACCCGACATGCTCATAGCTGACGGCGACATAAACGCACTTCGGCTTGCCCAAAGGTGGAAAATTCCTTCAGTCTACATTGCCAACATGATAAGGCCAAGTTACGGTTTCTCCCCTTTGCTTAGTCCGGGTGAACGGGTGGTTGAGCGATACGTTAAGAATTGTTCTAAAATCATTATTCCAGACAATCCACCCCCATACACTGTATCTGAGTACAGCATTGGCAACTTGGACCATGTAGGATTGAAAGGAAATGTCGAGTATGTGGGAGCGTTCTTTGATACCACAGCCGTAAAGGGATCTCAGGAACACGTTTTTGCACCTATTAGCGGACCGGTTGGAACAAGAGCAAAACTAATAAAAACGATCATTCCAGTGCTTAAAAAACTCAAAACCAAAAGCATAATAAGCTTAGGAACTCCGGGAAAGAGGGCTTCAACTAAAATCGGCAACTGCGAACTCCACAATTGGCTCTCACCAATAGAGAGACAGGAAGCAATGAGAAACGCTAAATTCGTGATTTTTAGTGGCGGACACGCAACTTGCTTTGAAACCATTAAGTATGCTAAGCCAAGCATCTGTATTCCCACTCAGCCCGAACAGTTGGGAAACGCTGTTAAACTTGAAAACCTAAACTGCTCAATCACTGTAAAAAACAAAAAGCAACTTGAAAAAGCCGTTAAGAAAATGGAAAATGAAAAAGAAACCTACAACAAAAATGTGCAAGCACTAAACGCGTTCTCAAACAAATTCAAAGGTTTGGACAAAGCTGTTTCAATCGTGGAAACAATGCTGGATTAACCGTTTATTTAGTCAGGTTCAGACGTTTGACTTCGCCGTTGGGAGCTTCTTCGTCAAAGACTATGGCCTTGAACTTGTAGATTTTTGCGTCTTTAGTTAACCAGGTGTCTGGTGGCAAACCTGCTTTCATACAACATTGACACAAGAATTCTTCTTCGCACCAACCCCATTCCACAGGTACCTGAGGCAAAAGTAATCCTTTGTATGGACCTCTTTCGACGATTAAGCCGTCTTCGCCAACTTTGATTTTACTCAAATATTCCTTTGGATTCTTCACTTCTACGAGTTCTGGTGGTGTTAACACACTGACCTCGAAAACAACTTTGCCAAGTTCATCGAAGGTTAATGGTTCAAACCTGGGATCTTGTGTTGCAGCGTTTACGGCAGAATCGATCAATGCCTCAACAAGCGGGCTTGTGGGGTAGGGGTAGCCGATACAGCCCCGAAGCTCTTTCTCACCCATAACGGGTATGCTGATAGTTACAAAAATGCCACAACATTCGAAGAGTTTTTTCGGTGTTTCTTTTGGCGGTTTTAGAACTTTGCCTGTTTCCAAGTACTGTGTTACAGTGTTACGTGCTAGGTGAATTAGGAATTCTCCTTCTTCCCGGGTTAATTCAAACGACACAACATTCTCCTTCTTTGGCGCTGCTCAACCACTCAATAGACTAAAAAATAATAGGAAAAAACGTTTTTTAAAACTTTATGGATTCTTCAGTGATGCCTTCCTTGGTTATAATAAGGAAGTCTATTCCATCGCCGCTCATTGAATCTCTGCTAATAGCTGACTTTATTGACCGTGTGACGAGTTCTTTTGCTTCTTGTGCAGTCATCGTTTCTTTGTAGCCTTCTTCAAGAACACCCATGGCGGTTTCGGTTCCTGAACCCACAACCGCATATTTGTCTGGAATTAAGGAGCCTAAGACGTCAAGCACATAGAGTGATGAGCCTTCTTCATCTAATCCACCTACAATTGTTTGAGTAAACAAGGGTGAGTATCGACGATTGAATAGTACGTTAGCTAAAAGTTTTGCTGACGAACGCACACTAATTTGTCTTCCGACATCCATGCTAAAGAGGCTAGCTTGTGCCTGCATTTCTTTGGCGAGGATCTGCATATCTCCAACGAGTCCTGCACAAGCGACGCCTATACGGTCTGTTACTTTAAAGACTTTTTTGCCGCCTTTGCTCATTATAAAGTTGCCGTATGTAACTCTCTTTTCTGAAGCTAAAATTACTCCTCCGGAGAAGACCGCACCTACTGTGGTAGCACCAGGCATCCATCCGCCGCCTTGCTGGGCTTGTTGACCTTGGTTTTGCTGCTGTTGGTCTTGCGGCATCAGTTGGATTTGGGGAATATTCGGTAACCCTGGTAATTGTGGTCCATAACTTTCCATAATTTTCGCCTTTTCTTGATATACACAAGACAAATTATTAAGGTTACTTATAACCATTATAGAGTAACGAAGTGACCCGTATGAGCGAGTCTAAACCGTTAAGGTGTCATAAATGCGGCAAATCCATCGGTTATCTCGAAGTTACAGCCAAAAGTTTCTTTGCAACTAAAGCATCGTTGGATAACTTGAAGTTAGTTACAACATGTATAGATTGCTCCAACACAAACAGCTTTTACCGAAGTAACTTTTAACATTCACACTTAGTCAACAACAAAGAAGCCAAACTCAATGATAGAAATCTACACTCAAAATAGTGAGGACACATGGTTTGCAATCGCCATAAACCAACAACAAATCATAACCTCTTCTTTCGGTGTAGACCAACAAACAACAATAAAAAACGTTTTATTCAATATACCTTTCAACATGGCTTTTCAGATTTTCCAGGAACCAGTACCTTCAGCCAACAAAATCCTCACGACTTTAAAAAGAATCTATGATGGAAAAAAAGTTTATATGAACCTAACTTTGGCAACAGACCATTTGCCGACTTACACAAAAAAAGTTCTTAAAACAACAGAAGCAATTCCGCTTGGCTACGTGACTTCTTATGGAGCAATTGCCAAAGCAGTTGGTGGAGGTCCAAGAGCAGTTGGGAACATCATGGCATCTAATCCTTTCGCACCTATTGTTCCATGCCACAGGGTTGTTAGATCTGATTATTCGTTGGGCGGCTACGGTTTTGGCTTAAAGTATAAGATCCAACTGTTGGGTAGAGAGAAGCGGGGTTTTTCTTCCTCGAAAATAATTGAAGTCAATGATGAAAAACTAATGGTTTTTCCTGTTGAGTACGTTCTCAAAAACTTTGCTTAAAAGGGTTTACGCAAATCATAAATGCATGAGAGCCCCCACTCAAAGCAAGTGAGCACCATGGTTAACCGAGGTCTCTATGTTGGAAGATTTCAACCTTTCCATTTAGGACACCTAGACGCAATCAAATACGCCTTAAAACAGGTTGATGAATTGGTTATAGTAATTGGCAGCGCCCAGTATAGCCACAACGCCAACAATCCGTTTACGGCAGGCGAAAGGTTGGTTATGGTTCGCCAAGCGCTGCTAGAGGCAGGAGTAAATTATTCTAAACTTTGGATTGTACCGGTACCAGACGTTCACCTTCACATGCTTTGGGTCAGCGCTGTCGTAGGCTATACACCAAAATTTAACGTATTGATTTCGAATGAGCCACTAACAAAGAGGCTTTTTATGGAAGCGGGCTATGAAGTCAAAACTATTCCTTTGTTTGAGAGAAAACTCTACATGTCAACCATAATTCGCGAAAAAATGCTTAAAGACGACAGCTGGATTGAGCTGGTCCCTAAAAGCGTGGCTGACTTCATTTTAGAGATAGATGGCGTTAACAGGCTCAGAGACCTGACGCGAACAGATAGAGGTTGCTAAACAACCAGTTTTTCCTTTGAAGCCTTATGGAAAAAGTACCAAGCCAAAAGGTAAACACTGACTAAAACCAACACTTGCACGAAGACCCCAATTATGTTTGTTGAGAAAGCAAAAAAGTTGTTTGTGATGTGAAGCGACACCACAATCAAGAAGTACTGTAATGGATTCTTCTTTGCTATACCAAAACCTGTTAAGGTTGCACTTGAAGCATGAAAAACAAGGTGCGGTATACTGCCAATAGCGGGTGCACCAGTTAAAAAAACACACTCTACAAACTCCGCAGAGCCAAAACCTAAACCAGTTAAAGAACTAAAGTAACAAGCGACCGTTCAGTTTCCCCGTGCCTATAAAACAAAGGAAAAACTTTCGCTAACTCCTCCATGAAAGGAGCCAAAGAGACAACAAGCAAAGCCGCAGAAAGCCCGGCTGGAACCAAAGACTCGAAGAAAGTCGCAAAGGGAATACTTACCAAAATTCCAGAAGCAAAAAAGAAAATCAGTTCTCTTTGATTCAGTTTATGAATAGGAATAATGCATTGAGTTGGAGTTTCATTTTCCATAAAAAGAAGAGTCTATAAAATAGTTAATTTATCTCTGCCTTATCAGCGTTTTTGCTCACTCACTAGAAACCAGCAGTTATCAAGTCGAAAGGCTTCATTATTTCCCTTAAAACAACCGTAGCGTAGGATCCTCGTAGCAGCATAAAACTCACCGTTGCTTGAACCCCATCGCCGGCGGCATTCTCTAAAATGCTGTGCAGTTTAAAATCTCGAATTGGTGTAACAACCGTCCGTAAACCACCTTTTCCTCCTGCCCGCGATAGCACGTTCAAAGGTAGATTGGTTACTTCGATACCTTCTTGCTCCAAAACCTCATTCTCAATTTGTCCCATGACTCCCTGGGAAAGCTTCTGTTTTACCCCAAAAATGGGAAGAGCCAAACGCAATCTTCCAGTCTTAATCATAGTGTTAACTTCAGACAGGTTTTCAACAGTTGCAACTTTCGCAACAGAAGTCAGGGGTAACCCAGAACGTTCAACACCAACAACGTAATCCCCCTCCAAGGCTTCATTCAAAGGTAAATCATGCTTCATCCGCTCACTTAGAAAACGATTAAACAAGTAAGATTGGTGCGCTTGAACAAAAAGCGCCTGAAGTTTAATTGGCAAACATTGGAAAGACCCAACGAAATCACCGGGGTTATCTGCCAAATAATTCAGCATTATTCGCTCAAAACGCAGTTGTTTGGGAAAAATCTCCTTTGCCTGCTTAAAGTTTTTTGTTGAATCCAGTTCTTGGCGAGCTTGCCTTGAAACGGGATGTTCATTGACACTGGATTTAGCCAAAAAAAGCATAGCCGCCTGCTCAAAATCACCTTGGATTATTGCTTTTCCAACCAAATGCGTGATGGGCCGAGTGGTTCCGAAGCGTTGATGCCCAAAAAAATTCGGTATACCACCATAGTCGTCGAGTTCGTTGATTGTTTGCATTATACTTTCTTTTACAGTTGTTTCTGAACAATTGATTGATTTGATTGTTATAGTAAAATTATTGCCTAAAAGATAGAAAAGCGACAACATTTCCCGTACATAGCCGACCGGGCGAACCAAAATTTCCTTAATATTAATTTTTTCTACATCTTCTCTTAAAATGTTTTCTAAAGTAATGTGCTGAGCAGTAACGGCTTTTGCATCTTTGATTCCTGCAAACTGAACTCTGGCTTGGTCAATGCCTAAAAACTTTGCAATATTCTTGACTGCGATAAATGTGTCCCAGTTCCGCTTAACTAAAACGCACAGCAAAAAATGTTGTTTTTGAAGTGAAGAACTCAAGACTCTATTTAGGACTGCTCCATTCACTGTTGCTTTGGAGCCGTCCACAAGAACCTCTTCAACCAAAAAATCATCAACCGACTCTCGAATAACACCGCCAACACCTTCATTTTTGCTGGCATATACATCTATTCCAAGCAGCTTTTCAATTTCTGGAATCTGCAAAAAATCGCCTTATAACAACTTTAGTTTGCCTGTTAAACGATCAATCATTCCTGATGGTGCAGGACCAATCCCCAAACAAGTTATTGTGCCTTCAGGAATCTCAGTTAAACCTCTATCAACAATGAGCGCATGAGGCAAACCTAACTGGTCTGCACCTTCCTCAAGTTCACCGAGTTCTTTTTCATCCGCCACTTTAACCGCGACTTTCTTTTGTCCCTCAAACATCCATGCCTCCCACCATTTCTTGTGGTGCGTATAGGCATCTTGAGCAGAAGAAACAGCGGCGTGTCCAGCTTGAGCTGCAATCTTACCTTTACTCATCTGCAAATCTGTCCGGAACACGAGCACTTGCTTGTATTCAAATTCGCCCATTTTTCTTCTATCCCGCCTCTAGGTTGGCGCTCGAGATTTTAAGGGTTTGCAGATAAGTAAAGCAATCCAAAGTAAGTTAGAGCCGCCAGCATTGAGGGTTTTCTAACTGTGGTTAAGAACATTTTGCCTTGAAAATCAATTTCATCAACGTCACGTAATGCCTTGTCTACGCCTAGCTTTCCGCAGACCCGAAGCATTTCATCGAACCTTTGATCTGAGAGGGAATCCAAAAATCGTCTAATCCTGAGCATGACAAGGAAATCGAATTTTAGGAGTTCATTACAACGTTTCTGGTACGTTTGCAGAGCATTGGAGGATACGTCACCTCGAGTTATTGCCTGACTTGCGACTTCTGCGGCAGCTTTGGCAGCTGTCAATCCGAAGATTACTCCGCCGCCTGTCGTGGGTTTAACTTGGGAAGCGCAGTCGCCAATAGCTAGAAAACCATCAGCATAAGACTTGTTGATAGGTCCGCCTAAAGTGATGGCGTGGTAACCTACCTGTGTTATTTTGGCTTTGCTGAGCTGCTCGGAAGCTACGGGATGTTTAAACATTAGCCTTTTAAGACACTCGCGTGGATCGCCATTGTTTGTTGCTAAACCCACTTTGGCTGAGCCATCAGGTCTTGGAATTAGCCAACCGTAAAAGCCAGGAGAATAAGCTTTGCCAAAGTATACTTCAACCGTATCAAGCTCAACATCTTGCACTCTGTCAACTTCTGCTTCAACCGCATAAACAAGCCCGCTGGTTTTAAGTGTCTTTAACCCTGCTTGCCTTAGAAGTCTTGAGGACACACCTTCAGCGTCCAACACGATTTTGGAATAGACTTTCTCCTCAGAGCCATCTGTTCGTCTAATGTTTACGCCTTTAACAAAGCCATCCTTTAACAACAATGATTGAACATAAGAACCTAAAACTAAGACTTGCCCCAGCATTCTGAGCTTGATCAGCAAGAAATTGGTCAAACCGTGCCCTATCCAATGCTAATGTAACAGGACAAGAAAGTCTAATCGAGAACTTGGACCCGAGTGGCGAATGAAAGTTTGCTGCGCAAAAAGTGTTCTCGACTATCCCTTTTGGAAGCGGATAAAGACCCATGCTTCTTAGACTTTTAATGCTTATGTGCCCAGCGCAATGGGAAGGAAAACCAATTGTTGGGTGTTCTTCAAAAACGGTGGCTTTTACTCCAAGTTTAGCTAAGTTTAAAGCCGCGTATGAACCGACAGGACCTCCTCCTACAACTATTGCATCTGCAGATTGAATTGTTTGCACCATCATCGCTAAGCTATTGGATTTTTCTTTTATATAAGGGAGGGGGATACCTCCAGGGATCTATCCTTTTTTGATTTGGCTATATGTCTAAATGAGTCAGATAAACAAAAATAAGGTCGAAAAAGATCTAAATTCATTTCAACCGTTTAACAAAATTGATAGAATCCGATTTCTTAGAAAAGTTGGAGTTATCGCGGTTGAACTAGTTCGATTCGGCGTTTGCCCCTTGACATCGATGAAGTGCGAATTTTGCCGCTTACCTCAAGTTTTAGCAATAGTTCATTGAAGTCTTTGAAACCTAAATCTTCATACTCGTCCTTTAGCTGCTCAAAGAGGTCGTCGTCAGTCAAGTCGCCTTTCTTAGTCAGAACTTCCAAAAGGTAGAAGTAGGCTGGGCGTGTTTTCCAAGTTTTTATCTGCGGCATAATTGTTCCTTCTTATGCAACTGGGGTTTGTGGCTTTTGTACTTGTCGGATTTGCTGCATGAAGCTCTTGTACCATTTTTCCATGTCAGGAGTTATTGAGGGACCCATTTCTTTCAGTGCATCAAGGAAATCTTTCATGGCGACTTCAGTTGAGTTTATGTCTCTTCGTAAGGCGTGCATAGCGGCTTCTCGGCAGAGTGATTCTATGTCTGCTCCAGAATAGTATTTAGTGGCAATTGTAAGTTGATTTAAGTCGACATCTTTACAGATGGGCATTCCTTTAGTGTAAATTTTCAAGATTTGCAATCGGCTTTTCTCGTCAGGTTCAGGCACATAGATTAAGCGATCAAAGCGTCCTGGACGCATCACAGCAGAGTCAACCATGTCAGGGCGGTTAGTAGCAGCAACAACGACTATGTCTTGCAAAGTTGTAATGCCATCCATTTCTGTTAGCAGTTGGCTTATGACGCGTTCTGAAACGCCACTGTCAGACATACCCATACCTCGTTTAGGTGTGAGGGAGTCAATTTCGTCAAGGAATATCACTGCAGGCGCAGCCATGCGGGCTTTGCGGAAGACTTCACGGATTGCTTTCTCTGATTCGCCTACCCATTTGCTGAATACTTCGGGTCCTTTAATGGATATGAAGTTGGCTTCGCTCTCAGTTGCTACAGCGCGTGCAAGTAGTGTTTTGCCGCAGCCTGGTGGACCATAAAGCAAGATGCCTTTGGGAGGTCGTATTCCAAGTTTTGTGAATATTTCAGGGCTCTTTATGGGCCATTCTACAGCTTCTTTGAGACGCTGTTTTACGTCGTCAAGTCCACCGGCATCGTCCCAGTGAACTGTTGTGACTTCGATGTAGACTTCTCGCATTGCGGTTGGTGTAACTTCTTTGTATGCGCCAAGGAAATCTTCCATTGTAACTTCCATTTTCTCCAGTACTGCGGGGGGGATTCGTTCTTCTTCAAGGTTGATCTGGGGTAGATAGCGTCTTAATGCTTTCATGGCGGTTTCTCTTCCCAATGCTGATAGGTCGGCGCCTGTGTAGCCGTGAGTCATGGCTGAGAGTTTGGGAAGGTCACGTCTTCTGCAAGCGGCATTCCGCGTGTGTGGATTTGGAGAACTTCGTAACGCCCTTTCTTATCTGGAACTCCGATTTCTATTTCTCGGTCGAATCGCCCTGGTCGACGCAAAGCTGGATCAAGTGCACCTGGACGGTTAGTTGCACCTATTACTATGACGTTTCCTCTGCCAGATAAGCCATCCATTAATGCGAGAAGTTGGGCAACGACGCGTCTTTCTACTTCACCTGTGACTTCTTCACGTTTAGGCGCTATGGCGTCAAGTTCATCGACAAATATTATGCTTGGAGCATTCTGTTGAGCTTGTTGGAAAATCTCTCGTAGTCGTGCTTCAGATTCTCCGTAGAATTTACTCATGATTTCGGGTCCGTTGATGGAGTAGAAGTTGGCTTCTGACTCGTTAGCAACCGCACGTGCCAAGAGGGTTTTGCCGCAGCCTGGTGGACCGTGAAGCAAGACGCCTTTTGGCGGCTCAATGCCTAAGCGTTGGAACAGTTCCGGATGCCTTAGCGGTAGTTCAACCATTTCGCGGACACGCTGCATTTCTGTTTGCAGTCCTCCGATGTCTTCATAGTTTGTTCTAGGTAGACCTTTGCCTTCTGGTGCTGGTTCGTTTAGAATGGTTAGTCGGGTTTCGGCGGTTACTTTTATGATGCCGTGTGGTCGGGTTTTTGAGACCATGAATGGGATGGCATGTCCCAGCATCATAACTAGGGTTGTGTCGCCTTCCACAAGGGTGCGCTCCATTAGGCGGTTCTTAACGAAGTTCGTGAAATCCTCGTCTACGTTTAGGCGCATGTCCACAGGTGCAAGTGTCAGGGCAAGGGCGGTTTTAACTTTTGCAGGACGTATAACCACATATTCGTTTATAGCAACACCGCTGTTTTTTCGGGTGAAGCCGTCAATGCGGATTATGTCTCTGTTCTGGTCTTCGCTATAAGCTGGCCAAGCAATTGCTGATGTTGTACGTTTATTAACAATTTCAATTACGTCTCCAGCACTAATGCCCAGCTTCTGCATTGTTCGTTGGTCAATGCGGGCGATTCCTCTACCAACATCTCTTTGCCGTGCATCTCCAACACGTAGTTGTACTTCGCTCATATAGAATTCTCCTAAATAATCTTGACTTTTTGTTTAGGGATGTGTTCTTGAAAAAGCGTTTATCCCTATATAAACTTTAAAGTGTAAGCGCCAAGACGTTCAACGACATATTAAGGAGATGAATTAAGGATTTTGGATTTTGGAGACTTAATCGCGGCTCGTTCGGCGTATTTGGAAGGTTTGCGCCTGGCTTACACCTGGAATTTTTGCAAGTTTTTCTTCAAATTCATCCACAAGACCTGATTTATCTTCAGGGTATTTTATTTGAACTAGAAGCGCCACAAGCCCAAAAGCTACGGGTTCTTCACCGTATCCTTCGATTGCAGCAAATTCGGGCAGGATAGCTTTAATTTTGGCTTTGAGGTCATCAAAGCTCGGCACTATGTCTTCTGGAAAAACCTTGTATGTTACTAATACGCTACCCATGATAAAGCGCCTTTTTATGGTCCGCTAAAGCCACATTTAGGGCATTTGTAGAGACGACCAAATTTACGGCATTTTCCGTCTCGTTTAATTTGAATTTCACCGCAGTTTGGGCACAGGAATTTTGTGGATTCGCTGCCAGGCGGGATTGGTTTTCCGCAGCTTGTGCATGTTACGAGGGATAATTTTTCTGACATAACTGTGACACTTCTTTGCCGTTCATATTGTAAGGGTTCCTTATATCTGCTATGCTTGGAATCAGTGTTTATTGCTAAAGAAATTAAAATGATTTGGAAAAATCTAAAACTACATTTGTCTATGGTGGGATTGGAGTTTTGTTGAAAAACCACGCCTCCCCGATGACTATCTAAAAGAGCTGACTTAGAATGGTGCATATTTCCTTTTTAATTTTAAATTGTTTCACAAATTTATTAAGCTGGGTTCTTGCCTACTCTATTTGTGGAATCGTTTTGGGCGTAAACTTCAAAGACATCATACCAAAAACCCAGGTAAAACTCGAAGACCTTGCTGGCAAAATCATAGCGATAGATGCATACAACGCCATCTACCAGTTCCTAAGCATTATCCGCCA
Source organism: Candidatus Bathyarchaeota archaeon (assembly GCA_963705145.1). Classification (GTDB taxonomy): domain Archaea; phylum Thermoproteota; class Bathyarchaeia; order Bathyarchaeales; family Bathycorpusculaceae; genus Bathycorpusculum. The sequence continues at coordinate 33,987 of CAVPJA010000002.1, forward strand.
ACCCGACGGAACCCCTCTCAAAGACAGCACTGGAAAAATCACTAGCCACCTAAGCGGCTTATTCTACCGAACGAGCAACCTAGTTGAAATAGGCATAAAACCAATCTACGTTTTCGACGGTATCCCACCCGCTCTCAAATCCGCAGAAATAGAACGACGCAAACAAGTCAAAGTCGAAGCCGTCGCCAGCTACGCAAAAGCGGCAGCGACCGGCGACACAGCTAAAATGCGAACTTTCGCTTCGATGGCAACGAGCATGAAAGATTACATGCGAGACGATAGCAAAAAACTCTTAGACCTAATGGGGGTGCCTTGGGTTCAAGCTCCAAGCGAAGGTGAAGCCCAAGCAGCGTACATGACCAAAAAGGGTGATGCGGATTATTGTGCAAGCCAAGACTATGATAGCCTTCTTTTTGGAGCACCCAAACTACTTAGAAATGTAACTATCTCAGGTACAAGAAAACGTGCAGGCACTAAAACTCGAGTTGAGGTTGTTCCTGAAGTAATTGAATTGGCAAAAACTCTCGGACAATGTGAATTGACTCGTGAGCAATTAATTGATGTTGGGATATTGATTGGCACTGATTTCAACCCTGACGGAATAAAGGGACTTGGACCAAAAACCGCACTGAAATTGATCAAGCAATATGACACCATCGAAAACGCCATTCCTCACATAAAAAACCCCAGTTTTCCTGTTGAACCGAACTGTATACGCAAAATTTTTCTCCATCCAGAAGTCACTGACAACTACAAGGTAGAATGGAGAGAACCTAACGAAGCAAGCTTAATCGATTTTATGTGCCAGAGAAAAAGAGTTCGGTGAAGAACGTATCAAAAAATCCTTGGACAGGATGACTGCGGGTAACAAAAAACAGAAGGGCAGAGTTTCACTGGAAAAATGGTTCGGATAAGAAAGAAAAGAAAGCTTACTTTACAGTAACTGACTTTGCCAAGTTGCGTGGCATATCAGGGTTGAAGCCCTTCTCCAAAGACACATAATACGCCAGCAACTGCAGCGGAACAGCAAAAGGAATTGGCGAGAGCACACTGGGAATGCCCTTTGGGACCTCGATGTATTCTTCTGATACAGACTTGATTTCTTCGTCGCCTTCCTCTATAATGGAGATTATGTGTGCGCCTCGGGCTTTCATCTCCATGATGTTCCCGATGATAGTTTTATGGGTGTCGTCTTTGGGACATATGAATACAACTGGGAAGCCATCTTCGATAAGGCTAATGGGGCCATGTTTACTTTCGCCTGCGGGGAATGCGATGGATGGGATGTAGGCAATTTCCATGAGTTTAAGTCTGCCTTCAAACGCGGTTGCGGTGCTGATGCCTCTACCTAAGAAGAAGAACACTTTAGAAGTCAGCGTATTTCTTGGCGATTTGCTTAATCTTTTCTTCCTGTGTCCGCACAATTGTATCGACGTCTTCCGGCATCTTTTTGAGGTTCTCTTCCAGGCAATCCATTTCATCCTGAGATATTTTGCCCCGCTTCTTGGACAACTTCAAAGCGAGCTGGGCTAAGACAGAGAGCTGCGAGGTGAAGGTTTTGGTGGCGGCAACACCGATTTCTGGACCTGCCTGGGTGCCAATGTAGACTCGGGAAATCCGCGTCAAAGTGGAGCCGATAACGTTAGTTAAGCTTAGAACGGTTGCTGCACGTTGCTGTGCACAACTTACCGCGGCTATGGTGTCTGCGGTTTCGCCTGATTGGCTCACCGCTAAGATTGTGCTGTCGATGTTAACTGATTTGCCACATTGCTCCAAAAACTCAGAAGCATAAACTGGATAAGTTGGCAAGAACGCCAGTTTAGAGAACATATAGGAAGCTGCCAAGCATGCATGGTAGCTTGTTCCGCAGGCAACCAGAAACACTTCGTTGGCGCGGTCAAGAAAAGTAGCAAGCAAATCCAAGTAATGGTCCTGGATACGCAGGGTGTTGCGAAGGTTTCTGGTTGTTCATGAATTTCTTTAATCATAAAGTGCGGATAACCTTGCTTAACCGCCATCTCTGCAGTCCACTCAACGGTTATTGGATCACGTTTAATAGGGCTGTAATCGGAGATTTTTCTGATTTCGTAACCACCTGAGGTAAGAATGACGAGTTCACCATTGTTTATCATGACTGCTTTGTTAGTAACATCCAAAAATGCTGGAATATCGATGGCGCAGAAAACGCCTTTGCCATTGATTCCTAAAACCAAAGGGCTTTCGTTTCGAGCGCAGATTATTTTGTCGGGTTCACGTGTGGAGATTATGGCGAATGCGTAGGAGCCTTCAATTCGCTTGAGGCTTTCCATGCACTGCCTGTTGAAGGCTGAGTTTGGGGTTTTGTTTGAGGGTTTCCTCGATTAGGTGAGGCATGACTTCGGTATCTGTTTTTGAAACAAACATGTGACCGAGGTTTTCCAGTTCACTCTTAAGTTCCATGAAGTTTTCAATGATTCCATTGTGGACAACGGCTATTTCGCCTTTGCAGTCGGTGTGGGGATGGGAGTTAACTTTTAGTGGTGCTCCGTGGGTTGCCCATCGGGTGTGTCCGATGCCTATTCTGCCAGGCATGTCGTCGAGGTTGACGATTTTGTCAACTTCATCAATTTTGCCTGATCTTTTTTTATGAAGATTTTTCCGTCTGACATTGTTGCTATGCCGACTGAGTCGTAGCCTCGGTATTCTAGATGTTTTAGGGAAGAATGGATTAGGGGTGCAGCGTTTCCTTCTTCTAAAATACAGCCAAATATTCCACACATTTTCTTGATGCCTTCGAGTTATAATTATGTTTGAATGTCTTATGGAAACTGAGTTTTGTTATTAAGCTTTTTTAATATATGAGTTTGACTACTAAAAAGTTTTTTTTAATAGTTACCGTCTTATTTGCGTGTAGAATAAACCCTGAAAACAACTTTTGCAGTGTTTTTTTTGAACCACTACAAATAAATTTTTTATAGTACCCTCGGCTTAATCTTAGCGAACAACATGCAAAGAAAACTTCTCCTCCAAGACCACGACAACACCCAAGAAATAAAAGAAATCAGCATCCTAACCGACCCCCAAAAATTAAAAATGATACTCGGCAGCCTTAGCTGGAAAATCCTCACCATACTCTCAAAAAAAGAAATGTACCCTCTGGAAATCGCCAGACACCTAGGCATGCATGAACAAAAAATTTATTATCACATAAGAAAACTCGCCAAAGCAGGAGCCATCGTGATCGTACGTGAAGAAAAAAAGAAGGGTGCAACAGCAAAATACTACAAAACTGTGTCGCCAGCCTTCGGAATCGAATTCCCGCAAGGTTACAAACCAATCCAAAACATGTGCACCATAAGCATTGATGAGCAGTTACAGAAGTTCTTCAAGGAATTCATCGATAATGGCATCTTTGACGGAAAAATCGTGGTCGGAAGTCCACTACCGCATGGACCTTTCAAAACTAGCGCCCGAGACGGCCACTATGCAGCGCATTTAGCCCTTTTTCTGGGGCAATTCGCCAAGATGCCAACGGAGTTTGCTGTCAAGTTGGACGTTGATGTGAAGGTGGAGAAGGAAGAAAAAAACAACCTAATTCTCGTTGGCGGACCCGGAACTAACCTGTTAACGCAGGAAGTAAACGATTATTTACCCATTAAATTCATTATGCAATCCTCTGGGCAGGGTTTTTTGCTTGGCGGTTTGTCGTCGAATAAGACTGGGCAGGTTTACACATCAGACGTTTCGGGTGTTGTAGCCAAAATCGTGAATCCATGGGATGACACTAAACGTATTGTGGTTTTAGCCGGCAACAAGGCAGTGGGAACTAAAGCGTGCGTTTTGGCGTTAACGAATTTCTGGAAAAAAACCCTGGAAAAATACAAGGGTGAAGACACTTTTGCTGTGGCGATTCATGGGTTTGATTTGGATGGGGATGGAAAAGTGGATTCAATTGAGGTTAATGAGTAATCTTGAACACCAAACAAACAACGGACGCATTCTGGGCGCTAGGACATGAAAATATTCACGCGATCCACCCAACAACACTGATGTTTACTAAGGATATTCATGTTTCACAGAAGGGTGATTGCATAGTGGCAATGTCTGCTGACAAATCGGTTGCAGATTTAAGCGCCCAATTCAAGGAGGAACTGCGGAAGCCAAAGGCTAAGTTGACCGTCACTATCGAAGCAGGCGACTTCAGAGAAGAAATCAAAGCAATAGGCTCTCCTAAGCTTTGCTTATGTCACCCAACCGACATTGTAATTAGGAAAAGCGATTATATCTGTAGTAGAACATTGGCGATTTGCGCTGATAAATCCTCAAATGATTTGTCAAGAGAGCTTGTGGAGAAACTCCAGGACCCTAAACAAAAAGTCAAAATAACACTAAGAGTTGAAAACTAAACGATTTTGGCGTCTAATACAACCTGAGACTCAAACGGTGCAGTCTCGCGAATACTCTTTGCATAAAGAAAATCCTCAACTTTTCGCCCATCCTCTTCCACTAATCTCATGAAGCGCTGCTTAAGGTCTTCTATAGTGTTCGGTGAACGGACAAAACCGTAGAAATGCGCTACTCCCCCTTTAGGTTTTATTGCGTTGCAAGCTGCGTCAACGAAGTCGATGGCTGTTTCAGGTAGATTCATAATCACCCGATCCGCAGAGCCCTTGAGCTTAGTTGTAGCGATTTCCCATGCATCTGCCAGTATTGGGTAAACGTTATTTTCAACCCTATTAACCCTCACGTTCACATTAAGCAACTCAACCGCATCAGGATTAAGGTCCACAGCGTAAACTTTCACCTTCGGATTTCGTTTACCAATTAATACTGAGAACGGCCCAACACCAGCAAACAAATCTGCTACTGTTTCGCCGTCTTGCACCAGCGACGCTACTCGTTCATGCTCATGTGACAGCCGAGGCGAAAAATATGCCTTAGCTATGTCGACATGGTATTGGCAACCGAATTCTTTGTGAATTGTTTTAGTTTTGTTTTCTCCAGCGATGTAGTCGTAATCGCGAACCCTAAAGATGCCACTTATGTCGCCTGCTTTGGCGAGGACTGTTGTTACGTTTTTTTGTGTTTGCAGAATTGCCTCACCGATTAACCTCTGGTAAGCTTTAAGGTGAGGTGGGATGTCGATTACTACTATGTCCCCTATAATATCGAAGGCTTGAGGAACTTTGTCAAGCAACTCATTGGGCAGTTTATCTTGAAGGGCTTGGGTTAGGGTTTCTGGAGGAATTTGTTTTTCACTGAAAACAGCGATGTAAATCGTAAATTTAGGTATCTGATTTTTCAAAGTTGTTAATTCTATGCCTTTGGGTTCTTTGACCAAGGGAATACAGAGAGATTCTTCTTCTCGTTGAATAACCAGAGATTTATCTGCAAGCCCAAACTTTGTTGCTAATGAAATTGTTTTTTCGCCTTGACTTTTCGGAACTTTAATGCAAACAGAAGGTCTGGGCATATGCAGTCAGCTTTTTTCTATCCTGTATAGATTGTTTACTTTTTCTATTGTGAATTTAACGTTTAACATTTTTTCCATAAGCCAAATGTTAGATTCTATGTGCTCGGAGACTTCTCTAGCAAGAAAAACTGATTTTCCCTCTGAAAGTGCCATGTAAGGAATAAGCATGTCTGCAAGGTAAATGTCCACCGTTGGTTTAACTGAGAGTTCGGTGTTGAGCCTTTGCGCCGCTTCTTTTCCCACTGCCTCACTCATCTTTCTGAGTTCCCCAATTGCGTCGGAACCAATGATTACGCCAGTTTCGGTTTCAGCCCACAATACAATAGAGCTGCCCTTCTGAATGTAGTTTGACTGATCGTTTACAACTTGAATATCAGCCCTAAAACCATTCTGCTCTAGATAGTCTTTTGCTGCTTTTGCTTGTCGCTCTGCAACCTGCCTATCAGCTAGAAAAGTACACACAGAAACCCCTTTAATGCTCTTCAATTTTCCAAAACTCTTCAATGCAAAGGGGTACAGCCGGTGGTTTGGTTTGACTGTTATTGTTGCTTCACCCATGCCTTTGGGATAATACCCGTATTTTTGAACCGTTATTTCGGCTTCAACTCCCATTTGCCTTAACGCAGGAAGAAAAACACTTCGCAGATAATTGATTGTTGGAGCATGGGTGGTGTCAGTTCCACCCTTTGCCACATGCAAATGAATAGGATTCTTCGCGAACAAACAAATGGGCAAAGCAGCCAAAAACAACATTGGTATGCTTCCCGCGGTCTCAATTAATGCTTCAAAATTGCCGCCCTCAATCTCACGTGGCGTAAACCAGAGTTCTCTTGAGCCAAGTTTTGCTCCTTGAATTTTGGCATTGCATAGTTTACCTGCGGTCAAAACAGCTTCTAAATGCTGAGGCTTTAAGCCTGGCTGTGGACGGCTTTGCCTGATGTTTGTAATGTGGAGCGGTTGCTTAGTGATGGCGGCTACAGCTACTGATAGGCGAAGGATTGTACCGCTTCCGCTTTTTTGGCTTCCATCAATTTCCATCATATAAGTTTTTCACTGTGGCTAGTTTGCAAACAATTAATAAGCTTCTGGGATTATTTAGGAGTTTAAGAGGAAACGTTTGTGAGCACTGACAAAGAAAAACTGAATCAGCTGTTGGTAAAAGTTGATGAAATTGCAGGTTCCATAAATAAAATTTCTGAGGAACTGCGTTCAGTTTCTGCTTCTTTGAAATCTCTTGCAGTTGGACAAATAACTCAGCCCCCAGCTCACACGCCATCGCCCACGACTTCTGTGCCTCCGCAGGCGGCACGTGAAACATCAAAGCAGAGGTCACTTGACGACATCCGCATGTCCTTCCCAGAAGAACTCGAATCTAGGTTGGGTTTTGAAGAGAAAGGCGATTTCATAATTATCAAGCCCAAGGCCTTTTTGGGGACAAACTTTGCTAAAATCGCCTCTGCCGTGAAGGGTATGGGCGGTGAATATATTAGCGCTGGGAAAGATTCACATTTTAGGGTGCCCAAGAAAAAAACTTAATGAGATTAAAGTGCAGTGAAATTTGAAAATTCGCCCTTAAAAGGTCCGTAACTGACTTCCAGATTATTCACTCTTGCTGCAGGAGGACCCTGGCGGCAATAGTTAACGAGTGTTTTTACCGAGTGTTCTTCGCCTTCAAAAACCGCTTCTACCCGCCCATCCATCAGATTTCGCACCCAACCGTTAACGCCCAAGTTTTGCGCCTCAAGCAGAGTGCTCTGTCTAAAGTAAACGCCCTGAACTCGCCCAGAAACCAATAAGTGTGCTCTAACTTTCATTCACATTCTTCGAATTTAAAGAGAAGATGAGGTTTAAAAATATAATTTTAACAAAAAGAAAATAGTGTTTTTTACCTGGCTCGATTTTTTCACCCACGGTGTACAAGAAAAGGTTCGCTGAAGGTGGACCTAACCACTTGAATGTGTTGACTAATTCTTTGGTTGCGTTTGCGTAGTTGTCTGATTTGTCGAGGCTGTCGAGGTATTTTTGGAATAAGCCGAAGCGTTTTTTCGATAGCTGTGAAGTTTTGTGCGTTTTGTATGATTGCTTTGATTTTGCCTTTGTTCCTAACAATACCTGGGTCATTCATGAGGCGTTGAATATCTACAGAAAGAAGATCTTGTTTTGAGATTTAAGCAGTTGTGATCGAGTTTGCAAAGCAACAATCCTTACTTACAATGTGTTCACTTTCACTTTGCTCTCTACTGATGGAAAACGTCGTTGCCGAGCTTGTTTTAAAAGAGATTTTGATGATAGGAAGTTTGTTGATTAGCATGTTTAAGGAAAATTGTGGGAAACTGATGGTTTATGCCTCAACCGGCGTTCCAAGAGGAAAACGGTTAGAATCAGTTAGAACAGCTGCAAAAGAAACTGCTAAACGTTTGAATTTGGATTTTGAGATGGTTCGGCTCGACAGGGCATCATCACCTATCTATGTTTACTATGAAGAAAATGATGGTGATGAACCTATACCGCTGTATTGTGATGAAGGCAAAATTTCAGGTTTGGAAGAAATTAGTGGCAAACTCAGAAACATGATGTTTGTTTTGTCTTTTCATCCGAACCATTCAGTTCTGAAAGAAATGAGAAGTGAACTGCTCAAACTTTCCTAAAACGTATGGCTTGGTTCTCGAGGGCTACTTCGTAAACTTGGTTTACGTCAAAGGTTATTCCCAAATTGTCGTATTCTTGTTCTGTTAGGAACAGAATTATCTTAGGAGTTGCCATTTGTGTGCGTTGTGGCAGAAACGGCATTTGTGTTTGAAGTGCTTGCATGATGTCCTGTGCCATTTTGGCTTCATCTGATTGGGGTCTTACTATGTAAGGGTTAACTTCTCGTTCTTCAAGGAGTTCGATTCTTTTTCCAAGGTTGCCGTCTACGTCGCGGTTGGATTCGATTTTGTTGACTCTAACGCGGAACATGTTATTTTCACTCTCTCGTAATGGATTAGGCAGTCACAGATTTAATTCTTTACACAAACCGTCACTTGGAATATTCTTCACCTGAACAGGAGTTTTCGATGTCAGAAGAATCTGGTTTATTTTCTTTTTTAAGTTCTCCAATTCTTTTGTCGAAAGTTTTAGTCGTTCCTGCATTGCTTTTAACTGTTTCACGATATGTTTTCGTTCGATGTTCTAATTGTTTGAGGTTTTGCTTAGCACCAACTTTCTCCTCAAGAAAAGCTGAAAAAGGTGAAGGTATGGTAGGCATTGAACCGTCGTGGCTTCAACGTTGAGAACATCTCGGGAGAATTCGCGGAAGAGAACACCGATATTGTTGAAGATTTCTGTTTGCTTAACAATGGCGTGTCTGAGAATTAGTTCTCCTGATTGGGTGATTTTGTATACTTTTAATCTTCGGTTTTTCTGGGTTTCCCAATGGCCTTTGATGATATCCTGATTTTTCTAGGTCTCGCAAGATGGGGTAGACACCGCCTGCTGTGGGTTGCCAAAAGCCTTTGGTGCGGCTGTTGATTTCTTTCATGATTTCGTAGCCGTGGGAGGGTTTCTTGTTGAGAAGTATGAGGACTCCCATGCGGATGTAGCCTTTTTGGGCTTCTTTCATCCAGTTTGCTGTTGTCTTGTCTTCGGTTTCTGATGCCATCTTATTTCGAAACTAATATTGTTGTTGGGTAATACTTATATTTTACCGCTATATATTGCACTGAACAATATTCCAAATAAACGGAGAAATTAAAATGGCAAATGAATCCATCATCGAAGTAAATCATCTAACGAAGATGTTCAACAAGTTCACAGCCGTAGATGACATATCCTTTGATGTTAAAAAAGGCGAAATTTTCGGGTTGCTGGGACCCAACGGAGCAGGAAAAAGCACCACTCTACGTATGCTCTCCACCCTATCAAGACCCACAAAGGGAACAGCCACCATCGGCGGATACGACACAGTAAAACACGACATGGAAGTACGCAAACTAATCGGCATCGTTTCTGAAAAAATGATCATCTACAATCGCTTAACCGCTAAAGAGAACCTCTGGTTCTTTGGCAGCCTCTTCAACATCCCAAAAGACACCTTAAACAAAAGAATCGATGAATTACTCGAACTGGTTCAATTAACTAAATGGAAAAATGCCCAAGTCGGAACGTTTTCAACTGGCATGCGCCAAAGAATGAACGTAGTTCGCGCTTTACTTAACATGCCTCAAGTTCTGTTCCTCGACGAACCCACATTAGGTTTGGATCCGCAGTCATCAGTGGAAATTAGAGATTTCATAAAGAAACTCAACCAGGAACAGGGAACTACAGTTATCATAACCACACACATGATGGTTGACGCTGACTTGTTATGCGACCGCATAGCCATCGTTGACCACGGAAAAATCATAGCCTTGACACTTCAACTAATCTTAAAAAGATAATTTCAGGAGGAGACACCATGATTATAAAACTTGAAATCGCAAACCTAACACCGGATTTGATGGCCTCAGTAAAAGCACTCAAATGTGCGGACGCAGTAACTCAAGAAAACTCAACAAGTCTACATCTTATCGTTCACGGCGAAGATGCCTTCGACAACATAGTCGATACTGTCAGAACCAAAAACGGAAAAATCACTTCAATGGCAAACTTGCAGCCTACACTTGAAGATGTATTCCTGCATATTACAGGTCATGAAGTTAGAGATAGCGCTGACCAGAAAATACAGCATGGAGACTGGTCCGAAGGCGTTTTGGCGGAGGACCAAGAAGGGTAAGGTGATAGAAGATGACTGTAAAAACTATTCTTAAACATAGCTTTAGAATCGCAAAAAAAGACTTAACCGAACTATTCCGAAACAGACTAGGCTTGGTACTCTTAATCGTTATGCCATTATTCATGATGGTTATGGTTGGCTTCATCTATCCATCTAACGGCACAATAACCGATTTGAAAATTGGCATGGTAAATGAGGATTCAGGCTTCAATGGTGTATTTGCGCCAAGCCAAGGCTTCCTCACTGGTCTGAATGCAATTAACAACCAAACCCACATGCTTGTCATAACCAACGTAACGAGCACGACTGATCTCAAAGATATGGTGCAGAGAGGAGAACTTGAAGGCGGCATAGTAATTCCAAGCAACTTCAGCCAAAGCATCATGACTGGGCAGCAAGGCACAATAATCATAGTCAGCGACGAATCCAACCCACAAATATCAGCCACAATACAAGGCGCATTAACCGGCGTATTCAATGCAATGGGCCAGCAGTTAGCCGTACACAACGTCCTGCCATTGAATGCAACAAACCCACTCGCAGTCGTACAACCCTATAGCGTACAAACTCAAGGCGTAGTTTCAGGTCACCCAAGCTACTTTGACTTCATCGCGCCAGGTATAATGGCTATGACCGTTATGATGAGCGTCATGACAGGCTTACCAGTCGCAATTTCACAGGAGAAAGAAATTGGCACGATGGATGGCATGATGGTTGCGCCAGTAAATCGACTCTCGATTCTGCTGGGTAAAACTATTGCTCAAACAGGCAGAGGCTTAATCCAAGGTGTCATAATCTTAGCGTTAGCAATCGGCATATTCGGAGTCGCCATACAAGGAAGCATCCTACTCGTGTTTGCGCTGCTGTTGCTCGGTGTGTTTAGCTTCGTTGGCTTAGGCATAGTCATAACATCCTTCACTAAAGACCAAGAGACCGCACAGATGCTGATGATGACACTGATGTTCCCAATGATGTTCCTGAGCGGAGTGTTCTTCCCCATACAGCAGATGCCATGGTATATGCAGAACATCTCAAAGGTTCTGCCATTAACCTATGCGTCAGATGCTTTACGAAAAGTAATGGTACTAGGCGCAGGTATATCACAGATATCCACAGAACTCATAATACTCATCGTATTCGGCGTAGTCATGATTGCAATTGCACTGCCAGTATTCCGAAGAATGATGACAAGGTAGGAACAGAACTTGAGTACACTCTGTTCCAAATGCCCTTTCTTTCAACTTGCCCCACTTTTAAGGCGCAAGAACGCACGCAAACGCTGCCGAATCGAACCCCAAAGGCAACTTCGAATCTACGAATGTAAAGATTACCCTGAAAAAAAGGGACTTTTCAGAAAATAATTATTTTGTTTAAGAAATTGTCAATTAAAGCACTATACTCTAGTAAGCGGCGCTAGCTTGACCATCCCCATTTTTTGAGGGACTAAGAGCCTAATCTAAAAAGACGTAATTTTAGTGTGATTGTCCCGTTACGGTTTTATATGCAGATGTAGGCATAAGGATGCAAGAAGAGAATCCCCATGTCCGATACTGGAATAACAGTAAAGAAGAACCAAGACTTTTCCGAATGGTATGTACAAGTTGTTCTAAAAGCCGAACTTGCAGATTATGCACCCGTTAAAGGCTGTATGATAATTCGCCCAGACGCCTATTCGGTTTGGGAGAAAATTCAAGAAATCGTCAACCAAAAAATCAAGGCCACAGGACACAGCAACGTTTACTTCCCCATGTTTATTCCTGAAAGCTTCCTTAAAAAAGAAGCTGATCACTTTGAAGGTTTCACTCCAGAGGTCGCATGGATTACACAGGGTGGAGACACACCATTAGAGGAGAAACTAGCGGTTCGCCCTACCAGCGAAACCATCATGTACGCAATGTTTAGCAAGTGGATTCGCAGCTGGAGAGATTTGCCTTTGAAAATTAACCAATGGTGCAACATAGTAAGATGGGAAACCAAGGCTACTAAGCTGTTTTTGCGGACACGAGAGTTTCTCTGGCAAGAAGGACATACTGCACATGCGACTTCTCAAGAAGCGGAAGCTGAAGTCATGTACGCACTTGGCGAATACAAAGATATAATGGAAAACTACTTGGCTATTCCAGTAGTCGTCGGTACTAAGAGTGACAGCGAAAAGTTTGCTGGCGCCCTCTATACAACAGCGCTCGAATCAATCATGCCTGATGGAAAAGCCTTGCAGATGGGAACCAGCCATAATCTCGGACAGCACTTTGCTAAGGTTTTCGATGTCAAATTCATTGGTGAAGACAAGCAGGATCACTTTGTTTGGCAGACTAGCTGGGGCATCACTACTCGGCTCATCGGCGCTATGATTATGGTTCATGGCGATGACAAGGGCTTAATTATGCCGCCCAAAGTGGCACCAACACAAGTTGTTATAGTTCCGATTCCCTTCAAAGGCTTGGAGGCTGAAGCTATAGCCGCAAAAACTAAGATAATTGCAGCGTCACTCAAAGCCAAAGGTTTCAGCGTAATTTTAGATGACCGTAACGAGTACACACCTGGATGGAAATTTCACCAGTGGGAACTCAAAGGTATCCCAATCCGCCTAGAACTCGGACCAAGAGACCTCAAACAAGAACAAGTGGTATTGGTGCGACGTGACACAGGTCAGAAAACTGCAGTTAAAGAAGCGGACATCCTCCCAACTGTAGAGAAGCTCCTGCAGGAAATACAGGACAACATGCTTGCAAAAGCCAAAGCAATACTTCAAGAGAAAACCAGTTCAGTTCAAAATTATGAGGAATTCAAGAAGGTGCTAGATGAAAAAGGCGGTTTCATAAAGGCAGCATGGTGCGGCAGCCCAGACTGCGAAGCAAAAGTAAAAGATGAAACAGGCGCCACCATTCGAATTCGACCCTTCCAGATAGAGCATCCAACTACAAACTGCATTGTTTGTGAAGAGAAAGCCAAAGAAACAGCGTACTTCGCACGGTCATACTAGATTCGCATCTCTCAGCTAATTGCAAGCTGACTTGCAACGTCAACCAACCCCAACTTTTCCAGGGTTTCTTTTGTTGGAACGCCGTTTTTGTTCCAGCCGCGCTTCTGATAATAACTATCAAGCATCGTATGGTATTTTTCTAAGTTGAGCATTGAACCTTTCGTTGGACCTTCTGTTAAGGGTTCTTTAAACCAACGCATGGGACCAACGTCTAAATCCCGACTCCACCTTGCCCCATACTCTCGAACCCAAATACCACGTACCAAATTGAGGATCCTGTCGCTGATTTCATTGAGGCGCTCCAAAGAAAACTCCACGCCCGTCGACGCCTTCAAGTATTTTTGGTACCAATCCAGCCCGAAAGCAAACTGGTTGTACGGGAAGCGGCAAACTCCCAAAGCTTCGAATAAACCGCCGCGTGTGAGTTGAGTTTGGATGAGGTAATCGATTTTTTCAGCGTTGTAGTTTTCTCTGCCAGATTTTATTTCCCAAGTTATGACCCAGGCATCTTTGTGGTGGGCACCTATTGAACTGGTGCCATAAGCCAAAGCCATGCATGGAGCTGCGTGGCAATCGTAGGCGGTGACTTCCAATCCTTTGACATGCATTGCCCAATCGCTTGACCCTTTGCCGAGTGTTGCGGATGCGGAGCGTACGCCTTCAGCTAAAACAGCGCCTAAGCCACGTCGATTAACAATATCGTTGATTAACGTTTTAGTCGCTTCAAAATCGCCCCAACCAATCTTTTCTGGTATTAGTCCTTTTTCAGAAGTTTCCATAGCAAAACCAATTACGTTCCCAAGAGAAATAGCATCTAACCCATACTCGTCGGCCATGCGGTTTAAAGTTGCAACTTGCTCAAGATTACCTAAACCAATGTTAGAGCCAAGCATAACTACGTTCTCATAATCCAACTCAGAATCTTTCCCTTCGCTGTCCTTGACTACGTTGCCACAGGTCATGTTACATTGTGGGCATCCACGATTGGAAATCTTCAGTTTCTCCATGGTAAAACCACTTATGCTTTCAGCTTGGTTGAAGACGCCTTGACGATAGTTGAAGGTTGGCAAAACACTGTTTTCCTGACTCCAATCAACTGTTGACATTGTGCCCTGCCTTTTCCAAAAAGCATAGAGTGATTTAGAGAGGATTTCTTTGTAACCGTCGGTTGCTAATTGTTTCATTTCTTCAGGGTTTGCAAGTTGTATTGGCTGGGTGCCCTCAATTACTAAGGCTTTTAAGTTTTTTGAGCCCATAACAGCGCCCATTCCAGGCCGTCCGCCTGACCGTCCTTCCTGTGAGACAACTGTGGCATATTTAACGAGATTTTCTCCAGCCTGACCAATTGAGATTATCCCAACTGCACGAGAGTATTTTTTGCGCAATTGTTGTTCTGTTTCAAAAGAGTTTAGACCCCAATATTCTTTGGCTTCTGCAAACTCGATGGAATTGTCCTTGATATGGAGGAAAACTGGTGTTTGAGCTTTCCCCTCGATAACTATTGCGTCGTAACCAGCTTTGCGCATGTGAACCGCCGCTAACGTTCCAACATTGCCATCGCCATATCCTCCTGTTAACGGGCTTTTTGAAGCAATAACGAGCTTCCCACTGTTTGGCAAACCAATCCCAGTCAATGGTCCCGCGGCAAGAACCAGCAGGTTCTGAGGTGACAACGGATCGATGCCATATCTTAGCCTGTTCCAGAGAATTTTAGCTGCAAACCCTCTGCCGCCAAGAAAATTCAATGCTAAACTTTCGTCGTAATTTTCGGATGTGGCTTTTTTTTTGGATAAATCTACGTTTAGAAAAACACCTATCCAACCTTGCATTGTTCTCAAAACCGTTTATAATCAAGTGAATTGGGAAATAAAAATGTGATGAGAAACAGTAGAAAAAAATTAAGATCTTGCCAATTTTTATTTTAGATCTGGTCTAAACAAAAGAAAACTAATGAAGATTAGCTGCTTATTTTGCAGCTGCTTTTGCGAGTTTCTTAAGAATTTGTTCTTTTGCGATTGTGTATGCGATTGCATAGTCAAAGAGTCCTGATGGTTCGGCGGTTGCACGTTTAATCATTTCCATTTCAGTCTTGATTTTTAGTTTACCTATGGCCAATGCACCGATGCCGTAAACGCCTGGTTTGAGTTCTTTGCCGTCGTCGTTTGGTGCTAAACCTTCAACACCTAATGGTTTGATTGCGTTGATGTCTGCTACGATTTTGCATGTGGGATTTGCATTCAGATCTGCGTCTGAGAGAAGTTGGATTCCGCCTGCGCCTGCAGAGAGGATGATTTCAGCGCTTTTGATTGCTGCAGCTGTCTGTTCAGGTTTTGTAACTTCGAAAACTATAACTCGTTGTGCGCCGCATTCTTCGTTGATTTTGTTTGCAACTACTTGCCCTTTTGCAAGTGAGCGGCTTGTGATGGTTACGTTGGCTTTTTCTGCAGCGTAAATTCTTGCGGCTGTCTGTCCAACTGGACCGGTACCAGCTAGAACAGCGACTTTTTTGCCCTCTAAAGAGCCTAAGCCCTTCTCCATTGCTGCGCCGAAAGTTTTTGCTACTGCGGCTGCTGCTGTTGAGTATCCGCCTCTTGGGTCAACAATTATACTGTTTCCCCATGGGGCTGATTTCATAGCTTTCTGAGTGGCTTCAACTACTTTTTCAACCATTTCAAAGTTGCTTCCGTTTATGAACACCTTGGTGTGTTTCGCTCCTTCGGGTCCACGTGGGAACAAGAGGTCGAAAACTATTTTTGGGGCATCTTCAGCGGTCACGTTCTCGTACTTGAATATCATTGAGTCTGGGAAAGCGTCGATAGCTACGAGCATGTCGAATGGACTACAATATTTATCTGTATCTAGGAAAACAAAAACTGTTTTGTAACTTGGTTGTTGTGCCAAATTTTTACACCTTAACCTGTCTGTGAATACAGTTTAATGATTTAAGATTATCCACTTTGTAAGGCAAGATTTTTGATCTCAAAACTTAACGTGTGTTTACCGCAACTGTTTAATAATCAAATCCTCAGAATTCTAACAATCCAACAAAAGAAGGTATCCTGATTGTCATTAAACTCAAATCTGGAAAAACTCTCCAACGCCTGCGGAGTAACAGGCAGAGAAGAACAAGTTCGAAACATAATGATTCAGTTAATGACTCCTTACGTGGATGAAATCCAAGTGGATAGACTGGAAAACGTAATAGCCATCAAAAAAGGCAAAGCCAAGTCACCAAAAATTATGCTTGCCGCCCACATGGATGAAGTCGGTTTAATGGTGAAGACAATAACAAAAGATGGCTTTCTACAGTTCTCCAAAATGGGCGGAATAGACGACCGAATCTTACCCGCTCAAAAAGTTGTTGTTTACACAAAAAAAGGCCAGTTATCAGGCATAGTTGGGTCTAAACCCCCTCACATCCAAAAAGAAGAGGAACGAAAAAAAATCATCACTTATGATGACCTCTTCATTGATATAGGAGCAGAAAACAAAGAAGACGCCGCAAACCTTGGTGTATCGCTTGGCGACGTAATAGCTTTCGACGTGAAATACGTTAATCTTGGCAAAGATGCTGTAATCGGCAAAGCATTTGACAACCGAGCTGGCTGTTTAACGATGATTGAAGCCCTTAAACTTCTCACGCAAACAGATTGCACTATCTGCGCCGTCGGCACTGTCCAAGAGGAAGTTGGGTTGCGCGGAGCAGCTGCAGCCGCCTTTGGTGTTGATCCTGATTTGGCATTGGCTTTAGATGTAACGATTGCAGGTGATGTTCCCGGCGTAAGAGAATTTGATACCAGTGTAAAAATGGGCAAGGGACCAGCACTAACAATTTCCGATTCAGGCTTAATTACGCATCCCAAGGTTTTGCGATGGTTAATTGAAACCGCGGAAGAAGAAAAAATCCCATTCCAACTTGAATCTGGTTTGCTTGGAAGCACTGATGCAGCAAGAATCTCTATTACTCGCCAAGGAATTCCATGCGGAAACATCTCTATCGCGACAAGGTACATCCACAGCCCTGTTGGCATGCTCAGCCTAAAAGACGTCGAAAACTCTGCAAAACTAACCGCGGCAGCCATTCAAAAAGCCACGAAATATTTCTAAACCCAAACTAACGCAATTGTTTTTTATTCTCCTTTCTCCTCATATATTGTCGGTCAATGCATGAGTAAACCTGACAAATTCGCTGGAAAATTCGAGTTTCTAGAACACACTGCCGACGTCTATGTAAGCGCACACGGCAAAACTATGGAAGAAGCCTACGAAAACGCGGCTTTATCGATGTTCGAAACTATCACAGACGTAGACATTGTTTCTCCTGCCCAAGAGGATTCACTTGAAGTTGAAGCAGAAGACCAGTATGCTCTTCTCTATAATTGGCTGGAAGCTTTGCTTGTAAAATCAGAAACGTTGGATATGCTTTATTCAAAATTTCAAATAACCAGTTGGAAAGAAACAAATGATAACTTTAAGATAAAAGCGAAAATTTGGGGAGAAAAATTTGACCCAAAAAAACACCCGCAGAAAGTCGCTGTTAAAGCAGTAACTTATCACCGAATGGTGATTATCCGGGAAACGGATAGGGTGATTTTGGAGTTTATCCTCGACATCTAAACGAAGTTTAGTTTCTTTAGTTCAGAGAACAGTTTTTCAACCATGGGTTCAGGTTGCTGGTCTAGGGTTTTGGTTTCAAGTTCTATGAATGGAATCTTCTTTTCCTTGTAGAAAGCTATCAGGGGGGTTGTTTGTTCTTGGTACACTTTTAGTCGATTCTTTATAGTTTCTGGGTTGTCATCTGATCGCTGGTAAAGTGGTCCACCACATTTGTCGCAAACGCCCTCAACTTTGGGTTTTAGGAATTTCACGTTGTAAACTGTTCCACAGTTCTTGCAGATTCGTCTAGTAGATAGGCGTTCGATGATTATCCAGTCAGGAACATTCAATTGCATTATAACATCGATTGGTGTAATGGCATTGAGTTTTTTGGCTTGGTTGAGAGTTCTTGGGTATCCGTCTAGGATGAAGCCTTTTCCTTTTGAAACTTTGGATAGATGTTTTTTCAAAACTTCCACTACAACGTCGTCTGGGACCAAGGCGCCTTTTTCCATATAACTTTTAACTTTCTTTGCAAGGTCTGATTTTTCCTTGATTAGTTCACGGAAAATATCGCCCATTGAAATAACGTCGACACCAAGTTTGGCTTGAAGTCTTGAGGCGTACGTGCCTTTACCTGCGCCTGGCGCTCCAAAGATAATAGCTTTCAACATAGATTTCGCCCTAACTCCTTTGATACAATAGCAATCTGTAATTAAATTTTATCTTTTAGTGATGATTTTGAAGAAAACATTTATGCCATAAGACTCTTAAACCGTTTTAAGGGTGAATGGTTTGAGTACTAAAGAAATTGGGAAAAAATTGTTTATGGTGGATCTGGAAGCTGGAGGCTTCAAGAATTTGATCTGCAGCTATATCATTATGGGGAAAAAACCATTCCTTGTCGAGTCAGGACCAACGTAACTCCATTTCAACTTTACTTTCTGGTTTAAAAGAACTTGATGTGAAACTTGAAGATGTGGAATATGTTGCAGTCACCCATATCCATTTAGACCACGGCGGCGGTGCAGGCACGCTACTAAAGTTTATGCCCAATGCCAAAGTCATAGTTCACCCAAGAGGTATGCCTCATCTTGTTGACCCCGAACGACTTTGGCCTTCATCTCAGAAAGTATTAGGTTTTGTAAGCGAAATCTTCGGCAAACCAGAACCTGTTCCTAAAGAACGAATAATTCCAGTTACCGATGGCACTTTTGATTTAGGCTACGGAGCTAAACTGTCTGTTACTGAAACTGTAGGTCATGCTTCACATAACTTGAGCTTCCAAGAATCAATCAACGGAGGCATCTTCCCAGGTGACGCCGCTGGCACGTATCTTCCAGAATTCAACATTGTAGTCCCAACTACGCCTCCGCCCTTCTACTTGGATGCAGCATTAGCTTCGTTAGATAAACTAATCAGCCTAAAACCAACAGTACTATATTTTAGTCATTTTGGAAAAGCAGACAATGCAATTGAACGCCTAAAAGACTACAAACTTCAGCTTCAATTGTGGGCAGATATTGCAAAGGAAGGTGTAGGGAAGAATCAGAGTTTGGAAGAAATCCGCGACAGAATCATTGCAGAGGACCATGTAATAGGTCAAGTTTTGGATTTTGTTAAGTCCCATCGCATTTACTCAAAAACAATTATGGAAAACTGCGTCAGAGGCTTCATCGAATACGCCAAACAAAAGCAGGGTTCATAAATGTTTTATAGTCTCATTCATCTTTTGTTTTGAAAGGTGAAGATTTTTGGGCGAAAATGAAAGCAGAGCGGCTCCCGAACGAGTGCCGTTGGAAAAGGTTAACGATTACATGTGGCAGATTCCCAAATACAAGCCTGAGATGCAGGTTCCTGGCATGGTTTTTGCTAATCAAGCGCTTCTGGAGAAGATGCAAACTGACCGAACACTTTGGCAATGTTCAAACGTGGCGCAGTTGCCAGGCATATACAAGTATGCTGTTACGTTGCCTGATGGGCACGAAGGTTACGGTTTTCCCATCGGAGGTGTTGCAGCAACCGATTATGAAAACGGCGTCATCAGCCCCGGAGGCGTTGGCTACGACATAAACTGCGGTGTTCGCCTCCTATCTACAACTCTCTCCGAAAAAGATATCCGTCCTAAGCTTGCTCCGTTGGCAGAGGCAATTTTCCGCAACGTACCTTCTGGTCTTGGAAGCCGCAGAAAAGACTTCACCGTATCCAACAGTGATCTGGAGAAGTTAGTCACCGAGGGAGTGCAATGGCTGATTGATCGCGGCTTAGGTTGGTCAGAGGATGCAAAGCACTGCGAAGAAAATGGACACATGGCTAACGCTGATCCCGATAAGGTTTCAAATACAGCTAAAAATCGGGGCTTAACTCAAATAGGCACGTTGGGTTCAGGAAACCATTTTTTGGAAATCCAAAAAGTAGACAAAATCTTCAACGAGAAAACTGCTAAAGCCTTCGGAATCACCCATGAAGGCCAAGTTACAATTATGATTCATTGCGGTTCAAGAGGTTATGGTCACCAAGTATGCTCGGATTATCTAAGGGTTATGGAACACGCAGTACAAAAATACAAAATCACTCTTCCTGACCGAGAATTAGCTTGCGCTCCAGGAAATAGCCAAGAAGCAAAAGACTACATTGAAGCGATGGCTTGCGCCGTCAATTACGCCTTTGCAAATCGACAGGCAATTATGCATTGGGTCCGCGAGAGCTTCAAACAAGTTTACCAGCAAGACCCTGAAAAATTTGGTTTAAGCCTCGTTTACGACGTCGCACACAACATTGCCAAAGCAGAAACTCACAACATCGAAGGCAGCCAAAAGAAGGTTTGGGTTCACCGCAAAGGTGCCACACGTGCATTTCCCGCTGGTCACCCTGATGTTCCAGATGATTACCGAAGTGAAGGGCAACCTGTACTTATTCCAGGCAGCATGGGTACAAGTTCATGGGTTCTGGTGGGGTCTCAGAAGGCGATGGATTTGACTTTTGGTTCAACTGCACATGGTGCAGGCAGAATGATGAGCCGTTCAGCTGCCAAACGCCAGTTCTGGGGTGGAGACATAAAATCAGCTTTAGAGAAGCGAGGCATCGTGGTTCGTGCTGCGAGCGCATCAGTGTTAGCGGAAGAAGCTGATCCAGCCTACAAGAATGTAGATATTGTTGCTGATGTTAGTGACAAAGTTGGGATTGCCACAAAAGTTGCAAGACTTGTTCCAATAGCTGTAGTGAAAGGGTAATCCACCTTTCTTTTTCAAATTATTTTTAATAAAATAATGTTAAAGTAATAGTTTCCAGGTCAACAATTGTTTTTCAGTCTGAAAATTAATATCTTAAAAAAAATACTTAGTATAAGCGATATTTCTTATTCGCTTGGGATGTGGTGTCATGAAGGATGAATGTGGAATCTGCGGCAGAGTTCTTCGAATAACATATATGCGCAAGTGTGAACGCTGCAAGAAACTGTTTTGCCGAGACTGCATGACTCCCGACGTTGCTACTGGCGACCCAAACATGATGTTTTGCCTTCACTGTGCTAGGAGGGTGGTTTCGCCGCAGAGTGTTTCTAAGTACGCTGGGTTTGAAGGACACTTAAAATTTAGAGCCGCATTCACAAGTGAGGTTAAGCTCTCGTTCGCACGGATTGATGGGTTAATCGGCAGTAACCTTCCAATGGAGGCTTACAAAGACATTGCATGGTGGAGCAATAAATCGTCGAGTATTCATACGAAGGCTTGGTTGAATGCAGGTTGGGAAGTGCAGGAAGTAAACCTCAAAGAAGGCACCGTGACTTTCAAAAAAGTGCGAAACGTAGCTGTTAAGAAATCTAAAAGTAAGAAACTGGAGATCACCCAGCCCTTCAAACCTGTACCCGTACATAAGTCCAAATCAAAGATTCCTTCAAACACCAAAGTTTCCAAGCTCTACGCCCGAATCAAGAACCTCGAACGCCAACGCGTCTTGCCTCGCCAACCAGTCACGGGCTTAAAGTTCAAGTCGTCGCAATACCAGAAGCGGCTCTACAGAAACGACGATAAACCACAATAGCAACTTAGAACATAGTTGTTTTCTGGTGTCCACTTGCTTGAGAGAACGACCAATTTAACTATTGAAGATGCCTATCCAAAATTGAAGGTTGCTTTCGTTGCGAAAGGCTGCAAAGTAGTCTCTGAAGAGGAGCAACGGCAGATTTGTTTTAATCAGGGGTCGCTTTGGGGAGTATTGCCCAAGACCGCCAAGAAAACTGTAAACGTGACTTTCGATCCTATTGACGGTGGAACACGGTTAAAATTCAAAACTGCTCTGGCTTCAGACTGGAAAAATATCACCCTCATAGGTTGCGCCTTAGCGTTTGTTCTTGTTGGCATCTGCATATGGATGACCACCGACTTAAAATCAACTTTGTCCTCGCAAGTGCCTGGGTTTTGGGGTTGGCTGGTTGCAGTAGAAGGCAACGTGGATGTGGTGGCTACTCAAGCCTTGGTTAATTTAACTGCGGGTTTAGCAGCTTTTCTTTTATTCATAATACTGTTGGAAATAGCAATCGTAGTTTACGCTCACTCTAGAATTGATGCGTTTACGGAAGAAGTAGTGAACATGTTGAACTGATTATTACCTTATTTGTTTACCGCATTTCTCACAGTACGTTGCATATGCTTTGTTGCTTGAACCGCAGAAAATGCAAAATTTGTTGCCCTCGGAAACGATATCTTCTGTTTTTGGAATAGTTGCTTCAGCGGCAAAGGGCGCCTCAATTGATTGATGCTTGGGCGATCTTACTGACCAAACCGCGAGAGCTATTGAAGCCACAATTGCAAAGATGATAAGAATGAACAGTAGCGGATTATCAGAAATTAAGTTAATTGATAACGGTAGAACTGGCTGATTGCTGGGTTGCGCGATAGATGGAGACACATACGCTGTTGGATTTGGATTTGAAGTTGGGGTAGGCGATGTTATACCGAAAGAATAAGTTGGCAGTGGTGATGGTTCGACAGTTGGTGTAATTTCCACATTAGAAACAAACTGTATGCTTTGGTCTATGTCGTAAATAAATGCCTTCTTTCCTTGGAATTCTTCGGGTAACTGTCCAATCTTGAAATTGTCCCCAGTGGTTTCACAGTAATAATAAGTGTTGTTGGAGTTTTCAGGGTGGGTCCAGTAGGTTCCACGAAGGTTGTTACCTAGAATGCCGACGGCATAGTGATCTGTGGGATTAATGTATACGGTGCCGTATCCCATAATAAGCGTTAACGTTGCAAAAAGTATTGATGTATCTTCGCAATCTCCGCCGTCATCTACCAAAGTCTCTATTGGAAATCGTGGATACTCATCGCGACCGGTAGTTACTGAGTCAGATGTGTAAGGTAAACTTTGAACAAACGCCAAAACGAAGCTTATTTCATCGAATGAATTGTATCCCTGCTGGGTTGCGGTTTCATTAAGTTTTTGGGCGAGAATCTTAATGTAGTAATCATCAGTTGTGGTTAGAAAACCGTAACCTGCGGGACCATTTGCTGTTCGACTAGAAACTGGAACAGACTTGTAGGAGTCATACAGGTTTTGTGGGATACTAAGGTTCCAGGTCCAATATTTTCCGTTATAATTCCAAGCAAACGATTTATCGTATGTCCCGTTTGTCTGTGCGGCTGCTTGGTGTGAGAATATTAGGGGCAGCAATATGATCGACACTAAAATCAAGATGATTAATAATTTGGATGGTTTTATCGAGAGTTTACCCATTTTGACCATTTCAATCTTGGGTTACATGGGCGGTCTACCGTTTAAAACTTGTCCCAAATCGAGTTTTTCTAGTTCCTGTTGAACAGGTAGCAAGTGGTTAAGCTGTAAAGTTTTTCTTTAGTCAAAGCGTTTATGCTCCAGCTATAGTACGGAGAATTTTTAACTTATTAATAATTTGTGTTGAGTTGTGATCGATGGAAACTAAAAATGGTCTATTTCTGTTTGATTATCCCATAACTTTGCTTTTTCCACAAATCTCTGAACTTGTTGTAGTAATCCACGGGTTGAAAAACAGGTGCAAAAGTTAATTGCCATTCAAGCCCGCATTTGCATACAGCGTAGACTTCCTTGGTTTTAACGCTTGCACAAATCTGCAATAGTTCTTTTCGGCACTTGGGACAATAGTATGGTCCATTTACCATTTGCTTGGCGTCTTTTGTTAGGATTTTCATTCGGCTTCCGGGAATTTTTTGCCTATCCTTTCCTGAACTCATCTTATTCAACCTAAACTACTACATTCATAAGTCGTGACTAAGATATAGGCTTCCCTAAAGAAACATGTTTTTAATTTTTAAATGAAAATTAAAAAAACGAGAAACCAACCAATAGTGGTTATTAACACAAAGGAATCCAATCAAGTGTGGATTACAAGTCTCAAACCGTTCTTCTTCAAAGTGTCCTTTAGAAAAATGACGATAGTTTCGGCTCCAAAATAGGAATTAACAAATTAGCAAAGTGCACTTCTCAAAAAGTCTTATTATATCTTTAGAAAGTAAATTTGCTTCAGGGGGAATAGATGTGTCAAAACCAAATAGAGTTAGGACAATCATCATGTTGCCTTTTGTGGCTTTTGTGTTTTTTATTGGATGGTGTCTATCATGGACTAACCAAAAAAAGCAAATTCATACAGAAAGCCATGTCAAAAAATATAACTTTGGAAATTTACGGACTATCTCTTCGCATCAAAGACATGCCGTTTATGTAAATTCCCAAAATAAACAAATAAATCCCCGTCTATAAAAGAAAACTTGACTAATTTGCCAATCCGTCTTTTAAGGATAATAAATAAATCTATGCAGTGCCTTTAGTATGTGTCCTTCAAAATACAGCTCTTCTTCTTTAATTAGCACTTAAGAACTATTAGTGCAAAAAACAGTATTTTTCTCTCCAAAATGAACCACCAAAGAATCCTCTCATATGAGCGTTATGTCAATTGGCAATCTCCCTGTTTGAAGTATGTAATAAAATGCTTGTCTAAGCTGATCTGCGTGGAATCTCTGAAAACTTTATTAAAAACACAAGGCATCAATCTGACTACTGAAAAGGCAAAAAGTGGTCAAATAGGTCAAAGCCAAAACAAAGAAGTACATGACCTACTAAAACCTGAAAATAGCCTTATTCAGCAAAATGTGGGCGGTTGTCGTCTAGTCTGGTTTAGGACTTTAGCCTTCCAAGCTAATGATCCCGGGTTCAAATCCCGGCGACCGCACCAAATCTTTACTAATTTTTTCAAACTCGAACGTTTCTGCGTAAGATCACTTTTTTGCCTTGAAGCATATCAAGTCCAAGTGACAAAATCTTTCCTCCGCCCAAACCAAAGATTGCTAGCCAGAAATCGATTGCAAAGAATAAACCCAAAAGCTCCCCAGAAACAACTTGTCCCGCGATGGATATGTTCGCTAATATGAATGGTGAATTATAATAAATATTTCCGTTTAAGAGAATTAGTAATTCGTAGACTGAAACAATAATAATGACTATACCTACCACAAGTAAAACGCAGCCAACGTATTTTTCATCGAAAGATCTTGATTTGAACCCAACAAAGGATTGTTCTTTTCTTGAACGGCGAACCAAGAAAAACAAAACTAATGTTATAATAACGGCTACCAAAATATCTAAAAGAATTTTAATGTAGGCGGCGGCCGGATCGTCCATTGTATTCACAATCTCTTTTTAGTCAGGGTTACTGTGCGTTCTTTTCCCTTGGAGCTTGAAGAGAATTCTGAACTTCCACTTTAATGTCCTTAAGCATGCTAACGCCCAAGGACGCAATCTTTCCTCCAGCAAACATGATGAATCCCATGAGGATAAACCAGAAGAACAGGTTCGGAAGCTGGCTTAACAGAGTTCCCTGAATTGCGGTTGCGTTTGTTCCATTTTGACCAGTTGACAGAGAAACGTCGGAGAAGTTGAAGAGGTTTGGAGGTGAAGCAGGGAGAGCGAAAAGGTGAAAAGCAACAGCGTATGATTTGTTCTAAAGATTGGAGACTTTAACATGAGCGATGTAAATATGGCAACCATTCAGCTTTGTGGAGATAAACAGAATTTCATAATAGACAAGAAAGATTTCAAAACAGGCAGCAAAGGATATTATGGAACAGGCAAGATGGTAGCTGGCGGAAAAAGATACCAAATAAGCATTCAAGTAGTGGAAATCGGTTCTAAGCCCAAAGATAAAGAAGATAAGAAAAAAGAATAATCCAATTTTTGAGTCTTTTTTTAAGGTACAATTGATGCACTGATTATTGTTACGTTTGTCCTCGGTTTATCATTTGAGCCAGTTGGTACTTTGGCGATTTTATCAACAACATCCATTCCAGCAATGACTTTTCCAAACGCAGGATGCTTACTATCTAAGAAATTGTTGTTAACTTGGTTTATGAAGAATTGGCTGCTTCCTGTGTTTGGACCCGCATTCGCCATAGCTATGGTGCCTCGGTCGTTGCGGTTGGTTCTTGTGAATTCATCTTTAATTTCGGGGATTGAGGGGTCGCCATATCCTGTTCCTGTTGGGTCGCCGCCTTGAATCATGAAGCCCGGTATGACTCTGTGGAAAATAGTGCCGTTGTAAGATTCCTTGTTGGACCAGTTTTTTGAAGTTTCCAGTGGTTATTGGCATGTCGTTTCGTAAGAGCGATTGTTATGTCGCCCATACTTGTGTGAAGTAGGACTTTAGTTTCAGGTTGATTTGCAGATTTATCCTGACATGAATAATATCTCCGATATCAAGTAGAATTATTGGCTATTATGCATATTGCTCAACAAGAAAATGCTTATTGGATTTGGGGCTTTGATAGTCTGATGTTTACTTGAAAAAAAGTAAAAAGTATCATTCGATTAGTATTTTTACGTATGAAGAGTATTGTAGCTCTTAATTAGTGTAACAGGAGTTTATCGGTGTGACTATTGTTCATGTGTCGTATGGATTTCGGTGACTTGAGCATTGGCTATTGCGTCAACGACGTTTTGTCCCTGCGATTACTTTTCCAAAGACTGTGTAGACTGCATCGAATTTGGTGCCTGCTTGGTCGATGGCGATGTTTCCGTTGTCGACTACGTTTATGAAGAATTGGCTTGTTGCCGAATTGGGGTCGCTTGTTTTCGCCATAGCAATGGTATATGCGACGTTGCGGTTGTTGCTGCCTATCTCGTCAGCTATGGTTGGAGTTGTGCCGCTGATTGCGCCTCCCTGAATCATAAAGCCAGCGATGACGCGGTGGAAAACTGATCCGTCATACTTTCCTTGTTGAACGAGGTTTATGAAGTTGGTAGTTGTTATCGGTTTATCGCTTCGTAACTCAAGGGTTATGTTTCCAACGGAGGTTTGGAGCAGAACTTTTGTTGGGTTAACGTAGGATGGGTCGCTTGTTGTCGGTGAGGGTGTTGTGGGATGCGATTGTTGATGGTGAGGGAGTTGGGGATGCGATTGTTGATGGTGAGGGAGTTGGGGTGGGCGATGTGTTTGGTTGATTTCCTGATTGCCCTAACAAAATGTATACACCGATTCCAATTAGAATTAAAACTATTATGACCTATTGCAAGAAATAGTGTCTTGTTGGATTTGCGTTTTGAAGTTTTACTTTTTTTATTAGGAGCCATATCAGAGTAGTCAACGGCTATTAATATAAAATTTATCCCAAATCATAGTATTTACATTTTTTGTAATATCTGCAGATTGGATTTAGACTCTTTATTGACATAGAAACTTTCTTTTCACCAAGCACCCTCTCCTCTCGCAATAAATTTGTTTTGTTTGTGCATTAAGCTCTTTCAAGCTCAATTTTACACAATCGTTACAGTGTTAAACATAATTATTTTTAAACGTAAATTAGAAATAACTGTATTAGTCTGATATTGTTTAGTTTGAGGCTAAGGTGTCATGACTGATGTTGTGTTTGTCTTTGAAGTTCACCAGCCACATAGGTTGAGGCGCAATTTGTTCTGGGAAGGCAAAGTGTTCAAGCGCCAATCGAAAAAATGAATTGTTCAACTATTACTTTGACACTGAGGTTGACAGAGAAATCTTCAAGCGTGCCGCACGCAAATGCTATTTTCCCTCAAACCAAATCCTCCTCGATGTAATAGACAAGACACAAACATAGCCGTAAACAAGCGAAATTTTCCTTTAGCGTTTCAGGTGTTTTCCTTGAACAATGCGAAATGTTCGACAAAGATCTTCTCGAAAGCTTCAGGCAACTCTCAGCAACAGGATGCGTAGAATTCCTAAACCAAACCTACTACCATTCAATCTCCAGTCTCTACCCAGAAAAAGAAGAATTCATCGAACAAGCCAAAATGCACAAACAAATCGTCAAGGACCTGTTCGGTTATACAACCCGAGTTTTTGAAAACACAGAGTTGCTCTATAACAACACAATCGCCAAAACTGTTGAGGACATGGGCTATAAAGGAATCTACACGGAAGGTATAGAGAAGATTCTTGGTGAAAAATCACCTAATTATATTTACACTCCTAAAGGCACTAAGAAAATCCGGGTTTTCCTTAGGAATTACAAGTTGACTGACGACATTGGTTTTAGGTTTTCATCAAGGTTTTGGCCCGAGTGGCCCTTAACCGCGGACAAGTACGCTCGGTGGTTATCAGAAACCAAAGGTGAGTGCATCAACATTTTCCCAGACTACGAAACCTTTGGCGAGCACCATTGGCCAGAAACTGGTATTCACAGCTTCCTCCAGCACCTTCCGGACGAGATTTTAAAGTTTGACCATTTACAGATGGTTACGCCTTCGGAAGTGTTGGATAATCATGTTTCAGCAGGGGAAATCGATGTACCTGAAGCGGGCGGAACTGTTTCTTGGGCTGATATTCAACGAGACCAGTCAGGATGGCTTGGCAACGTTATGCAATGGGCATACTATACGACACTACGCAGGTTGGAGCCGTTTATCAAAGAAGCGGAAGACGACGAGTTTCTAAGGTTGTGGCGTGACTTCCAAACCAGCGACCACCTGTATTACATGTTCACGGCAGGCGGAGGACCTGGAGAAGTCCATTCATACTTTAGTCCATACGAATCACCAATGGATGCTTTCGTGGCTGCTCAAACATTGCTAAATGATTTTGAAGCTAGACTAAGACTGGCTATTTCAACGGCTAACGAGCCTTTTCTATTCTATACCGGCGTTGGAAAAGAGTTCTATACGGACACAATGGCTTGGAGTCTAAAAGGTTTCATCAAAGCTCTCAAAGAAGTAAACGTTAAAGCTATAGAGTTTCATGGTGACAATGGCGATTTTGAAAGTTGGGCACGAAGCTCGCTTAAAGACAAGAAATTAGCATCCAAAATAAAAGAATTCACAGCGTTAGGAGAAAAAGGGGAGAAACTTAGAAAAGCAATAGTTGATGCAGCAACAAAACGTTACATTGCGCAAAGCAAGGAGTTGCAGGATGCAACCCAGCTTTTCTAAATTTCGTATGCGTTTATTAGATAAGTCGACGTACTTTCTATTGGCTTGGTGCATTAAACATGAGAGACGAGCTTCCGTTTCCAGATAAAGTCCTGCAGACACTGCACAACTTGTGCGCTACCGCAGCTGATTTACTAGAAGGGGAGAGGATGTAGCACGACTTCTCCAGAAGGACCCAAACGAAATTGAAGGCATTCTAGACAAATACAAGTCTGAGGGTTTTGCTGAAAGCTTCTATGACAATGAAGGCAAGAAACGGTATTATCTCAATGGACGAGGAATAATTAAGGTCTGCTCGCTGTTCACGTAGTGGAAACATGCGTGCCATAATTTTTTCTTGGGAGTATCCGCCTCGAGTGGTAGGTCAACTTTCTGGATACGTCAGCGCCCTATCAACTAAACTTGCCAACAGTAAAGTTGATGTTAATGTTGTAACCTACGATGATTCTGCAACTGGTCAAACACAAGAACCGAGCGGAGTAAAAACAATCAGAGTTGCCAATCCCGTTCGAAACCACATAGGTGTCTTAACATGGGTTTTAACTTTGAATCAGGAAGTTGAACGGGCAGCGGCTAACATTTACTATGAAACAAACAAGCAAGTGGACCTCATTGATGTTTTCGATTGGCATTTTATCCCAGCGGCAGTCACATTAAAAAACAGTCTTAGAATACCCTTTGTTTATTCAGTTGAAAGCTTAGAAGACCATCGTTCACCAAACGCTAACGCTTCTTACAATATGGCAATTAAAAGCATCGAGTGGCTGGGTTTCTATGAATCGGCAAGAATTGCCGTAAAATCCGATTGGATGAAAGAGGAAGTCATTAGAATCTATAAAGCTCCAAAAGAGAAAATAGCAGTTATTTCTGCAGAACCGAGTTCAACAATTAAAGACTCCTTGAAATTATATAGCAAAGTGGCGGAGGCAAACAAACATGAAAGATAAATTAAGCGTTATGATGCTTAGCTGGGAGTATCCGCCAAGAGTCATTGGAGGTATATCACCACACATTTACTTCTTATCCAAAAACTTAGTTAAACAAGACGTAAATGTATATGTAATCACCTGCGACTTCCCAGGGGCGCCAGCTCATGAAGTAATCGACGGCGTTGAAGTTTACAGAGTTGATTCCTACCAGAACCCATCGCCTGATTTTGCAACATGGGTTTATTTAATGAACATGAACATGCAAAAAGAAACAGCTGCTCTAACACGAAAAATCGCTGACAAAATCGATGTTTTCCACGCTCATGATTGGCTAGTAGCAAATGCAGGCATCGGCTTGAAGCATATTTTTAGAAAACCTCTTTTGGTAACTATGCATTCAACCGAGATGGGCAGAAGAGATGGATTACATAACACAACTGAAAGAATGATTCATGAAACTGAAGCCTGGCTGACTTATGAAGCTTGGAAGGTTATTTGTTGCAGCGACTACATGATTTCGCATGTCAAATACGCGTTTGGGTTGCCTACGGACAAGTTAGTTATGGTTCCAAATGGGGTAAACACCCATTGTTACGATAACATAAATGTAGACAGCAAAAGTTTCCGGAGCAAATTTGCTTTGCCAGAAGAAAAAATAGTCCTATTCGTTGGGCGACTGGTTTACGAGAAAGGCATCCACGTTTTAATTAACGCAGTACCTAAAATTCTAAATAAAGTTAACGCTAAATTTATAATCGTCGGCAGCGGCTACATGAAAGAACAGCTATTAAACATTGTTCGAAGCATGGGATTAGAGCATAAAGTGCTCTTTGAAGGATTCGTGGACGAGACAACTCTGTTGCAATTGCAGAAATGCGCGGACGTGTCTGTTGTTCCATCACTTTTTGAACCATTTGGCATAGTAGCTTTGGAGGCTATGGCAGCACAGAGTCCCGTGGTTGCATCCGACACTGGCGGATTATCAGAAATAATCGAACATGATGTTACAGGCGTTAAGGTTTACCCAAACAACCCTGATTCACTAGCCTGGGGTATAACAAAGGTTCTGTTGGATGAAAATTACGCTAAAAACCTCAAAGAAAACGCCTACAAACGAGTTCAAGAAAAGTATGATTGGGAAAAGATAGCACAGCAAACCAAACACATTTACGAGGGAGTTTTGGGCGAGTACTCCAAAAGTTTCTGGGCTTAAATAAACCAGAGACAGTTATTGTGCAATAACCCTGACATTTTCCACTTGAATCCATGGCGAAACCAACTGGCCCATTTGACGCTCGTTTCCAGCGACGACACTGATGTTTTTGAGCAATTCAAAGATGTTGCCAGCTAACATAACGCCCCTTGAACAATGAGTTATTTTTCCATCTTTTATTTTCCAAGCTGGGGTGGCAACAACTGAGAATTCGCCGCTGACTGGGTTGCTGCTGTGGGCACCTTGCAGATAATAGACGATTAAGCCATCATCTACTTCACTTAGCATTTCATCGGAGGTTTTGTTTCCCGGCATAATATGAAAGTTTGTGGTGTCGATGCCAGGTGTTGACAGGTAACCAGCCCTTGAAGCGTTACCCGTGCTTTTTTTGCCATCCTTTTTGGCTGAATAATTGTCATACAAAAAGTTGCGCAGGATGCCTTTTTCAATGACTGGTGTTTTCTGGTGTGGAACACCTTCTCCGTCAAAAGCCCAGGTGCGCAAGCCTCCAGCAAATAATCCGTCATCATAGATTGTTAGGTTTTCTGAGGCGACTTTTTCCCCGATTTTTCCTTTAAATGGCGATTGGTCTCGTTGAACGCTGTCTGCTCTGATGGCATTAATTAATGTATAAGCTAAAAGGTCTTGCAGTGCAAATTGTGTTAGAATTACTTTGCCTGATTTGGTGTCAACTGACTTGGTTTTTAGGGCTGAAACCGCCAGTCTCGCTGCTTCTTTTCCAACCCATGATGGGTTAAGGTTATAGTTTCTTGCTGCATTAAACTCGAAGCACACGGGTGTTACTGAGCTGCCTTCTTTTGCTAGTGTTGCCAAGCTGCATTCTATTATTGTTCCTCTGTCAAAGCCTGTTACGCCGTTTGAATTGGCAATTGCGTTAGAAAGGTAAGCACTACCTATGCCTCCTTCAATTGGAAAAACTCGTTTGTCTACTTGTCCAGCAGCATCCAGCATGGTTGAGGCAACATTAACTAAGTCTTCTGAGCTGAGTTCAAGGATTTTTTTGTCAAAAGTATTCTCAGTTATTGCGAAGGGTTTCTTTTGTGGTAGTCCGTTCCAGTCAGGGTCAGGTTTGCTCGCTCTAGCAGCACTCAACGCGCTGTTCACAGCTTTCTCGACAGCATTTGCGTCTTCTATAATGTTTGTATAGGCAAACCCAATTGCTTTGTTAGCAGCTACTCTTATTCCTAAGCCGCGATCAATTATTCGGTTGGTTTTGCTAATTTGCCCCAGTTCGATACCTATGTTTGATGCTTGTCCCTCGTAAACGTAGGCTTCCGCGTCTTGGGCACCTTTAATTAGAGCTGCCTTCACAGCGTTCTCAGCTAAACTAATCATCGTGTTTTTTTCAAGCACTGCCACCGACAACCACCTCGCTTAATCTAATGTGCGGTCCACCATCACTAATAAAAGCTGTCTGGCCCTTGCCACATCGACCAGGATCTAAAATGAAGTCTTTTCCCACACCGTCTACCTTATGCAACGTTTCCAAAGTGTTACCGCTTATTGATGCGTTACGAACTGCAGCACCTATTTCACCTTTAACAATTTCATAGCCTTCTTGGATTCCAACTTGGAAGGTGCCGTCAAGGTTCGCTTGTCCACCTCTAAAACTCTTAAAGAAATAACCCAATTTAACATCCCGAATTAATTCTTCGAAGGATTGATCTTTTGGGGCCATATAGGTGCAGCGCATACGGATGATTGGTTCCACACGAAAGTCTTCAGCACGCGCGTTTCCAGTGGGTTCAGCTTTGAATTTCTGTGCGGTCTCACGGTTATGCATCAAGCCTGCTACGACACCGTCTTTTATGAGCATTGTTTTTTGAGATGGAACACCTTCGTCGTCATACTTGAATGCGCCAAACGCACCTTCAATTGTGCCATCATCATAGAAAGTTACCAAATCAGAACCAATTTTTTTCCCAAGATTACTGGCTAAAACTCCGCCTGAAAGAGCTAAATCAGCCTCGGCTAAATGTCCAAATGCCTCATGCACAAACACTCCAACCACGTTTGGACCCAAAACCACCGGAAATTTTCCGCCTTTTGGAGCTTTGGCGTTCAACTGTTCAATTGCAAGTTTAGCAACTTTGGTCCCCAAGGCTTCAGGAATTTTCTCGTCGAACAATTCATACCCTGCTGTGGAGCCGATTTCTTCGCGGCCAAACGTGAACGTACCCTCGCTGAAGGCTGAAGCAGTTATTCTTGCCCAAACATACAGTTTATCTTGTTCAATGCTTGTGCCTTCACTGTTAACAAAATTGCTGGTGCCAGTCAAATCGAAGTAGTCTACAGTACAACTTTTAATTCGCTTGTCAAGACCCAAACTCGCCTTGTTTACAGCAAGGGCAGTTTTAATTTTGTCCTCCATTTGAATATCTGCTGGATTCTTCTTTGGCTTGGATAAAACACGGTCAGATACAACTTTGGTATCTGCGAGCTTAATTGGCGTTTTCAACCTTACGCTTGCCAATTTGGCCATTCTACAAGCATCAGAAACAGCACTCTCCAAAATCACTTTATCAAACGATCCTACCGAAGCAAATCCCCAAGCACCATTTACCAATACACGAATTGCAACGCCGTTTTCAATACCTTGTTTCGCGGCTTCTACACGTTCCTCTTTTAGGGTAAGGCTGGTTTTGTAGAGTTTTTGTGCTCGACATTCAGAGTATTGGGCTCCAAACTTTTGAATAGCGGTATTATTGATTTTTGTTAGAATGTCTTTCAAAGTAATCGTTCCTTCGTTAAACTAGAATTAGTTGGGGAATTAAATTGTTTGGTCTTGTTTTAACGCTAAGTTCACCAGAAATCAGTCATGCTCTTCTGCTTAACAATTGGTTGAATCAGTTTAGGTTTAAGTTTAACTTTTTGCGGCGAATCAATTCCTAAAACCAGTTGACCATAAACACCATCGTACCCAGGAGTAACTTTGGCTGAACCATCTCTAACTTTAACGATAGCTTGAGCAACGGGTGCATCCACCACCTGGGCGAGAGCCTCTAAGGGCGCATCAATAAAAACAGAGTATTCATCGCCGAATTTTTCAATTAGCAAATTGTAGATTTTCCAAACTGCCTGCGTCGAAGGCGATTCAGACCCAAGTACAGTCGCTATTATTTCTGAGAGAGGAAGCAAACACATAAACCCAGGCGCACCTTCACGCTTAAAATCTGCAGATCTATCTGCAAGTTCCTCAACGCGTTGCTCAACACCCTTAGTGAGCGGTCTGCGGCAGACGGGGCAGACGTTGCCGAATTTTATGGCTTCAGCTGGTGAGAGGGAAACCTTGCAGTTTCGGTGCCCTGTCCAATGGTACTTGCCGTAAGCAGGGTCAGTTTCGATGGTAAACTTGAAATGTGAAGAATTATTGGCAATAATTGCCTCTGTAACTTCTTTGTAGCTAAATTTTTCGATGTCAAAAACGTTGGCTTCTCTGCCGATGCGCCAGGGCCAGAAACTGTGACAATCGCTGTTTGAAACCAGAGCATATTTGTCTAGTTTGCTTAGGCGCCAGTTCATAGCTGGATCAGATGACATCCCGGTTTCCAATGCATGAATGTGTTTGGTCATGTCTTGGTAGCAGTCTTCAACAGTGTCAAAGCCGCTAAAGGCTCCAAAGATGCTAAACCATGGTGTCCAAGCGTGAGCGGGAAAAATCATGTTTTCGTTTGAAACTGACATGACTTCTTCCACAAATTGCGGTGCGGAAACGTTAAGGATTGGTCTGCCGTCTGAGATTAAACTGCCAAAGCTCTGAAGTCGCTCGTTAATTTGTGCGGCGATTTCCAAGCTTGGTGTTAATATGACGTGGTGGATTTTTTTTGATTCGCCTTTATAGTTGAAGATTGTGCAGACTTCGGTTGTTAGCATAAAGCGAATGGGAGAGTCTGAGCTGACTAGTTTAAAGAGATGCGAATCCTGCTCTGGCGTTAAGGTTTGTTTGATTTCTTTGAGCCATTCTGGATGAGTAAAATCTCCGGTGCCAACTAGGTTGAGTCCTTTGATTTTTGCGAACTTTCCTATTTCAGTTATACTCATTTGTTCGCTTGTTGCTCGGCTGAAACGGCCATGAACGTGCAGGTCAGCTATAATTCTCATGTTGATGCGCCAATCCCTAACATTGCACCTAGCCATTTTTAGGCTTTGTTGTATCAACGCAAAAAGTTGTGAGCTCAAATATGTTTTACGTAGGGATTGAGTGCAATATTCTTTTATTGCTGGATAAAGCCTGTTATTCTATGCATGAATGGGCTTTGGCTGAAGCTATCCTCAAATCTGCAGAGCAAATTGCTGAGCAGGAAAACTTGAAGGAAGTCACAGAAGTCACAATCAAGGTTGGTGAACTCCAGCAAATTGAACCGCCGATTCTGCGTTTTGCCCTAAACCAGATGAAACCCGACAGCTTTAAGAAAGCTAAATTCCGCATTTTGAAAGCTAAGTCAACTCTAAAATGCAGGGTTTGCGGGAACGCTTGGCAATTCAACTTCAAAAAACTTGACAAAGAAACCGCCGAGGCAATTCATTTTGTTCCAGAGGTAGCTCATACTTATATTAAGTGTCCCAAATGTGGAAGCCCTGACTTTGAAATCGCTAGCGGACGAGGTGTCTGGCTTGAAGACCTAAAAGGGGTAAAATGCTGATGGTTGATCCGCGGACAAGCGTGATTAACCTGCGTTTATCTAAAATCGGTCGAATCATTGCAGTTTCGAGCGGCAAAGGCGGCGTGGGCAAAAGCATGGTTGCCACTGCCCTAGCGCTCTCCCTTGCAAAAGACGGCTGCCGAGTTGGCTTGTTTGATTTAGACTTCACAGGTCCCTCAACCCACATAATATTAGGCGTCCCATCAAAGGTTCAGCCTAAAGAAGAAAAAGGCTTAGTGCCCCCAACCTTTCAGGGCTTATCTTACATGTCGCTGGTCTACTTTGTCGGCGACAACCCTGCACCCCTGCGTGGAGCAGACATATCAAACGCGCTCATCGAGTTGTTGTCGGTTACACAGTGGGGGCAACTGGATTTCTTGGTTGTTGACATGCCGCCGGGAATCGGCGATGCTGTCTTGGATTTGATAAGGCTTGTTGACGGTATAGAGTTTTTAATTGTCACGACGCCTTCGCTTTTGGCTTTTGAAGTGGTCAAAAAACAGATTGCCCTTGTTCTGCGAGTTAAAGATGCCCATAATTGGCATTGTAGAAAACATGAAAATGGACAAAGCTGACTGCATCAAGAAAGAGACAGAAAAGCTAAAGCTAAGGTACCTTGGCTCAATCCCCTACGACCCCAAAGTGGAAGCTGCCATAGGCAAACCCTCAAACCTGATGGAAACTTCCCTTGGCCAATGCTTGCTTGAAATCAAAAACTCAGCAAAAGTGAACTTGGATGCCGTGTAAAGCAATAATTTTCGATTACATCGGCACATTGGTCAACTGCAAAAACTACAGCATGGAATCTTCAGAAGATAAACTTTACACATCGCTGGTCGCTGAAGGCTTCAACGTCTCCAAAGAGGGTTTTCTCGAGGAGTATAACCGGGCGCACCAGAAGTACCGTAAAGTCCGCTATGAACAGTACAGGGAAGTAACTAACGCTATATGGGTTGCTGAGGCTCTGCGCAGACTGGATTTTGAAGTAACCCCAGACGACCCACGGGTTAAAGCAGCATTGAATGTTTTTTTCCAAGACTTCATCGACTCACTGGAGCTTCGAAAGGGCGCAAAAAAACTATTAAGACAAGCCAAAGGGCACTGCAAAGTAGCGTTAATATCGAATTTTACGCACGCTCCCGTGATCTACAAAAGCCTAAGGAAAATAGGAATCAGCGAATACTTCGATGTGGTTGTGGTTTCAGATGAGGTGGGTTGGCGAAAACCCTGCGGCAAAATATTTCAAACTGCCCTAAACAAACTTCAAATCCAACCCTGCGAAGCCGTCTTCATCGGCGATAACCCAATTGAAGACATCAAAGGCGCACAAGAGGCAGGATTAAAAACCGTGTTTGTTCCTTCACAATTCAACAAGCTAAAGGACCTAAAAGAGGGCAAACAAGACCCAGACCACATTGCCAAAGACCTGAATTCAATCTGTCAAAACCTTAACGAAATTATCTCTTCCTAAACCAAAATAGTGAGCTTTTTTGAATTGCTTACTTACTAGTTAGATACTATGAAAAAAAGACAAATACAAAAAACAAATAACCGATAGATTTGTTTTTCCAAGCTGCCAAGCTGCCAAGCGCTCACAAATTATTTATATACCCTCACCAAAACAATGGAGTAGTTCAAGGAAAAGAACGCTTCTGCCCAAACTGCGGTAAACAACTATATTAAGCAAGAAAGTAAACCCAAAAGCGCCAACGATTTTTTGGGAGCCAATCTTTTTATTTTTTTAATAAATAGCAAAAAAAAGAAAAGAATTAGATTTTTTTGGTTAGAACAGCATTTTCCAACGCTACAACACCCGGAAGCTTCTTGCCCATCAAAAATTCGATTAGTGCTCCGCCAGCGGTGCTGATGTAGCCGATTTTCTTGTTTAAACCGTACTCGTTGATGGCTGCTATTGTGTTTCCTCCGCCTGCAAGACTGAAGGCTTTGCTGTTTGCGATGGCTTCGAAAACTTTTTTGGTGCCGTAATTGAATTCTTTGTTTTCGTAAACTCCCATTGGTCCGCTGACCACGATAGATTTAGCACTTAAGATAAGTTTTGCATAGCACTCCACTGTTTTTGCGCCTAAGTCAAAGATTGAGTGCTCAGTCGGCAACTTGTTTACAGCGATTTCTTTGCGTTTACCGTCCAATTCTACTGCAACATCTACTGGAACAACTATTTTGTCGCCGTACTGTTCCATTAGCGCTTTGATGCCTGGAATTAAACCTGTTAACTCTTTCTTTGCCAGGAAAGCCATGTTACCTTTGCCAAGATCCACACCCTTTGCTGCAAGAAACAACTGCGAAGTCACTCCACCAACTACAACATAATCTGCGATGCCGTTACCCAACACGTACTTGCTGATTTCCAGTGAATCATCAGCTTTTGCTCCTCCCATGACGTAAACGCAAGGTTTCTCAGGCTTCTCCAATGCCTTGCTGAGGGATTTTAGTTCGCGTTCCATAATGCGTCCAGCGGCAGATGGTAAAACAGGGGTAAAGCCAACCATGCTGACATGTCCACGGTGCGCTGCGGCAAAAGCGTCGTTAACGAAGAAGTCTGCGAGTGGCGCAAGATTCTGTACAAGATCCGTTTTGCTGGCATCTTCGGGTGTTGCGCTTTTTGTTTCTTTGTCCCAACTGCGCACGTTCTCTAAAACTAGAATTTCTCCCCCTTGAAGGGTTTTGATGGCTGCTTTTGCTTTGTCGCCGAAAATGTCGTCAACGTATTTTACTGGGCACTTTAGGATTTTTCCCAGAATCTCAGCGTGTTCTTTTAGTGGGGTGTAGTCTGGATCGCCTTTTCTGCCTTGGTGTGCGAGGACAACGGTTTTGGCGCCTTTCTCAGCGAGTTCTTTTAGGGTTGATTCTGCATGTGCTTTTATGCGCACGTCGCTTGTGACTTTCTTGGTGGTTGGGTCGATTTCTGAGTTAAAGTCAACTCTGACAAGGACAACTTTGTTTTTTACGTTGAAATCATCTAATGTCTTGTACTTTGCCATATTAAATCACATCTGTTAGTTTTTAAAAAGGAAAAGAAAGTAAGATTTAGGTTTGTTTGCAGTGTTTTAGAGCTCAGCTTTTTTGCCGATCATTTCGATGAAGTCAACCATGCGGTTGCTAAAGCCCCATTCGTTGTCGTACCATGCGAAGACCTTCACGAAGTTGCTCTTCTCGCCTAGAACCATGGTTAAGTCTGCATCGAAAACGCTGCTGTAGGTGCTGTGTAGTACATCGGTGCTGACGATTGGGTCTTCAGTGTATTGTAGGATGCCTTTGAGTTCGCCTTCTGCGGCTTTCTTCATGGCTGCGTTGATTTCAGCTTTTGTTGTTTCTTTGCCTAAAATTGCCACTAAGTCAATGATGGATACGTCGGGGGTTGGGACACGTAGGGAATAGCCGTTCATTTTTCCAGCGCAACTTGGCAATACTAAGCCTATGGCTTTTGCTGCTCCAGTGCTGGTTGGGATGATGTTGATTGCTGCGGCTCTTGCGCGTCTTGGGTCTTTGTGGACTATGTCTTGGATTTTCTGGTCGTTTGTGTAGCTGTGGCATGTTGTCATGAATGCTTTCTCTAAGCCAAAGTTGTCTGCTAAGACTTTGCTCACTGGGGCTAAACCATTGGTTGTGCAGCTTGCATTTGAGACGATGTTGTGTTTTTCGTGGTCATATGTTTTATCGTTTATGCCTAAAACGAAGGTTGCGTCTGGGTTTTCTGCTGGGGCTGAGATGAGGACTTTTTTTGCTCCTGCTGTAAGATGTTTAGTTGCGCCTTCGCGGCTGGTGAATAAGCCTGTGGATTCTACTGCTAAGTAAACTCCCAAGTCTTTCCATGGCAGTTGCAAGGGATCTCTTACACTGAGGCATTTGAGTTCTTTTCCGTTAACAACCAGGTCGTTTCCTTTTACTTCCACGGTGCCTGGAAAACGTCCATGCACTGAATCGTATTTGAGCAAGTGAGCGTTAGTTTTTGCATCTGCTAAGTCGTTGATGGCTACGAAATCTATATTTGCGTTCTTTTCGATTGCTGCTCTGTAGAGCAGTCTTCCAATTCTTCCAAAACCATTAATTCCAACTTTAATGTTTGCCATTAAAATCACCTATTTATGTAGGTTTGTACAATCAACTCTGACTTTATTAATTTTCCGACCAAAAAACATGAGTAACAAGTTCAAATTCTAAGGTTTAAAAAAGACTACAGCCCCTTGTTAAAAGTGTCATTTTGGAATGATAGTTTCTCATGGAAGACCTCAGCACTTAAATAAAAAAATCTACGCGAATAAATATGGAAAGAAGTGATTTAGCAGAGTCCGCCTTCTTTGAAGTAATAATACTCTTCTTTTTTGGGTCCAAAACTTCTCAGACCATCACGTTTGAGTTGGCATCGCATCTGCTCGGCGTTTTCCGTGTTTATTTCACCTTTCTTCTGCAGGTAAGCAATAATCTCTTCGGCTTGCAGTTCTGTGTCGCATCGTCGAATGAAGTCTACGGCTGATGGGTTAAAATGGCGCAATTTATCAGGTGTTTCGGTGCAGGATGTGAATTCTTCTTCCGTGCAGTCGTATTCCTCGCCTACAGCAACTGCTTCAGCTTCTAACGGGTTTTTTCGCACTGCGTTAATTGGAACTTTGACTTCTCCCTTTTCAAGTTCCTCATAGAGATGTGGAAATATTTTTTTTATGGATTTTTTATCGATTGCCATGTTTCATCCGTTGTACAAAAATAATATTTG
This sequence comes from Candidatus Bathyarchaeota archaeon, assembly GCA_963705145.1. GTDB lineage: Archaea > Thermoproteota > Bathyarchaeia > Bathyarchaeales > Bathycorpusculaceae > Bathycorpusculum. Next base: position 74,757 of record CAVPJA010000002.1, read on the forward strand.
AGAGCGCTCATTTATTTTCTTTTTTGCTGAAAAAATTTTTTTGACAAGAACTATGAAGGAATGAATTGTTGAGTTGGGTTAGTTTCGAGGATTTTTTTGAGTTCCTTTATGTTCAGGCCTTTTAACTCGTCACCGAAGGTTTCGCATTTCCGTTTTTTCCCTGCTTCTTCGCGGCTTCTCGCTACAATTTCAAACCCATGTTTAGCCTGGGTTTCAGCATAGATATGAAAGGACTCAAAGGTTATCCCCTGCTTGTTCACAGTTGTCCGACCAGTTTTCGAAATCTTCACCCCTTCAGCCCTAAGCACAGCAACGATTTCTTCCGGATCATCCGCGTAAACAGCAATGTCTATGTCGCTTCCCTGCTTAATTGTTCCCCTCCAAACGCTCCCAATCAAAACAGGACAAAACCCACCTAAAAGCTGCATTGCAGCTAAGGCCTCTTTGCGCATTTGGATTAATCGCTCTTTCCTTTCTGTGCCTTCGTTTTCTTCTGCTATCTTCTCGAGTTCTAATGCCACTTCAAGGTTAGATGGCAAAAAATGAACGCCGAAAGTTTGGGCTGCTTTGTCTTTTGCTTGTTTGTACTCTTTTTCGGCTCCAAAATAGAGAAGGGTCGCAGCTTCCTTTGCGACACGCTGTTTCAAATCAAAGCCGTCGGGCAAAGTTTTTACCGTTTCACTATTGATTCGTAGAGCTCAATGGTTTTCTGTGCAATTTTGCTCCATGTGAACTCGGCTAATACTCGTTTTCTGCCGTTTTTGCCTAACATTTGTCGTTTTTCTGGGTTCTCTAGTGCGCTTACAACGCCCCAGGCTATGTCAGAGGGGTTGTGTGGGTCTATATGATAGCCACATTGTTCTTCTCCGCAGCAAATTACTATTTCTCGCATCCCGCTTACTCCAGCTGCGCCCACCACAACTGGTTTCTCCATTGCCATGGCTTCGAGCGCGACTATCCCGAAGGGTTCGTAAAAGCTTGGGAAAACCGCGATGTCGCATGCAGCGTAGTGTAAGATTCGTTCTTCTTCAGGTATGAAGTCAAAGCAGAACTTTACGTATTCATCTAGTCTTATGGTTTTAGTCAGGTTTGACAAATATTCTTGGAGATCGCCAACGCCGACAACCACCAGTCTTGCTTTAGGAATTTTGGTGAGTATATGGGGCATTGCCATAATCAACTTGTCAACTCCTTTAACGGGAACAAGTCTCCCGAGGAAAAGAATCATAAACTCGTCCTCTTTGATACCGTATTTCTCGCGAATTCTTTGAATGTCCTGTTTAGCTATGTTTTCAGGATTGTATTTTTGTGGGTCAACCCCGTTGTAGCTGACTTTAATCTTGTCTTTAGGAAAACCAAGCTGTATAAGCTCATCCTTCATGGCATATGAAACTGTAACTACCAAATCAGCCATATTACCAGCACGCAACTCTATGTTGCTAACTACACTTGAACCGTTACCTAAAGTCCGTCCTTTCTCAGTTGAGTGAACATGGAAAGCCAAAGGCATCCCAGTTTCCCGTTTAACCGTGATTCCGCCCATAGCGGAGAGCCAATCATGGGCAACGACTATATCATATTTCATGCCTTCTTTCTTAATCAACTCATTGATGAGTTTAGCAGCAGACAAATAATTGTAAACCATAAGCTTGCCAAAAAGGTGTATTCCCCTGCCCCACTTCTTAATGTCATCTGCAATTACATCAGGTAACGAATCAGAAATGTCAATGTGCAAAGGTCTATGAATTTCTATGCCTCGCCAAATTTCCCTTGTTGGCAAAGATCCAGTATCGTCATTCATGGTAAAAACCGTTACATCATGGTCGTTTAAAACAAATTTGCGTGTAATCTCAGCGGCATAGGTGCCAAGTCCACCGACGATTTTAGGGGGGTATTCATAGACAAAAACAGCGATCTTCATTTCTTTTCAGTCACCAGTTATACATTTAATATTATCAATCTTTTATACTAAAGCTTTCCTTATCTGCGTCTAACGCATAGGACCCTAAAAAAATGATGCACAGAAAGTTTAAGGAAAAGTTTGATTAGACCGTTTTACATAGAATTACAGACAAGGTGCGCATAAATGAGTTTGTCTGCTATTAAACAAGAAATACTAGAAACCATGCTTCTAAATGAGAAACCACTCAAAGCCATGGAAATTGCTAAGGAAACAAAAAAAGAGTATCAACCAGTTAACATGCACCTCCTAGGTCTCATCAAAATGGGGTACGTTAGTTTACCTGAGAAAGGACTATACGCCATTACAGAAAAGGGAAAAAGAGCTATAGGAATATCTGAAACAACCAAAGAAAAAGCTGCAGCAATAATTGCGTATGCACCCCATGAAAAAGCATTCAACTTTTACGCTGCTGTCGGAAAACCATTAAACATGCATGCTCATAGTTTGAGGGATTTTGCAAACAAGATTGACCGCGCTGATATAATATCAGTTGAGTTTCATATGCAGCGGGGTGACTTTGAAAATTGGTTCAAATGTCTGGGTGATGAGGAATTAGCGAAAAAAACAGCGTTACTAAAGAAGAAAAATGTGGCTGGCGAAGAATTGCGTAAACAACTTTATGAAAATACTGAAAAAAGGTATCTCGAACTGGCACAATTATCGGGTCAACCTATCACAACCGAAGAACACGAACATGCCCATACCCACACTTAACATTATACTTACTTTTTAAAAAACAGAACAAAAGAAATTTTTGCCCAAAAAAGCAACCGCTTGAGCACATACCAAGGGTGAGATGGGTCCTACTTTCCACTATATGTAGTAGTTGTTCAGTTAACTTTTTCAATTATGAATTGCACTTTGAGCTATTGCTTGTTCCAACTTCTTCGGTGTAACTGAACAAATGGCGTTTTCTTTGAATTCTTCGCAGAAGATTATTTATTCATTAATTTCAGGTTGATTTAATACAGCTCTGAAGAAATTTAGCGCATGTTGGTTAACTTTGTCTGAGTCTCATTTACCAATGGGTAGTGCTCGACCGACTGCTCTGGCAGTGGTAATTCTCGTAAGATATAGGGATAATAATCTCAGAGATTATTTCTTTTTTTCCTTTTTACGTTTACGTTCGTTTAGCCACAGCTCAGTGAACTCTTGGTAATTCTGGGCGATTTTTTCCACAGTTGCTTTCCTAATTATTTTTCCTTCTTTGTGATCTACGAGCGGCTCCCAGAAGATAGTTCTGCCAACTGCAAACCCGATAATACCGGGAATTTTTGCGCCTATTTTAAGCCATTCCTGAACTTTCTCCTTGGATTCACCGCGTCCCAGAGTGATTACTCCTACTTTTCTTCCGCCCCTTTGGGCTTGCTTAACAATTGCCTTAGCAAATTCGGGCTTATCAACACCTTCCAGCTTCCAAATAGTTGGTTCGATGCCAGCTACCTGAATCTCTTTTATGCTGCGTATCATTAGTTTGGGACGTAGTTCTTGGTCATATTTTTCTTTTAATCCGCCCAACTTGGCTAGTTGTGCTGAGGTTGAGGGGACTATTAGTTCGAAGAGAAACGGTCGCTTTTTCTGTGTTAAATAATCGCTGAGTTTCTTGAGTCGTTGCAGCTGCCTCTTGTTCATTGCTTCGTCGCCTTCAGAATTGTATCGAACCAAAACCTTAACGAAGGTTGGGTCGAACTCTTCGATGTGTTTAGCGAAATCGTCTCCGTAATCAAAGTCGAATTCATCTTGACCTGACTTCTCAACTGGTATTGCAAACATTAACCCATCCTTTTTCGCTTCACGCAGAACATCCGCACCGAACTCCTCATCCACTAGCAAACCGGCAATCTCTTTAGGAACGTTTTTCTTTGTGGCCAATAGGAAACCTTCAAAAATCATTTTCTTGTAATCTTCGATTTGCTTCTTTTCTTGAGGGGTTGGTAGTCGACCTTTTATTCCAAACAATTTTTCTAGGAAAGATGCTCGATGGTCAAATGCCAAAATAAGTAACTCTTTTTGCGACCAATCAATCACATAAGTCACCGTGCGTGTATTCTGTGTGTGTGCCTAATAAAACATTGGTTTGGTTGGCACAAAAATAGATAAACAGAAAAATTTTCCTTTTCACCCGAGTTACAGAACCCTTTCACGGCATTAACTGCAGCCAGAGAGAAACCATGAAATATTAAAAGAGTCATATGAGGGTCAAGAGGAGCCTGCGATGAGTGAAACTCGAACGGTTACAGTAAAACTCCCTGAAGAAGTCTACCAAGAAATGTTGCTGCGCATTCCCGAAGGTGACAGAAGCACTTTTATTCGCGAGGCAATTAGCGAAAAGTTGCAGAAAACACCCAAAGCAGATAAACTCTTAGCTCTGCAGGAACGGATGAGTAAAATCGAGCAGGAATTTGGACAAATCAGAAAATACCTTGCCGACCTCGAAATTCTCACTTACCAACATGGAAAAATTGACCCCCAAACTTACTGCATTGACGAGGTGGATCATAAAATAATGGAGTACCTAATGCATTACAAATCCGCCACTACACCTGAATTAGCGGATTACGTCAAAACAAATCGCTGGCTTATTCTAAACCGACTAAGGAAAATTCAGAAAAACTCCAAAAAACAAGTTGGAAAATCAATAATAGAATACTATGCTGGTATGCGGTCTGGCAAAAAGAAGGCTTGGTGGATAGACCAAGAACTAATCCAAGAATAAGTTAGCTTTAAATTAACAAGCTCATGTTTGTTTGGCAATGTGGGCTCGTAGTCTAGCACGGAACGCCAGTACTGCTGAGGTCACCTTTGGTTTTTTCCTTTTGCAAAACCCAAATACCCTTTTTTCTTTTTTTAGTCTCGTGATTTTTGTAAGCGGCAGTTCTAGTAGGCATAGCAAGATTGGAGGCGCTTAGTTTTGAATAAGCCTCGACGGCGCGGACCTAAACACCATTCAAATGGCATGGTTCAAATTGAACACTCCCAGATTGAACTTGGTGGTTTGCCTAACCCTCTGCCTCAGACGGCTAGAGATATCCTGCTGGTGTTGGGCGCCGGCGGGACAGCAGGCAACGCGGCTGTAGCTGCCAACGTTGTTAAAAGCGCGGTTAGTTATTGGGCTAAACGGTTCGTTTCTTCTGGCGCCTTGATCGTCGATGAGGCAGAAACTATTCAGCCCATAGGTCAGCGTCGGGGAGAGCAGCGTTTCAACGCTGGGTACCCTAAATATTACAAGCTGACGCCTTATGGTTCAAAACTACTCACTGGGGGTGAAGAGTCTGGCCGGCGGGCTGTTGTGCTTGAGGATTATCCGGCAAAGTTTCTGGTTTTGCAGGGGGAGCGGTCGGGTTCTGTGGATTGGAAGAAGATGGGAGAGCCTAGGAATTGGGTTAAGATGGGTTTTCGGGTTGGCGGTGTTATGGTGGAGAAGACGTCTAAGCATGTGATTATTCATCCTGGGCCTTTGCATGGTTTTAATGTTGATGAGTTGCAGGTTGAGAGCGGTCGTATTGTGGAGCGGGTGCGTTATATTTTGGAGGGGCAGTTTGGGATGCGGCTTGGTGATGAGGCTGTGTTTTGTCATGGTATGATGTGGCGGGTTTATCTGCCTGAAGCCAAGGAGTGGATTAAGCAGGGTGGAAGAGTTAAGGTTCCCGGTGTCGGTGCCTTGGATGCTAGCCCTGCTCCTTGGCTTAAGAGGCTGGATGGTGTGCCTCATGTGGAGTTTGAGAAAAAGGAGCATGCTGCTCTTGCACAGGTGTGGCCGCCTGTGGCTGTTGATTCTGGTAAGCGGAATGCTTCGGCGGCTGTGATGTATCCGCTGTATCTTGAGGAAATTCATCAAATGACTGTTTGCCTTTCTAGTGAGGTTAAGGCTTTAAAGCAAGAGGTTGCCGATTTGAAGGTTACTCAATTTGAGTTTTGTTGCGTTCAAAGGGAGATAACTGCTGTTATTCGTCAATTGTTTAACTTGGGCGATGATGGCACCCCTGTGCAGTTGGGTAATGGGGAGAACGGCGGTCGCGGAGGTAAAGAATATGTTTCTTAAGGGTGTTGGGACTGGTTGGAACTATGCCTGTCTTTTCTTTGGTGGGTACATTGCCGAGACGTTTTTTGGCAGCAGATAAGCCTGCTCAGAATTTTAGCATTGTTTTTTTAAGCTGTTTAGGTTTCGTTTGTGCTTTATGCTGATTTTTGTATGCGGATCGAACCGAGTATTAGGTGCATTATGTACAAAGAAAGCCAAGCCGTAATCGTATCCATTTTTGTGTGTAAACATTTGACAATAGCATTCACAGAAAATATTTCTAAAATGTAATTATCTGATCTCAATTCTATTCATCGGGTTTTGTTTCTTTGTTTTGTATTAGTCCCCGTTTCAAAGCTAAGAAGACAAAGAACTGAGAAAGAGCTGCAACCGCTGCGGCTTGTACTGTGTGAATAGAGTTTATGCCAGCCACCGCTCCACCACCCAAGGTGCTAAAAAAAGTCACTGCACTAATTATTGCTGCATCCACTAGTGCGTTTTCCCAATCAAACCTCTGCTCATCGGTATTAGTAATTTTGTTTGTGCAGTATATTACGAACCCTTTGATTGTCAATGTAGGATTAACTCTTTTCTTTACTGAATATGGGAATTTTGGCACTGGTTTAGTCAAGGTGACACGCCACTTAGACAGCTATGTTTTTTGAGGTTATGAACAAAACGAAATATTTCCCAAACACCCTGAAAGTTGGTTTCTCAAACATATCGGCTCAATTAAAAATGGTGTCACTGTTTTTTCTGATGAGGGACTAACGGTTGAATATAGAATTGCCAAGAACCATCATAGAGCAAAAAAACACTACAGTGTCTTCTACAGCTGGTTTTGTGTTTACCTATGAGTACGGCTGGCAGAATACCTCACACTATGACAGCAATACAAAAATTAACTTACCGCAAGTGAACACTATTTCTGTCAATCAATGTTCTTGGATAGGTTCAATTTCTTTTTTCCCTCACAACGCTGGAGGTGAAGGTAAAGATAAAGGTAATTGATTTAACCTGCCCAACCTGTGGAAAATCAATGATTCAAAGCAGATGTCTTAGCTGCCGCAAGAAAATCCACAGCTACAAATGCCAAAAATGCGGAACCAACATACCCAACCCCGAATACGGTGATCTATAAGGAAGCAACAATAAGAGAATCCTTAACAAGACTTTCAGTCTAATCAAACTACCCACCGAAGAAATAGCGCTAGGTCAATCAATAAAAAAGAACAAGAAAAAAGGGAAAGCTCAATTTTTTTATTTTTTGGTTTTATTGTTACTTCTAGTGCTCATTGTTAGCAGAATAAAACTTAATTGAATCCCGATGCGAAATTATATATTGAAATTCCTTACAACATGTAAGAGTTGATTTATACGCAAAAAAATACGTTTGTTATCGCGCTACTCATGTTGACTTTACTGTTTTCATTCTTGTATATAACAACTTTCCAGGTTTGTGCCTCTTCAAATGCTTCAAAAGACGACTGGCCCATGTTTCGCCATGACCCAGCACATACAGGCGTCACATTAAGCGCTGGACCAATTGAATTAACCGAACTATGGCGTTTTGCGGAAGGCCATTTTGATGGCTACTTTATAGGCTCCTCGGCTGCGGTAGTAAACGATATCGTATATGTGGGGTCAAATTACAATCAAGCTGAACAGCGGGGAGGTAACGTTTATGCTTTTGACGCTTATACGGGAGCTAAACTGTGGAATTACTCATTGAACAAACCTGTTTATTCATCGCCTGCAGTTATAGATAACTTGGTTGTTTTTGGCTCGGAAGATGGCAATGTATATGCGCTGAACGCTGTGACAGGTGCTAAAATCTGGGTTTTTCCGACCGAAGGTGCTGTTAATTCATCACCTGTCATAACAAATGGAGTGGTCTATATAGGCTCGAGAGACGGAAATCTTTATGCAATAAATTCTTCTACAGGCAAGGGAATGTGGAATTACAAAACTGGAGATGGTATTCTCTCCTCACCTGCTGTTAATGACGAAGTTGTATATGTGGGCTCGCAAGACCATAATGTCTATGCGCTCAATACAAATACCGGAATGAAAATCTGGAACTACACTTTAGGCGGGCCCGTTGACTCGTCTCCGTCCATTGCAAATAACACAGTATATGTAGGTTCAAACTGGGGCGCGTTCGATAATGTTTATGCACTGAATACATCAACAGGCAATAAGATATGGAGTTTCAAGACATTTAATGGTGAAGAAAAGGGAGTTACTTCTTCCCCGGCTGTTGACGATGGTAGAGTGTTCATAGGAGCGCAAGGTGGTGGGCTATATGCTTTGGATGCCTCTTCTGGCGCCCAACTATGGAACAGAGACGAATACTTTATTGTTCATTCTTCCCCAACAGTTGATAGTGGGGTAGTATATATTAACTCAGACGCGCTGAATGCGTCTACAGGAGAAGTTATTTGGAGTTTTCCAACTGGAAATATAGTAAATACTTCTCCAACTGTAAGTGATGGCGTTGTCTACATTGCTTCTCAAGATGGTTATTTTTATGCAATTGGTGAGCATTCAAATCAGCCATTCTTCAACATAGCAATAATCATTGCCTTGGTCGTTATTGGAGTTACAATTACAGCCGTCATTATTCTCTTGTATAGCAGAAAAAAAAGATAACCTGAAAAAACGATTTGTGAAATATCTCGTTTTCTTTAACTGTTCAACCCTCTATCACTTAGTTTAGTGATAAAAATGAGGCAAAAAGAAAAAACCAACAAAAGAACTGACATCGATCTGCAGACAATTGATAACAAACACGGCGAGGTGAGAAGAAGATGGTGACCTTAGATTCTGGCAAGACTGATTATAACTGTTATTCAGGATCAGGTTCCCAGTCATACGGAAATAAAGGCGTTACAATCTGGGGTCCACGGGCCACTGACATCTACTTGGCGCCAGGAGGCGGCGAGTGGACGGGTCATTTTACTTGTACTAAGCCTAAGTGCTTTAAAACCGCTACGACCGTTTGTAACCTTACATATAAGGTACATACAGCAACTACCTCTTTGAACAATGATGTAGGACCTATAGTCCAGACTTTCAGCAGTGACCAAGTGATTAACGATGTCCCAACTCATCTGTCAGGTTCATATGAGTTTCACCACAGCAGAATAGGAGAACACGACTTTACCGCAACACATGATATATGGCAGGCAAGAGACCCAATGCCAAATGGACCGAATATCCTCAATGAGAACGGAGAGAGCACTATTTATTTTAGAAATGATGATCCAACGGTTGGCGTTTACCTTCAGGGATTACAGATAGTAAGAGAATATGATATGAAGAGCCTAGGCGATTCATGTTCGCCTGGTAGTTCGCCCTCAGGTGACAATGACCTTGCCACACGGGTCGACTATCCTTGCAATTATGAAACATGTGGAGGAATGAGTACAACTGCCTATAATCCCGCTGACAATGTTGGTCCAATACTTAGATACGGCTATTTGTATTCATGGACATGGAGTAATCCACCAGCCACATTCAATGGATATAATACTTATGACGAAAAAGCGCACTGCAATTTCAACTTGAATAACGTTGCTCTGTGTGACACCAATGGTAACGTATACGACATCGACACTCAGTCTAACTTTCAACGGGCGGCAACCAATGATGTACCGTTTCTGCTTTCACTCGACAACCAAAATTGGGCAACTTACTATCATGGCAAGAGCAATTACCACTATGCACATGGCGTAGACTTAGCTACCGACCCAGTCCTGAGTCAATATTATAACGATGGCCCCAACGCTTCCAATACTTTATACATCAAACTCTTAACTGATCCTGGAAATGGTCTTAGCCTTAAGCTCATTGATGGTGGAGGCTTAGTCAATCTTTACCGTACCTATAAAACAAAACCCTGTTGTCCAACAATAACTTCTGGACCAGTTGGTAGTGGAACAATTTCCCCTTGGGGAGGCCCATTTCCAGTACCTCAAGGTGGCAAAACCTTTGATATGTCAGCATCCAATGGCTACCACCTCAGCGATGTTGAAATAGATGGCACTTCAAAGGGTTCAACTGACCCCTACAATGTACAATGGTCTGACTTAGATCTTGCAAATCTAGGCATGGAAGGTCACGAAATACTTGCACATTTTGAGGCTGACCACTCGAATCATTCTGATCACTCCGACGGCTATTACACTGATGGTGGTCATGTTGACTGCGGCTCAGGAGTTGCAACTGTCATCTTGAACGTTTCCGGGGTCATGGTTACTCCGCCTTCAGTAACTTTCGTAGTCGACAGCAGCAATTACTCGCCAGATAGTGTAGTGTGCTTAACGCCAGGTGAGCATGATTTCTCTGTTGATTCAACTACAAGTGACGTTTACGGCAACTACACATTCGCATACTTTGATGTCTTAGACGGTGGTGCCAACCACTTATACTACGTATACGATAACCCAGCAACCATCGAAGTCGGATCTAACTTTATAGTCGCAACATACACAATGGATCAGTAGAAAAAACATATATAAAAAATTCCCAACCTTTTTTTCTTTAAAATACCAATTAAAATACATTTAACATTGTTATCGATTCGCCAACTTAGGACAAATTCATTAACTCATCTTTCTAATTATCAACTATTTTACAGACTGCCCCTGCGTAAAAAGATCAAAAAAGGGACTTTCCGAAACATCTCGTCTGCCTTTTAGTTTCCCAAGAGCATTTTGAAGCTACATATATTGGAGCAAAATAATATGACAATATTAGTTGTACCAAACTTAACCTGCAATCTTGGATGCAGCTATTGTTTCGCTTATGGCTACGATTGGAACAAAACTACCAGCTACAACATGGAAGCTATCTTGAACTCAATGGACGCTCTACACAAAGACTCAAACGGAGAAAACTTTTGCCTGCACGGGGGAGAATGCACAATAATCGACCGAAAAGACCTAGAAACATTAATGAAAAAGATGTATCAACTACAAGGAAAATCATCTCTTCAAACTAATTGTTACCGGATAGATGACGATTTAATTCGGATGTTTAAAGCGTTCAAAACCTCTGTTGGCATAAGTATTGACGGAGATAAGGGCCTAAATTTACTAAGGGGATTTCCTAACAACAAAAAGAAAAACAGGGAGTACACAAATGAGGCAATAAACAATATTTTTCGACTTCAAAGAGAAGGGATTTCTATAGGTCTAATTGTTGTTTTAACCAAAGTTAATGCTGGGCTCCAATTCCAAGCTAAGAAGACTTTTGCGGTTAATCCTTATGCTAAGAGAGCATGGCGTTGAGGGAGGTAGGCTAAACTTTATGTGGAGCAATCGCATAGAAACTAAAAAATATGAGTTAACCTCAGAGGAAGCGTCACACGCATGGTTATACCTCTACAAAAATCTCAGAGAATATATTGACCTTCAATGGCAGCCGTTTAGAGAATTTACTGATAACTTCCTAGGTTTTTCCCACTCAAGCTGTTCATTTGGGAAATGCGATTATTTTTGCACAAGTACCAAAGTTATTCTTCCGGATGGTTCGCTGGGAAATTGCGATAGAACCCATCAAGAAGGCTCGACCTATACAAGGGCTCCAATGTCTTATGAACGATATGAAGCGCTTAAAGAGACCGATTGTAGAAAATGTAGATTCTGGGATGCCTGCTATGGAGGATGCCCATCTGAAGACTTGGACGGTGACTGGAGAAATCAGAACCGGTGGTGCCAACCAATCTATGACCTCTATAAGGCCATAGAATTCGATATTAAAAAGCTGTTACCAAACATGAAACTAGTTACAAACTGGACTGGCCCGCATGACTATTTTGAAACTATACACCAAGGAAAAAGCATTGAAGCATTTGAAAAAATGTCTTTTACAACCACAAAAAATCCTTCCTCATGGAAGTTTGTACAGTTAAAAGATAACAATCATCAACAAAATAAAGCCCAACAACCTCCAGCGCCTATTAAACCAAAATCGAACTTTGCAAATCATGGTGATAATTCATGTTAGACCTTAATCCATTTGTCAAAATTGCTTGGAATTCTGATGCTATCAAAAATCAATGGTTAAACAAATTTAATGACATCCGAAATCTGAGCTTTGAAGCAGAATATCAAATGGTCAAGGAAGAATTCAGAGAAGCCAACGTCTTCCATATGTCCCCCAGCAATTTTGATACGCAGATTCAGAAGATAACTCAGGATAAACTTACATTCCTGCCAATTATGAGAAACAAAATGTACAGCGGATTTAGCCATAAACAGTTTCCAGCCGATAAACTTGATATGAACAGTTTTGTCTATGGAATAGTAGCAAAGGATTTGGAAACGGCAGAAAAATTCGTAAGTGCATCTGAAAAAGACGATCACCTAACAATAGGTCAACTTTTGGGCTATCCAAAATGCTGCTGCGAAGTCTTCCAAGAAAACTGGGTGGGCAAGAAAATTCTGGATCCATGTTATGAAGCCGCCTTAAGAACTAACAACTCAGCAAAATTATATGATACGGTTTCGGTTGTTGGAAATGGTTTGATTAACATTATGCTGAGATACTTTGGTGTAAAAGTAATCCCGTTCTTTCCCTGTAGTTATGATTGCCAAGAAGCCCTGAAAGTTGCTAAAGTATGGTTTAGCCTTATGCAAAAAATGAACAATAGCGTAGCCAAAATACTATCAGAAATATTGAACCAACCATTGATTTGGAGCCTGCACAAACAGATTATCTACATTACGACACCACAAATCAAGGGAATAGTTAATGGTTATGATTGGGCAACCAGAAAAGTTGTAATCTGGAATCAAGGAAGTCGGGATACTAAAGTTTAAGGAACTGTAACAGAAAATAAGATATGATTTTACTTAACAACCTTTTTTCTTAGTATCACCATACAAGACTTCGATAGAAATAAACAACAAGAACTAAGGTAAAACTTACGCTTGTAGTACCATTGAGTTGATTTAACTAACTCACAGTAACTAAGAGTTCTCATAAAGTTCTCTTGACTGGATTAAATCAAGATTTTTTTACCAAAGTTCTGTCGACAAGATTCTTGTGACCACTATTCCTCTGCTTAGGTCTTTGATGCCTTCCAAAAAAGAAAAGCGAAACTATTATAACCGCTAAGACCACAGCGACAATTGGCAACGTTTGGACTACAATTGCAAAGGCATCTGCATCCGACGTTGGGGCGGGAATTGTCGTGGTCTTAGTTGTTGTTGCATACATTAGATAGGCATTATGAGAGTTTGGCAAACTGGGTCGCGCTAAGTAGCTTATGTGTGGATTGCCAAAAGAATCAAGGGCTATGGGACCTACTGAAATAGACCTGTTTGACTCAACGATTTGACTGCTCCAATTTGTACCTTTCCATCTTGAGTATATCAAATCGCCAGAATTATAGGAATTTGGTGTTTCATTGAAGAAAACAATGCATGGGTAATTATGTGAGTCTAGCTTAAGATATATGCCATTGTTTTCCTGCAAATCGAAGTTTGAAGCAACTGCTTGGCTGGTCCAAACTGAACCGTTCCAACTGTCGTGTATTAATGTAGTATTACCACCGGAGAATTTAGGGTAAGCTATGGCATAGATGATGTGTGGATAATCATTAGAGTCCAAGACAACGTTTCCATAGCCACCTGCAGGGACATCAGAGGAGATGATTTGGGTGGTCCAACCTGAACCAGAAACCCAGACAACGTATTTTACAGGTGTTGATGGGCTGTCTCCATGATTGTTTTTGTAGTAGCCATAGAATATATGTGGGTTATTGTTCGTGTCTAATGCCAAAGATACTATGTGAGCAATGTCTTCTGACAAGTCTACTGTTTCTATGTTCCATCTCGAATCTGTTCTGTTAGCATACTTTAACACTATTGGATGGTAATAGTCTCCACGGGCAGTATATACTACATGGGGGTTACCAGTTGAATCCAAAGCCAAAGAGGCTACTGAACGTGCTTGATTATTTATGGGTTGGATGGTCCAGTTTGCCCCTGTCCAACTAATGTAATATAATGTGCTAATTCTTGTGTCCCCGCCTAAGATATCGGGGTTATCGTTGAAGTCAAGTTTGAAATCAATGCAGTATACTTCTGAGGTTACAGTTTGGGTTATCCACTCAGAACCGTTCCAGCTTGCATACATGAGGTTTTCAGTTAAATGGTAATTGCCATTTTCATAGTCAGAATAGGCTACGTGCGGATTATTATCAGAGTCCACTGCAATTGATGAGATACCCTGAACAGCATTTTTGTCTACCACCTGTGTACTCCACGTAGTGATAGAGGAACTAGTGGGGACAAGAAGAGCATAGTTAAAAGTGCGGTTAAAAGAAGTAGACTAAAGAGCATAAAAATACGCATTTTTACGATTGCCTCCTAACAGATTCAATAGCGTTATAATTTAACAACTATTAAAAATTATGCAAATATAAAGAAGGTTAGACATTTTTGGTTAGGAATTGTTAAAGGAATTTATAGCCAATTTTTTTGGTTTTCGGAAATATTTCGTCCTTCTTAAATTCAAAAGTGATGTAATCAAATAACGAGGATTAAAAACTCGATAACTAAAAAATGAAAAAGACGTGAAAAAATGACTAATACTCAACAACACACTGATGGATATATAATATATTCTAACCTGCAATGTGATCAGGACAATTTGGACTCACAAGCACTAATGAGCATGGGAGTTACTTACTGGGGTGACCCCGACTATTTATGCGTCGATAACGTTGGATTTAATTGCACACTTCAGCCACACAATTATCAAGGTGACAGCCATGATTTTGTTTTTCTTTGGGCATGTATGCATGGTGACTCTTCTTGGCTAGGTGACATTGAAGATCACAGCTGGGGTTTGGCTAGTTCTTGGATGGATATTGAAGATGCCAGTACCAATTTACCATATGAAAGTGACGGTTACGGCGCAGGGGCTGATCATGTGTTCATCAGTTTCAACTATATTTCACCCTGGTATATACAAGATGCAGAGATGTATCCATTCAATTACGGCCATTTCATATACTACTTCTGGATGTATGCGCTAACAACAGGTTACACAATTGAAAATGCTCTCGATGAAGCGTCGTGGGACATAAATGATTGTAGCTATTACGATTCTGAGTTAAGAAACGGGATGCTTGTTTGGAATCCCCACATCAACGATACCTCCATTTCAAGTATGCGCGTATACGGCGACTGGAGTTATCAAATACCAAGGTGATAAGAATGGCAAAACAAATAGAAACCAAATATGCCTTTACTATAATTGTCACTCTAATAGTCTTCATCTCTTCAACGGTGCCAGTATCAGCTGCCACTTCAAACTCTACCGTCACGGTCATCCCAATGCCTTCCTCAAATTCTATACTCGATAACACGGCGTTGGTTTTTCTCAAAGAGGTGGTTGGACTCGACGTTGACCGGTATGAAGTAACATTAATCTCTTCGATAGTGCGAGATTATACAAATGATAATAATCCAGTTGGAAATCTAGGTTACATCAAGACTAACGAAGTATATGGATTAATCAACTGGGATATGAAAACGGAGATATATAGCGATCTAAGAGTTTCCTTTAGTTACATCAATTCAACGCTAAGATCGTGTAGCGTAAGTGTAGATTCAGGTTTGGCTTATAGCCACAAACCATTACCTTATGATTTGTCTGCAGCCGCCGGTGTTTTTCTTGAAAGATATGATTCTTTTTCCGCAGACCCCGAATTGGATTCTATGAAAAGTATGCTGGCCAACGTTGATTTATCCACCAGTACAACCAAGGTAGGAAGCAACTTAAAGCTTGAAGTTAAAGTTGATGCCGATCGCACTTCTATTCGATGGGTTAGAACTATAAACGGAGTAGATTATAGTCGCTTAATTTTGGATTTCGAAAACGGGGCTTTCTTGGATTTCTTTGACAGTAGAAGCTATATCACAATTGGCTCCTCTGAAGTGAACATTTCAAAGGAACAAGCAATAGAAATGGCCTTAAAATTAGCCGATGGCTTTTCATATACTTACAGCGGTAAATTGGTTGAAAACTTAACGATCGTCAAAGACCATATAATGGCCGAATTGAAAGCGAATGTCAGATACAATCCATCTGAATATTACCCCTGCTGGATTATTGATTTACCGTTAGACGCTGTTTACCCTGGTTCTATCTACTACATACGAGCAAAGATTTGGGCTGACGACGGACAAGTCCTGTCTTTTAAGGAAATGGGTTATGGCGGTCCAGACCCAGGCAGTTCAACTTTGGATATAGAGCAAACTGAGACAACGTTACCTGAAAATGCAAATGGAAACCAATTGGGAATCAACTCCTTTACACCCTTAGCAATCATTGTGACGACTATTATCTCAGTAATTTTGCTGTCGATCTTCATCGTTGCCATAGTTATTAAAAAGCATAAAAATAAATAGCAACCTCTCACTCCTTAAAAAAGAAATTATCAGGTTAGCTCCAACAACATGTTCTCTTTAATTAAGAGATAAGAAAGTAGTATTTGATGATCAAATTGAGGAAGAACAACAAACGCTGATTTCTGGAAAAATTATTTTTTTCTTTTTCTATCCTTAAAGTATGTGTTTCTGTTGAATCGTACATGACAAAAAGTATAATACCGCGCATTTTTATGGTTAAAAGAAGGCTAAATTGAGGTTTTGAGGCTTTAAAAAATGGCGGAAAAGTACAAAGGCATGGACGATTTTTCAGAAGAGGGGGGGTTAGTTGACCACAAAGATCAGTTATTGGCGTCTTTTGGTGAATCGGAGCTTGATTTAGGTGTTTTCGGCAACTCTGAAATTGCCAATTCAGCACAAAAAAGCCCTGATCACAATCGAAAAACGGGCTTGAAAGAGCGAGGTTACCGCAAAAAGCATGTCTATACCAAAAGTATTGCAAAGTATCGGGAGGAGCGTTTGCGTAGGAAACGGGTGTGTGAACTGTCAAACCTAAGCCAGGATGAGATAGCTAAGCAGTTGGGGGTTAGTGTTCGCACAGTTCAGCGGGATCAAGCCAAAATTAAGCCCTACCATTTGGGACAGTTTAACCGATTTTGCAGAGAACTACGTGAAGAGAAAATGAGGGAGTTTAACCAAACCTCTGAAACAATGTCTTTGGCTGATAGGGCTAAACTCTTAATTAAATTGCTAAATCGTCAAAGAAAAGAAGAGGAAGCACAAAAGAGGTTTTTACGAACCTTCTTTATCGACATAGATTTGGATCGCTGTGCAGCTGACGGTTTTCCTGTTGCGAAGCCTTTCATTGCTAGCCACAAAATGAATTTGAAAGAGGGGATCCAATTTGTTGTTGTTTTCCGAAAGAATGGACAGAAATACGCCGTTAATGTTGGAAATTTGGCTCAAAGCAACAATACTTCCGCGAATCAATACTAGACCGATTTTGTAATAAGAACCGATGTGCATTTGTTTGTTTCTGTTCCGCCTAGCGTATGTATTCCTGAGATGGTTCGTGTGTTGAAGTGTGTTTCTGCTCAGTTGCTGTTTTTGGAGTTTCCGATGATTAAGTTGGGGCTTTGGGGTGGGCATTTGTGGTCTGAGGGGTATGCTGTGTGTACTGCAGGGTTGTGAATAGTGCAAAAATCGAAGAATACATCAAGTTCACTTTTTGCAAAGTAGCACAAAAGATACAACTGCAACTATGGCGACTGCCTCTAAACTAGAGGCGACGTAAACGTACTCAACTGGTAAATCTACACTCAATGGTTTAGGTGTTGGGGTGGGAGAATTGCTGGGTGTAGGGATTAGTGTGGGTAAAGGTGAGAAAGCACGGTTAAATTAGCAGTCAAGTCTTCTTGATGTAAAAGCATATATGGTTAAGGCACCTGTAAATCGATAGGCGGCAGTAAATCATTAATGAACAATGGTAAAATTTATTTCATCCTATTGCTCGGTTTGTTAATGATTTTAGGGCAAATCTTTGTTGTGCATGCAGACTCTTCGACAGTTCAGAACAGGGCGTTAGACTTCATCGAAAACGTACTGCCAATAAACAGCGACAAATTTGGTATTAAACTCAAAATCGACGGTTATGCAGCGGACATACCGGCGGAACTTGATACGCATAATATGTCCTTCGATAGTGAAGACAAAGTTTTAATTTATTTTCTAGGCTCACGAGTAGGAACCTTGGATTACTTGAATGTCATTTTGGCAGCTAAAAACAATACTATTTATCAATGCGCTGTGGATCTCCACACTGGTCCAGATATTGGTCAAGCAAGCCTCAAGGAGGCAGTCACTATTTTTCTTACACGATACCAAGAATACTCTGGACTGGACTCCAAAGCTATGGTCGATATGGTCAAAGATGTTGATTTAACTCAGGATACAAGCATAATTTCAGGAAACTTAACGATGACTATCCAACATACGGGTACTTCTGGTGACATGACTGAGTTCCGTTGGATATATCCAGATGGTAGCAGCTATGTAACATTTGATGTTTCTTTTCTTAACAATTTTCCCATAAGTTTCAGCCATAAAAACCCAATTTCCATAGACGAAATACCCTCCTATCCAACACCAATGCCGACATCCATCATAACTTTCTCCCCGACATCTACAAATAGCTATTCTGACTGGGGTCTAATTGGCATGGTTATTATGATTATTATAGTCATATTTACAGTAGCTATCGCGATGATTAAGAAAAAAAGACTGAACCAAGCAATCAGGTAGGATACTTTGGTTGTTCTAGTCCTAAGTTGACTCAATCTAAAAAAGGTGGGATTACTATTTGCTTCTCTTTTTAAGAGCCAGTGCCGTTAGGCCAATTGAAATTGCCATTGCGCTGAGAGCAACAACTACGTACGCTGATGAAGGCACGGCATCATTGTTGTCTGTTTGAATGTTTTCTTCGGATGGTATTGAAATTGGATTAGAAAGGTAGCCACCGTAACCCATCGCTCTGCAAATGAACGGTTCTCCAGAATCAGCCCAAAGCCAAACTTGAATATAGGCAATATTTCCTGGATATACTTGATCTAAACCTAAATCAACTATCCAGCATGGGTATAGCTCCATAGGATTAGTAGTCTTATTAAGGAGGTGGGGTTGAGACAGCACAAGTTTTTCATTGATAGTGAGATCAGTTATTTCCTTATCTTGATATCTATATGAATAGGTTTCCACACGTTTCAACGCAATGCTAACCGCTTCTTCTTTTGAAATATTCACTTCAGAGCTTCCCAATTTGTAAAATTTTCTATTATCGCCAAAGGATGAAAGCTGCCCATCGCGGTATTCTAAGTTAAGTTGACTATAGATAGCGTCATTAAGGGTATTGCTCCAAGTGAAAAGGGTCGCGTCACTTTTAGCCGATACTGTAAGTTTTAAATTACCCGTTGTTTTTGTTGCATTAGACGTAACTTCGACTGCATTCAATAGGTTCCCCATTTGAGTGAGTTGTGTATCACCAGTACGCACTTGGTAATATTGTAGGAAAACCGAGGCTGCGTCTTTTAAATCAGTAGCAGGTTGCTTACTATAAAGCGGCGGTCCTTGTGATACTTCATAGAAGGAGCAGGAGATCAATTCCTCATCCCAGAAAGTAAAACTCACTCTTAGGATGCTTTTTCCGCATTGACCAGTAGAGTCAAGTAAGCCCGTAGAATCTAGTCTGCACTGTCCTGTTGTTTGAGCAATTCCACCTAACAAGGGCCAATAGTTCGTTGCCTTTGTTGTTAATATTGCCTCATATTTTGCAACGTCAAGCTGAAACACGTCCCTCAAGAAATCAAATACCTTTTCAGCATCTCTGTCCTTTTCTTGCGAATTTTCCGGACTAATAGTTACCTCTGTCCCTTGTGTATTATTAGCTATTTCACCCTCTACTGAAACAATACCTACCTGCATAAAAAGAGACATGAGAAGAGCTGAAACTACTACTACATTTAACTTTTTAATTAACCGTAAATTTGTCATGTGTTTTTTACCTCGGCAACATAGTTGATGAATCTCCCCAGATTCGCATTCTACTCCATTCAAGCTGTTGAGTTATTGGATTAATTATTTGATATCCGTTATCTAGCGAACAATAGTCATAATAATAGGCATAGTGCGTGTCTCTAGTGGCTTGATCTAGCGCATCCTTTACAGAATAACCTTGGTCTAATAGATAATAATAGAAATACCATATCCAATGTCCATAATTATAATTGCCCATACCTGTGGTGTCTAGATAGCTTTTTGATTGCCATTCAAAGCCAATAAAAACATGGTCGCTGTAATCAGGTGTACCATGATAGCCGTCGGTATTTAATGACCATGGATTTATATGCATCCACGACGGGAGAAAACTTGAACTATGATCATCATTATAAACTCCAATCGAATTTGCACTTGTATTTGCTAACCCACATGTCCACATAAATATGAAATCATGTGTTGCAAACTTATTAGCCGCGTTTTTGCCGGCGATCACCTGGTCATCAATCTCATAATCCCTTATGCAGTAGTCAACATCAGTACCAACGTAGTCATATACGGAATTGTGGTCAAGCGAACAACCAGGATCATGATCGCACCAACTGCCTAACGGCCAAGTGTGCCCCTTGTAGAGAACCATCGAGTAGTCATAATACCGCTCGCAGTTGTATGTTAGGGAGTTAACATAATATTGTGTGGTATATGGTCCCCAATAATTTCCAACATAATATCCTCTGTTACTAAAGAGATCGCAGATTGCATCGTTAATTGCCTCTGATGTTTCTAACTCGCCTTCTGGAGCCCCTGTATATTCAGCGTAGTTTGTGGTTCCGTAAGTAATGCTAGTTGGATTTCTTAACATTCCATAGTCATAGTAGCCGCCGGTTCTATCCATATACACGGAGCTGGAAAAATCGTATGTCTTCAAAACCTGATCATTTGAATTTAAGATCTGCAAGTAATCAACCTGAAGACCGACCGTATTCGCTGTCCACAAGTCGACATTCTTTATCATTATTGTCACCTCAGAATTCCAGCCAGATAAGTCAAGAATATCAGAAGTGCTAGTTGTCCAGTCAATCCAGTCATCATTGCAAGTTTCAGTCAGACTACAAGCAGTAGTATAAGTGAAATCAGTAACAGGATGCTCTTCATTGTTGTAGGTTGAAAACTCTCCGGAAGCCTCTAACTTGCGGTTATCCAAATTATTGACCACATAAACGTTTGCAAGTGTATAAGACGAACCGGAATAGTCTAGATACCATCTCCAATAGATACGCAATTTATTGCCTTGAAGCTGGTTTTTATCGATATGAAAAAAGGCATAGGCGTCGCCAAGCCCACTTTGAGTGGACATCATTTGGAGAACACTACTGCTTGGTTTGCTGAAAGTGTAACTAGGGTTCCAACTGCTCCATTGCTTATACTCTTTCAAGGCAATAGCGTCATGATTGGGTACAATCGCTTCTACTGGTTGTATGCTTAGAGTTGTAAAAAGCGATAGTGAAAGCAAAAACAATAGTGCACTTGTAACTACACGAGTCTTATTCATTTTATTTCACTCTCGTATAATTAATGTTTCTTCTGATGCAATATACACAGCCAAGCGATTATAAGGTTTCCGTTGAAACTAAACTTACTTACTTAGCATAAGGAATTCCTTTTTCCTTTGTTTGTCCTTTCAATCGGATGATCAAGAAAGTTCTGAGTCCCTATGGGTTGCTTAGCGTTCTTCTGAAGTTTATCCCATCGAGCTTCGGAGGGAACCCAAAAATACGCCGTCAATGTTGGAAATTTAGCTCAAAGCACCAACACAGCTACAAATCCATACTGAATCGTTTCTGTGATATACGTCATAATATCAAATGAGTTCAGCACCTTCCAATAACAAATGGCTATTCCCAGCTACGTGGCATTGGCGGTTCACTTTTATAGATTAATCTCCATCTCTCAATAACTTCACGTGGCCACTCAATTCCATTAGACGTAATTTTAGCGGCTAAACCAGGAAAAGCAGTTGCAATTTCTTGAGCCCATTTGATCACATCTGGTGAAGCACTATCGATCGCTTGTTTGTAAAACAAGTCTATAATACGATTTTTTTCGTTCCTTTTCTTCCAACAAAGCCACCCTGCCAAATTAATTACGTCTGCAGCCATTCTTTCTGCTTCTTTTAATGACTTCTGATGAAAACTTATCTTGTATACTGGCGGATTCTGGTTTTTATTAAATTTTCCAGAATCTTTGAATGATTCCAATAAAACGTCTATTTGAGCAGGGGAAATTTTTTTGAATAAACACCTTCCAGCTTTTATGGTTCCACGGGGAACGCCTTGCCTTTTCCTTTTTTCAATTCTTTGAGGCGTTTTTTTCAGCATAAGCACGTCGAATTCCCCGCACCAGTAGACCTTAAACGATTTAGGGACTGGATATTCTATCCAGGTTTGCTGCCTTAATGGTTTTATTATGAGTTTTTCATTTGGACTAGCAACCAACAAGTTCTTAACAAGTTTATAGAGCATATTCTTCTCGTGTTGATCACTCCATTTAACCTGCAGTTTCCCCGTTGGCGATAGCTGGAAGACAGTTTGGCTCCCCGAAAATCTAAACCAAAGTAAACCCTTCTTTGTTTTTTCAAGAATTACAAGTGTATTTTTCGCTAAGACCTCTTCGGTTGCATAGTACTCTGCATTTGTCTGGTAAACCACTTGCGAAGACATAGTTGACCGCAAAATACCCCGTATCCGCGCGACATTACTTAAAGATATGACAAAGCAAGGTGTAAAATTTGAAGCACTACACTTGTAGAATTGATATAAGACTAGAAGCATCTGAACTAGATGAAATTGATCAGCTGATTTTTGAACGTAAATTCAAAAACCGAAGCCAAGCCATCAGAGCAGCCATCACCGAATACCTAAGCAAGCAAGAGGCAGCCTAAGAAGGGCTCTTAGTTATGGTTGGCGGGGAGGGAAAAGTCGGCGGGTTTGCTTCCGAAGGCGTATTTGGCGATATATCTTCTGAGGCTGCTCTCTCAAACGGCGCCCAAATCCCCGCTCTGAAGAGGCATATATGTCCTGATTGCGGAAGCGTTTCCATTCGGGATGGGTATGGTAAAAACAGTTCCGGCGTGAAAATTCAGCGATATCTATGCACTCGCAGGGGCTGTGGACGACGTTTTTCTGATGCCGAGGACTGCAGAAGGGCAAGAAATGTATCGGAGACGTTAAAAAGCGCAGGGGCAATATTTAGTTCTTGCCAAATACGCGATGAGGAAACGAGCAGATTTAGCGTCAACTCTGTTGAGGAGACGAAAAATTTGGTATCTGTCAAAACGCCAAAGGAAAGCAGCGTTTTGCAGAGTGAAAAACCAACGGAACCCGCAGTTAAAGCAGACATAAACTTGGTAATTGAAGACTACAAGTACCACATCCGCAAAGAACGCATACTCAACGATGAAACGCTTAGCCAATACAGCTCACGGCTCAGATGGCTTGCAACTGAAATCGGAGTTAACCTCTTTGAACCTGAAGATTTCAAAACAAAATTATGCTTCACCCCTGATTTAAGCCAAAAACAGAATGGCAACAAAAACAACATAATCAAAGCCTACCTCAGCTTCATCAATGACTATCTCCATAAAGACGTAAAGATTAAACCGTTTGAGTACAAATCGCCCGAACATAAAATTCCCCAAACCCAGCACATGGAAGCCCTCTATTTCGCATTAACCCTGCAATTGAAAGTCTTCTGTTTTGTACAGATGGCAACCGCCGCCCGCCCCATCGAAGTTCTAAGACTGGAGTGGCCCGACATTGACTTTGCACGCAAAGAAATCCACATCAACAAACCCGCCAAGCACGGACAAACACGATCTGTCCCCATGATCGGCCGTTTTGTTAAAGTGCTCGATATGCTTGCCGAATGGAAAAATAGGCAATACAACCTCGCAGTCAGCAACGGCAGAAAACAACGCAACACCAACTTGATCTTCACCTACAAAGACACTGGTACAGCAGGCGCATGCTTTAGACGTGCCCGGGAAAGAGTAGCCAAAGAAAACGGAATGCCAGAGATCAACGAGATTACATTCTACAGCAACAGGCATTGGCGGGCGGTCCTTGAACGGTACTTAAAAGGCAACTCTGACGCAGTCGCAATTCTGCTGGGGCACAACTCGGACAAATACGTGAAAGTCTACGCTCCACTATCTGAACGCATCTACGGTGGCAACAAAGAATGGGAACCCATTGAAATCTCAGAGACTGATCCAGACTATAGCGAAAAAATGAACCGTTACGGCTCTGAAGGCTATCAGGAATACAACTATAACCACACTACCGGCAGACACTACCTAAGAAAGGAGAAAGGCGTCTATTGATGCAGGCAGAAGATTCTAGTCGTTTTAGCCAAAACATCCATATTATGCAAAGGCTAAAATGTTCGCAATCTAGACTGAAAGTATGGAAAAGGGCTCGTAGTCTAAGCACGGATTAAGGCATCGGCCTCCGGAGCCGAGAATCCTGGGTTCAAATCCCAGCGGGCCCGTTCCACTTCTCTCCAAATGTTATAGCTTTGGTGTTAGAAATCTTATGCCAAAATATACTGCGCTAAGTAAAAGCTAAGCCTTATTTATTTCAGCTATACATATTGTTAATCTATGAAAATTGGCATCCTTACAGGTGGTGGAGATGCACCTGGAATTAACGCTGTAATCAGAGCTATAGTTAGAAAAGCAATTCAAGAATATGGATATGAAACTTTAGGCATTAAAGATGGCTGGCTAGGATTGGTCCAAGGTGAATTCACCTCCTTAGAAATTAAGAACCTATCAGGTTTACTCTCTAAGGGCGGAACAATACTGGGCACGTCAAGAACCAATCCGTTCAAGAGTGCAGATGGACCAAACTGTATTCTTAAGAATGTCTCCGAACACGGCATTGAAGCGGTCATTGCAATAGGTGGAGATGACACACTTGGCGTAGCCGCCAAACTATATGAAATGGGGCTTCCTGTTGTCGGTGTCCCTAAGACAATCGACAACGACCTGTTTGGTACAGATTACACTTTCGGTTTCCAAACGGCAGTTTCGATTGCATGTGAAGCACTTGACAGACTCCGTACAACAGCTGAATCGCATCACAGGGTTCTAATTCTTGAAGTTATGGGAAGAAACGCCGGTTGGATCGCCTTGGAGGCAGGAATTGCTGGAGGGGCAAACGTCATTCTGATTCCTGAGAAACCCTTTGACATAGAAGAAGTCTGCGAATTCATCAGGAAGAGACACACACGCGGCAGAAACTTCAGCTTAATTGTCGCCGCTGAAGGCGCCAAACCAAGAGGAAGTGAAGATATCGTTTATACTAGTGGAATAGATGAGTTTGGGCACGCAAGACTTGGTGGCATAGGTGAATACATAGGAAAAGAAATAGAGAAGAGATTCGAAAACATCGACACAAGGACAGTGGTTCTGGGTCATCTTCAACGCGGCGGGCCTCCAATCGCGTTTGATAGAGTTCTAGCTACACGTTTTGGAATCGCTGCGATTGACTTGGTACACGAGGGTAGATTTGGCATGATGGTTGGTCTCCAAGGAAACGCTATGGTGCCAGTGCCTTTGAAAGATGTTATTGGTAAACGTAAAACAGTTGATTTAAAGCTCTACGATCTTGCAGCTACATTCTTCGGGTAAACGAGACCAACCCTGAGTCAGCAGGCGTTAAAGACAATCCCGGATTTTATTCTTCTATTTTTAGGCGGGTTCACCAATCACGATTAAAACAAGTTTTTGATGTACTTAACAATAAGCTGAGGTTGGTCAAAGGCTGTTTTTAATGCTTTGCGAGGGTTCTTGATATGATTTATCAAAGATAATTTTTTATATTCTGCGAGGGCATTGGCGGCTATTTCTTTCACTTCTGCGGGTGTGAAATCGCTGGTTGTAATTAGCGGCATTCCCTTAGGCTGTCTTGCTTGTGCGAAGGCATTCCAAGTTAAATCTTGTTGGATATAACCGTTAGCTTTGCATTCATCGTACAGTTTTGTGCCGTATGATGGCGTTGCCATGAATAAGTGCATACCCACATCGTACTTTCGTTTGAGCTCTAGGGCAAAATCAACGGTTCGCTGCATGTTCTCTTTCTTCTCGCCTGGAAAACCGATGATGTAAAAGGCACCTGTCTTTAAGCCGATTTGTTTGGCGTCTTTGGCGAATTGGACCACGCGGTTAAGGTCAAGGCTCTTGCAGATGACATTGTCGAGGATTTGTTGGTCACCTGATTCTACGCCGACAAATATGCTGTTGGCGCCTGATTGCTTCATCTTCTTGAGCAATCCTATGTTTAGGCAATCTGCACGGACGCCATTTGGGGTTTCCCAGCCAATCTTGATTTTTCGTTTGATTATTCCGTCGCAGATCGTTTCGAAGCGTTTAATATCTAATGTTAAGTTGTCGTCTTCAAAGAAGATGTTTTTGACTTTAAACTTCTCTACGACGTACTGAATATGGTCTAAGACATATTCGGCCGAGTGTGCTCTAAATTTCTGCCCCATATGCAAGTGTACTGCGCAAAAACAGCAGTTAAAGGGACAGCCGCGACTTGTAATCATAGATATTGCTCGATCTTGGAAGCTTCGATAGCCAATCTCCTTGGGACTAAGGTACAGCTCCATATCGACTAGGTCGTAGGCTGGGTATGGCAACTCATCTAGTTGCTGCATAAACGGTCTTGCTGGGTTAATTATGACTGCTCCGTTTTGGCGGTAGGCAATTCCAAGTATCTGGTTGAATTGTCTTTTTCCCTCAAGCACCTCAGAAATTTCGAGCATAGCATATTCGCCCTCTCCGACAACTGCAACATCAACATTGGTTGCCTCCTGCAAGAATTCTTTAGGCACCAATGTCACGTGTGGTCCTCCCACGACGGTTAGGATTTTTTGGCTAACTTGTTTGGTGATATTACTGATTTTTATCGTGTTGTCTATTTGGGATGTGAATGGTCCAGAGATGCCAACGATATCGGGTTTTCGCAGCGCGATTTCTTGTTTGATTTGGTCAAAGGGTAAGCCTACGTTTATGGTTTCGCCGTTCTCCTGGAAGGCGCAGTCAGACATGAATGCATCCAAAATTTCAACTATGTAACCTCCCTTCTTTAGCACTGCAGCTATGTACATTAAACCAATAGGCAGGTTTCCGGCGGGCTGCTCCGAGCCCGGATAAAACGTCTGCGGCGGATTAATAAGAAGTATTTTCATCGATTGAACCCAATTGATTATTTATTTGACATGCCTGAGATATTTAAGGTAACTTGATTAAGAAAATTTGCTCTAACCAATCATAGTTAGTAGCTGTTTTATGTCTAATTATCAATGAAACACCAATTTTTTGAAAGCCTAAGTTAGCATGTTACTGCTATGCAACTACAACATAAGTTTATGAGTGGTCACTCGGGTCTAGTAACATTAGCTTTTGGTAGTTTAGCAGGAGGTGAATTTCTTGGTTATTCGAACTGAAGAAAGAAAAGGGAAAATGACCGTCGCTGAAGCAGGTAGAAAAGGTGGGAAAAAAACCGCTTCAACTCATGGACGACAATTCTACGAAGAAATCGGTCGAAAAGGTGGAGAAAAAGTCTCAAAGGAACGCGGTCCAGAATTCTACAGTGAAATAGGCAGCAAAGGTGGCTCTGAGCGCGCCAAACAACATGAAGGTTCAGCAGAAGCTCAAGGAAAAACAAGTCTTGAAGAAGCAGGTCACCGCGGCGGACAACGAGTCCGACGACTTATCCAAGCAGGAAAAGAGCATAATGAAGAATAAAAACAACCTCTTTCAAGACATTTCTGTTGCTTGAGTATATTTTTTTCTAAATTCCTCAAGCTCCAATTTGTTGTTGGATTGATGGAAAATTTTTGGAAGTGAAATGTGAAACAGTAAGAAAGATGAGCGGACAGGAAGCGCATAAAAAAGGTGCAGGAACAGAATTTTATTGGGAGAAGGCAGTCAGGGCGGTAAAAAAGTTGCCTAGGAGCGCGGCTCAGAATTCTTCAGTGAAATTGATAGGAAAGGCGACCAAAGTAGAGGAAGCAAATTCGGCAACTGTAGCTAAAGGTTTACTTAGCGCAGATATCAAAGCACACTTTCATCGACGCATTGAAAAAGTGAAATTGAGTACATAAATCCATTCAGTTTTAACTGATTGCTCAAGAGTAACAAACAAAATGTTGAAATAAGTTGGTTCTTTAATTTTTTATTATGACAAAAGCACTTATTCTTTATTATAGTCGAACCGGAAACACTGAAAAAATGGCAAATGCAGTTGCTGAAGGAATAAAGAGCAGCGGCAAAGTTGAAGTGGAAATAAATTATCATGTAAATCCCCAAGACCTAAGCTCGTATGACGCCATTATTGTTGGGACACCAACCTACAATCATGATATGCCTGTGGACTTCAAGAAGCTCTTTGTTGAAGTGGCTATTGAAGGCATAAGTTTAAAGGATAAGATAGGCGCAGTTTTTGGCTCCTACGGGTGGAGCGGTGAAGCACCAAAACTTGTTTTGGAAATAATGAAATACAAGTTTGAAATGAAAACGATTGAACCTCCGTTACTTGTCAAAAACACTCCTGACCAAAATGCACTCAACGAATGTAGAAACATTGGAAAGAAGGTTTCCGAAAGCTTGATGAATCGGAATTAACACTAAAGTTTAGGAGAAACGTTTTATGGAAAAAAAGAAGGATAATCTTCTTGATTTTTTGAAGAACCAGGTTACTGTTGAAAACGAAATAGTTGCTTCTCTTGAAAAAGCACTCGTTGGCATGAAGAACCCAGCCGTTAAAGGAGTTTTGAAGGGTGTATCGTTGGATTCTGTCAAACATGCAGAGCTTTATTCTGCAGCCATTACTCTGCTAACCAACGCATCAACAGCGTTAACTCAGGATAATCTTGACCAACAAACTGCCTTGGTTAAAAAACATATTGAAATAGAAGCGAAATTAATACAGAAACTTCAAACCATGATACCTACCATCGAAAACGAGAAGGTTGTTTTCCTCTTGAAAGCGATTTTAAATGATGAGGTAAGGCACCATGCAATGTTAAAGATGACTTTAGAAATAATCGTTCATGGCGAGACCATTACAGAGGCTGATTGGTGGAAGATGCTCTGGGAAAACGTTCCTTTCCACGGTGCTCCGGGCGGCGGCTAAACAAAAAATTTGGAGTTTTGCTAAGCGATATCTTTGCTGTTGATGACTTGTTGCGAATAACTCGAGGTCTCATCTACTATTTGCTGAAGACTTTCCAGAACGGAGGCTAAATTTTCGCCTTTGCTGGTTAAACCGTATGCTTTGGGTGTTCTTCTTATGAAGACCAGTTTTTTTCCTTTTAAGCCTCTTAGGTACTTGTAGGTTCTTCTCAGGGATAATTCTGTTTCTTTGGCAAGTTTTCCCGCTGAGATTCCTTCTTCGCAGATAGTTTCATAGACTTTGCGTTCTGTTTCTGTGAAGGTTTCTCTTTCAGGGTCGCGTTTGGATTTAAAGAAGAATATGTAGTCTCGATCTTCAGGGGTTTCTATTAAACCAACAGATCGTAAACGTTTGAGGATTCGAGACGCAATTTTTGATGAGATTAGGCTTTCTATTTGTTCAAATGTTTTAGGTCCAGTTAGTAAGGCACGCAGAAGGGTTTCCTCATAGCATTCGGAGTGGGCTGGGAGCATTTCGGCAAATTCTGGAAATGATTTGATTAAATGTGTTAAGCGCCCACCAAATGTGGTTGCATAGTATTCGTCTTGTGATTCAGTTGCTAGTCCAACTGCCATTAGAGGCTGTAGATATTCTTCGTTTATTGTGTCTTGGCTGTGTGTATGGCCGGTCTTTTTTAGTTCTTGTTGAAGTTGATTAACTGAATATCTGCCGTTTACTATTGCGTTTAGAATGTGGAGTCTTGTTTTATTTTTTAGTACGTTAAATAATTCTTTTATGTAATTTGGATTGTCCATTGTTTCGCGGAGTTTTCTTAATTCATTTTTTAATTTGTATACCTGACAGCGAGTTATGCATTCTAGCGGTGAGGTTGGTGCGCAGTTTCTGCATTCTGTATCAAGTGAACTGAGCATGCCAGATAGATCTTTGTTGTTTTCGCTGTTTCGGATTGATGATAGTACGTTACCCATTTGTTTTCTTCTCCTTTATGACGTGTGTTAGAAGGGTGATGAATGGGTGGTTGGTGTGAAGGTGGTTTGTTTGCTGCTAACCCACTTGACACGCGTCATAATCTATGACATGCGTCATGTTTAAATAAGTTTCCCCCAAAAGTAAGGGTAAGTGGTGCATAATTTGATACTACCGTGCGAAGTAGGAGTAAAAACAGTCCTGCCAGCAGTAAAAGCAATCATGGCAAGATCAATCGTGGAAAAACATGGCTTAAACGAAAAACAAACCGCGGATCTCCTCGGCTTATCACAATCCGCCGTCAGTAGATACATAAGTAGAGAAAGAGGCAACCTCTTAAACATCGAAGGCACAACCGAGGTACTCGACCTAATAGACCAAATGGTAACACACCTCATCAAAGTGCCAGACAACAAAACAGAAATCCTCAAACTTTTCTGTCAAACATGCACAACCATAAGGGAAAAAGGTTTAATGTGCCCAATATGCCAAAAAGAAATGCCCAAAACATGGGTGGAAAAATGTTTGTTCTGTCAAGAATAAGCAAGTAATTACGATTTATTAAAAATGTTTTTCAATATTTTTTGAGGAACCCGCTTGGCGTATGATGAGAACCTGTCTTAGACACGATAGAAAAGTAAGCAAAGCGGTAGTCAAAATAAGCACCATAAAGATTGTACGTGCCGATTTGGTTGTAGTTATGGATAAATGCTTGATGATTGAGCATTTGCCATTTAACTTAACTGTTACACACCGCCCAGCAGCAGTGAAGCCACGGTTGCAATTATTACAATCGCCACCGTTTCCAGTAATGTTACTTTCCAATTAACCCTAGTCTTTTTTGAACGGTACCTTGCCAAGAAAACTCCGGAGATAAACGCCACAAGAATGAGGGAAACTACAACGTTGTAGATAGGTGGAAGAACAAGGTAGGTAGCGATTGGAATGATTCCTGCAATAAAGGTTGTAGTTCCACAAATTATCGCAGCGTAAAGGTTTGACCGGTGAATTTGTTTTCCAAGTAAAGTGAATAACTTCTGGACAAGCAATAGGGATTTGTCGCGTTCTTTCTTGTCAGGTATGTCGCTTAGGCTGTAGTTCATCAAGTTCTGCAATGTCATGATGTCGTTTAAGTCCTCGGTGATTCCGCCAAGAAGGAAGCTGGAGAAGTTAGTGATTGCTACGGCGCTAAGTGTTAGAAAGGCGGCGAAAACTACGGTTTTAGGGTCTCCCAAAAGTGTGGAGCTGGAAGTTAAGGTTGCAATGAAGGCTGATAGAATGACGACTAAACTAGTAATCGAACCGTCCACTAACCCCGCTACTACTTCCATTATCGGTTCTTTTTTAAGTAGCAGGCTTTCCCATTCTTTGCCTAGTTTTTGTCCCTGCGCCGTTAATTGTACAAAGTCTTCTTTTTCTGTGAGAAGCCCTTCAAAGCTCATTTCTTTTAATGCCTTTTCAAGTTCGCTCATTTCTATGCAGGCATAGTTGAGGCAGACACGGTCAATTCGGCTTTTTAATATTGATTTTTTTATTCTCGCGCCTTTGCTAAGGTTTAATAGAACAACAACTCTGATAACGTCAGGTAACTCTTGAATTTCAAAGGCCACTCTAAATAGTCACCATTATAACAACACTCAAACTATCTTTTGGAGAACCTAATAACTTTTATGCGCTTTCAAAATTTAAGTAGAAGGCGATTTACACCCTCTCAAGTTTCGGAAAGGAGATAGTAATTAGGATATAGCAAGTTAGTATACAAAAACAAGTTTCATGTTTTGAACGAGATTGCAATGGATAAGTGTTAGGAACGTTTATTTTTTGGGCTATCGAATGTTCTGGTTACAGGTAAGCAACTTTGGCGAACGTTAAGGTAACTAAGCGTGCAAGCAACATCGAATACGCGATACGCGACGTCATAGTTCATACTCAGGAACTTATCAAGAACGGCAAAAAAATCTATTACCTAAACATCGGCGACCCCGCAGCCTTTGACTTTAAAACGCCACAGTACGTCAAAGATGCCCTGTGTAAAGCAATTGATGAGGATAATAATTATTATTCAGTTTCCGAAGGCAGACCTGAACTTCGCGAAGCGATTGTGCGTAAAGAAAAAAGAGTCAACAATGTAGATATCACCTCCAATAACGTCATAGTAACCGAGGGAATTTCGGAAGGAATCGAGATGGTTCTCGCGGCTTTGGTTGAGAAGGGCGATGAAATTCTCTTTCCAGGACCAACCTATCCACCTTACATTTCCTATACTAAATTCTTCGAGGGCACTCCCGTCAGCTACGAAACCATAGAAGAAGATGGATGGGTACCAAACATCGATGATTTACGCAGCAAAATCTCGCCTAAAACTCGTGCCATCGTAATCACTAACCCGAATAACCCCACGGGCTCGGTTTACAGTGGGAAGATGATTAAGGAAATGCTCGATATCGCCGGCGAACACAACTTGCCTGTGCTCTCAGATGAAATTTACGATCAATTGACTTATGAGAAAGAATTCGTCAGCACTGCAAATCTCTCTAAAGATGTGCCAGTGGTCGGATTAAACGGGTTCTCCAAAGTTTACCAGATGACTGGTTGGCGCTTGGGTTACATGTACTTTAAAGGTGAGGGCAAGCAGCTCGACGACCTGAGAATGGGTGTTGAGAAGCAATGCCGAATCAGATTGTGCGCTAACACGCCGGTGCAGATAGCTGGAGCAGCCGCGCTTGACGGTCCACAGGACTTCGTAAAGGGCATCGTCGAAAAATTAAAACAAAGACGAGACTACGCTTGGAAACGCCTAAACGAAATCGAAGGCATCAGCGCAACCAAACCGGAAGGCGCATTCTACATCTTCCCCAAAATACACGGCGTTGGCACAAGGTGGAAAAACGACATGGAATTCGTCGTGCAACTTCTCAAGGAAACGGGCGTCTTAATAGTTAACGGTTCAGGATTCGATCCAGTCTACGGTAAAGACCACGCAAGAATAGTGTTCCTGCCGCCCTGCGAAGAGCTCGAAGAAGCCTTTAACTGCCTAGAACAGTTCATGAAGAAGAAAGAGAAAACAAGCCGTAGCCACGTAGGCCACGGTTAAAAATTAGACTTTTGTACCGTTCTTTGGGTTTTCGATTACTTTCTGGAACTCAACCATCAGTTTCTTCGTTACGGGACCTGGTTTGCCGTCGCCGATTATGCGTTTGTTAACTTCACGTATGGGCACCATTTCCATGGCTGTGCCCGTGAAGAATGCTTCGTCAGCAGTAAAGAGCATAAACGGTGTCAAGTTAGTTATGATTAAGTCTATTCCGAGTTTTCCACTAAGTTCAGCAACGACGTCTGCAGTGATGCCTGCAAGAGCTCCTGTTGAAGTAGGCGGCGTAAAGATTTCGCCGTTTTTAACTATGAAGATGTTTTCGCCCACTCCTTCAGCTATGCAGCCGCTCGCTTCCAGGCAGATGGCTTCGTCAACGCCGTTTGCGTTGGCTTCAATCTTTGCTAGCACGCTGTTTAGGTAGTTGAGCGATTTTATCTCGTGTGTTGTTGCGTCTACAGGATTTCTGCGAACCCAGCTGAACATGGTTGTGATGCCGACTTCTTTGGCGTTCCCTGCCTTGATGTTGATTGTGTCAGTTATGACTATGACTGTTGGCTTGGGACATTTGCGTGGATCCAATCCCAAGTCGCCTATACCTCTTGACACGATTAAGCGGATGTAGGAGTCTTTCATCTTGTTCTTGCGCAATGTTTCAACAACAGCTTTGGCCATTTCCTCTTTGGTTAGGGGAATTTGGAGCATTATGGCGTGTGCGCTGCGGTATAGACGATCTATGTGTTCTTTAAGTTTGAAGACCCCACTGTTATACTCACGGATTCCTTCAAAAACGCCATCGCCATAGAGAAAACCGTGGTCGTAAACGGAGATTTTAGCCTGTGACTTAGGATAGAATTCGCCGTCAATGTAGACTTGTAATTCATTGCTCATTTGTTTTCCACTTCTTGGATTACTGTTTCATATTGTTCAATTCTTTGATATAGCTTACGTCTGTGATACATACTATTCATTTATAGCGACTTTATTAGCCGTGGAATTGTGGACGCTTCGACATGTACATTGGCAACGGCAGAGGCTTGAAAGGTTTACCAGCGATTTTCTGTGACACCTTCGCAATCAATTGTTCAGCAGTCATGTTTTGTTGTTGACCTTTAAGTTCACGGTCACGCACCGAAAGCATGCCAGATTCAATTTCTTTGTCGCCAACAACTATGATGTATGGCACCCATTCTTGTTCAGCTTCACGGATTTTCTTCTGAAGCGTTGCTGCAGAATCGTCGATATCTACGCGTATGCAGTGAGATGTAATTTGCGTTGCGAGTTCTTCGAGTTTGTCGAGAAATTTATCTGAAATTGGAATAAGCCTCACTTGGGTTGGTGAAAGCCAAAGTGGCAACATTGGTGCTTTTCCAGCCATCTGTTCACGGTAAGCTTTTTCCAGCAATGCGTAGATGTCTCGTTCTATTGCACCGCTTGGGCTACAGTGCAGAATCAGCGGATACTGTTTCTCACCTTTCTCGTCAACGAAGGTTATTTCGTAGCGCTTGGCGTTTTCCACGTCGATTTGGTCGGTGCTAAGGGCTGCGGCTTTGTCTTGGTTGTCAATGAAGTTCAGGTCCCATTTGAGCGTGAAATAGAAGAATCGTTCGTTCCAAACTTCAGCCAAAATAGGCTTGCCGAAAGCCGTTGCTAACTCCGTTATGAAGTCTTTGTGTTCGGTGTAGAAATCTTTGGTAAAGCGCATTGCAATTTCGTAATCATCCTTAACCAAGCCAATGTTGCTCAAAACATCGATGCATAAGCTAAATCGGATCATGAACTCTTTTTTGGCTTGTTCAATGTCGGTGCAGAAGGCGTGGCAGTCGGGCATTGTGAAAGCACGAAGGCGTTTTAACCCGACGACTTCTCCGCTTTTTTCTCGGCGGAAACTGTAACGTGTTAATTCGTAGAGTTTTATGGGCATTTGTTTGTAGCTGAATTGGGCATCATGCGCCATTAGGAATTGGCCAAAACATGCTGCAAAACGTAGGAATAGTTCTTTGTCTTCTGATTTGAGGACATATTGGCGGGCTGGAAAACGGTTGAGGTAACTCTTAAGGCTTGGATGGTTGAAGTCGTACATGATTGGGGTTTCAACTTCCATGCCGCCGTAAGCCGCCACTTTTGTTGTGACGTATTGTTCGAGGAGAGATTTTATCATGCGTCCTTTGGGGTACCAGCGGATGTTGCCTGGGTCGCTTCCTGGCTCGTAATCGGCGATTTCTAGACGTTTCATCAATGGCACGTGAGGAGGCATTACCGTGACTGCACGGGTCTTCTTAATCTCGTAGTTCGAGAACTTTTGCAGGTTAACGTGACCTTTGAACTTGAATTCCTCAATGGGCACAAGTGAGCCATCGGTTTGCAGGATGTGCCAGTAAGATTTCATTGTGTCTTCAGCTTTGAGGGCTGCTGAGACTGGTTGTTCTTCTTTTTTGGCTTCGCATGGAGCTTGGGCTACCGCAGTAGCTGTGACCGGAGTTGGGGAGTAACTTCGAGATTGTTCAGCAAGGGGGTGCCCTTTGATTGAAATTGTGAATTGTTTGTTCCAGCCAAAAGGTGCACGGTAAGTTTCGATGCCTTTCTCTTTGGCGTATGCTTCCATGTCTTTGATTATTCTTAAAGCTTCGGAAGGTTGGGAGAGGTTGCTGCTTAGGTGGGCAAATGGGTAAATGAGAATGCGGTTAGCTTTGAGTTTACCCAAAAAAGCCCTAACGTCGTTGATGGCTTTCTGCGCCATCGCGGAGTTGTCGCCTTCTTCTATAGCGGTGAAGAGCACGACTACTTCTTCAACTCGGTTCTCAACCTTCTCGGCTTCTTCAGCTATATTGATTTCTTTTTCTACAGGTTTGAAAACTATGAAGTTAGAATGTAACTGTAAAATGCGCATTACAAATGCCTCTTGTTAACCGTAACGCCACTTGTCAAGGGTCTTGTCTTTCTTAGTTTTCTTTTTATATTCTTTGTAGTGGTCTTTGCATAAGTAAGCCCGTTTATCGGCGCTGCCAATGCTTAATCCAGCAGCTTTTACTTTGTCAGTTGACAATGAACGCTCGGCGACTTTGCCGCAGATACTACATTTTTCTCCTTTGTCTATACGCCCCATATTCTACGCCTTGTCAAGTTTAACAACGTACTATGCTGCTATTACTTAAGTTTCTTTTCATACAAAGAATTGGCTCTTCGATAAATCTCTTCTTTTTTACCAAAATAAGTGGATCCTAATCCTTCGACAACGCATGAAGCCGCTGCGGACCCTACAGAGGCGCACCACAAGGATTCTTTTTGTCGAAGATATTCTGTTAGAAAGCTGCCAATAAAGACATCTCCAGCGCCTGTTGGGTCAACTAGAACTTGTGGTGGGTAACATTCAATGTTGTATTGGGCTCCTTCGACCGAAAGAACTGAACCTTTTGCACCCATGGTCACGATGACGGTTTCTACGCCCACATCGTGAATTGCTTTAATTGCGTGTTTAAGATCTGTTTCACCTGTTAATGCGTAGATTTCATTTTGTGAGGACTTGTAAATGTTGATTAAACTGAAGATTCGGTTGTCTACGCAGGCGGTTTCAGATACGTTTCCTGCTTCGTCGAAGTCTCGAAGCAAACCCTGAGGGTCAAGCGACAAAACATCGCCTCGATCTTTGAGACATTCGACTAGTTCATAGGGGATTTCATTTGCTATTGGGGCAATATGAATTGCTTTGGCACGAAAATCTTTGGGAACATCATCGGGACTTAGGGCGGTTCCTTTGCTTTTCAGTTTCAAAGTGCGTTCAGAAAGATCTTCACTGTAAGAAAGCTGAAAACAAGTGGTAGGTTCACTTGCAGATTTGGTGACGCCTGAAATGTCAATTCCCTCTTGCCCAAGCCACCAAAGGTATGCTTCGGGAAAGTTTCCGCCTACTTTGGATATTACTGAGGCTGTGGCATCTAAGCTTTTTGCGGCAAAAGAAGTGTAGGTTGCAGCGCCGCCTAAAATAGCAAATGGCTTAATTCTGCTTGGAAGCAGTATAGTGTCAATTGATAAATGTCCAACTACCGCTATGTCACAGATTTGAGCAGCCATTTCTAATCACTTGAATATTAAATCAAGTCATATATAGGATTAATCATAGCCAAAACCAAACGATTACTTGAAAAATACAATTTGTGTTTTTTATGCGATAAATTTTAATAACTTTGTTTGCTCAGAAAGGTTGGCTATGGCATTAGCCGTGGCACAAGCCAAAACTGCAGCCAAGTGGATGCTAATAATGCCTACCTATAAGGTTGGAAGGTAAGCATATGAAGTGGATTGAATTTGTCCTCTTGGCAATCGGCGCGGTAATTGGAGCTTTTTTACGTTACAAACTCGTTGATTCGCCCATTGCAGTTTATGGTTTGCCAGTTAATGTTTTAGCAGTGAATGTTTTAGGCAGTTTCATTTTGGGGGTGTTCTCGGTTTTGTCAATTGGACTGAATTTGGAGCCTAAATACACTTTACTTGTGGCAGCTGGATTCTGCGGTTCCTTCACTACGATGTCTTCATTCGCCCTTGAAACCAGCAACCTGTTTGACAGCGACCGTTTTAGCCTGCTGGCACTAAATATACTTGCTAATGTAGGCTTGTCTTTGGGAGCGATATTTGGCGGCAGAGTACTCGGCGACGCAATCATGGAGAGATTTGTGCATTGAGACAAAAAATGTGGGATTGACATTCGAATCAAAAAGAGTGATGAAGTGGAGGCAAACGTCTTCAGGCACTTATCATTGATTGTCTTTTGAAAGCCGACATTGAAGGCGCCACGGTTTGGACAGGCGTCAAAGGGTTTGGCAAACGCGGAAAATCTACCCTGCATCTTGAAGGTGTTCAGGTGAATATGCCGTTGATTATTGAAGTCATGGATACACAGGAAAAGCTTGAACCACTGCTGCTGACTTAAGTTGATTGTGGGCGACAACGGTTTAATTGACCTATCCAAAAACTATTTGTTATTTGGATTGCGTTGTTTGAATTATCCTTTGCCCCAAGTACTGGGTTGAAATTATAATCTTTTAAGAAGTTTTGGGTTACTATACGCCCTATCTATCGCACACCCATCGCCAATACCCTATATAGCTGTATTAATACTTTTCACGATACTTCTCATAGTACTCGTCGCCAAGTTTCCCACATTAAGAAACTTGCGCAAAAAACAAACCCTCCTAACCTATGCTGTCGCCGTATTGATTTTTGGTCTGCTTGTTTTTCAAACCTATGATGCCGCTTTAGGTCCATCCGTTTTCACGTCTAGAATTGAACCAAATGATAGAGGCTACAATTCTAAAGAGTTAAACCAGTTTAACATTTCAGTAACCAACTTGGGACTGAGAACAGCTAAATTCTATCTTACCTTAAGCAGTGTAAACGCATCTCTGGTAGCTCAAAACCAACCAGAAAATATACAGGTGAACAGCACAACATTAAAAATTCCCTTTTCTATCCCTGGATCATTCCACTACCAAGTGAGAAAACCCGTGTTTTTCGTAATCGACGAAAATGTCACAAGTTTCTCAGTTAATGATAATGACCACAGAAGTATACTTCGAGTTGCTTGGACGACTCAGATGAACTGCCACTTGAATATTACAGATAATAGCTATTCAATATTCGATTTCTCAGAGGGACCTACTTAGCGGTGACCGAAAAATCACTATATTTATACATTAAACAAAAATGGTGTCGAAAGAAAAGGTTATGACTGAAGTAGCAAAATCGCTTTCGCCAAATCGCCGTTGCATTCTTGAAGGGCTTCTTTGGCTTTCTCGAGACTTTTGCCTGTTTGGTCCGCGACTAATTGCACGTCTTCTTCGGAGAACGCGGGTTTAGCGGCTGCTGCAGTTGCGCCTCGTTGTGATGGGGCTTGCTCGCTGACTTGTCCGCCGATAACTTGGTACATTTTTTGTCCCTGAACCTGCAAAATCGCAACCTCAGGCTCATCAATAACTATGTCTTTATCGGCTGTTCGAATGATGACTTGCTGGACATCTGCGACCGTGTCCATGTTCATGCCCATTCGCTGCATCATTCGTTTCTGTTCTCGGGAATTCATGCGTTTATGCATAGATTTCACTTCACCAAGTATTCTGTACTAGAACTTGATATACTTAACTTTCTTTGGTGCCGTGTCGGACTTTGACGGCTACACCTATTTTGAAAGCTTTCATTTCTTCGCTGGAGAGCATAGTTCGTCCAACAGCTAGAACCTGCCCGTCTTCGTCGAGTGCGATGACTTCGTCTTTAGCGCCTACTTCCGCATCAACCTTGACTACGTGAACGGCGAAGATGTCTCCTCCTGCAGCAATAAAATTTGAAACATCATTTTTGACTGTGACAAAGCATTTGGCGAACGGTGTTTTCTGTGCCATGGTTTGTGCTGCTTTTAGGCTAAGCGAAAGTACCCCATCTGTGGGACGCAAAGTAGCTAGTCGTTCTCCGTTCAGGTTGATGAATCTTATTCGGCCTGTTCGCGGTGAATATTGAATCTCGATGTTATCAGGAAAAAGCTGTACACCTACACCTTTTCCAAATTGGTAGTCAGCTATACTTCTTACTTTAGCCAAATTATCGTTCATTGATGTTCACGTTGAAGCTGTTTTTGTTTCGACAAGTATAAACATAACAAGATTATAAAGACAGTTAAAAGGTGAACGTTTCTTGAGATGTGAAGTTTGTGGACGCAAAATACACGATGAACCAGTAAGGGCAGTTATTGAAGGAGCCAAATTAACCGTCTGTGTTGAATGCTCTAAACATGGAAAAATAATTTTGCATGAAGAAGCATTCCTACCGTTACCTCAAAAAGCGGTTATGGGAACCGCTGGCAAACCTGGGAAGCCTGTTCCGTTGGTTCAGCGAAGAAGATCAGATATTCCCCAAGTCGCCCTAACCAAGGAACTCACTGATGATTACTCTAACAAAATTAGAATTGCAAGGGAAAAACTCATGCTCAGCCACGAGGAATTGGGTTTAAAAATTAATGAAAAAGCCTCTGTACTAAGACATATTGAAACTGGGAAAATGGCGCCTGACAACCTGTTAGCTTCAAAACTTGAGCATATGCTTAGAATCCAGTTGTTGGTTAATGTTTCTAATGAAAAATCAACCACTCAAGTTCACAGGGCGGCGACTGAAGAGTTAACTTTAGGTGACCTCGTCGAGATGAATGAGAAGAGCGGGGAGGCGCCCACAAAACGAAAGCAATCATAGCTCAGCGTAGGCTGAACCGTGAACCATCAACTTTAGATGAGCTTAAGGCATTAGCGCGAGCCGCTGGCTACATTGTGGTCGGTACGATGGAACAGACTAGGCCGCCTGACTCACGCTACCAGATTGGCGCTGGAAAAGTTGAGGAGCTTGCTAGGATGGTTGAGGAAACAGGAGCAGAAAAAGTAATTTTTGACAATGTGCTCCGAACAATGCAAGTTTACAATCTGGCAAAGGCAACTAAAGTTGAAGTTATCGATCGTTTCCAACTTATTCTTGAAATCTTTACTAGAAGAGCCACAACAACTGAGGCTCAATTACAAATTCAACTTGCATTGGTAAGGCATGAATTAAAACATGCAAGAGAAAAGGTCAGGTTGTCTAAAGGAAGTGAGCAGCCGGGTTTTATGGGCCTTGGCGCTTATGAGGGAGACGTTTACAGAGATGCCATTAAACGGCAAGTTCAAACGATTCTTAAGAAACTTGAAAGGGTTCGGGAAAAAAGGGTTCTTCAGCGTGAGAGAAGAACTGAACTTGGTTTTCTTACTGTCTCGCTTGCTGGATATACAAATTCTGGAAAAAGCTCCCTTTTCAACGCATTAACAGAAGACACAGTTGAAGTGGACAATGCTTTATTCACGACTCTTTCAACCACGACGCGTATGATTGAATTTTCTAACCGCAAATTCCTCATAACCGACACTGTTGGCTTTATCGATCGCTTACCCATCTCACTTATTGAAGCGTTCCATTCAACACTTGAAGAAACTATCTTCTCTGATCTGATAATAGTTCTTCTAGACTTAAATGAGCCCTTAGAAACAATCAAGAAGAAAAACAACGTTTGCTTAGAAACAATTGAACGCCTTGGGGCATGTGCCATTCCTACAATAACTGCCCTCAACAAAATTGACAAATTAACTGAAGAAGAAAGCTTGCAAAAACTCGAAGAACTCAAGGACAATGTCAAAAACCCAATTTTGGTTTCAGCAAAATGTCAAACTAATCTTGACGACCTTCGAAAACAAATTCTGCGAATCCTAGAAAACTACCAGCAAGCCCAGTTTTCTGTACCGTTAACGGGTAAAGCTATGCCGTTTATCTCGTGGGTTCATGGAAAAACCCATATTGAAAAAGAAACCTTCACTAACGAAACGGTTGAAGTGATTTTTGAATCTACCCCTTCACTGGTTGAGCAAGTAAAAAGAAAAGTGGAGGAATTAAATGGAAAATTCCAAATCATCCCCCCAAAGTAGTGAGCCCAAGATTGTGGTGTTACGATGGGGACATCGACCACAACGAGATGTGAGGTTAACTACGCATGTTGCTCTGACAGCTAGGGCACTTTGTGCTTCAGGCTTCATACTCTCAGACACACTTGACGCCCACATTCAAGAAACAGTAAGTAAAATCACTCAGAGTTGGGGCGGAAACTTTTGTTTTGAAATGGGTACTTCTTGGAAAAAAGTTGTGCGCGAATGGAAAGCCAACGGTGGCGTCGTTGTGCATTTAACGGCTTATGGTGAAAACATTCAAAAAAGCGACATATTAGAGCGGATCAAAAAAACAAATAAAGACTTATTGCTCATCGTTGGAGCCCAAAAGGTTCCTGGCGAGTTTTATTCAAGCGAAGTCTCAGACTTCAACATATCCATCGGAAACCAACCGCATTCAGAATGCTCCGCCTTAGCGATTTTCTTGGATCGGTACTTTGAAGGCAAAGAATTAGCCAAACCTTTTGAGAAAGCCAAAATCGAGATTGTTCCCAAAGAGCGGGGCAAAGAAATTAAAAGCAATATGGATTTTCCTTAATGTTTTGGGAAGGGTTTTATTACCTCAGTTATCAATATTATGGGTATTAAAAAGGAACTTAGAGCATGTTATCAACAATTGATGATTCAACCTTAACGAAAGTAGCGATAGCGTTAGGTGGCGAGGAAGCGGTACAACTTATAGCTCATTTGAAAGGCGTTGAAGAAATAACGGATGATGAAATTGCTAATAAAACTGGCATTCGACTTAATTCCGTGCGCAAAATTCTCTATAAACTCTATGACCATTCTTTGGTAAGCTTACGAAGGACAAGGGACCCGAAAACTGGATGGTTTATTTTTCATTGGAAGCTTCAACCAGACCAGCTGGAAGGCTTTATTTTAAGCCAGAAAAGACGTGTTTTGGAAAAACTTAATGTCCGATTAGAATACGAAAGAAACCATGACTTCTATTACTGCGACAGCCCAGAATGCAAACGGGTTCCTTTTGAAGAAGCTGTTGAACTAGTTTTCCATTGTTCCACATGTGGCAAATCATTGGTTCATTTTGCTAATGAAAGAATGATAGACAAGCTTTCAGGGAAAGTTGAGATCTTAAGGAAGGAA
The DNA here is from genome assembly GCA_963705145.1 of Candidatus Bathyarchaeota archaeon. Taxonomy (GTDB): domain Archaea; phylum Thermoproteota; class Bathyarchaeia; order Bathyarchaeales; family Bathycorpusculaceae; genus Bathycorpusculum. Next base: position 117,567 of record CAVPJA010000002.1, read on the forward strand.
CTTGGTGAGTAGCGGGCTTCCGAATAGGGAGCAAGCATTAGAACTCCTCCTCAAATACAAGTGTTCACCACAAGTAATTAGCCACTGCCTAGCTGTTGCCGATTTTGCTGTAGAAACTGCGGGTAAACTTGAAGGAAAGGGATATAAAATTAATATAGAACTCGTAGATGCAGGTGCACTTTTGCATGATCTTGGACGCTCAAAAACCCACACCGTTGACCACGCAATCGCAGGTGCACAAATCGCACAATCAATAGGATTACCCGAAACGGTTATCAGGATAATTAAGCGGCATGTTGGCGCTGGAATCACAGCTGAAGAAGCGCAAATATTGGGTTGGCCAAAAGACGTTTACGCACCTCAGACACTTGAAGAGAAAATTGTTTCATACTCTGACAAACTAATTGATAAATCAAGAAGAATGCCGATTGAATCAGAAATTGAACGGCTGCAAAAGAAGAATAAGCCTCAAGCAGCAGAAAGAGTTAGAAAATTAAATGATGAAATAAACAATTTACTGGGCGAAAAAACATGACCACATTAACTTTATTAGTTAAAGCTTCAAACCTTGGGCAAGTAAAACAAATTGATGAATTACTCAAAACTCAGTTTACAGAGTTAGACGTCGAAATTGAAGTTAAAAATAACACAGGTAACAGGTGGGTTCAAGTTTCGCTTTCAGGCGAAGATGAAAACATAGCTACAAGTTACATCAACAAAGAAATAGGTACATGTCCAACAAGCCTTGAAAACGCAAAAAACTACCCTGTTCTAAGGGGGTACATTTCTAAACTTGACTTAACCAAACAAGAGTTAAGTGTTGACGTGGGAATTTTTGAACCTAAAATAGTTCTAGCAACCGTACCTTTGGCTAGTTTGCAAAAGCAATTGGTTGAAGGCAGAAAAGCAGATTTGAAGAAAATAGCTGAAATCTACGGTTTAACTGAGCGCTCACCGTTGAGCATTAAACCAGTTGCTCCAATTACCGAAGAGGTCGAAGGGTTGCAGGCGGAGTTGGCTGCGGAGCAGTGTGAGAGACTTCACTCTTGGCAACAGTCTCTTTTGGATAGGCTAATCATTTTGGGAGCTTCATTAGACAAAATAGAGAATGTGCTTGAACGGACGCGGTTGAATCGAGATGTGATTGAAATCGAGACTCTGGGAATGTTTGAACATGCCTTGACTTGTAAGCTTGGCACCAATGCGGCTGGTTTGGTCTCTATTGTTGGAAGGTACCTAAGAAATTCGGTGTTTGTTGTTTTTAATGCCAAAAAAAGCCTTGATTTTCTAAATGAACAGGGATTAACCTTATAATAACTAAATGATAGTTTGCGGATTCTATAGAACATAGTGATCTTCTCGGCAATGCAATTCATAGTCTTCTTGGTTATAGTAAACTTCTTAAAAAAACCGAAAGCCCTGACATATTAGGGACAATATATAAATTCAAAAAATGAATTTTGCTATAGCAATAGGTTGTTTTTATGAAAAAGATTTTTGTTACATTAATTTTAGTAATTCTTTGTCTATCAATATCGCTTTCGTTTACTGTTAACGCTCAACAATCAGACTCATGGCCAATGTTTCACAGAGATGCAACCCACACTGGTTACTCAACCGCCACAGGACCAAGCACAAACCAGACCCTGTGGGTTTTCAACACAAACGGTTGGGTACTGTCTTCCCCAGCGGTCGCCAACGGCATAGTCTACTTTACTTCATCCGACAAAGGTTACTTCCATACCTCAAACAATAACATCTATGCATTAAACGCTAAAGACGGTTCCAAAATCTGGAATTACTCGGTGAGCGCGAAAATTTACACTTCTCCAGCAGTTGCAGATGGCATGGTTTTCTTTGGGTCAGATGACAACGCTATCTATGCACTAAACGCTACAACTGGCGCTTATATTTGGAAATGCATAACAGACGGACAAGCAGAGGGTATCCCAACTGTCTCAAACGGAATACTCTACGCTGGCTCAAATGACGGCAAACTATACGCTTTTAATGATGCTTTGGGCATGCCAATATGGAACTTTACAACTGGTGGCTTCGTTACCTCTGGTCCTGCAGTATCAAATGGCGTAGTCTATTTTGGTTCGTATGATCATAATGTTTACGCTCTTGATGCATTGACAGGTGCCAAAAAATGGAGTTTCACCACCGGAAACGTTGTTGCTTCTTCCCCCGTCGTCGCAAATGGCAACGTTTACGTCGGCAGCTTTGACAACATGACATACGCATTAAATGCTGACACTGGAGCTTTAGTTTGGAAGCTAAAAACTGGATATGACCAATGCGTTCAAGCGTCTCCCGCTTTTGCCAACGGCGTAATCTTCACTGGCGGCGCTTTCGACAAGAAAGTGTACGCATTAGACGCCGCAACTGGAACAGAGAAATGGACCTATACACTAAATGACGGCTTAACTACTGCTCCTGCAATCATAGGCAACACAGTCTACGTTACCTCAACTTTAGGAAACAAAACTTACGCTCTCAACGCAGACACAGGCAATTTGATATGGAGCTTCCAAACAGACAACTACATCTATTCATCACCTGCAGTAGTTGATGGAATCGCATACTTTGGCGCTTACGATGGCAACTTCTACGCGGTCGGCCAAACAGCAAGCAGCACAGGCTCAGCAATACCAAACACAGTTTACTACGCAATAGTTATCGTAATCGTGATAGCAGTAATCGCCGCAGCAATTGTAATGCTTAGAAAAAGACGTTAGAATATTTCCTCTAAACCTTTCTTTTTTTATTTTTTTTAATTGTGAATCCAAACCAGAATTCTTAGAAACAAATACTGATATTGCACACTAAACAAACTATTTGCTAAAACTGCGTGGAAGAAGAATGGACAATTCAATCATTGACAAAGCAACCGCATACGACAAAAACGGAGTAAACAAAAAGCAAGTCGATAACGCAATTAGCTGCCTAAAAGAGTTTAGAAGAAAATTTCCTTTCACCGAAAATCCCACATCAATAGCCACGCTAAAGCTTGATAACATTTTTAACGAAAACTCTGGTGAAGTTGGCGAATTCTTTCATTATTTAGAATATTATTTTAAACCGTTGGGGCACTCTTCAATTCGGGATTCCAGCCTTTACCGCAATATTAGTGTGCAAATTGAAGATTTCAAAAACCTGCTTTACATTGTGGTTGACAAGAAGAAGTCCTTGGCTGAAAAAGTAGATGCGAATTGGGGAAAAATTAAGGGATTAGGAGACGACAAGCAACTTGCCAAAAAAATCGTTTTCTGCTTTAACTACGAAAGTGGCAAAATCCTGCCAATCTTCAGCATCAGCCACCTCAAACATTTCCTTGGCAAAATAGCTGATAAACCAAGACTCCCAACAAAATATTATACTCAGGGCGAAGAGTACGAGTGCTTAACTTCTGAGTTACTAAAAGCTAAAAACAACTTGCCAGTAACGCACGGTTGGGAAATCACTTATTTCGCCAGATTTCTATACGAAAATTATCCTCCGCCCGACAGAGAAGTAGCTTTAACTAACTTGTTTGGAGAGAGAAAAAGCAAAAACGTGGTTACACGAGATCAGCTGGAGATGGGAGAATTCGTAAATCTGCTTGGCGAATTGCAAAGAAAAGGGAATATTACAGGTGAACAATTCAGGATAAATCGGGAATTATGGATTAATCAACCTCAAGAAAGAAACTCATTAATCAAGAGACTTAAGGCACAATTAAACTAGAACAATCTCAGATCTACTTGATTGAGGCCGAGTGTTTTGATGGTGGGCCGAGTCGGACTCGGACCGGCGACCTTTGGCTCGTAAAAGCACTCAATCAGACATTAATTGGGTTGAATTCAAAGACTGGTTAAACCATAGATACGCTAAATCACACGTAAATGTGACCATGAGTTACTGCAAAAGATACAACCACATTATTTGGAGTGACATAAAAGAGATTGACAAAATATCACCCGGAAGCAAAAACCACGCCGTCAAAGCACTTATTGTTCTTTCGAAGTACTTAGGCATCCATCAGGAATTCAAAACATCACTGAAAAACTATGGCGTCAAATTGTTCAGTCCAGACGCATTCAGCGCATTTATGCGAGTTTACACCAACAAGAATTCAAACATAAACGAGTGGAAAAAGCAAGCATCAAACGTTCTCAGACCAAACGAGCAATTGTACCTTGAATTTATGAGTTTAACTGGTTTAAGAAAAGAAGAAGGAATCATATCATTCAACAAGATAATTGAGTTGACAAAACAAGGCAACTTGAACGAGTACTATAATGAAGAGAATGGTTTGCTTGAACATTTCAAGTACAAAGAGGCGTTTTTCAGAAAAACAAAGAATGTTTACCTCTCTATTATTTCAAAAGACTTAGTGCTAAAAATCTCCTGCTGTGAACCAATAAGTTATGATGGGATGAGAAAACGTCTGATGAGAGCAAAGATGAGTTGCAGAATAAATGAGCTGAGAGATTTCTTTGGAACTTTCATGGTTAGACATGGATTAATAAAAGAAGAAGTTGATCTGCTGCAAGGCAGAATTCCACCATCAATCTTCATTAGACACTACTGGAGTCCATCCTTTGATGAATTGAAAAGTAGAACACTAAATGGGATCAAAGATCTAAGTACTATTATTTAGTTTTTGTATCTTTTATAAAATTCTTATATTTTACTCTATATAAGAAAAAAATAGAAGATAGAATTTTTAATAGTTTTTGTTGGAAGAGCACCTAAATCACTCGAAGTTAAACGCACACTTTGTCTAGCAACATGAGAAACCACCTAGGCATTTCTGCTCTTGTTGGCATAGAAACATCGACAACCCTTAACAACCTACAATAAGTAAACAAATCACTGGTGAAAACATTGGCAAAGAATATCCACAGACAAAAACTGAGCAAAAAAACTTCAACCTTACCCTTCAATGATCGCTATTTAGCGCTTGAAGAAAGCTGCAAACTAACAGGTTTAACATACGAAGAATTCTTCTCAGTTATGAAAGCCTTCACCAAATGCTCTGAGGGTCACATGGCGTTCTTTCTTGGAGACCTCACCTTATATTTTGAATCAAGAGAAAACGAAATTATTTTGAGTTTTGATGTGGAACATGGAAAAACCATAAAAACAGTTCAACATCGGTTTAATTCTAGTGAAGTCAAGATGCTTTGCAAGAAGATTGCAGAAACTAATTATTGAAACCTGCCTCGCTGCAAGCGCCCTTTATCTTTTAATAATTTCTTATATTGAATCTAAATAAGAAAAAAGCAAAAGATAGATTTCTTTAACTTCACAAACATCTGAACAATGGTTAGAACAGATTGACTCGATGCAAGAAAGAGCAGACAAAAGCATTTTTCTTCAGCATTATTTCAAACAAGATGCTAAATTCCCGTGCATGAGAATTTTTGAAAAATTAAGTTCCTTTAGTTAAAATGTGGTGGGCCGAGCCGGACTCGGACCGGCGACCTTTGGCTCGTAAAGCCAACGTCCTAACCAGGCTAGACGACCGGCCCACAGAGTTGTTTGATAAAAGGACTGCATAGGTTAATATTAGAATTTTGTTTCTTGAAGTGACTAATATTTGGATTTTTGCCACAAAAAATAGATTACCTTACAGTTTTGCAAAAAGTTGTTGACAATGATGAAGTAGGAGCCTTAGAAGGTAATGATGATAGTGATGATACTGCTAAGTGGAATCTGAGATTGGGTGTTATCTTTCACAGATAAACCCAAATTGTGTAGTTTAGACTTCAAATCAGTAGCCGCCATATCAGCGCCACTTAGAGCGCTAATTGGAGCAAGAGCAAAAACGAGAGTTGGAGAAGATGCTGCCGTAACAGCATTTTGCACAACTGATGCATCTTTCAGAAATACCAAAGAGCCAGCATTTGCCTTTTGTGGGAGAAGTTGTTGTTGCAATTGTTGTTGCAACTGCACGCTGCGCACGGGTTGCAACTTCCACACAGTTCAAACCAGAATTAAACAACTCACCTTTCACTGAAACCCGGATCTTTTTGAAAAAATTCTTTTAAACAGGTAGATGATGATTGTAATGTTTATGATTACTCTGATCGACGTTGATCCAGATGCCGTAGTAGATAACGATGCCCATGCTGGTGCTTAATGTGTAACTTAAGGTAAATATTGCGAAAGGCGAAACCCCATTTCTTCAAGGATAATACTCCTGCGATTGAGGTTATCCAAAGCGCGATTTCTATCCAGTTGTTTAGGTCTGCTATGTCGCCGCTTAGAAGAGAAAATGTAAAAATTATAATGCTTAGCATCATCCAAGCTACAATCGCAAATATTACCGGCGTTCTGTGGGTTGTTTGAGCCATTGGGTATTCCTTAAAGTCATTTATTTTGTAATTTTAGATTTATGATTTATTGTCAAGTACCCCGCTAAATCGTAATTTGTTTTTTTTATTTTGTGGGTTGAATGGGGAAATTTTAAAATGCAAAGTTAAAGAGTACAGTAGACTATTGCGGGGGACCTTCGAAGTGGAATGGAAAAGTTTTAGAGCGCTCTTATCTGAACATTACCAGTTAATCGGAGTTCTCATCGCATCATTCATTATTTTGGCATCCATGGGCACTTACACCAATTGGGATGCACAAACAGAGTTTGAAGCCGCAACCAACGTAGTCACAAAGGGATATCCCTACGTCACCACAGGACTAATGATAGACCAAGCGCCCTTAGCCTTCTATATGACAGCCCCCGTTCTATTTTTATTCGGTTTGTCATATGTGAACGCCGTAAGTTTTGTGACTGCAGTGGGGCTTGGTAGTGTTGCCCTCGTCTATATCTTAGGCACACTGCTGTATGGGAAACGGACAGGTTTGGTGGCTGCAGCGCTGTTCGGAATGGTTCCATGGCAAGTGTTTATGGCAAGAATCTACCTGATTGATGCTCAATACCTGTTTTTGGGTTTGGTGTTCCTGATTTTTGGGGTTTTGGCGGTTAAACGGAATTCTGATAAGTTGCTTGCACTTTCGGGAATGTGGTTTGCTTTAGCTTTTTTGACCAAGCTGTTTGCAATTTTCCTGCTATTCCCTCTCCTGCTAATGGTTTTGCTCAAAGGAAAGGAAAATGGCTTCAAACTTTCATTGAGGAAAATCCTGATTTTTTTGATCCCGTCCTTTATTTTCCAAGCCATATGGTTTGGAGGATTTGCGAATCAACATTTCTTCGGGGTTTATGTTGCCAGCGACTTTACCCATCCTGATTTAATTGCAAACCCATCATTGACGTATTTGCCAAGAATTTTTGTTGAGAGCGCAGGCTGGTTTTTGATTGCAGCTGTTATTTTCTCACTTGCTTTAGCAGTTTCTTATAGGCGTTTATTTGCTAGAACGTTTTGGGTTGATGCAGTTTTTGCTGTTACCATTATGGTGGTTGTCGGAGTGGATCTGGGTTTGGTGTTTGGCAAACATTTGCTGGTGCCTTACGTTAGCGCGTTCAAATACAATTATGCGACTTTGCCTTTTTTGTGCTTACTTGCGGCGTCTTTAGTGCATAAAGGCAAGTTGCTGTTAGGTTCGACTGGGAAACGCAAGATTAAGTTGTTTCTTGCTGGGTTTGGGTTTGTTCTATTGTTTGCTTCGCTGGTGGAGAGTTTTTTGTTCCTCAATAATACGCAGCCTTTTCCACTGATTGATTTTAAAGTTGATTATGTTGGTCATTATTTTCCATTTTACGTATTTGCGTCTGTTGGGAGCTATTTCCAAGAATGGCATTACGTTGCGTTTGCTGTAATCTTTCTTAGCTTTGCGGCTCCATGCCTATTGAACATTTTGAAGAAGTCGTTTAGCCGGTTATCAATGGTTCTTTCCAGTTAATGTTGAAATCTAATTACTCTTTAATTGTCTTTTTGAAACAAAAAAAATAACAATTGAAATAGCCAAGAGCAAGCTAAGGAAGAGGAACATTCCCGAATACCGCAGTTTGGTTGCAAAGATTACGCCGCTGACTATGGGTCCAAGTGTTTGTCCAATATCCATTGTGGTTGAAAGGAACCCCATTGAGGCACCTACAAGTGTGGGTGGCACCAAGTCACAAACACAGGGCGAGGTTGAAGAAAGAACTGTAGCAAACGAAACCCCGTAAGCAATTGTTAGCAGTAGCAGCACTGGAAACTGGGTAGTGAACGGAATTGCCGCAACCAAAAAGCAGCTTGCCACAATTCCTGCAACGATTGGTTTAGTTCTGCCTATCCTGTCAGAGATTCTTCCAATTAAAGGTCGAACAACCACCAATGCCACTATTTCACTGCCCGTGATGATCCCAACCGAAAAAAGATCCAACTTTACAACGTCAGTTAAGTATCCTACAAGGAAGAACTCGACTGAACCAAAAACAAAGTATTGAACCGCCTGAACAAAACTGACACCTAAGACTTGAGTATTTTTAATTATGGTTAGCCATCCGCCAAACATTTTTCTATGGCAACTTATCAACCGGCGTAGGCTCAGATCCAAAGTTTTTTCTCTCAGACAAAAACAGCAAAGCAATAACAAAGGCAGTTACACTCGCAATTCCCACCGCGACGTAGAGAGTGAAAAAGCTTTTGCTAGTTGCAAAAAGGATGTAACCGCCCAAAAACGGTGCCAAAGCCCTGCCAACCGCTGTCGCAGAATTAAAAAGTGAAATACGTTCCCCACGCTTGGTTGGAAACAAAGTTGCAATTGAGGCTTCAGCCACTGGAATAAAGATTGCAGTTGCAAACCCATGGTAAAACCGTACAAGAGCAAGAGTCCACCACGAATTAACCCCTAAGTATAAAAAAGGAGCGGAGGCAAAAACGAAAGCGGCAAACAAAAGAACTTTTCGACGGCCAAAAACGTCGGAGAGTGAAGCTACTGGCAAACTGATGAGTATACCTGGAATGGTTGAAACAGCAGCAACTACACCCAACAATTCGTCGGGTGTTCCAAGGCTGGTGGCGAAGGGTTTTAGCACAGGATTTTTTGACATGGTTGAGCTAAGAATTGCAAATAAGCCCATTAAACAAATTATTAGAAAGAAGGCCCTTTGTGTCCATTTACTTCTAAGCATGCCCAGTCAAAATGAAAGCGTAATTAAGACCTATTTTTTGTTTGCTGTCAATGGAAAAGAAGTGGTTTATTAATGGTGTTTTCTTTTTGTTTAAGGGTTAATTGTTGAAGGCAAGAGATTGAGCGTTTTCACAAGAATCAGGCGAAACGAGTATTTCAAGTCGGCACTGGTAATAGGGTTAATTGTTGTTGTGGTTTTAGGGATTTTCTTTGGCGTGCAATTCGCCCTAGGCACAGCAGTTCCAATAAGAGTGGTGGAAAGCGGTAGCATGTGCGTACCCTACGATGGCCTTTGCAACGGCTGGAGCCACCCATTCGAACAAACACTCCATGTAGGCGACATAATAGTTATTCAGAAAGTGAACCCTGCAGATCTCAACGCCAACTACCCCAGCAGCGACATAATAGTTTATGAAAGCCCAAACAACCCAACATCCACACCTATCGTTCACCGCATAGTTGAATCATACACAGTCAACGGCACAATGTACTTCCAGACTAAAGGCGATGGCAACAGTGGCGACAAATGGCCAAACCCAGTCTCGCCTCAAGAATACGATTCCCGCACCCTCTGGAGCAGCGGACAAGGCGTCCCCCAAGATCTTGTAATAGGCAAAGTTGTTATGCGCATTCCATATTTTGGCTGGGTCACTCTTTTCCTGCGGAACAATCAGTGGGGCTTACCAGTGGTGATTGGGCTCATTCTGTTGCTTGTGGTTCTTGAATTCATCATTCCCATAGTAAGGAGCAAAAAAAGTAAACCGGAAGAAAAAACAGAGACTAATGAAATCCCAGACGCTACTGCCGCGCTTTAACAGTTAGTTCTTTAGTCCATCCGCGGATTTCTTCCCAATCACGCAACTCATACACTCCAGATGGCGACTCCTTAAAGCCATCCTTTTCAAGCTGGGTTCTAAGGAAACCAAGGGTTCTTCTTGTAATTATGTTCATTTTGTTAAAGTTTAAAACGCCGCCAAAGAAACCTAAGCTTATTGGTTGAAGATTGTACTTGGTAACTTTGTCTTCGAGTTCCAACTTTCGAGTTTTTGCGAGTTCCTCTGTTTTTCCTTCCCGCTCAGTTACGGTTTTCATGGTTGAAATAAAAATAGCGACCTTTTTTTGGGCAAGTTCTTTTTGGAATCTTTTAATGAAATCTTCAGCTTCACCTGTCCACCTTCCGAATTGCATACCGCTTCCAACGATTATAAGGTCGAATGGAGAGATATCTTTGATCTTCTCTTCTTTCGCATTCGCTACTGTAACATCAAAACTCTCTGATTGAAGGACTTTTGCAATTTCCGCAGATGTGCTAGCGGTTGCGCCGTACCTTGTGCCATAAACAAGTAAAGTTTTCATACTCTTTCACCTCCCTTTAGGAATTATTTTAAAGATTGTTTGAGGCTTAGCGCGAAATCTTCTGCTTGTTTTATATCATCTTCGTCAGGGTGCCCCTTTTGAATGCCACCAAAAATTTTGAGAGCACCATAAGTGTCGAATCCTGTACAATTAAATTCTCCAACAATGTTGAAGCCTCTTGATTGAAGTGTTTCTCGCAGTTTCTTGTGAAATTTGGGTCCATTGTTTGCTTGGCCGCTAGTGGAGAAAATAAATGCTTGCTGTTTGGTTACCGTAGGCAACTTGTCAGCAAATTCAAGCAGATCCTTGTAGTGTCTTCCAAAGGAAATCCCTGAACCAAACCCGATAATGTCGTAATCTGGCAGACTATTTGGATCAACTTCTGAAGGCGCTTTAACTTCCGCTTCAAACGCCTTCGCGAAGACAAAAGCGATTTTATCCGTGTTTTTGTGGTGATAAGAGAAAGAAATGATTAACGTTTTCATAATCTTCACAAGCATTCGAGTTTTAGCAACTTAAGCTATTATATTTTGGCTTTGTTCCAGTTAGAAATCAGTTTATATATTGAATTGACTTATTTTTTGTAGGGATAATTTTGGCTTCTCAAAAACTTTTAGAATATTTAAACAAGGGCATAGCCCGAGAACTCCAAGTCAGCATACAATACATGTGGCAACATGTGCAAGTTACAGGCACCGACGGTGTCATAGTAGAAGACATCTTCCGAAAGACGGCCATCGCCGAAATGAAACACGCCGAACGCCTAGCCGAACGATTAGACTACCTCAATGGCGTGGCCACAATCAAACCTGACCCTATTTTCGTACGCGGTAGCCTCATCGAAATGCTAAAACAAAATGAACAGGACGAAGAAAAAGCAATCACCCTCTACAAACAAGCAATTCAAGTAGCGGCAGAAGAAGGCGACTACACAACTAGACGGCTATTGGAGGAAATTTTGGCCGAAGAAGAAGACCATATAAACACATTCGGTAAACTCCTCGTCGGTTTTACTGAACCATTTACACAGCCAGGAACATCACAAATAGAGTAGGAAAAGAAAAAATAAAGAAAGAAAAAGATAGAGGTTAGCGAAGTTTCATCAGGACCATTTCTGCTGCCAGCACCATGGGTTCCCATGTTTCACATAGTGGCGGTGCATATGCTGTATCTGCTTTGGCTAGCTCGCGAACAGTCATGCCTTTTTGGATAGCGAAGCTCAAACAGTTAATGCGCTGGGTGACTTCTTCGCCGCCTACGACTTGTCCGCCGACTATGCGTTGAGATTCTTTTTCGACGACAAGTTTTATTTTAATTGGTTTGGCACCTGGAAAATAGTCAGCTTTGGTCTTGCTGCTAATGGTTCCAGTGACTACTTCAATGCGGTTGCGTACGGCTGCGGTCTCGGTTAAGCCTGTGTTGCCTGCTTCAATCTCAAAGAGCTTTGTGACAGCTGATGCCAATATACCGCTGAACTGCGAGTAGTCTCCTCCTGCGTTTGCTCCAGCCACTTTGCCTTGGCGAACCGCAATTGTGCCAAGCTGTGCGCAAATAGGTTTGTGGGTGATAATGTTTGGGGCTTCGGCGCAGTCGCCAACAGCGTAAACGTCTTTTACGTCGGTTTCCATTCGACTGTTAGTCTTAATAGCGCGGGTCTCGCCAAGCGGAATACCTGCATCAATGGCAAGCTTTGTGTTCGCGCGCACACCGAAGGCACTAATGAACAAGTCAGCTTCGATTTTTTCGCCGCCAGCCATAACAGCTGTAACTTTGTCTTCGCCAAGAAATTCTTCGACACCTTTGCTATTGAGAATAATCATGCCTTTCTCCTGCAGATGTTCTAGGACCAGTTTTGCCATGTCCGCATCAAGCAACTGAGGCAAAATCTGAGGCAGCATTTCAACGATGGTAACTTTTAGACCTCTCTCAATTAACCCCACGCCGACTTCCAAACCGATTAAGCCTGCACCCATTATGACAGCTGATTTCGCACCTGCTTTAACCGCTGCATCGATTTTTTCGCCATCTTCTATAGTACGTAGACTTAGGATACCAGGTTTTTCTTTGCCTTTAATCGGCGGCATAAATGAGTCCGCGCCAGTTGCAATTACGAGGCTATCGTAGGGCAACACTTCAACGACCCCCTCTTTGGTGAAAACGGTCACGGTTTTGTCTTTGGTGTTAATTGCTGTGGCTTTGGTTTCGGTACGCAAATTGAGTTTAAGCATTTGAAAGTATGCTGGAGGATAAACTATTAAATCATGAAAACACGCAATTTGTCCACCGATCACGAAAGGTAAGCCGCAACGTGAGTACCCAGCATTCTTTTCCTGGGTAACTAAGGTGATTTCTGCAGTTCGGTCTTTTTTGCGTGCAGCTGAGGCAGCTTCAACACCTGCGGCGTTAGCGCCGATTATTAGTACGCGTCTAGACATCCGTTTTGCCTTCACTTATTATTTACAAGCGGCTTGCGCTTTATGCCATTCAATGGCTTTGTCAAAATCCATCAAATTCGCGAGTTCTGTTTGTAAGTTTGAAGGTTTAACAACGACTAGCCATCCTTTTGCGTATGGATCTTCGTTTAGGGTTTCGGGTTTTGATTGAACTTCCTCGTTGACTTCTTGAATGATTCCGCTTACAGCTGCAACAAGGTCAGTCACTGCTTTTACAGATTCCAAAGTTCCATAGGGCTCACCTTGCTTAACTTCTGCTCCGACGCTAGGCAATTCTGCGTAGACAATTTCCCGCAGAGATTTTTGGGCGTAATCGGTGATGCCCATGCGGATTTTGTCTCCTTCAATTTTTACCCATTCAAAATCTTTAGAGAAATAGAGACCTTCTGGAACTTCGTACGATTCAACTTTTACCATGACATGAACCTTCTAAATATTACTGAGATTACCAAATTAGCATCCAACATAAAAGGTTTAATGAAAAAGAAAATAGGTTTTAGCGTTCTCGCTTGCCCGCTATCCATTCTTCCGTCCATTCCCGCGCTTGCGAATCAGGCACTTGGATTGGCGGATGCTTGAACGCATACGAGGGCATACTCAGTAGCGCACCTGCGATTTTTCGGTCTAAAGCGATTTTGGCTGCGCGGATAAGGTCTATGACGACGCCTGCGCTGTTGGGTGAATCTTCAACTTCGAGTTTTACACTGATGTTTAGGGGGCGGTCACCGAATTTTCGCCCTTTGAGTGAGATGTAGCAGATTTTTTTGTTCTTAAGGAAAGGTACGTAGTCTGAGGGTCCAATTCTTGTTGGCAAAGCATAGGGGACAAGGCTAGTGACAGCTTCGGTTTTGCTTATACGTTTTGATGTTAAACGGTTTTCCACTGTCATATTTTGGAAGTCTGTGTCTCCGCCTAGGTTTAGCTGGTAGGTTTCGTCAACAATGACGCCTCGGTCCAAGCAGAGACGGACAAGATTTCGATGTAGAATGGTCGCGCCCACTTGACTTTTAATGTCATCGCCTAAAACTGGCAATCCTGCATTCTCAAACTTTTTGGGCCACTCTTTTGTTGGATCGGAGCCGATGAATTCAGGCATACAGTTAACGAAAGCGCATCCTGCATCCATGGCGCATTGCGCGTAGAATCGTACTGCATCGTGACTTCCAACTGGAAGATAATTTACGAGAACTTGGGTTTTTGTTTCTTTGAGAATTTTGACGACGCTGTCTTTTGGAGTTTTGCTGTCGTCGTAAACGTTGAAGGTTTCCCGCATGTGGGGTGCTACGCCATCAAGGATCGGTGCTGGAGAAACTTTAACGCCCAAATTTGGAACATCAGCGAATTTTTCGCAGACGTTAGGTTTGATCCAAATGGCTTCAGAGAGGTCTTTTCCTATTTTGGCTTTGTTAACTTCAAACGCCGCGACAAAATGAATATCGCGTATGTGGTATCCGCCGTAGTTCACGTGCATAAGCCCTGGAACCGACGTATTTTCCTTAGCATCCTTATAGAACTGAGTTCCTTGAATGAGGGCTGATGCGCTGTTACCAACGCCTATGAGTGCTACGCGAATTTCAGGCATGAAGCATTAACCATCCAATGAATTGATTTAGTTTAGGCTTAATGTGCGTCTACGCTATAACTTTTTCTAAAGAAACAATGTTTTTTCTTAAGCCCCTAAAAAAATAGAGTTTTCTAATCAGAGTTATTGTCGCAAAATTAAAAGGGAACCGCTGACACCTAAATAGTTAACTGGTGAAACATTGAGCACAAACGAAATCGCCGTTTCTTATGAACCATTCAAAGAAATTGTAATTATGGAAAAAACCCTTTTTAACAGTCCCGAAGAAATCGCCCGCTTTACTTCCGTGATTGCAGGCGGCAAATTAGCAGGGTTATACTGGGTTGACGGCGTCGTTTTCCTGTATTTTCCGCTTACTGCTTCAACAGCAATTGTTGCTAAGGAACTACTCGAGAAACATAAGGTCTACTGGACTTTTGTGGGTTACGCTTTGATGCCTAAGTACATGCAGATTATTGAGACTAAGGAAAAGATGATTGTGCCAGTAGTTGAGATTACGTCAGATCCTATTTTGAAGTCAGTTGCTCTTTGGCTAAAGGAACAAAAATCCTAAAGGCTATGTTTTGCAAAAAATGGTATTGACAGGAACAGTTTTTTCTGGCTCAGGCAATGGAAGAAAATTTGTGTGTTTGCCCTGGGTTAAATGTCAGATAGAAGAAAAACTTGGTTTTTCACCTTATCCTGGAACCTTGAATTTACATCTAAATAAAGAGAATACAAAAAAGAAAAGTTTGTTGGAAATTGCCAATGGAATAATGATTGAACCGCAAGCAGGCTATTGCCCAGGCGTACTATTCAAAGCGTGCCTTGGGTCATTGGAATGTGCAGTCGTAGTTCCTAAAGTTCCTAATTATCCAAGCGACGTGTTAGAGATTATTTCACCAGTGTATCTACGTGAGTATCTAAAGTTGGTGGAGGGCAGTTTGGTGAAGGCATCGATTAACGTTTAGAGTTGCATGCTTTTTTGAATGCTTCCATGTATTCGTTTGCGCAGCCAGATTTTTTAAGGTATGAGCCGTAGGTCACCAGCGCCTTCATTGCTCGGGCTGCATCTTCAGGTGATTCAAAAGAGGGAACACCAAGCTTGTCGAAACGTTTGCGGGTGTAGAGAGCCATTTCTGTTTCGCCGATGTCACACATAACTATGGGCTTGTTGTAGTTTTCTGCCACTTTAACAATGCCATCGATGTATACTTCGCGGAGCCCCGGCATGTGGTGAAGCCCAAGAAGGATTATTCCAGAGATCGTTGGATCCTGGAACATCAGGTCAGCAGCCATAACAAACATGTCATCAATAACTGAACCTGTTAGGTCCACGGGGTTTGAAGTTGCTGCAATCTTTAAAATGATATTTTGATCTTTTAATTCTTGGAATTTCTTCAAAGTCTCCTCGGAGAAACGCTCCACCGTTAAACCCAAGGCTTCGCATTCGTCAACGGTCATGACGCCTGGTCCACCTGCGTCGGTTAAGATGCCGATGTTTTTGCCCATTGCTGGGGGCTGCATAGCCAAGGCTTTTCCGATGTCAAAGAACTCCTCCATGTCACGCGCCCTGATTACTCCACCTTGTTCGAAGGCTGCTGTATAGATTTTATCAGAACCTGCGATTGCTCCTGTGTGGGATGCTGCGGCTCTCGCACCTGCGGCGCTTCTACCTGATTTTATGATAACGACGGGTTTTTTAACGGTGACTTTTTTGGCTATTTTGAGGAATTCTCGTCCAGCCGTGATATCTTCAAGATAAACAAGGATGACTTTAGTTTCTTTATCATGAAGCAGATAGTGGAGGATGTCGGATTCGGTAACATCACATTTATTGCCGAAGCTCACGAATTTGCTAACGCCCATCTGCCGTCCAGTCAAATAGTCCAAGGCTGCTACACCGAAGGCACCGCTTTGCGTAATCATAGCGATGTTGCCAGGCATGGGTCTTGGTGTTGCAACCACTTCTTCTCCTGTTGTTAGAATTTTTGTTTCGGGAAGGAACAGGGTGTCGATTCCTGTTTTTGAGTAATAAACACCTAAGCAGTTGGGTCCTAAAACGCGTATTCCGCCCTTTGCTGCTGAAGCAACCACTTGGTCTTCGAGTTCTTTATTTCCAACTTCTTTAAAACCTGAACTGATTATGATGGCGGTTTTAACTTTTTTAGCTGCTGCCTCCTCCATAATTGAAGGCACAAACTTAGCTGGAACAATAACAACGATTAGTTCGATTTTACCAGGGATTTGGCTTAGGGACTTGTAGCATTTGAATCCTAAAATTGAGTCTTCGTTTGGGTTAACAGGGTAGAGTTCACCTTTGAAGTCGCCATGTTGCTTGTTGGAAGCGAAGTTTTTGAAAATTACGTGACCTGCTTTGTCAGCTTTTTTTGTAGCGCCGATTACTGCAACTGAATGTGGATTAAAGAATGAATCCATCTTCTGTATTGTTTCTTCCATACCTTATCCCATGTATCGCTTAGTGCTTCCAAACCGCATTTTTATGTGTTACTCTCAAAGAAAACTGTTTTTTGTTACTTCAGTATTTGTTTTCTTGTTCATTAACTTTCTTTGGACGTTTTGCGTACGATTACTATGGGTTTGTGGCGAATTGAATCCAGCATCTCCCAAGTCACATCATTAACCTCGACGTGAAATCGTGCAGCCATATCCCACACGGTGGCACCTGAACCAGGACCACGTGCTTTGTCGGCAATGTTCGTGATTTTCAACGCTTCACTCGCCAAGAGATTGCAACCTGCCACAGTGAGGGGCGTAGAACTTTTCTTGAGATTAAGAATTCGACCCAATATGAAGGTGGTGCTCGCGCCCAGTGAATGTATGCCTTTGAGTGGCTTTGGTCGTGGAGTAAAAAAGAAACTACGGAACTTGTAAGTTTTATCTGTGTCAGCAATTATTACACAAACGTTTTTCTTCAGTCTCAGCCAGATTTGGTTTTGGGTTTTATTTGCTATTTCTTTTGCATTTTTCAATGGTAAGCTTACGTATGAGTAGGGCAGATTGGAGCCGTCGATTCCACCTTCTGAACCGAACATAAAAGCTTGCCAAAACCCAGCATATTGCAACGCAACTTGTTTATGCCGACAACCAGACTTCAAGGGATAATTTCGGAGACGCTTGAGCAGTCGCGGTCCAAAACCAACTAATATTCCAAGAGGGTACCCCCAGACAAGACGCATCCAAATCCGCGCCAAAATCTTTGCGGTCAAGCTTGGTTTAACGGTAGCTTCGTCAACCATGTTGTCCAGTGCGGTAGAAATTGCTTTTTCTGAAACCACAACAAAGTCGCCATTTTCAACTTTGTTTTCTATTGCGTTGATGATTTTATCATTGTAGTTGCTGTTGGGTTTCCAGTAATTGGTCGTTATCGCTAGTGCAGTGTACTTGGTCATCAATTGGACACGCTACAAAAGCACTGTTTGAGTTTAGCCCTAATAAAGGCTTAATTCTACTGATTACTATCAATTGGGATGGTGTCGACTTTTAAAAGAGGGCGTATGGGAAACCTTGGTTGTTTTGGTGCAGTTTACCTTTTATTGGAATCTGGTGTCCGCACACGGGGCATTTCATGTCGTTTGTCAGGTTCCACAGGGTAATGTCGAAGCTGTTGCGTTTGATGACTGCTGTATCGCAGCGGGGGCAATATGTGTTCTCGGCGGCATGACCAGGTATGTTTCCGATGTAAACGTAGTTTAACCCTTGGTTCTTAGCAGTCAGGTATGCTTGCTCCATCTCCTTCACGCCTGTTGCAGATACGGAGGTCATTTTATACTCGGGATGAAAACGAAGCAAATGGAAAGGTGTGTCTGCTCCAAGATAAGTTTTGATCCATTTAGCCATTTCACGGATTCTATCCAAGGAGTCACCTATTTTTGGAACAACTAGGTTGGTGAGTTCTATGTGGACTCCGGCGAGTTTGAGTTCTTTCAGGGTTTCGTAGATTGGTTCCACGCTTGGCACGGACATGACTGACTTGTAGAAGTCGGGGTCTCCTCCACCTTTAAAATCAATGGTTGCTGCATCCAAATACGGCGCAATTGTCTTCACTGCTTCAGGAGTCATGTAGCCGTTGCTGACAAACGTGTTAAACAAACCTGCGTCATGCGCCAATTTAGCGCTATCATAGGCATACTCCATAAAGATGGTAGGTTCAGTATAGGTATAACTGATTCCTTGACACCCAGCGTTCTGCGCCGATTTCACAACTTCTTCCGGTGGAAAAGGGTTGCCGGCAACTTCGCGGTCTTGGCTTATCATCCAATTATCGCAAAATTGACACCGAAAATTGCAGCCAGCCGCAGCAACCGACATCACCAAAGCGCCAGGGTTAAAATGCGAGAGCGGTTTTTTGCTAATGGGATCAACGCCAACGGAGACAGCTTTTCCATAATTAAGAGCGTAAAGGGTTCCGCCTTGGTTCTTTCGAACCATGCAAAACCCAGTTGAATCGTCACTGATTAGGCAGCGCCTTGCACACAGGCAACATTTTACTTTGCCTTCACTTTGGCATTCATAGAGCATCGCTTCATGAAAAGACATAACAAACCACAAATCAATAGAGAATTTTTGCCTTTAAAAGCATTAACTACAAACGCGCTTTGAAATATTTTGATAGATTTCAAACATCTCTTTCTTAACACAATCGTCGATGTATAAGGTAAAGAAATATTCAGATTCCAACACTCTGCTTCAATTGTTTACTTTCCAAGTTAAAGGGAAATTTTTGTTCTCCCTTTAGAGGGCTATTGATTTTTCTATGACGCACTGTGATGAATCCGGACGCAACCTGCAAACGCTACAAACCCCAAAACAAACCCAACCAAAATGCGAACACAACTGTTTTTGCTATTTTATTGAGCAAAAAGTATATTCTACAAAGACCTATCAAATCAGCCTTGGGAAACGAAGATGGGTTTCTTCACAGAGAAGACCTAAATTATGGTTTTTTAGTTTGCAACAGTGTGTGGTGGAAGCAGCTGTATTCGCCTGTGTGACATGCGGGGCCTGTCTGTTCAACCACATAGAGCAGTGAGTCATAGTCGCAGTCGGTTGAGACTGATACGATTTTTTGTGTGTTTCCTGAGGTTTCGCCTTTAACCCAAAGTTCGTTTCGGCTTCGGCTCCAATAGGTGCCCTTGCCCGTTTTGAGTGTATGATCGACGGCTTCACGGTTTGCAAAAGCTTGCATTATCACTTCTTTGGTTTTTGCGTCTTGCACAATAACCGGTATGAGGCCGTTCCCTTTCTTGAAGTCAAGTTTTTCTAGCAATTCTTTTGTTGTCATTGTCTAATTGTCACCCCCATTTTTCGCAGGTAATCTTTCACAACTGGCACTGGGTAATTATTGTAGTGGAAGATTGAAGCCGCCAGCGCCGCATCGGCTTTGCCTTCGGTTAAAACGTCAAGCAGGTGTTTGGGTTCTCCTGCGCCACCGCTTGCAATGATGGGCACGTTGACGCGTTCAGATATGGCGCGTGTTAACTCGATGTCGTAGCCGTCTTTTGTGCCGTCCTTATCCATCGATGTAACGAGAAACTCGCCTGCGCCAAGTTTCTCCGCCTGCTTTGCCCACGCTAAAGCGTCAATGCCTGTCGGCTTGCGACCCCCATAAGTTACAACTTCAAACCACAATTTGCCCTCAGCAGTTTCAACCATGATTTTTCCCTCGCTTGCCATGCGGTTTCTTCTTGCATCAATAGCACATACGACACATTGCCTACCAAAAATGTCGGCTAATTCAGTTAGTACTTTTTGGTTTTCCACTGCCGCCGTGTTAACCGACACTTTATCAGCGCCACTACACAAAACGAAGCCTTGCATCCGACACATTCCGAACTCCACCTCCGACAGTAAAGGGAATACTGATAGCTTTGGCAACGCCTTCAACGACACCCCGCAGAATGTCTCTTTTCTCGGATGACGCGGTTATATCGAGGAAAACCAGTTCATCTGCGCCATCGTCAGAGTAGCGTTTAGCCATCTCCACTGGATCGCCAGCCTGCTTTGGATTAAGAAAGTTTATGCACTTAACCACTTTCCCATGGTCAACATCTAGGCATGGAATGATACGTTTTGCTAGCGGCATCTTTAAGCTCCTATTTTTTGTATGGCTTCCTTTAACGTGAAGCGACCCTCATAAAGGGCTTTACCGATAACTGCGCCTTCAACGCCGATTTCTTTGAGAGCCGCCAAATCGCCTATGCTGCCAATTCCACCTGCTGCCACGATTTTGGCGTTGGGGTATTCAGTGGCTTGGCTAAGAGTCTGCAGATCTGGACCAGTAAGCATGCCATC
Source organism: Candidatus Bathyarchaeota archaeon (assembly GCA_963705145.1). Classification (GTDB taxonomy): domain Archaea; phylum Thermoproteota; class Bathyarchaeia; order Bathyarchaeales; family Bathycorpusculaceae; genus Bathycorpusculum. Next base: position 138,315 of record CAVPJA010000002.1, read on the forward strand.
TTGGGCAATCGAAGTTATCAAGAATCGTCGGACGCCAAGACCAGTGTACTTTTCAAGTGCATCTTCCACTGTCATTGCGGTCGCGGTTTTCCATCCTTCAACCATGATCAATCCATCCTTATTGTCCAAGGCTACAATGACTGATTCAGCGCCGAATTTTTTCTGGATTTTGCCAATTGCAGAGGGATCACTAAACGCCAATGCCCCAAGAATAACTTGGGTGATACCGGTTTCGAATAGTTTTTCTGTGGTCTCGTAACTGCGTATTCCGCCACCAACTTGGATAGGTAATTTAACGTTTTTTGCAACCTCAGCGATGACGGAGTGGTTGTTGCCAATCGCGAAGGCTGCATCCAAATCGATAATGTGCAGTTTACCGGCTCCTTCATCACGCCAGCGTTTCGCGGCTTCAAATGGAGTGCCGAATTCAGTTTCATAGATTTTGGCGGTTTTTGCTTCGCCACGGGTTAAACGCACGATTTTGCCTTTCATTAAATCTATTGCTGGAATCAACTGCATAATAATCACTTAACAACTGTTTTCACAAAGTTTCTTAATATCTTAAGTCCGACATCGCCAGATTTTTCTGGGTGAAATTGGGTACCGTAAATATTTTTGCTGGCAATAGCTGAAGTGAAGGTTGTGCTGTATTCGGTTGTGGTGCAAACTATCTTCTTATTTTCGGGAACGGGGTAGAGCGAATGCACGAAGTAAACGTATGAGCCCTCGGCTATGTCTTCGAAGAGTTCGTTTGGATTTATGATGTTAAGGGTGTTCCAACCCATATGTGGAACCTTCACGGTGTTGGGCAACTGCATGTTTTTGCCCTTGAAGAATGCTAATCCTTCGCCTGGTCCTTCTTGGCTTGATTCAAAGAAAAGTTGTAAGCCCAAACAAATCCCAAGGAGCGGTGTGCCTTCTTGGGTCTTGGTTTGTAGGATTTCTTTGACCGCGCCAAGTTTGCTTGATGCTGCGGTGAAGCTACCGACACCTGGAAGTGCGATTGCATCTGCTTTCGCCAAGTCTTGTGCCGTTGTTCCGATTGATGCGGCTAAGCCTGCTTTTTCCAAGGCGGTTTTTAGGCTGAGAAGGTTTCCGACACCGTAGTCGAATATGACTGCTTCGGGCATTAGATAACTCCCTTAGAACTAGGCACACCCTTGCGCCGTGGATCAATTGCTATGGCTTGACGTAGTGATAATGCGAGGGCTTTGATGGCGGCTTCAGCTTTGTGGTGATCGTTGCTGCCGTACTCAACAAAGATGTGAACGTTTGCCTGCAGCGCGCTAGCTAAGGATTCAAAGAAGTGGTTGATGTCTTCGGTTGGCATTTCCTCAACTTTCTTGCCTTTGAGTTTGAGGTCGATTTTGAAGTAGGGACGCTTAACGAGGTCAACAGCCGCGAATGCAAGTGAACAGTCCATTGGTGCAGCGGCATTTCCAAAACGCGCTATGCCTTCGCGAGTATCCAACGCTTTGTTTAATGCTTCACCTAAGGATATGGCGAGGTCTTCGACGCAGTGATGCACCAAGTCGCCTTTCACCGACGCGTTTATGTCGATTAAGCTGTGGGTTGCAAGAGAGGTGAGCATGTGGTCAAGAAATGGAACGGCAGTTTTTACTACTACTTTGCCTTCCCCGTCAAGGTTTATACAGACCTTAACTTCGGTTTCTTTGGTTTTACGGTAAACTTCTTCTGTCCTCATTCGTCTGCCTCTTCAATCTCTTTTAGTGCTTCAACTAATTTAGCGTTCATTTCAGGCAAACCAACCGTGACCCGGAAACAGTTTTCGTAATGGAGGATTTTGCCCCATTTTTTGACCATTATTCCCTTCCAAAGCAATTTCTGGTTGACTAACTCGAGGGGTTTTTGCGTGTTCATCAATACGAAGTTGGCTTGTGAATCGAATGCTTGAACGCCTTCGATGTCGTTTAATGCTTTTATACAGTTTTTCCCGTTCGCATTTGACTTGTTTTACCGATTCCAGCATCAAGTCAACGTTGTCTAGCATTTTAGCACCCATCCTAAGCGTGAACCCGCTCACTGGGTATGGCAAAGGAGCCTTTTCGATTAATATCTTGGCTAACTCGGGATTTGCAACAGCATAACCAAGCCTAAGCGATGCCAACCCAAATGCTTTGGAGAAAGTTCGCAGAATAATCATGTTCTCAAACTCCCGTATCCTTGGCACAAACGAGTAATCAGCAAATTCACCGTATGCCTCATCTAAGATGACTATTCCTGGGAAAGCTTTAGCTAATTTTGCTATGTCTTCTTGCTTGTACTGTGTTCCAGTGGGGCTGTTGGGTGAACAAATGTAGAGCAGTCTTGTTTTGTCTGAAAACTTGGAAATCATGGCTTTGACATCGAGGTGCAGGTTTTTTTGAAGCGGCACTGCGACGTATTCGCCTTCTTGGCGTTTAACACAGAGTCTTGGAATAGAGAAAGTCGGAGCGAACGAGACTGCAACGTCGCCTTTCTCGATGAAGAGTCTTATTATTCGGTCGATTAACTCGTCGCTTGCGTTGCCTACAACAAGGAAATCCGTTGGAACCTTAATGTAGCCAGCAAGTTTTTCGCGCAGCTTAACTTCCTCGTCCTCAGGGTACATACGCAAATCAATCTCGTCGGCCAAATCTTTCATAAGTTTAGCCTGCTTCACACGTGGCATGAACAGGTTCTCGTTGAAGTTCAATTTAATTATCTGCTTTGTCGTAACGCCTAACTGCTTTGCTACTGTTTCAGGCGTTGCACCTGCCGAGTAGCAGTCTATTGCCTGAAGTTTTTCCATTTTTTGTTTTATCCATTTTTGATAGGATTCGCTCATTTTTCAAACCTTGCCTTTATTGCTTTATAGTGATTTGGAAGGTTTTCTGCTTCCGTCATTACCTTGATACTGTCTTTTACTCTTTCTAGCCCAACTTTGGTGCTTTCAACTATGCTTACCCGCCGCATAAAATCAAATGCGGATAAACCAGAGAACGACTGGGCAAAGCCGCCTGTGGGCAAAACGTGGTTGGTTCCGCTTCCATAGTCGCTCAAGGCAACAGGGCTGTAAGGACCTAAGAGTATTAAACCTGCGGTTAGTTTTTCAGATAACTCTTTAGCGTTGACGGTTAAGACTTCTAAATGCTCCGCAGCAAACTGATTAACTAAACCTACTGCTTCATCCATACTGCTACAAACTATTATGAAGCCGAACTTGGTTAATGACTCTAAGACTTTTTCGCTTCTTTCAACTGAAACGGCAATCTTTGAAAGGTAATCTTGAACTTGCAAAGCAACCTTCTCTGAAGTCGTTATGAGTCCAGCAACGCTGTCGCTTCCATGCTCAGCCTGCGAAATCATATCAAACGCAATCAATCGCGCGTCAGCCGACGCATCCGCCAGAATGAGGACTTCGCTTGGGCCTGCAGGCATATCAATCGCCACATCAGTAGAAATCAAAACCTTAGCAGCTGTAACGTATTTGCTTCCTGGACCAACGATTTTTCGCACTGGCTCTATTGTTTTTGTTCCATAAGCCAATGCAGCAATAGCTTGGGCTCCGCCTACTCTGTAAACTTCATCGACGCCACAGATGTCAGCCGCGACAAGAACGAGAGGGTTAACTTTTCCTTTAGTATCTGACGGCGAACATGCAACTATTCTGGGAACACCAGCCACTTTAGCTGGAACCGCAGTCATGACAAGCGTGCTTGGATAAGCGGCTTGTCCTCCTGGAACGTAGCAACCGACGCTTTCGATTGGACGCAGAACCGTTTGAATCGAAATACCATCGCCCGTGGTTTTAATTTCAGTTTGATTAAGCAATTGTTTTTGGTAAGTGTTGACTTTTTCCTTCATGAACCTAATGGCGAAGACTTGTTCAGGGGCAGCTTTATTGTAGGCTTCTTTGATTTCCCCTGGTTTTACTCTAAGGGCGCGAAAGTTTAGTTCGGCTTTGTCAAATTTCATTGCAAGCTCGACTAACGCGGTATCGCCATCTGCTTTAACTTGGTTTATGATGGCTTTAACGCTGCAATCGACTTCTTGAGTTGCTTTTTCATCTGCCTTTTGACGTTTGAACCAGTCGGCAGGTAACTCTTTTGAATTCCAGACTTTTATGCTGAGTCCTTCGCGCATGTTCCTTCGTTTCTCCGTGTAATCTCATCTAACGCCAGCACCTGCCTTGGTTCGTAGACGACTAATCCTTGGGCGAGTTTCCGTATTGTTGGTAACAATTCGATTAGACAGTCTTTTTCGATGACTGTGTTAACACTTACCCATGTGTCATCAGCTAAAGGTGATATCGTCGGATTCTTTAGAGCAGGCAACTCAGTTAGCAGCCGCTGCAAGTTTGCTTTTTTGACGTTAACGAATATGTGGATTCTCTTGGAACCATCAACGACTCCTTTGAGCAATGCTACTATGTCGTAAATTTTCTCGCGTTTCTCAGGATCTTCGAGACTTTTTTTGTTGGCAATTAGTACAGCAGAAGATTTCAAAACAGTCTCTATTATCCTCAGGTTGTTAGCTTCAATGGTGGTCCCTGTTTCAGTTACATCCATTATACAGTCAGAGTCCTCTGGCGGCTTAGCTTCAGTCGCACCAAACGACAGGAAAATCTTTGCCCTTTCATTGTCACCTTTCTTCCACCATGGAGTCACAATAATAGGGTCAGCGTCTCCAAATCGTTTCTTGTATTGAGGAGTATTCTTCACATATTCAGAGGCGATGTTGAGATATTCGGTGCTGATCCGGAAGTTTTTGCCCTGACTCCAAATCGACTCCATGAACTCACCCACAGTGCTCTTTTCAGGCACACTTTTTGGGACAGCTATGACAAGCTTGATTTTTCCATATTCAAGGTTCTGAAGGATCTCGACGTTCGCTTTGTTTTCTTTAACCCAATCTTCACCTGTAATGCCAAGATCTTGCAGACCCTCGTTAACAAAGACCGGGATCTCTTGGGGTCTTAGAACTTTCATTTCAATTTGAGGGTCATTTATGCTAGGACGATATGTTCGTTCTGTTCCACCAATTTTGAATCCAGATTTAGAAAAGAATTCTGCAGTTGCTTTTTCTAGGGAGCCTTTTGGGATTGCAAATTTTATTTTATCCATAATTTTTCACCTAAATTTTTAGAGAAACATCTGAGGGTTTCTTGTCTTGTTAAAATGGTTGTTTGACGGGATGTGCCTGATTGTAAATAAGTAATCGTTTTACTACTTATGCGATTCTTGCATTTACTTGCAATGAAGACAATCGCCCTGTATGAACGCAATCCCTCATCATATACCACTGAAAGACACCTGAACGCCTATCTTCCTAATAAATCTGTTTCCCAATATTTAACTGTCGGACAAGCTCAAATCTAACTAGCTTGAACGCGGCTTAATCTCAAAAACCAACGGAGCTACTGAATTCCGCGTTTCCAACTCTACACTCAAAAGTCCTTCCAAGATGCCCTTCCAAATCTCACTATCGTGAATAAAGGGCGTTTTCAAAAGCAAAAACTTGTCTTTAAGAAAGAAATCACCGAATCCCTGCACCCTTAGCCTGTTGAAGATTGCTTCCCAATTCTCTTTTTTGCTCGCGTCAACTCCAAGCGTTGACTGTATAGAAACTTTCAGGGCATCACCCATCTTTTCTCCAACTGAGGGCCATTTTTCTTTGGGAATATTCTGGGTTAAAATGTTGAGTAACTCGACGTTGACAAACGCGGTGCGGCTGATTCCACAGTAATATTCGCCTGGGAAACGCCAATCGTAAATCATCATGCTCTTGTAGATATCTAGCATCTTTGATATGAGCGGTTTAATTCCAGGTTCTTTACCTTCTTTGATTAATGACTGGATAAATTCTCGTTCGCCCTTTTCTAAGATAATAGTTGTTCGCTTTGCCTCTTCATTTTTCTCTTTTGGCGCCTCTGAGCTATTTCGCTTAGTACCGAGCATAGAAGCTATTCTTATAGAAATATCTAATATGCCTTGTGTATTCAGCAAGCATATTCAAAATCAAGGTTTTTAATAAAAAAATCAAAGAATCTTAATAAAATAGGTTCTGCCTCTTAGGTGCCGCCGATGAAGAACCTAATCCGCTGATTTGATGATGCACCCTAGGGTATCTGAGGCAAAAATTTACCCAATTATTTTCTTTCTGTAGAGGTAAACTAACATTACCAATCCAACAATAAACAGCAAAGCACCCACTACTATGGAAACAACATAATCTACCTTAAGAATATCTGATAGTAAGTACGGAATGTAGGTTGGACCAACAAATATCAATAACACTGCAGCAACTATCAACGCTACTTTCATAAATTTCGAGTCTAAACTGTTAACTTGTTCATTTTCATTGTTTTCTGTCATGCAACGCCCAACCTCTTACTCTTCAGGTGCATTTGTTTCTACTAATCCTTCTTTTATCTCTTTTCCTAAGGCCTTCATTAAAAACTTGAAAACTAAGAATCCTGCGCCTTTGTCAGCCTTAAAACCCATAGTTGTACCCAGTAAACCGATGCCATCGATTTTTCTCTCCTTCGCCAACGCAAGTGTCAACCCTGTTCCTCCGACAATTCTGCCCTTACTGTAAATGACTGCGCCTTTCTCCATAAATTCAGTTGCCAACCGTGAAGATGTTGCAGCTACGTAGACCTGAGTTTTATCCTCAGCTATTGGAACCCCACCCATTGTTACGATGAAGTGGCAACCTAACGTTTCAACAAAATCAATCACAGAATCACAAACATCATAGTGAGCAACTACATCGTCAAATGAAGGCTGAATTTCACCTGTCATGATGACCAAGTTATTTTTCTCCATGGGAGCGTAATAGAACTCATAATGGGGTAGTTGACAAATGCCTTTTGTGTCAATAGAAATGTAATCTGGAAAAGAAGGAGAATACAACTCGGCAAAAGGCTTTGCGTCAAAGAACTTTATTAGCAGATGTGCTGCAATTCTACCCACGTTTCCGAACCCTGGAAGCCCTTGAACAAAAATTGGATTTTCAAGAGGTGGATTCGAAAGTTTACGCAAATACGGCTTATCCAAAGCAAACCATCCGTTCATAGAAATGAATGTTCGACACTAAAATCCTTTTGCCGAAGAACCGAAAAAGAAACTATTAATATTTGACATCTTAAGTTATAGTTACGTCACCCAAAATATTATCGCAAATATGTAGCGGGGTGGGGTAGCCAGGATTAACCCGCTGGGCTCATAACCCAGAGATCACTAGTTCAAATCTAGTCCCCGCTACCAACAAACAAATTTTTGTTTCCTGATCATGTAGTTGACCTTTTAACTGTGGTTAACAACCTCAAATCATCACAATGGATAGGAACTCCAATCCTCTAAGAAAATTTAATCGACTGTTTAATGAGGACTATAGCTTTTTTTACAACTTTGGGTTTTTAATGACTGCAATCATTTCTTCTCAAGCCCAAATACAGCGTTGTTTACTGTAAAAGTAAATAAATAGGTTGACATAACATTACAGAAACTCCGTTTGGTGAATTCAATGAAGCGAACGCATGCAATTCCCTTAATTATTACTTTTTCTTTACTTGTCATTTTGCCAGTCGCTTTACCTTCTGGCAGTGTCTCTGCTCAAACCAGCGGCTACACTATTGATAAAGTGGACCATCAGGTTCAAATCATGTATTCAGGACACGTAGTAATTCTAGACACAATCCATGTTTCTGGACAGGTAACTGATGGTTTCATGATTGGACTACCCTACAAGTATAGCGCAGACGTACTCAAGGGAATAGCATACGATGGCAATCACGTTTACCAATTGAATTTAGGTGTTCAACTGGGTGAAACCAGTGGACTCTATGGTGCAACAGTCGATTTCAACGGAAACACCCCTAGTGTTTTTACAGTTGCATTCGTCTTATCCAATCAACTCATCACTGAACAAGGCAACGGCGTTGAAGCTCTTGATTTTCCAGCTTATCCTAGTCTAGCCAAAAATGTTGGAGTTTGCAACGTAACAATTGCTTTTCCCAGCGCGCCTACAACTATAACAGTCACCAAGGACGACGGAGTTATTAACAATGCAGTCTACACAAAAACAAACCTTCCAGCCTACACTTATGCTCCAGCTTCAGCCAGCTTCCAAGTGCCCAGCGGAACCCTACAATTAACTACTATAAGTAGCTTAAACCGTCAAATAACCATCGACCCAACAGGCAAAGTAAACGTAGCAGACAGTTATCGAATTATCAGCAACTCCACAACTACCCTAAAAGCTTTCGTAGTAAGTTTACCTTTCGACGCATCTAACGTAGTATTAAGGGATGCATTTGGAAAAGCATTAGATACTGAACTGTCTTATTCCGCTGCAGGCAATATTTTTTTCGCTAACGCTTCTCTACAAACATTTTTGATCAGTGACCAATCAACAACGTTAATAGCACAATATACGTTATCCAGTGCAACACTTCAGGGTGCCAACTATGTTTTATCAGATTTCAAGCTCTTTCCAAACTTCGCTTATGTCGTTAACAAAGCAACTATAACATTTATCCCCCCTGAAGGAGCCACAATCACTAGTCCACAAGCAACATCTCTTGATGCTTCTTCAACATTAACAAGGCAAACATACCAAGATATCCTTACAGTAACAAAAGAAAGTTTAAGCTACGTGGATTACCTTGCACCACAACAGAACTCTATCCAACTATCCTTTGATTACAATCCAGTTTGGGTTGCTCTTAGACCTAGCTTTTGGGCGTTACTCCTAGCGACAGTCGGATGCATAGCTGTCTTTTTTGTCAGAAGACACCAACCCAAAGAAGAAACATACGCAGATAAAACCGAACGGTTAACAAAACTTGAAACCGAAACAGCAGAATCTACAGCGCATACTAAAGGAACCGAACAAAAAACAACTCAGAATATTTCTGCCGAGTCTATAAGAGAATTTATAGATGCTTATGAAGACAGGAAACAGTTAAACGCAGAATTAAAATCGATGGATGCAAAAGCGCAAAAAGGAAAGATACCAAGGCGCCAATACAAAGTACAAAAAAGCGCTATAGAGACTCGTCTACAGGTTATAAATAGAAACATAAAGAGAACAAAAGAAAACTTCAAAGGAACAACCGGCGGCTATTCAGATCTAGTTAAGCAACTGGATTTGGCTGAAACAGATTTAGACGAAGCAGAAGAATACATCAAAACCTTGGAATCACGACTAAACAAAGGAGAAATTTCGCTTGAAGTTTACAAGAGAAGTGTCGGTGACTACCAGAAGCAACGAGCCAAAGCTGAATCAGCCATTAACGGGATCTTGCTCAGACTACGTGAAAAAATACGTTGAAACACCTAAACCCTTTTATTTTACTGATTGACTTTTGGAATAAAATATCCCAGAGGTAAGACAAAAATGGTAAAAATAGTTGTCGATCCTAAATGCACTGGATGCGAGACTTGTGTCAACACTTGCCCTGTCGGTGTATATGAAATCAAAGCCGGCAAATCAGTACCTAGCAAGGAAAGCGAATGCTTGGTTTGCAGAGCTTGTGAAGCACAATGTCCTGAAGGTGCAATTCAGGTAATCGAATAAACAAAAAGTTCTTCATTAGTCTCACTTTAAAGTGAGAGAGTTTTCCCTTTTATTAGTAAAATTTTTAACAAAACAATATTTTTAGTCCAAAGAGATCGCGTATTCACATAATTAGAAAGAAATATATTGATTAGTCTTCGAGATTCAGTAAAAATTCTACTATTCTGGCGAGTTGTTTTGCCGTTGCGACGTCGAGGATTTGTTCTTCATCTATGTTTACCAGCGATTTATCAGTCTGCATGGTCTTCCTATCAGCCGCTTTTGTTATAACAATATCTCTGGCATTTACTTCGAAGTTCGAAGTAGAAGGAAATAATTACTCAACGTTTTTATGTTTTCATGTTAATTCATCAACATCAACTTGAAATAAGAACATAATAGATTGAAATAAAACAGATTAAACAAGATTTTTCTATCAAAAAAATAATAAACAGCAAAGCAAAAGTTATATGCTAAAACACACTAAATCTGGATTATGACAGACAAAGTACATTGTTGCCATATACTGGTCAAAACAGAAACAGAAGCAAAAAACGCTAAAGCCCGTCTAGACAAGGGCGAAAAATTCGGCGCGGTAGCACAGCAAGTTTCTTTGTGCCCGTCAGGGAAGAAAGGTGGAGACCTTGGCACTTTTACAAGAGGTAAAATGGTTAAAGAATTTGAGAAAGCTGCGTTCGAACTTGAGAAAGGGCAAACATCTGTTCCGGTCAAAACCAAGTTTGGGTACCACATCATAAAAAGGATAGAATAGACCCAAAAGGGTAAAGCTTGCACTGAAGAGCATTTTTTTCTATGTAACTAGCCAAAATATTGTAGGAAACCGAAAAAGTGAAAAACACAAATTTTAAACTCTCTAAAACAGATCGTTTGTTGTTCTTAGTTTGCTTAATTTTACTTTTGGGTTTTTTGTTTGTCACATTTTTTAGAGCAAACTTTCATTCCGTCGATGTTGCGGTTAACCTATGGATTCCGTCAATCCAATCGAACTCACTTACATTTTTTGCTCAAGGAGTAGCATTAATTTTTGACACAATCATACTTGTAACAATTTCTCTGATAATATCAGGTGTCCTTTTCTTGAAGAATTACAAAGCGCACGGACTTCTGCTGTTAGGAGCAATGGGCGGCGACGCCTTGATTATTTCAACCCTAAAAAACATAGAACATATCTCAAGACCAACAAACGCGATTTCTTTCGATACGGGTTTTTCTTACCCAAGCGGCCACAGCGCAGGTTGCATAGTTTTTGGCGGGGTACTTGCCTATTTTGCTTGGAGACACTGGCAAAGCAGGGGTTTAAGGATTGTAATTGGTACGGGTTTAGGTACAGTGATAGGGGTTGTGGGTTTTGATAGGGTTTATTTGAATGTTCATTGGTTGAGTGATGTTGTCGGTGGTTGGATAGTTGGGGCTTTTTGGTTGTTATTTGTTATCCTAGTTTTCCGACAGTTGAATATTGCAGGAAAATTTCAATCTGATAAGTGTAACACAATTGCAGGTTTTCTATTTGCAGTGGCGTTCGTGGCTGCTGTTTTAGTTGTAGTGTTGAGTTTGATTGATTGTTCATGGTTATTTTGAGGATAAAGATATATCTTCTACAGACACATTTATATTGATAAGCAACAAGTAACATAGCAACCTGAGTGAGAAAGAGATTATGACTATAGTACGAGACCCAGTTTGTGGCATGGATGTAAACACAGAAACCGCCCTAAGCGCGAAAATAGGCGACAGAACCTACTATTTCTGCAGCCAACAATGCCTCGACGTGTACACTGCACCCGAACGAGAACTCAAAGCAATGCAACGCCGAGTTGCATTCACTTTAGCAGGGGCATTAGCGGCTCTGGGACTCAAAGTAATCACTCTTTTCGGTCTAATCGCCACAATAATGTATTTTGAAGTGGTCGGCGGACTTCGAATTTACGACATAGCCATATTCATTGTTTCAACACCAATCGTTTGGATTGCAGGCTACAGAATTTACAAAGGCGCTTACCAATCTCTCAGAAACCGCAACATAAACATGGATGTACTGGTGACCATCGGAGTTCTTGCAGGCTGGATTTACGGAGTCCTAAACATATTCGTTTTACCTTCAGCTGAAGCTGGAACAGGTTATATGGAAGTAGCCATCGGCATCCTCGCATTTGTGTTACTTGGACGATATATCGAAGAATTAATTCGACGCCGTTCAGCCGCCTCAATACGCAAACTGCTTGAACTTCAACCAACCATGGCACGGGTCGTCAGAGATGGAAAAGAAATCGATATGCCAATTGATGAAGTGAAGGAAGGCGACATAATTATTGTTAAACCAGGAGAAAAAATACCCGTCGACGGCACCGTAACTGACGGTTATTCGTCTGTAGATGAAAAACTTTTGACTGGTGAGAGCATTCCTGTTGAAAAAACTGTCGGAAGCGAAGTTGTAGGTGCAACAATCAATAAAACAGGTGTCTTAACAATCAAAGCTACACGTGTTGGAGACCAAACTGCGCTGTCACAAATCGTTCATTTGGTGGAAGAAGCTCAATCTTCAAGTGCACCTGTGCAGAGATACGCTGACCGTATCGTAAAATATTTTGTTCCAACAATTCTCACAGTTGCCGCTGTTTCTTTCAGTTATTGGTATATTACAACAGGCAACTTTTCTACCGCGTTCCTAGCTTTACTGGCGGTAGTGCTAATTTCTTGCCCGTGTGCTTTAGGCATAGCAACTCCGACAGCCATCCTTGCAGGTGTCGGAAAAGGCGCAGAATACGGCGTTTTACTACGGAGCGGCGAATATGTTGAGAAAGCACGAAAACTTACAACCGTCATCTTCGACAAAACAGGTACTCTGACAAAAGGAGAACCAAGTGTAACTGACATAAAAAACTACAACGGATTCACCCAAAAAGATGTACTTAAGTATGCAGGTTCTGCTGAAAAGAGTTCAGAACATCCCTTAGCCGAATCAATATTAAAGAAAACTCGAGAAGAAAATATTACGCTCGAGGTTGTCGACAAGTTTGAAGCTCTCCCGGGAAGAGGAATCCAATGCACCATAGAAAACAAGAGGGTGCTTTTGGGAAACCGAAAACTAATGCAGGAACAGAATGTTCCAACAACCAAGATGGAAAGTGACTTTGCAGCATTGGAAACGGAAGGAAAAACCGTGATGATACTTGCTGTTGACGGTAGAATTGCTGGTGCAGTAGCAGCTATGGATACAGTAAAAGAAAGTGCTGCTCCAGCTGTTGAGTTGCTAAAGAATATGAATTTGGAAGTTGCAATGTTAACAGGTGACAACGAAATCACAGCACAAGCCATTGCTAAACAGTTGGGAATTACTCAAGTTATCGCGAACGTTCTGCCTTGGCAAAAAGAAGAAGCCATCAAAAAATTGCAGAGTCAAGGAAAAGTAGTCGCGATGGTTGGTGATGGGATAAACGACGCTCCAGCTCTGGCACAAGCAGACATCGGCATAGCCATCGGAAGTGGAACCGACATAGCCAAAGAAACAGGCGGCATCGTTCTAATCCGCGATGACTTGAGAGATGTAGCGTTAGGCGTGGAACTAAGCAAGAAGACTATGCGGAAAATCGACACTAACCTGTTTTGGGCGTTTGCTTACAACGTGGTAATGATTCCAATTGCAGCCGCGGGTTTATTGAATCCAATGTATGCAGCGGGTGCAATGGCAATAAGCAGCCTAACTGTCGTCAGCAACTCGGCGTTGCTAAAACTGGCTAAGTTTAAATCAACCAAAGTAAAACAATAAACCTGTCAACGTGAGGTGAAAACTAATGGTTAAAGATCCAATTTGCGGCATGATGGTCGACGAGAAAAAAGTAAAATTCAAATCCGATTACAACGGAAAATCATTCTATTTCTGTGCAGCATCTTGCAAGGCAACTTTTGATAAATCTCCAGCAAAATACGCTGGTAGTTCTGGTACAACAGGACACTCGTGCAGTTGCGGCCACGACCACTGCTAAATCGTAAAGTGTTTTTTTTAACACTTTTTTTTATTTTTGTTTGTTTAGTTGTGTTTCTTTAGGTTTTGTGCAATTATGGCAAATTGATTTTTTCAGGCACTGGCAGCGGTGGAAGAGGTTGGAATGCACCTAACAAGACATGTTCTGCAAACAAGTCCTCGTTGAACGCTCCAACAAACTCCACAGTCTCGTTAATAATTATCTTGGGAACTCCGATCACATTGTACTTCATGGCTAAGTCTGGGAACTCGCTGCTTTCTATGATGTCTGCTTTTACCATGTCGCTTTCGATGGCTAATTTATGGGCTACAGTAGCTGCGGCGGGGCAGTGTGGACAGGTTAAGGTTACGAAAACTTGGATGTGAACAGGGGCTTTAACTTCTGTTAGAATCTGCTTGGTTTTGTCTGATAGATCAGTTTTACCCTTGGAAACATTAATTATTGCTTCAATCAAGGTTTGAAGTTCATACCCGTACGGTATTCCATAGATTTTCACGCCATAGTCTTTTTTGCCTATGATAGCTAACGCTGGAATCTTATCAATTCCAAATTCCTTAGCTTTAGTGGCATCAGCAACAAAATCGTAAAGTTCCACCGTAATTTTGCTGCTGAGAGTGGCTAATTCCTGAGCAAGTTTTCTTGTATCCGAGCAATATCGACACTCAAATTCTTGTGTAAACATAACTATTCTTACAGGGTCAACTAGTTTTTCAATAAAATCTTTTTTAAGTAACTCTTTTTTATCATCAGGTAATAAACTCAAACTCTTAGCCTCACAAAACAATTACCTATTTACATCTATAAAGCAGCTTTGTTGTTTCCGAAATATAACTGTAGAGTCCCAAGATGTTTTCAAATCGAAAGTCATATAAGAGTTTTCGCGATTTTTCCTTTGTTAAGTTTTGGAGAAGATGAATATGGTTAAAGTAGCCCTAAAAGATGGAGTATACTGGGTTGGCGTCGTCGATTGGAACATCCGTGATTTCCATGGTTACGTAACTAACAGAGGAAGCAGCTACAACGCTTACTTAATTCAAGATGAGCAAACCGCGTTAATTGACACTGTAAAAAACACTTTCTCAGAAGAACTCATCCAAAAAATATCTGAATTAACCACCTTTGACAAAATCGATTACATTATAATTAACCACGTGGAAATGGACCATTCCAGCAGCCTACCAATAATTACAAAGTTGGCTAAAAACGCCAGAATCTTTGCTTCGCCAAGGGGCAGAGAAGCGTTAATAGACCATTACGGTAGAGAATTTGAAAGGGTCGAAACGGTTAAGACGGGTGACGAACTTAAAGTTGGAAAAAAAACTCTGCGTTTCGTTGAGGCTCCGATGCTGCATTGGCCAGACAGCATGTTCACGTACCTTGTGGAAGACAAGATTTTGATGCCAAACGATGCTTTTGGCCAGCACCTTGCCAGTTCACAGCGCTTTGATGATCAAGTTGATGACCACGTGTTAATGGAGGAAGCCACGATGTACTACTCCAACATTCTAATGCCACTTGCACCGCTGATAATACGCAAAATTCAAGAAGTTATTCAAATGGGAATTCCTATCGAAATGATTGCACCAAGCCACGGCGTAGTTTGGCGAAAGGATCCTATGAAAATAGTGAATGCTTACATGAACTGGAGCGCAGGAGAAACAAAGAACAAGGCGGTTATTGTTTTTGATACAATGTGGCATAGCACTGATAAGATGGCTCGCGCCATAGCAGACGGTTTAGCAAACCAGGGAGTTGAAGTAAAAATCTTCAAGCTACGCGCTTATGCAATGTCAGAAGCTATAACCGAAATCCTCGATGCAAAAGCCGTTCTTTTGGGTTCACCCACACTAAACAACTTAATGTTTCCTACGCTTAGCTCATTTTTAACATATGCGGCTGGCTTGAAACCTAAAGGCAAGCTTTGGGGTTTCTTTGGCTCTTACGGTTGGGGAGGTGGCGCAGTGAAAAGCATGATTAAAACCGCTAAAGAAACAGGCTTTGACGTTTATGAGCCTGGCGTTGAAGTTAAATTTGTTCCAGATGGCGAAGATTTGAAAAAATGCTTTGAATTTGGGCAACAAATAGCCCAAAAAATCAAAGTATAACTTTTTTTTAATTTATTTTCACAAATTTTTCTTTTGGCGTAGCGCAGATTGAGCATATATCAGGAGGTGAACCTTCGAATGTGTTTCCACATACAGGACACACATAATAGTCCATTACATTGAGTTCTTTTTTGTTTTTAAGGGCTTCTATTGCTTTTTGATATAGTTTTGCGTGGACTTGCTCAACTTTGTTAGCGTAGTCAAAGCTTACCAAAGCGGGTTTGTTGGCATCTTTTTTGGCGTCAGCGATGAAATCGGGATACATTTTTTTGAACTCATAGGTCTCGCCTGAAACTGCTGTGCCAAGATTGTCAATCGTTGATTTGACTTGACCAGTTACTCGGAGGTGGTTTAGGGCATGGACGGTTTCTGCTTCCGCCGCAGCTCTAAATAATTTAGCGATTTGTGTTAATCCCTCTTCATTTGCTTTCCTAGCGAACGCCAAGTACATTCTATTAGCTTGGGATTCTCCTGCGAAAGCAGCTTTAAGGTTTTCATCAGTTTTAACCATAAAATTCACTAAACACAGTAAATAGAAAAGCAAGTAATAAGCTATACCTTGACTTTCAACATCTAAATATTAGAAATCTCTTAAAGTGAACCCCTCTTAGTACAAAGTGAGATTATTCAAGCTCTCAAAAGACTCCAAGGTAAAGTATATTAATTGTTTTTTGCTTTTGGAGTATTAGATTTTGGTGAAATTTTATGGAGAAAATAAAAACATTTACCCTACCCAAGTTACCATATGACTACAACGCTCTTGCACCCTACATTTCGGAGCAACAACTGAAACTGCACCATGACAAACACCATCAAGCTTATGTAAACGGCGCAAACGCAATCTTCGAAAAACTCGACAAAGCACGCAGCGAAAACGCGGATGTCGACATGAAAGCCATGCTTAAAGAGTTGTCTTTCAATGTTGGTGGACACCTTTTGCACACTACTTTTTGGGATAATATGGCACCGGCAGGCAAAGGTGGAGGAAAACCTGGCGGAGCAGTAGCAGATATGATTGACATGGGCTTTGGGAGTTTTGAGAGGTTCAAAAAAGAATTCACGATGGCTGCCACAAGCACTGAAGGATCAGGTTGGGCAGCTTTGGCTATTCACCCATGTATTGGAAGACCACTAATAATGCAGATCGAAAAACACAATGTGAACGTTTACCCAACATTTAACATCCTAATGGTTCTTGACGTTTGGGAACACGCATACTACTTAGACTACAAGAACGAGCGCCTGAAATTCGTTGAAGCCTTCTGGAACCTAGCCAACTGGGACAAAGTAAATAAAAACCTCAGTCTCTTCAAGTAAGTCTTCCCGCTTACTTTTTCTCCATTCCTTTAATAAAATAAAAGGCCCATTTGAAAAAAATAATCTGTTTTTGTTTTAACTACAATTGAAGAATCGTTCTAGTTTACACTTTCTATTTTTTTAAGCAAGTCCATTTGCCTTTTAGTGCATTTTCTGGTTATTCCCTTTTGCAGGTAGATGGATATCGCAGCTATACTTTTGGTTGGATCGTTCCTCATGCTAATAGAATATAAGTGTACCAATTTAGTCCCAACGATATCTTTGGAGATCTGACCATTAGTTAGCTTTAATGCGAGTGAAATAGCGTCATTAATCGAGCCACCGGCCGCAACTATTCTGATTTCATTCAATTTTGCGAGCCGCAAAAGGCTTATTGTCAGAAGACGTTCCATGGTGGCAGCTCTGCTGACACTAATTGTTTGCTCCTCAACATCTTCCATTTCTTGTTCTTCCTGTTTAGCTAAGGTAGCATAATCCCCTGCCTGTTTTTGTGTGAGATGTACTGAAATGGCAGATGTTTTACCAAGAATTGGTGCTTCAAGATTTGTAATGCAAATGTCATCAACATAGATTTTGGCTATTTCAGTTGCCATATTTATGGCAGAACAGACTAAGAAAATACCATCGTTAATTCCAACTATGTCAACTTCGCCGGTTTCCATTATTCCGGAGATTAATTCTTCAACAACATCCGTAGTTTTTGATGAAGCATCAGATGGTCGAATAACTATAATCTTGTCTTTTGATTCTTGACTCATTACGGTACACTTAGCAATTATTTGGAGCGGCTGCTAATATAATACTTTCACTAAAAAGTTTAGTCCCTACCTAATTAGTTGCATACAACTAGGGTGGTGGGGTTATCTTTATCGCTTGTGCGGGACACTGCATCTCGCAAGCTAAACATTGTATGCAGTCTTTTTCGCGTGCAGGGTCAGATTTTCGCTCTGAAAGCGGATGGCCAGGCGAATCAGCCCAATCATATAGCGAAACGGGGCAAACATCGATGCATACACCGTCTCCAAGGCATACATCCCAATCTACAGCGCTTGATGTTCCATGTATACCTAACTTCTGTGGAGGTTCGACAGGTCCCCAAACTTTGTGGCCGTTATGTTCATTTACAACTTGTCGTTTAGTTTGAAAATCAGGGTCAATTGGCAAAAAATTTCGCCACATTTACTTCTGAAAACGGCAAATATTAGGGTTTCTCCCTGACTAAAGACACAAAGCATTTTGGGCTAAGACAACTTAACATTATGGTGGTTTGCATGAGTCAATATTACCTTCCTATTGGCATGAAATATACTACTTTGGAACAAAGAAAACAGTTCTATGCTCACGAATTTAGTCTTCAAAAGATTATTGAGTGGTTTGAAGATGGGCTTGGCAAAATTAAATTTGCGGTGATTATAGGCAGGCACACAAAGATTTTCCCTATGAAATACAAAGAAGATGCTTTGACCACGATAGTAATTGATGATTATAAAAATCTGGAAGACCTTCGAAAACAAATCCTTGAATTTTTACCTGAAGCAGTGTATTACGACCGAAACAGATACAGTTCAAACAACCGTAAACTTGGACAGGAATTAGCTTTTGACCTCGACCCAGAAAACATAACCTGCCCAATCCACGGCAGTTTAGCGGATAAAATGAAGCGCCAACAGGGCTTAAGTTTCTGCGAGGTTGAACTTGAAATGGTTAAACGCGAAGCAATTGGTCTTTACGATTTTTTGGAGACGCGTTTTTCTGATTTGAGAGTTGTTTATTCGGGCAGAGGATACCACCTGCACGTTTTAGACACAAAAGCATTTACCCTAACCACTAAAGAGCGGATAGACCTTGCCCAGCAAACAAAACAAGCAGGTTTTCACATTGATGAATGGGTCACCTCAGGCGAGTACCACCTAATTCGCTTACCCAACAGTCTAAACGGGATAGTATCAAGAATCGCGTTGCCACTAAAAAGTGATGAATTGAAAAGCTTTGACCCCGTCCACGACGAACGGTGCCTGCCAAAGTTCCTGGATAAAGAAGCTACTTTTTGACTTCTTTGGCTTTCTTTTCTTTTTTGCTATAATATGCTTGTTTTTTCTTATCTTCTTCTGCTTTAGTCGGTTTTTTTGCCATAAAATTCCCTAAAAAATAGTATCTTGCGGACCTTTAAAAGTTTTTTCAACAGAGATATCTTGAAAAGTTTATTTGTTTTCAATTATTCAATTTAGCTTGTGTTGAGGCTTATTAATGGAGAGATTTGATGTTCTGGTTATCGGTTCGGGTTCAGGAATGTTTGTTGCAGCAGCAGCGGTGGATCAAGGATTTAAGGTAGCGTTGGTCGAGCAAGGCAAAATGGGCGGAACATGCATAAACGTTGGGTGTGTCCCATCGAAGATGCTGATTTACCCCGCAGACATCCTTGTTACCCTTAGGGAAGGAGATAAAATAGGCATTCACACTAAGGTTGATTCGATTGATTTCAATAATATCTTGAGCAGGATGCATGAGCTAATAAATCATGACTCTGGCATTCAAGCAGCGGCAGTGAAAGCGACACCTAATTTGACGTGGTTTAAGGAACGAGGCGAATTCATATCCGACTACACTATGCAAGTGGGTTTGCATACTATTACTGCAAAAATGATTTTCATCGTTTCAGGCACACGCTCCACTTTCCCATCGATAAAGGGCTTAGAAAACGTAAGTTACCTAACAAGCGACACTGTTTTAGAACTGCAAACGCAGCCGAAAAACATCATAATCGTGGGTGGAGGCTACATTGGTATGGAGTATGGACACTTCTTTTCAGCAATTGGAACAAAAACCACGATAATACAGCGCCCCTATCGCGTAGTTCCGGAAGAGGAACCAGAAATTAGCGACTTACTGAAAAAAGAGTTGGAGAAACGCATTGAAATATTCACTGGTTACGAAGCTCTGGAAGCCAAACAAGAAGGCGCAATTAAAACCATCATAGCCAGAAACCGCCAAGACGGCAGCACACGGGAATTCTCAGCTGAAACCATAATGGTTGCTACAGGAAGAGTATCCAATGCCGACCTGCTGAAACCTGAAAAAACAGGTGTAAAACTCGACGACCACGGCTTCATACAAGTCAACGAATATCTAGAAACAAACAAGAAAAAAATTTTTGCATTTGGCGATTGCATCGGCAAGCAAATGTTTAAGCACGTAGCCAACTATGAGGCAGGAGTGGCTTGGCACAACACTATCCATGATCACAAAACAAAAGTGGATTTTTCAGCAACTCCGCACGCGGTATTTACTCGTCCGCAGTTTGCCTCGGTCGGTTTGAAGGAGGAGGAAGCCAAACAGAAGTTCAAGATTTTAGTTGGATTATCTCTCTACAAAGAGACCGCGATGGGTGCAGCGATGGGATTTCCTGAGGGCTTCGTGAAAGTCATCGTTGAACAGCAAACAAACAAAATCCTAGGCGCCCACATCATCGGTCCTGAAGCCTCGGTGCTCATACAGGAAATCGTCAATGCAATGGCTTCGGGAAAAGGCGATTTTACTCCAATATCCCAAGGCATGCACATCCACCCCGCCCTAAATGAAGTAGTGCAGAATGCTTTTGGCAACCTACACGAGCATGAACATGAACACTAAATTGTGGGTAATCTAAACAGTTATATTTGGCTTAAACCAGCTTTTTATTGGGAGATTTTTAGTATGCAATTCACTAATGTTCCGGGTACAAAAAAAACCCATAAAGTTGCCGTCTTTGCTTTAAGCACTTGTGTTTGGTGCAAAATGACAAAGCAATACCTTAACGAAAATGGCGTTGAATATGAATATGTTGATGTTGACTTACTGGATGACAACGATAAAAGCAGAGTTCATTCAACCATCATCAGCAAAGGCGGCGCCTTGAGTTACCCCACCACTATCGTCGACGACAAAACCCTAATTATGGGTTACCGCAAAGACCTGCTCAAAGAGGCACTGGGTCTTTGACTACGCTTGAACAAGTTCACAAGAGAACAGAAGCAGACGCAAAATCATACTGTTATTACCTTACGCCTCAAAGTGATCTTTTACAAATGTTCATTGAGGGATTAAAGACAAACGAAGACCGCTACGGTTACCCCTCCTGCCCTTGTAGACTTGCAACAGGCAACTTTGAGATTGATCGAGACATCATTTGCCCCTGCGACTACCGCGATCCCGACATCGCCCAATTTGGTGCGTGTTACTGCCGATTATACGTTAACAAAACCGTTTTTGAAAGCCAAAATCTGCCTGAAGTTCCTGAACGTCGACCAATCGAAAAACAAGAAAGAGCATACGGAGTCCAAATTACAAAACAAACAACGGCACAAACTACACAAGAAATACCCACGCAATCAGCTCCCTCTCAACTGCAGAAGGCAGAGATAAAAAAGAAGTTATGGTACTGCAAACAATGCGGCTACGTTGTTTATCGTGAAGATCCACCGTACGTTTGCCCAATCTGCAAGGCAAAAAAAGAAATGTTCGCTGAAATAGATGCTAAAGTTGAATTCAAAGGCTAATTATTTTTCTATTTCAATTTCGATTTTTTTCCAATCTTCTTTTATTCCCCGCAGAGAATTTACAGCACCCGTTACGGTTCCACTCACGATTTTTTCGACGAATTCGTTTAGAGGAATTTCTTTACCATCCACTTTTAGTTTTAGACCCAACTTTTTCACCTAAGTGTTGTTTAAAATTAGATCGGTTGAAGGTAAAAAGTTTTGTGCAATAATTTAGATGTGTTCCATGAGTTGATGTAGGCTAAAAGATTTTGTTTATTATAAAGTCTAATTTCCAAGTAAGCCAAAAATATTTAGACATTATGTAAGTCAAGACAATATTTATTCTGCATATTTAAGTTTGTTTAATATTTTTCTATACAACTGTCCAGTATACAAAAGCATCTTCCAAAACACTCAAAACTTTTTAGTCACACCCATCATTATAAATCATCACTTCTTGGAGAACGACAATTTGAAAACACCAGAAATATACCTTGAACCAAAGCAACGCGCAGAAAAAATAATGGAACTCCTCGAAAAACAATATCCAAACGCTAAAACAGCACTAAACTACACCAACCCACTGGAAATCTTGGTAGCCACCATTCTTTCAGCTCAAACAACCGACGTAACAGTTAACATTGTAACAAAAAACTTGTTCAAAAAATATCATACCGCTGAAGACTACGCTAACGCAAACATAGTAGAGTTGGAGCAGGTTATTCACTCCACTGGTTTTTACCATAATAAAGCCAAAAACCTTCAGAAATGCTGTCAACTTCTTGTAGAAAGATTTCATTCTCAGGTTCCAAAGACTATGGAAGAGTTGATTGAGCTTCCAGGAGTTGCTCGCAAAACCGCAAACATTGTCTTGTACAATGCATATGGAACAACGGCAGGCATAGCAGTAGACACTCACGTAATGAGACTCTCTCAACGACTCGGAATAACCCAGCAAAAAGATCAAAACAAAATAGAAAAGGATCTAATGCAGATTACACCTAAAAATAAGTGGATGCCCTTAACTGACTTGCTGATTTTTCACGGCAGAAAAGTATGCATGGCAAAAAAACCTCAATGCGAAGTTTGCGTTTTAAACAAGATCTGCCCCTCAGCCTTCACTTTCAATTAGGCATTTACCAATTATACAAACGTTAATTTTTCCTTTTGTAATAAGGACTGATTCTTATAGCAAGCCAAGTTAAAGTTGGAGAACAAGGTACGAGATTTCACCTACCCGACGTAGACGTAAACCACAGAAGTCTTCATGACACAATACAGAGGATCATAGAACAAATTAACTTAAACAACAAATTATTAGTTATCAGCTTTTATTGGTTCGCCTAAGCACTAATAACAACACACTAACGATTACAAAAGCACATAACATACGAATCTCAACCTCAACACGGGTAAAGAATAGTTGGATGATAAAAGGATGTATTGAGTAGCGGCGCATTTTTTAGATTACTAAATTGATAACTGTAGAAAAGAAGACCTACAGTTATAAAATATAGAGAAGCTAAAAGGCTCTCGCTATTCTGTTGCAAGCTTCAACTATCTGTTCTTTTGGCTGGGTGAATGTTATTCTTGCGTAACCTTCACCATATTTTCCAAAACCATCACCAGGCGTCACTGCTACACCAACATCAAGCAATTTTGCAACGAATTTCATTGAGTCGCATTTACAGTTGACCCAAACATAGAATGTTGCCTTCGGCTTTTCAACTTCATATCCAAGTTCGCAAAGTGTGTTAACGAGTAAGTCTCGGCGTTCCTGCAAAATCTGATTGTTTTGTTTCAGGAAATCAGGAGCTTCTCGGCTTTTATAAGATGAAAGGGCTTTTACCCCGACTTTTTGAGTATAAACTGGTGGTCCGCTATCGATTTGGGTTTTTACCTTAGTTAAGCCAGTGACAAGCTGTTTGTTTCCAACAGCAAAACCAATCCGATCACCCGTCATGTTAAAGGTTTTGGAGAGCGAGTGAAACTCTATAGCAACATCCATGGCACCATCAACTTCCAATATGCTCGGAGCACGATAGCCATCGTAGGTGACTTCTGAATAAGCATTATCATAGCACAGCATCAAATTGTTGTCCTTGGCAAAATCAACAGCTTCTTTGAGGAATTTCTTGTCAACTGTCGCTGCGGTTGGGTTGTTTGGGTAATTTAGAAATAACATCTTTGCTTTGTCGGTTTTGACTGCGTCAAAGTCGGGTTTGAAACCGTTCTCGTCCAACAGTGGAATTGGCACGGTTATGCCGTCGCAAAGGATTGTGCTACCCTGAGCGTAAACGGGGTAGGCTGGGTCAGGCACTAAAACGCGATCACCTGGGTTAATGAAGGCTCTAGCGATATTTGCTATACCCTCCTTTGAGCCTAAAAGCGCAACGACTTGGTCCTGATGTAAGTCAACATTGAACCGTTTCTTGCACCATGCTGTGACTGCTTCTCTGAAGTCTGGTTCGCCTTGGCTAAATGAATAATTATGATTCTTTAGATCGCCTGCTTCTTCTTTGAGCGAATCGATGATGAATTGTGGCGGTGGAAGGTCTGGGTCACCTATGCTTAGTGATATTAGGTCAATACCACAAAGTTTCTTTTCTCGGGTAAGTTTTTCAAGTTCAGCAAACAGGTATGGTGGTAACCGTTTAATACGATCTGCATACTCAAACATCATTTTTTATAGCTCCTTGAATAGTGTGCCTTCGTAAACTTTTTTGGCTGCGCCAATTAGGAAAATAGTTTTCCCTACTTCCACTTGCAAGTTACCACCGAGCACGTGAACTGTGACTTTGTTGCCTACTTTTCCAAGCTTGTTTGCAGCCACAACGGCAGCGCAGGTTCCCGTGCCGCATGCCAAGGTTTCTCCACAGCCACGTTCCCAAACTCGAACATTCAGCTCGTTCTCGTTGAGGACCTCGACAAAGCCAACGTTGGTTCGTTTGGGGAAAGCCTTGTGGTTTTCAATTTTTGAACCGATCTCTTCAACTGGAAAGCAATCAATGCAGTCAACGAAGAGTACACAATGAGGGTTGCCCATTGAAAGACATGTTACATTGAACGTTTCACCGTCAACGTCTAGTTCGGCGTCAACGCATTCGCCCTTCCCCTTCATCGGTAGGCTGCTTCTTTCCCAGTTCGGCTCACCCATATCTACCTTGACGACGGTGACTTCTGTGCCCTTAAGGGTTAACCAAACGTGTTTAACGCCTGACAACGTCTCAACTGAAAACTCAGCTCTCTCAGCTATGCCGTTTTCGTAACAATACTTGCTGAAGCATCGGATACCGTTTCCACACATTTCTGCTTCACTGCCATCTGCGTTGAAAATCCGCATCTTAACATCAGCAACAATAGATTTAGAAACCAGCAAAATCCCATCAGCACCAACTGAGAAGCGCCTTTCACAAATCTTCTTTGCCAACTCAGCAGAATAAGTATCAGTGATTTTTTGGTCTCTGTTATCAATAACGATGTAATCGTTGCCTAACCCGTGCATTTTCCAAAAATGCATATGTTCACTCTACCGTCCGCTGACTAGACATCAAATCACTCAGTTGCTCACGTTGCCTAACCAACATCGCTTTGCCTTTCCTTATTATTACTTCCGCCGCTCTTGGACGAGAGTTGTACTGTGAACTCATGCTGAAACCATATGCGCCAGCGTTAAGGACAGCTAGCAAATCGCCTTCCTCAACATTTGGAAGAGGTCGGTCTTTGCCTAGTGCATCACCTGACTCGCAGATTGGACCCACCACATCGTAAGTTTCCTTATCTGCTTGGGCAACCTTGTTGGCGACCAGGATTGGATGGTAGGAACCATACATTGTTGGCCGCACAAGGGTGTTGAACCCTGCATCTACACCAACAAATTTTTTGGAGGGTGTTATCTTGATGGTGTTAACGGTGGTTAGTAGAATGCTTGCGTCACAAACAAGATATCTTCCTGGTTCAACACATAAGAACGGCTTTCCAAGACCATATTCTTTTACTTTGCTCTTGAATGGAGCAACAATTTTACTGGAGAATTCTGCTAAGTCAACAGGTTTTTCGTCCAGTTGATATGGAACTCCGAATCCACCACCGATGTCAATGAATTCAAACTCAATGCCTACTTCATCGTGCACTCGCTTGGCTATGCTAAGGAGTTTTTCCACCGCCAATGAGTACGGTTCAATATCTAGAATGCCTGAGCCAATGTGCATGTGAATGCCGAAGCGTTCAACTCTTGCCCTCTTGGCTGTTGCATAAGCCTTAATGGCATCGTCTTCCCAGAGCCCAAACTTTGATTCGGGACCTGCTGTGATGCAGTGACTGTGATGGCCTGCACCGATTTCAGGGTTAACACGTACTGAAATGACTGGTGGCACGGTAAACTTTAGTAACCTATCTAACTCTGATTGGGAATCCACGTTTACAGTGATGTTTGCGTCGGCTAACATTTTTAATTCGTCATTTCTTACGCTGGTGCCCGTAAATAAAATGCGATCAGGTGTGTATCCACTACTTAAACCCATGAATACTTCGCCTGGACTCACAGTGTCTAAGTAGGCTCCTTCTGACTGTAGAATCCTAAGAACAGTCAGGTTACTATTGGCTTTGGCTGCATAGTAGATACGCAAATGCTTGTAATTGCTAATTATAGCATTGTGAAGGTGGTTGTAGTTGTCTCTGATGCGTTTCTCGCTTAACACGTACAGTGGTGTATCGTATTTTTCAGCTAATTCCTTAACTGAGAAGCCGTCAAAGAAAAGGCTACCTTTTCGGTCCTCTAAGGGTTCACGAAACTTTCTTTTAACCATCCGCTTACACCAGACTCTACTGTATTTGTTGGAGCGGCATTTAAGCTAAACCAGTAGCCACATACAATTCAGCGCTCAGAATTCCTCCTCCTGCAGCACCACGAACCGTATTGTGTCCAAGACACATGTACTTAAAGGTCATAATCGGATCCTTGCGGATTCTGCCGACGACAACGTTCATCCCGCAGCCTGAATCCCTATCAAAGCGTGGTTGAGGTCGATTCTTCTCGTGTCGAATGATTATCGGGTTTGCCGGAGCAGACGGCAACTTTAGAAGTTGCGGTGCACCCTTGAAATCCTCAAAAGCTGCCTCGATTTGGCTAAGCGAGGGATCTTGGTCAAGCTTTACGAATATCGATTCTAAGTGTCCGTCTTTAACGTGGACGCGATTGCAGCTTGCGCTAATCTGGAAATCAGCATTTTGCACACCTCGCCCATTGTAGGTACCCAGAATCTTCAGGGCTTCTGTTTCCATCTTGTCTTCTTCGCCCGAAATAAAGGGAATTACGTTGTCGATTATGTCCAAAGAAGCTACACCAGGGTATCCTGCACCGCTCAACGCCTGCATGGTGGTTACAACAACCTGCTTTAAGCCAAACTGCATTAGCGGTTTTAGAGTAATCGCCATTTGAATAGTACTACAGTTTGGGTCAGTAGAGATAAACCCTTTCCAACCCCTAAGTTGTTGTTGAAATTTAATTAACTCAGCGTGGTCTGGATTGATTTCTGGAATTATAAGCGGCACGTCTTTTTCCATCCGGTGTGCACTTGCCTTGCTAAACACCGGGTACATAGCCGCAAATTCCGATTCAACCGCTCCCGCCAAATCTCCAGGCATTGATGAGAAAACCAAGTCCACGTCACCTGCTTTTTCTACAGATGCCACGTCAGCATTAACTACGGACATTTCAGCGACTTCCTGGGGTAGGCTAGATTCCATCAGCCAGTTACAGGCGTCCTTGTATTTTTTGCCTGCTGAACGCTCTGAAGCGGCAATCACCTCAATTTCAAACCATGGGTGTCCTTGTAAGAGTTGAATGTACCGTTGTCCAACGGCACCGGTTGCGCCCAAAATGGCGACTTTACGTTTATTCGGCATGGGTTGTTTCTTCCTTTGCTCTTTTCACTCTGTTCTTGCTTCATAAAAAAGTTAATGGTTTTGCAAGTTAAGATAATCCTAAAACATCAGCCATACTGAAAACTTTAGGTTCATTTTGCTTACTTAACCATTCAGCAGCGAATACAGCGCCTTGAGCAAACACATTTCGCGAGAAAGCGGTATGTTCTAGACGTAACATTTCGTATGGACCCGCAACTATTACGTCATGGATTCCTGGGACGCCGCCAACACGTACTGCCACCGATTCAAGTTCAGCCGGTTGCCGTGGACTGATGCCTTCCCTACCGTAAACTGTCTTTGTGTAATTTCGAATTTGAGAAACTATTTGCTCAAGCTTCTTTGCTGTTCCGCTAGGTGCATCCTTTTTGCCAGTGTGGTGGATTTCGCTTAGACTAAAATCGTACCCTTGCGGAAACGCCTTGAGCGACTCCGCCAACTTGAAGAGGATGTTAACGCCTACACTGTAGTTCGGAGAGAATACTGATGGAACTTTTCCCGACATTACATCCACTACATGCCGGTTTTGATCTGGATTAAAACCTGTCGTGCCGAGGATAATACGTTTTCCAAGGTTTGCGACAATTGGGATGTTTGTAACTTCGGCGACTGGTACCGTAAAGCTCACATAAACGTCGGCATCTCTGACTGCTTCGCTTAATCTGTCGGAGCTCAGAATTTTTGTGTCGGAATTTGCAATACCAAGTTCCCGGAGGCTTTTGCCAACGAACGGAGTGTTTGGTGCCTCCATGGCACCTACAATTACATGTCCTTTTGCAGTGGCTTCGGTAATGATAGCATTTCCCATTCTTCCTGCTGCACCAGCTACACAAAACCTAAGCATAAGAAAGCCCTTCCAGATACTTCTTATTGTAGAGACGTTCTTTTAGATCAACCCCAAAATAGTCAGCGATTGGCTTGAAAATCTGTGGGTTACTTTCGTAAACCTTTCTCGCGTTTATCAAAACTACGTCTAATCCACTTTGTGTCATTTTTCCCAGTGGTTGCCTGCAGGGTCCTGACGGCATTCCCAATATGTTCATAAGCGTCTTGCAGGCAAGTGGGTTGCGGGCTTTGCACGTTACTAAACCATATGGTGTTTGTTCTTGTGTTTTCACGGTAACGATGTTGAAGAGGGGTTGGAGTGCTTGGGAAATTACGCTAGCAGCCTCCTCATTGCCATCCAAAACATAATGCACCATATCTACTACGGCACCGGGGGCAATGTTGGAGACAACGGATATGACACCGCTTGCAGCGATGTCGGGGGAAATCATCATCGTGTAGGTCTTGTCGTCATCTCCTGAGAGAATGTCAAAATCCTCTCCGCACACCTGTCTAGTTAACTCCATGTTCTTCAAATCACCAGTCGCTTCTTTCACACAGCGGACGTTCGGATATTGTCTATGAAGGATTGCAATGTCTTGTGGAAAAAGTTGAGTACCTGTCCTTCCTGGGATAATGTAAGGAATAACTTGAACTTCTGGAAACTGACTTGCGATGGGTTCTATGTATTCTCTTCGAATTTCCATTGAGCTCGGACCGTTGTAGTATGGGTCGACAAGAAGTACACAGTTTATGCCTGCGTTCTGGGCGTGCGCTGTGCCATCGATGGCTTCTTGCGTTGAGTTACTACCCGTACCGGCAATGGTCAGACATCTGTTATTTGAGTACTGGTGTACTTTCTCGATTACTTTGCTATGTTCGTTCCAATCTAAAGTTGGGCTTTCCCCTGTTGTACCTACGGCTAGTAAGCCTTTGACGCCGTTTTTTATTTGGAAATCTACTATTTTTTCTAATCCGTCGTAATCAACTTGGCGATTACTATTCATAGGGGTTATTAATGCAGTGTAACAACCGCTGAATGTTAACATTTCGAAGACCTCTTTATGGATGGTGATCATTGGCAGACAGAATATTTAAGTGTTACGTTTTACACACTAATTTTACTAAAAACGTAAATAGTCAACGATAAAAAAGTTAAATCCATCAGTAATTATAATCTTTCAGAAACAAACAACCTCGCAACATAATAAGCAGTAAAAACCCCGTCATAAACCTCATAAATTTCCCGCAGATAATCAACCGCGTCCCCAAGCACCACTGCTGAAGGAATAACTGCCTTAAAATTATCTAAACGCAAAATATCCTTAAGCTGCCCACATTCTGTCTTTACGATCTTCAACCTCAGAATTCTAGGACCCGACTGGAAAACAGCAATTTCGCCACGTTTAGGATTACCTTTTCTGACATCGACTGTTTTTTGGCCTTGTGATAACCATTGGAATACTTCTTTTTTTGCAAAAAACAATGGCAGTATAGAACACCTAAAGTCTCTTTGCACAGCTATAAGATAAGTTTTCAGTAAAAAATCAAATATCGAATAAAGTTAAAAATAGGAAAAAATAGGTTGAAACGTAGAACATTTCTTGCTGCTTACCCTTTGCCTTTCTCTTCTTTACCGAAGTATTTAGTCCACTTTAGTTTACGTGCGTCGCGTTTGAATGCTATGCTGCTTTTCTTGCATTTGCTGGAATCGAACCATAGGATTGAGCCGTCGTTTTTAACGAACATCATGCCTGTGCCAGCTGGAAAATCAGCACCACAGAATGAACATTTTCTAGGTTTTGGCATGACAAATTCTCCAGGTTATCGCGTAATTTTCTTAGCTTCTCTTTCTGTTTCTCGCAGCATCAGAATATCTTGTGCTCGCACTGGTCCTTTAACGTTGCGTGTTATGATTCTACCTTTGTCTTTTCCTTCCATTATTCGGACGCGGACTTGAGTGATTTCTCCAGTTACACCTGTGCGACCTATGACTTGTATGACTTCTGATGGAATTAGTTCTTCAGCTGCGTCTTTACTCATTACTGAGTTCCTCGTTTAACCTGATCGATTCTTGTGACGATTTCTTTGAGTAAGCCTGCTGCTTCTCCTTCTCTTATGATGCACGCTGCTGCACATGGAACGTCGATACCGATGGATTTGCCGAGTTGTTCCTTGCTTGGTACGAACACATATGAAATTTTTCTTTCGTCGCAGAGTAATGGTAGGTGTGCTATTACTTCCGGTGGGTCAACATCTTCAGCTATTACCACAAGTTTTGCTTGTGAGCGTTCAACAGCTTTTGTTGCCTCATTTGTTCCTTTCCTAACAGATCCTGTTTTTGAAGCAATCGTTAGGGCTTCATAGGCTGCATCTACTATTTCTTTTGGCACTTCATATTTTACGTAAAATGGTTTAGACATATTTCTTAGCCTCACCCTTTTAAGGCAGAATCTTATCCGCACTTCTTATTTAAGAATCTTTCTCCCAAAAAACCCGGCTTGTACTTTCAGCTTATAAACTACTTAGAAAACTTTATATAAACTGTTACGGGTTCCTACATGTTTTTCGAGAAGGGGAATTGCGTTTGCAAAGATTGGGCAAAGTTTCAAATGTAACTCCATCGCGAAACATGGTGGTAAAAACAGAAAACCCCCCGAAAATGGGTTTTGAAGTTGTCGATGAAAACTTGAATGTTGTTGGCAAAGTTTTTGATATAATAGGCCCTGTCTCAGCACCTTATGCAATAATTAAACCGAGCATTAAGGATCCTGAGAAAATAGTGAATAAACCGGTATACTTGCTTCTCTCGAAAACAAAAAGGAGCAAAAGATGATGAGTAGAGCCAGCAAGTTAACGCAACCATTAAATCAAGATCAAACTACTCCAAAAGCAGAACCAGCCAAAGTTCAAGTATGCCCGGAATGTGGCAGCACCCGACTTATGCGGGATTATGAATGCGCTGAAATAGTATGTATGGACTGCGGTTTCGTTGTTGCAGCCAAAATAGCTGACCGTGGACCTGAATGGAGAGCTTTTGATGATGAGCAAAGGTCAAAGAGAACCCGTGTTGGAGCACCCCTAACATACACCATCCATGATAAGGGATTGTCAACAACTATCGATTGGCATGATCGAGACATCTATGGCAAAAGCCTCTCGCCAGGACAGAAAGCTCAAGTATATCGTCTGCGGAAGTGGCAACGTCGCATCAGGGTTTCAGATGCAACCGAACGGAACCTGGCGTTCGCACTCTCCGAAATCACAAAGATCTCTAATAACCTAAATCTTCCAAAGAACATTCTTGAAACAGCTTCAGTTATTTATCGTAAAGCAGTAAAAGAGAAACTTATTCGAGGCAGATCAATTCAAGGTGTCACCTCAGCCGCGATTTATTTAGCATGCAGGCAATGTGGTTTACCCCGAACCTTGGATGAAATTGCTCAATGCTCAGGGGTTAACAAAAAAGAAGTTGGACGGAGCTATCGTTTCCTAATCAGAGAATTAAACTATTCCATACCACCACTGCGCCCAAGCCAGTATATAACAAAGTTCTCAAACCAACTTACGATGCAGGGAAAAGTCGAAGAAATTGCCCACAAAATCTTAGCTTCAGCAAAAGAGCTAAAGCTCACTTCAGGCAGAGGACCAACAGGCATTGCAGCAGCAGCAAGCTATGTTGCATCAGTCTTAACTGGTGAGCGAAAGACACAAAGAGAAATCGCCGAGATTGCACAGGTTACTGAGGTCACTATCAGGAACAGGTACAAGGAACTCGTTGAACGCCTAATGTTCCAAATAAGCATCTAACCTCGCCGCCATTTCTATTTTTTTAAGGCTCACATATGGCTAATTTCAACGAAAAAAATGCAGACCTCCCAAAAATGGAAGGGCCAATTGCTAAAATCGAAGAAATCCTGTTTGGCCTTAAACAGAACCTTTGCACCCTGCACCAGAAAATAGAAATAATTGATTCAAAGCCTGAATTGCAGAGCAGTATTAAGAAGCATAAAAAAGATATTGAAACCAGAGCAAGCAAGCTGGAAGCTGAAGTGAAATGGTTGCGGGAAGAACTAAAATCCATCCGTGACCTTTTGGGATTAAAGCTACAGAACAGTAACTCAGGCAAATCTTAACTAATAATAAGCAATTTTTTTAAGTATGCACGTCGATAATCCTAAGTTATGCCCTATAAATTTACTTTTGACCTCTCAAAGGTCCCGCGCTTCTTCTTCACCGAAATCGCTTTGATTAGTTACCAAAAGGGCATGCACAAAAGCTTCCTATCAACGCTTAATGATTTGATTCTTAAATTTAAAATTCAGGAAGCAACTGGACTAAACCTTTCAGACGCAGTTGCATTGCTTCAAGATCTGATTGATTTGCAAGCTATTAACAGTTTGGAGAGAGGCAGGTTTTTGCAAACAAAGAAAAGGGCATTGTTCCTTCCACATTGCTCACGAAAATTTATGGATGGACGCTGTAAAGCAACATTCAACCCTGACACTCCATGTTACACGTGTGTGCATTGTTCGGACGATTGTATGGTTAACAAGGCAGATCAATATGCGAGAAAGAAGGGCTATGACGTTTATTTGTTGCCTGGAGGTTCCTGCATACCCAAGATTGTCAAGAATAGTCGATATGAAGGCATAGTTGGAGTGGCGTGTGGAGAAGAAATGAAAATTATGGGTCCACTTATAAATGGTATGAACATAACAGGGCAGGGTATACCTTTGTTAAAGAATGGTTGTGCATGCACCGTTTTCAACATGGAAACGCTCAGAAAAGTCCTCTAACCTGCTTAATTGTAGGTTTAGTGGTTTTAGTAAAAGCTTATAATGTTAAACCGTGCCAAGAGAGCATTGTTTGATATTTATGCCAGAGAAAAAAGCGGCAAAGAATTGCTCCAAATCAACGAGAAATGCTCAGAATCAGGTTTGTACGAGCATTTCTGTGAAAGTAAGGGCGAAAAGGCTCGGATTCCGTTGTATAAAACTGAGACTTTTCCTCTATACAGCACTTGTGGATGGATTAAATGGGTTTTAGTAATGGCAACATGAACCAGGGGGCTAATTTTTACCGGTATTTTTTTTAATTTGCAAATTTTTTATTGCTGCAGGTTCACATTACGTTTTGATTGTGCACATATGAGAGGGTCAGATCGTTTGAGCAGCAACTTCTTTCACTGTTTACTAATTTGACTCTAAATAAGTGGAACTACAGACAAAAAAACACTTTAAGAGTAGTGCCTGATTTTTACAATGTTGAAAAAAGAAAAGTAAAACTTTTTACTTTACTATTTCACGTTTCTTCCAGCGCAGGTTCTTGCCCTTGCACTTTCTGCATTTCAGCGCTGTTGCAGCATTACGTGAGCCACAGTCTCTGCAGATTTTCATATACAAGCGGTGTTCTTGCGCTATGGCTTTTTTTACTGGGTCTAATATTGGCATTTTATTGTTAACCTTCCGTTTTGGCTAAGTCTTTGATGGTTAAGTATCAAATATACCTTTTGTCTGAACTTTTGCATATTGTGCCGAATGCTAAAACAAGTTACTTGATTACTTCAATTGTAACGTATGAGCGAGTGTCTTCTATTCCATCGATGCTATATAGTTTCTTTAATATTTCGTCGAGGTTTTCGCGTTCAACAATGATTAAAGCATCAACTTCGCCTGCAATACGAAATGCTTTGGAAACTGACAGCTCATGAATTTGCTCATAAACTTGGATGCGTTTGATGGGTGAAACTTTGAGAAGTATGAAAGCTGGTGTTGTAGATACTCCCAATGCACTTAATCCTTTTTCTGTGACATCAATGAAACCTCTTCCTGTGCGTATGTAACCACGATTTTTTAGTTTACGCAAATGGACATTTAATGCTTGTCTACTTACACCTAACTGGTTGGATAATTCATCTTGTTTAACTCTTAAAGTGTAGGTGTTTGTGGATTTGCCTTTCTCGTAGAGTGTTTTTAAGAGTTGGATTGAACGTTTAGTTAATGGCTCCAATTTTGTCACTTTTGTGTTGTTTTGTTAAGTTAAACTTTTACAATAGTTGCAAGCTTCCTTAATAATCTGACTCCTAAATGCTAACTAGATTTCTCAACTAGCAGGCAAGATACAAAATACACAGTTACTTCAAAGTTTGTTTAGCTAAATAAAGTTGTTTTTCTGAAAAGCAGGATAAAGGGTAGATAGGATATTTGTGTTTTCAACAACCAATAACACATAAAATGATAGATTAACTCTAATCTAAAACCACCAATTTTACTTTCAGCAATTACATAAACTAAACACCACAATGTATTTATTTTGAAAAAAAGCTTAAGTCAAGCCACTTAAAAGTAAACTAGGAGTGAAGCGGAACCGTGACGGAAAATGCCAGCGCAGTCTTAATCGGCAAAAAACCAATAATGAACTATGTCCTCGCATGCATCACATTCTTCCACGGCGGAGCAAAAGAAGTCAGCATAAAAGCACGCGGCAGATCCATCAGCCGAGCAATCGATGTAGCCGAAGTTGTTAGACACCGATTCTTGCCAGATGCTAAAATTAAAAGCATAAGCATTGGAACAGATCGTTTCCTACCTCAAGATCAAGAAGATGGTAACACGGCAACCAATGTCAGCACTATAGAAATTACACTGGTAAGATAAATCACGCTTTAGCTAAACTCCTTTTTTGCAGGAAAACAGAACCACAAATGAAAACAGAACTATGCAGTTTCTGCTTAAAAAGCGGCATACTTTGCCAAAAATGTTCAGCTAAAGTCAAAGCTGGCGAAATCAGCGATATAGACCTGAAAGTTGCCCGAATACTGCTCTCCCTAGAAGAGAAGTATCCATCCCTGCAAAACGTCTGTTTCTACAAGGCAGTTGAGGTTGAAAAAACCTTGGCCATCCTCGTTGGACATGGAGATGTCCCCAAACTTTTGGGTTACGGCGGTAAAATCGTCAAAACCCTTGGTGATGAAACAGGCAAAAACGTTCGCGTATTAGAACATGGTGTTGACGATCGCAAATTCCTTGAAGACCTCTTTGTTCCCTTCAGCATCTTAACCATCAACACTATCTGGCTTCCAGACGGAACCACTGAAACACGAGTGATCCTTAAGAGGAAACGAGGCGCACAGCTGCCCTTTGACCTTAAAGCGTTGAAGGAAATTGCCAGTAAAGTACGGAAAATGTCTTTACGCGTTGAAATTGCAGATTAAGGTTGGCAAACAGTATGAACTTGGACTCGATTGGCGACTATGTTAGAACTCACTATACAAGTCAGGTAACTCCTGAAATTGATGGACAAACAGTTACTCTTTTTGGCTGGGTCCAAGATATCCGCGACCTTGGCGGAATTCGCTTCATCATTCTGCAAGATCGCGAAGGAACAATCCAGTTAACGATACCTAAAAAAAGAATTGCTCCTGAAGTATTAGCTAAATGTAACCTTTTGCAAAAAAGATTTTGCGTTGGCGTTAAAGGAAACGTTAAAAAAACCAACATGACACCTCGCGGTATCGAAGTAATTCCAAACGACTTCAAAATTCTTAATGTAGCCACCGAGCAATTGCCCATTGACTTCACTGGCAAAACCCCAGCACTTATCGAAGCGCGGTTAGACGCAAGACCACTCGACCTGACCCAAGAAAGAAACTTAGCCACTTTCAAGGTTCAGCATACTGCACTTGAAGCAATACGCACTTTCCTATTTGGGAAAGATTTTTTGGAGATTCATACGCCAAGAATCATTGCTTCGGCAACTGAAGGCGGCGCTGAATTATTCAGCGTTGACTATTTTGGGCAAAAAGCATACCTTGCCCAGAGCCCGCAACTTTACAAAGAAGAATTAACGCTGAGTTTTGAGAAGGTGTTTGAGGTTGGACCTTTTTTCCGTGCTGAAGAATCGCATACCAGAAGGCACCTGAGCGAGTTCACTTCGGTTGACATTGAAGCAGCTTTTATGAACGCCACTGAGGTTATGGCACTTCTTGAACAAGTCATACATCATGCTTGCACCGTTGTAAAAGAAAAATGTGCCAACGAATTGTCAGTGCTTGGCTACAAATTTGAAGTCCCAGATATTCCGTTTAAACGTTTAACTTACGATCAAGTTCTCGAAGATTTGAAGAAGCAAGACGTTATGATTCCATGGGGCGAAGATATCCCAACCGAAGCTTTCAGGGTTCTTGGCAAACTTTACCCATTCTTCTATTTCATAACAGATTGGCCCACACATGCAAAAGCCTTCTACATTAAACCGCGCGAAGACAAGCCTGAAGTTGTGCGAAGGCTTCGATTTGATGTGGCGTTACATTGAGTTGGTTTCGGGTGGCACAAGAATAGCTCAAAAAGACCAATTAATCCAGAGACTGCAAGAGAAGGGTTTGAATCCTGAATCGTTCAAGTGCCACTTGCAAGCCTACGATTACGGTATGCCACCGCACGCTGGTTGGGGATTGGGACTTGAAAGGTTAACGATGATTTTAACTGGAAACAAGAACATACGAGAAGTAACGCTCTATCCACGTGACAGAGTCAGATTAACACCTTAAAAAGATCATTCTGGGTAGCCCATTTATTATTTTTATATCTATTCTTATTAAAGAACAACAAAAACCAGGTTTTTTTCTTTTCCAAACAACCTTAACTTTTAGATCCAAATCGAACATCTTTTCTCTATGGCATCAAGCGTTTTACAATGATTCTATAGATCTCGTTAATGCTTTTTCCTTGGATAAAATAAAAAAAGAATAAATTGATTGGCAATATACTATGCGGATCTCTCAGAAACACTAGATTCATGACACCTATTCTTCTTAGGTTACTGGCATAGCTTGGATGTTAGGATTCAAATACGCCAACTATTTTGCTTAAATGTTGTTTCTGGATTGCTGAAAGATTTCATCGATGTATTCTTTAACTGTTTTCTCGTGGGTTTTCGCTATCCTTTTTATTGCATCGTTTATTCCAGTGGAATACTGAACAGCCTTCTTTGGTTTCTGCGCCATCGAAATTGGCATACCAGCGTTTAGCGCCATTTTCCTTAGCACAAGCTTTCGCAGCGTATCTGCTTTACTTTCGATTTTCAACTCAACAGGCAAACCAAGTGCAAACTCCACTAAATCAAACGATGCAAAAGGCACGCGTAACTCAATATTGTGGAATCCAAATATTTTCAGGTCCCGCTCAAGGTTGCTCTCATGAATTCTAACCACATCACTCATACATCGTTTTTCTTACTGATTCACCCCCTTCCTTGCAGAACTCAGCAACATAGCGCTGATAGCCCCCAAAAAGTTCGTCCGCGCCCTGCCCCGCCAACACAACTTTAAAGTTGGCTTCAGCAGCCTTCTGTGCAACCCAATAAAACGGTACCCCTATACTTGCTTTAATTGGATCGGGCTCCTCGATTAATTCTATAACTTTGGGCAATACTGCTTCAACATCGGAGTCTTTGAACAAATCTATTTGCAATGGCAAATCTAGTTCGTCTGCGGCTTTAATTGCTTCTTCCGTTTCTGGTTGATTCTCCAAGCTTACATGCAGCAAGTTGACTTTTACGCCGCATTTGCTTGCCAAAAAAGCTACCACGCTGCTGTCTAAGCCTCCTGAAAACGCGACAACGACCTCTTTTAAACCGATTACCCGTCGCCTGATGGATTCTTCAAGTAGGTTTTGAAGATGTTTTGCGGCATCATCCATCGTTATTTGCTTTGGTTCTGGTGTAAGTTAATGTTTTGATTGGTTTGAATTTGAAACCTTCTTTGCTAACAAACGCCAAATTCCCCGGTGGAAACGACTGAGGGTTTTTCTATTCCGAGTTTCCAGAGGGCTTTTTTGTTCGTGGCGAAGAGCGGCGATGTCCCTG
The DNA here is from genome assembly GCA_963705145.1 of Candidatus Bathyarchaeota archaeon. Lineage (GTDB taxonomy): Archaea > Thermoproteota > Bathyarchaeia > Bathyarchaeales > Bathycorpusculaceae > Bathycorpusculum. The sequence continues at coordinate 176,418 of CAVPJA010000002.1, forward strand.
TTTTCCCCATAATAGAGTGGTTGAATTCCGATGGGGTCTCTTCCCGCTGCAACCCAACCGTTTTTGACCATTAAGAATGCGTAATCTCCATCTGCCTGCTCCATCATTGTCTGGAGGGTGGCTTCGCAGTGAAGTGGTGCTTTGGCAACTTGCTGCATAACAGCGGTTTCAGGTATGGGTGAATAAACTCGACCTTCAAAGAGCAACGCCGCATCATCCAATTGCAAGTGTTCGTAGTCGCTTGTTGACTTGGGTTTTGAAGTAACGTAGCCTGCCACAGTCGACGATTTTAAGCCCTGTTTTTTTATGATTTCAACATTTTTTTCGAAAACGCATTTCTTTGGGGAAATCAACCCAAAATGCGAAGGCATCCACAGATCAAACGAGTTTAACACGTCAAGAACTCTCTCAACGGTGCTATCGCCGTTTTTATCCAACACTGCAACTGTAACTTTCATGTAATCAAACACCCAATGATTACTTACATTGTGTAAGTGCTTTGGTAAAACATTAATGTTTAATCTGCATATCCCTCTTTGAGGTTACCAATACTTGCCTATCTTGCCAATCGACACTGGTCGTTATGGAACGCCAGAAATGCTCAAAATCTTCGAAGAAGAAACCAGAGTCCAGAAACTACTTGATGTTGAAGCCGCCTTGGCTTTGGCGCATGCTGAAGTAGGAAACATCCCAAAGAAGGATTCTGAAAAAATCGCCGCCATGGCATCCATCAAATACGTCAAGGTTGAGCGGGTGAAGGAAATTGAAAAGGAAATTAAACACGACATCGCCTCGCTGGTGCGTGCACTCTCGGAGCTTTGTGGTCCAAGCGGCGCATACGTTCACCTTGGGGCAACAAGCTACGACATCGTTGACACAGCCAATGCATTGCAACTAAAAGACGCCTTAGAAGTCATCGAGAAAAGGCTCGTCGAATTCAAGGGTATTTTGCAGAAACAAGCTCTCTTGCACAAAGACACTGCGATGATTGGCAGAACTCACGGGCAGCACGCGTTGCCTATTACTTTGGGCTTCAAGTTTGCGGTGTGGGGATACGAAGTCAGCAGGCACTTAGAACGGTTGGAAGAGTGCAAAAAACGTGTCTTGGTTGGGAAAGTAAGCGGCGCCGTCGGCACGCAGGCGGGTTTAGGCGAGCATGCTGAGCAGATTCAGGAGCTCGTTATGAAGCGGCTGTGTCTCCACGCGGCTGAAATTTCCACGCAAATCGTGCAAAGGGACCGCTACGCCGAACTTATCTGCATTTACGCTTCGGTGGCTTCTTCATTGGAGAATTTTGCAACTGAAATCCGCGAACTCCAACGCCCCGAAATCGCTGAACTCTTCGAGTCGTTTGAAGCAAAAAAACAGGTAGGCAGCTCAACTATGCCGCATAAGCAGAACCCTGAAACATGCGAACGTGTGTGCGGTTTAGCCCGAATCGTCCGAAGCCTAAGCACCCCAGCCTTAGAGGACATGGTAACTTGGCATGAACGCGACTTAACGCAGTCCTCAGCCGAACGATTCATAATCCCAGAATCGAACATACTGCTCGATTACATACTCAGTCTCATGTGCAACATCGTTGCGAACTTGCGCGTTGACAGCGAACGAATGTTGCAGAACCTGTCGTTGACGCAAGGACGCTGCTATGTCGGAATCCGTCATGATGGCGCTTGCGAAGAAAGGCGTGAACAGGCAAGACGCCCACGAAATGCTCAGAAAACTAACCATCCAAAGCGCACTCGAGAAGAAAGACTTCAAACAAGTTCTCCTCGAAGACAAATTCGTAAGTAGCAAACTAACAGAGAAAGAAATCGACCAAGCATTAAATCCCAAAAACTACTTGGGCACAGCAGTTAAACAGGCTGAGCGGTTCGCAAAAAAAGCTTAAAACTCAAACAAGCCTTTCTGCGAAACTTCATCTGCCTTATCCAAGTTTTCCCACGTTTCTTTTTTGACAAAGCCGCCGACTTGCTCTTTGATTTTCTTTGCCAATCTTGGACCTACCGATGGCAAGTTGGTTAGTTCTTCAATTGAGGCGTGTTTGAGGTCTGGGATTGTTTGGTATCCTGCGTTGAATATGATGCGTCCGCGGACTCTGCCAACGCCTTCCAACGCCACGATTGGTAAAAGTTCTTTCTTGATTCCTTTAGAAACCCGTTCAACAAGTTCGTGGCTTAATGTTGAAACCTCTTTGTTTTTGGCAACTACAGGCGATAGCTCGTCCGTGGCGTGCAATAGCCACTTGGCAGTTTCGATAGTTCGGTAGAGGTCTCCAGGTTGAACATTGAAGCGTTCGATGATTTTTTCTTCTGGAAGCTCCTCAATCCAATTATTCATAACAATGGCGGTTTTTACTTCACCTAAAAATTCGGCATAGCCAATGTGGTCGCGCCATTGGTCGGGGGGTGTTGTGAATAATTCTTGTTGGTGGTCTTCAGTTTGGATTGCTAATTTCTCCATTTCCCGTTGGTATGGTCGCATTATTGGACCCATATCGGGTGTATGGGAGACTAAGTGGAGTAGACTGAACTCAGTCAAAATCGGCGGTTTACTCTGAAGTGCATCCCTGATGATTACTCCTGATAAGGGGTCAATGTAGAGTTCGCTTATGCGTTTGCCGAATTTGGTGGCGAGGATGTGATTGCCTGCAACAAGAATCATTTCTTCGTCATGGAGGAAGCGCAGGATTTTATTTATGACGCTTTTGATGGCTTTCACGTCAAATTGGTAAGAGTAGAATGTTTTGCCAAAAAACTCGTAAATACCCTGTTCCGTGTCAGCGAAACCAGAGGCTATGGTTGAGAGCACGTGAGTGCGGATGATTTTTTCCACAGCGAGGCGGGACCAGATTTTCTCTGTTTTTGCCAAGACATAGTTTTCCATGAGGAAATCGGCCTCGTCAGCCGTTTTTGCAATAAGTACAGATTCGCCGAATTTGTCGTATTTTGGTCTGCCAGCTCTGCCAGCCATCTGCTTGTAATCCAAGACACTTATTGGATAGTTACCGAGTCCTGCTTCAAAACGTCGATAGTCTTGGATGATAACCGTTCTTGCTGGCAGGTTGACGCCCCATGCCAGCGTTGGTGTGGCAGTTAAAACCTTGATTTTTCGATCTTTGAATGCGTCTTCGATTATTTTGCGGTGAGCCCCAGACAACCCTGCATGGTGATAAGCTGTAGCGCAACGAACCAGCTCAGCAAGTTCTTCGCCCATTCCTGTGCGTTCACCTGCATCGAGGATTTTCTTGGCTTCTTCATCGAGAACCTTCCTTGTTTTTTCCTCTAATGCGCGTTTAACCAGTTTTGAACCCGATTTAGGATAGAGAGCTTTGTCCATGTGGCTTGCAACGGTTTTAGCCGCTGAAACCGCGTTTCGCCGGGTGGAAGCAAAAATCAGGGCTTGCCCCCCATTCTTGATTGTATCTAAAACCATGTTTATGATTGTAAAGTGTGTTTCCTGCTCCACTTTCCTTGAAGAGCCATCCTTGTATTGCACTTCAGCTTGGAGCATTACGCCTTCTTTTAAGTTGATAGGACGCCACTCGGTAACGACGTATTTTGCGTTGAGCCAGCCTGCGATTTCATCAACGTTGTTGATGGTAGCGCTTAGGGCTAAAATTTGAATCTGTGGGTTAACCTGCATCAGCCTTGCCAACACAATTTCTAAGGTTGGTCCACGTCCAGCATCGTTTAAAAGGTGAATTTCGTCGGCAATTACCAACGATATGCTGTCCATCCATTTGGCGCGGTGTCGAAGCAGTGAATCTGCTTTCTCGTTTGTAGTAATGATGATGTCGTAGCGTTCAAGCCAGTTGTCGGCTGTGTCAAAGTCGCCTGTGCTGATGCCAACAGAGATTTTTTGTCCATTCACCTTCTTGATCGAAGTGTACTTGTTGAATTCCTCAAACTTCTCACTTGCCAGGGCTCTGAGCGGTGAGAGATAGATGACTTTGCCGCCCTTTTCCAATACATGTTTGAGAGAGCAGAGTTCAGCAATCAACGTTTTACCCGAAGCCGTTGGGCTTGCGAGAACGATGTTTTTGCCTTCCAGCACACCTGCCAGTATACAGTCTTTCTGGGGCGGAAACAACTCAGATATCCCAAAACCAAGAAGCACCTCTTTGACGGATTCGGGCACGGATAACTCTGCAATCTTCAAGGTATTCGCCATAAATTTTTGTTGTGAATAGTATGGGTTTGGGTGGTTTATTAGAGTTTTTTTGTAATTTGACGGCTTTTTTCATTAAGTATTACTGTTCTATTGACAAAAACAAGTTAACGATTCTATTGTTTTCACGTTTTGTGGAAAAAAGAAAATAAAAGCTTTAGATGGTTTAGACGTTGATAGCGGCAAAAATTGCGTTGCTCATAATGCAGTCTATGCCGTTCTTACAGCCCTGTTTTGTTTCGTACACTTCGCTTACTGCAACTACTTCGCCATTAATCACTTTGAATCTCCAGTAAAATTTACCGTTCACGGTATTTCTTATTTCAAACAATGCAGCCGTTTTATATCCCCATGTGCTTTGTTTTCTGAAGTGCTATTTATATTTAGTTTAATTCGCGTTCCTTAGTTTTGTAATTGATAATTTATAAAGGGTAAATCTTTAAATTGTAAATTCCATAGCATCAGTGTTTTTCTGCAAGGGTATTTGCTGACCACACCTCAAAATCTTACTGCTTTGAAGAGATTGCTCGGTGGTTAAGTTTTTTTACTTGAAATAGATACTATCAAAGGTGACGAGTTATCTGTCCCAAAAATTTCAGGTAGATACTGTATGGTTGAAAACGTGAAAGAACTTCTCAAACTACATGAAGGCATAACGCATGAGGTTTACTTAGACAACGAAAACTCCAGCATCGTCTGCAAAGAAGTTGTAGATTCTATGATACCCTACTTCAACAAAACCGCCTTCGGCAACCCCACGCTCACGCATAAACCCGGATGGGAAGCCTTCGAAGCAATTATGAACAGCTCCAAAAAAATTAGCCACTATATTGGCGCAAAAAACCTTGAAGAAATCACTTTCACCCCAAGCGAAACCGAAGCCAATAACCTAGCCATCATGGGTTCATGCTTTGCACAGAAAATCAAGGGCAAAAAAATCGTTATATCTGAAATCGAACCCATCAACGTGCTGCAGGTTGCTGAGATGATGGGAAAATTCGGTTTCTCAACCACTAAAATCCCAGTCAACAACGAAGGCTTCATCAACTTGGAGAAACTCGAAGAAACAGTCGATAAAGAAACTATACTTGTCAGCATCTCAGCAGTGAACAACGAGCTTGGAACAATCCAACCGATTAAGGAAGCGGTGGATATAGTTAAAGCCAAAAACCCGCAAACTCTCTTTCACACAGATGCCTCAGACGCTTACGGCAGAATACCTCTAAATGTACAAGACCTAAACGTTGACTTAGCCACCTTGAGCAGCTACAAGATTCAGGGTCCAAGAGGCATGGGCGCAATGTACCTAAAGGAACACATAAACATGGAGCGCATCCTCGAAGGACAAATCGGCACGCAGAAACTTTGGCCAGGTGTAGAAAACACCCCGCTAATCGTTGGCTTTACCAAAGCCTCAGAGCTTGCTTTCCAGAATTTTGAAGCAAACACCACAAAAATGCGAACACTTCGCGATAAACTTGTCGAGGGCATATTTGCTGAACTCCCTGACTTGCGTTTTAACGGTCCAAAAGGAGACAAACGTTCCCCAGACAACGCCAACATAAGCATACTTCGAGCAGAAGGTGAAGCATTAACCATTGAACTAAGCCTAAGCGGCATCTACGTTTCAAGCGGAAGCGCATGTAGCAGAAGATTATTGCAGCCCAGCCACGTTCTTATCGCCATCGGACGCATATTCGAGGAAGCGCACGGCAGCATACTAATGAAAGTCACCCGCAGCCACACAGAAGAGGATATAGCTTACGTTCTGAAAGTTTTACCTACAGCCGTCAACCGTATAAGAGGGATAGTCGGCTCAACAGGAGTGCATTAAATATGTCACGTATGCCATTACCATATAACCCAAAAATAATGGATTTATTCCGTAACCCCAAGAACCTTGGCAAAATGGAAGATGCCACAGTCGTCGCAGTTGCAGGAAACCCTGCATGTGGAGACATGATAACATTCTACCTAAAAATCAGCGATAAAGACATCATTGAAAAAGCACAGTTCGAAAGTTACGGCTGCGCCGCCAACATCGCTACATCCAGCATAGTCACTGAAATGATAAAGTGCCTAAGTTTGGAAGCAGCCTGGAAAGACATAACATGGAAACGAGTCGTGGAAGAAATCGGCGGATTACCAGACGTAAAATTCCATTGCGGAGTCCTCGCTGTCGGCGCCTTGAAAAGAGCAATACGACAATATTTCTCGCAAAGAAATGTTGAAGCACCCAAGCTGGTTGCCTAAAGAACACACTTTCGAGGAAAAACAAGCATTAGAGGAAGAAGAACTGGCAAAAACACTCTCAAAGAGGCTAAAGCCTGAGGCAGAAAAAAAATCATAGATCAGCAAGCGATCAGGCAAGACTTTCCCAATCTTAAACCGGAAAATAAACGGCAACCCCTTAATCTACTTTGACAATGCCGCTACCACCCAGAAACCACGACAAGTCATTGATGCAATTGCAGATTTTTATGAAAACCATAATGGCAACGTCCACCGAGCAGTGCACACGCTTTCTTTAGAAGCAACTGACTTATATGAGAAATCTCGGGAAAGAATTGCCAAATTCATAAACGCTAAAACCGCTTCTGAAATTGTTTTTGTGAGGGGTACAACTGAAGCCATTAACTTAGTCGCGTATTCATGGGGAATAAACAATCTTGGAAAAGGCGATGAAGTACTTGTTTCGTTAATGGAACATCACAGCAACATTGTTCCGTGGGAAATCGTTGCTAAACTGAAAGGCTTCACACTCAAATATGCTAAAGTTAACCCTGACGGCACATTAGATTATGACGATTTCGAAAGCAAAATTTGCAGCAAAACAAAGATTGCATGTCTGAGCCATGTCTCAAATGTTACTGGCGTTATCAACGACGTTAAACGCATCGGAAAAGTTGCACATGACAACGGCGCTTTGATGCTGGTTGACGGTGCCCAGTCGGTACCGCACATGAAGGTTGATGTGCAGGATTTAGATATGGATTTTATGGCTTTCTCAGGTCACAAAATGCTTGGTCCAACAGGCATCGGAGTGTTTTATGGCAAGAAGGAAGTGCTGGAAAAGATGCCGCCTTTCATGGGTGGAGGAGAAATGATTAAGGAAGTATCCTTTAGCGAGGAAAAGGGGCAATGCAGTATTTCTTGGAATGAATTGCCATGGAAGTTTGAGGCAGGCACTCCAAACATCAGTGGTGCAATCGGTTTAGGGGAAGCAGTAAAATACCTTGAAGGCTTAGGAATGGATAATGTTTTGAGCCACGAGAAAACCTTAACGAAGTACGCTACAAAACGAATGGAGGAATGCAGTAAAGTTACAGTCTATGGTCCAAGCAACCTTTCTAGAAAACTTGGAATCATACCATTCTCAGTTCAAGGTTTGTCTTCACATGACGTAGCATTATTCTTTGACAATTACGGAATAATGATACGCAGCGGATTCCATTGCGCACAACCGCTACATGAGCTTTTTAAACTCCAATCTTCAGCGCGAGCAAGCTTCTACATCTACAATACACAAGAGGAAATCGACCGTCTTCATGGAAGTTTTAAAGGAGTTCGGGCAACTCTAATGGTCACAATCGACGATTATGTCTCGCGTATTGAGGGAACATGCGGAGCGGAAAGCGATGTCATAGTGGTTTTAAAATATGAAAAGAAAGATGAAGCAATCGCTAACATTTTGAAGAAAGCTAAGCTCAAAAATACAATTGCAGGAATAATTTTTGAATTAACTTTCCAAGACATTTCTTTTCGCCTCTATTCAAGTGGCAAAGCAATTTTTAGAGGCATCAAAAACAAACAAGAACTAATTGATCTTCTGGCTAAACTTTTACTTTAATTTCTTTAACCGAAGTTTCAATAGGTTAAGGTCGTCTAGATTGACATGTTTGTTTTCAAATATGCAGAATTCGCATTAATCTTTCGATTAAGTTAAGCAACCAATTTACCGGTTTACGAAGTGGACCAAGCCCATCAACAATTTCCCGAATGTTGCCTATGTCAGACCTATTGATGGTTCGAGTAAGCAAAGCAGTAATAATAAAAATAAATACGAAAACTATCAATCCAACTAATAGTTCAACAGGGTTGGAAAGAGCTAACCGAGAAATAAGGAAATACGTAAGGATAGACGTTAATGTCGATGAGAATAAAATTTTTGCAGAATAGAAATAGTCAATTGAGACACCGAACTGTTTCTTTACAAAACGTAAGCTTATAAATAAACTTGGTAAACCTACAGTTAGAGAAGTCACTACTAATCCAATAACACCAAATTGAGAAATTAACAGAAAGCTTAATGGAAATCCAATTGCTGCATTTAGGATACATAATCTGAGATTGAATATTGTATGTCCTTGACTATTTATTAGATTACTAGTGCTTAGGCTTCCAATGGCAGAGAAAAGATAACCGATGGATAGCAAAACCAAAAAGAGAGGTGCTTGTGCATATTTATCTTCAAATATTGTGCCAATTGCGGGTTGAGCTAAAGTTATAACAATTGCTGTAACCGGCACCACTATGAGCGCAGCATATCTTACGGAAAATTGAAAAACATTCTTAAGCATTTCACTGTCACGCTTATAATCTAACTTGGAAAAAGCTGGAAAAAGCATAGTTGTTACTGGACTAGCAAAAAACGTAATTAAGACTACGAAGTTTAGAGCTACATTGTAATTGCCAATTACCGCGTTATCGATTACATAGATTGCGAGCAAATAACTATAGAACTGTGTCAGAAAACCCATTAGAATGCTGCTTATGGATAGGGGTAGCCCATATTTTAGCATAATTTTGATATTAGATAGTATTTGCAGCTTGGCAACGCTTGGTTTAGGTAATAATTTGTACATTACGTACATAAGCAACATACCCGTTAATGCGGCAAACATAACTGCAATTGAATAGCCCCAGACCGCGCCGGTTGTGCCAAATCCTAGTAACACGAGTGTTATTATCAGACCAGTTTTAACTACTGATTGAACTATGAGCATTATGCTATTTAGATGCATTTTTTCCAGACCAGTGAAGGCAGCAGTTCCAATGTTGATTAAGGCACCAGTCAATATTGTGATAGAGGTTATTCGGATTAAAGGTGTTATTTCTGGACGATTGAAAGCTGTTGCCTAGAAAGCCTGAAAGAATGAAAGCGAGAAGGGTGAGGATTAAACCTATTACTATTTCAAATATTGTACTTGAGAGAAGGATGCCCCGTATTTTTCCGGATTGATTTTGGGTGTTATTTTGAGCGGAGAATTTGATTATGGCAGTGGTGATACCCCAGTCTCTAAAGTTTGAAAAGAGGATTGGTGCACTTATTGCTATAGTGTATAGACCGTAGTTTTCTGGACCAAGTAGGCGGGCAATGAATATTGTTCCCACTGCTGAGATAATTGTTGATGCTAACAGTCCCCATAATAGGTGAATACTACCTTTGGCAGTTGTTTGAGCCATCTGCGTTGCTTGGGTCATGTTGAATGATTGTTGTTGGAATGGTTGTGTTTATCAGTTTTGGTTTTTGTCTGTTTTCCCAGCGGTTAATGATACCATTTCTCCGAATAGATTTTCGCGTTTCTAATATACGAAAATAGATGGGAATAAAGTGAAAAACATAAGTTTAAATAGGAAGATATCTTCGCTTACCGCCCGACAATAACCACAAGACAACAGGCTTTATACAAAAAATCGCAAATCAAAAAATAATCTATGTCGATCGAAGCGCATAAGTCCGTCAAATAAATCTTTTCAAACGTTAATCACACTTAGGTAATATTTCGAGAAAAAAAGTATCTTACACTTTTCCAAAGGACTGATGAAACATGCAAGGAGGAATTCAAAATTAAGTTAGATGTGGGTTGTGGCAGCAGACCAACTGGCGACATAAATGTTGACGGTTTTACTCGCGGATGGAACAACCAAGAAGGAGACCAATAGCAAGGCGAATTTATTAATCCACATTTGATTCCTAACTTCGTTGTTGCTGATGCTGCATTCTTGCCCTTTAAGGATGAGTGATTCAAGGTTTTCTTTAGTAGTTACACAATTGAACATGTAAAAAACCCCGTGAAGATGCTCATAGAGCTTTTACGTGTCAGTAAATGCCAAGTTAAAGTGGGATACTCCCACAGGAAAGGGTCAGGCGCTAAAAGACCCTTTCATGCCAATTACCTCGATGAAGACTGGTTTAAGGTTTCATTTGCAAAATTAGGATGTTAACCAAAAAGCTCTGTCATAAACTTCTATTGCCTTTTGCGACAAGGCTGCTATTATACTCTGCTATACGTTGTCCTCAACGGTTGCTACCTTTTGTTGAAGCATCTCTTGCTTACCGAATTGTAAGGAAATGTGAAGAAGTATAGGTGGACTGAGGATTCCGTTTAAGGTTGAAGTCCAAGTGACTAAACCTGGCCGATGGGATGATTACCGGTAAAAGAACACATATGTTATGGTGGGAGACTGCTGTTGGCTTTCTAGAGCAAAAAAAGATTATAAACTCATTATATTTGGCGGTGGAGAAAAACTAATCAAACAGTTTCTCAACGATACGTCAGTGGCTGTTAGAGGACGAATAGAAGTTTTAGGGTTTGTAGAACGCCCAAAAATCAAGGAGTTAATGGTGGGCGCCCAAATGTTTTTTATTCCTTCTCGATGGGAAAGCTTCTGTATCGCAGCCGCTGAAACTCTCTGGACAGGCTGCTTAGTAGTTGGGAACCCCGTTGAATCCCTCAGGTACCTCTCTATGCAAGGCTTCTCTGGCAGAATAACAGCGACATTCAATAGAGACGCCATTTTAGCTGCTCTATTACAGGGTGCTGACAGATGGGATAGAGAGGACTATGAGCCTAAGATGATTTCTGCGTATTGGCGACCTAAACTTGATTGGCGAAACATTGCAGAAGAAATAACTAATCTAGAATGCATCTAAACCACGGTTTCTCCAGTTTGGGATTCATTTTTATATTTATCCGTATCTTAGAGTAACCGTTGATTTATAAAAATGCAAGTCTACACAGCAATATTCCCAACGCGATCCATAAGTAACCTTGAGTGCTGCGTAAAAAACTTCCTAACCAATTCGAATGCTCTAAGCGAAGTCATAGTTGTTTGGAATGATAGTGAGAAGCAATTTGCAGAGTTACCAAACTTTCCAGCTGGCAAAACCATTGTTCGATACCTCCAAAACCCCGGTTATATGTTTATGGAATGATCATACGGCGCATTGCTCTGCAAAACGGAATTCATGTTGCTAGTTAACGATGATAGGTCTTTTCAATGATAAATTATTATTTTAGTAAGACGTTTTGTTTGCAATGAGCAAAGATGTGGGTGGGTCTTGCTGTATAAAGTAGGTATCTTGAGAGGTTCGTCCCTGAACCCTTATGAAGGGCAATACTTCAGGAAACTCTCCAATTATGCCTTTAACCCCATAGGCATTATGACCCATGACAACAGCTTTAACGCAGATGAACTTCCTTTTCCAGTCCGAGTTGGACATAACTACAAAACCCTGACAAGAGGCAAACTCATTAAATTTCAGCGTCTGGCAAAAAGAGCAACCGGATACAATTTTGAATCATACAACTTTAGAATTTACAATTTAAAAGGGCTAACCAAAGACCTCGACATAATTCACTCAGCCGACATCCAGTACCCCTACACATACCAAGCAGTAAAGACAGGCATCCCCACAATTGTGACAGAATGGGAAAACATACCCTTCAACTTTGAAGAACCACCATACACAAAAATAAAAAAGTTCAACCGTGAAAACGTAAAGTATTTTATAGCTATAACAGAAAAAGCAAAAAAAGCATTGATCTTAGAAGGTGTTGATTCAAACCGAATCACTGTTATTCCAGCAGGGATAGACTGCGAGACCTTTAAGCCCGCGGAAAAGAACCTTCAACTCATTGAGAAATTTGGACTCTCAAAAGACACAACAAAAATATTGTTCGTCGGACGGTTTGTCCCTGAGAAAGGTATATTTGACCTTCTAAACGCCTTTTCTATGCTGCTTAAAAAAACGCAGAATCTGGAGCTCTTAGTCGTTGGTTCCGGCACAGCAAAGATGAAATTTGAAATAGGCAGGCTTACTACAGACCTGAAAATCGGTAACAAAGTTAAATTTCTGGGTAGCATAAAATATTCAGATATGCCTCAAATTCACAATTTAGCTGACATTTTTTGTTTGTCGAGTGTTGAGACTAAATCGTGGGCTGAGCAATTTGGTTACTCCCTGGTGGAAGCGATGGCATGTGGAAAACCTGCAGTTTCAACTTGGACGGGGTCAATCCCTGAAATAGTGAAACATAAAAAAACTGGGATTCTGGTAAAACCCAGTGATCCTGTTGGTCTCCAGTCAGCTTTAGAAGAGTTATTACTCGACAAAGCAGAAAGAGAAAAGTTCGGCGCAGACGCGAGAGAATGGGTTTTGGAGAGATTCGAGGCAGACAAGGTCGCAAGTCAGATTGCAGATATTTACCGTAAGGTTATCGGTTAACGGTTTAATTTTGCCCAAAAGATGAACCTCTGTCTTCTAAGAGCCAGTATTCCCTTGAAATCTCTGATGCTAGCCCACCAAACTTTCGAGAAAAACATCATTTTATTATAGGCGTCTGACCTCAAATTGAGGGGTAGTTTTCTATGTTTTGGTCGCACAACTATACATCGAATGAATTCCTTGGATTCAAACAATAGTATTCGCTTGAAAATGTCTGTGGTTGGGTAGTTTAGGAGGAAGAATCGGATGTGGTTTTTCCGGGCGTAGAACCTTTTTGTTTCGCTTCCAAGTTTGCTGCTTGATGCGCCGCAATGGTGAATCAGTGTTGGCTTAGGCGTGTAGACAACCTTGTAGCCGTAGAGTGTAGCGCGGACGCACCAATCTGTATCTTCAAAAAACACCGGAGTGAAGCACTCATCAAGGAACCCTATGCTGCCAACAACGGCGGATTTAATCATCAATGCCGCCCCCGTCACATAATCAATAAACTCAACCCTATTGTACTGACCAGTATCTTTCTCCCCTTCACCTCTATGGTAAGGAACACGTAGGCTGATAATTCCGCCAGCATGTTGAATTGTACCGTCGAGATAGAGCAGTTTGCACCCGACAATTCCTATTTTGGTGTCGGATTCTAAAACATCGGAAAATTCTTTGAGCCATTTTCCGTCAGTTATTTCAATGTCGTTGTTTAGGAGCAGAATGTGCTTAGCGCCGTTTTCAAGTGCAAATCGGATTCCTTGATTGTTTGCCTTCGAAAAACCGGCATTATGGATATTTTTGAGTATTTTCACTTGAGGAAAAAATGCCTGCAACATTTCCACTGAACCATCTGTGCTACCATTATCCACTACCACTACATTGCATTCAGAAGCTGCAGTATTAACGAAGAATGAATTGAGACACTTCTGTAAGATTTCTCTGCCGTTCCAGTTAACAATGACAGCATAGGTGATTAAGTCAGGCACCGTTGATGCTTGGCTGTTCACTGCTTTAAGATTTTCGTTTCAGAGTTTTTTTCCGTTTCCTGAATTAACGCCGCTACGTTAGACCAAATGTTCTCTTCAAAGTTTTCAGGCTTTAAAACCGATATCTTTTCTCTTAATTCCGCTTTTTTCTCGTTCCAGAGGGTATAATCATCTGTCGACTCGGCTAGTCGAGTTATTTTCTCTTTCAAATTTTCAAATGTGTCCCACCGAAATCCTTCTGGAATGAATTCTCCACTTCCTCCGCTGTTATGAACCAATGTGATGCATCCGCTTGCCAGCGCTTCCATCGGGGCGATTCCGAAATGTTCCCCTTCCATCAAGTGGCAGTAGATTTGAGAATCCTGAAACAGCTTGATTAATTCTTCTTCAGACAGGTTTGGTTTAACGATGTAGTTGGCGGGTAGGTCTTTTGAAAAGCTCTCAAACCATGATGCTTCACTATCTCTCAACAATCCAGCACTGACAAATTCGAATTGGGAGAAATCCCCAGATAGCCTCTTCATTATTTCATGACGTTTCTGAGGAACAAAACGGCCAACGTACAGTATTCGTCTGGCTCGCTCGTTTAAAGGCTTATGAGACCAGAAACGTTCTTCAACAGGTGGATAGGCAACCTTGGGATTTTTGATTCCGAACCTACTCCAGTACCTTTCAGTAATAGCTTTAGAATAGTTGCTGTTACAAAAAATCAAGTCCAGTTTTCCGATGTCTTTTTCGAGCAACTTTTTGTAAAGCCACAGGTACATTCTCTTGTTTCGTTTTAAATGGTCGTAATCATAGTGGATTTCGGGAAAATGCACGTAGGCTATGTTCTTCTTGGCTTTTTCCAAAAGGGTAGCTTCGAAAGCTGAGAAAGTTTGTGTGCTGAAAGTGTAATCATACTCTGCGGTTTCTTTATATTTTTTCAGTAGCCTCAGGATATTTCGTCGTCTCTTGTAAACAGATAAAGGCGGTTTTGCCTCGACAACTGTCCTGTTTCCCAGAGTGTGGACAGTTACGTTTTCAGGCAGTTTTTCACCCAGAATTGCATTGTACCGATTCTGGTCAAAGTCAAATGCCAACAACTCAACTTGCTGCCCGTGGGCAACCAAGGGCTTTCATGCTGTGATGGCACACACGCTCGCCGCCCCCGTAAATGTCTATGTTGGGGTGAATAACTAGGAATTTTGCCATGTTATGCCAACCATTTTAGAAATTGGCTATCTAGTTTTATCGAGTTTCCCTCAACGTCAATACGATTTCCCTTAGCTAGAACTATTTGTCTGCGGAGATTTCAATCGAATTTGTTTCTGCTTATCCAGTTGAACGCTGGAATGAGCGGACCTTTAATTGATTGTGGCAAGGCATCTTTGAGTTCTTGATGTAAGCCTAAACTTATCGCCAATCTGCCTTTGACCGCAGTTGGTATATAGTAGCGCGTTACGGGGTACTTTGACAAAGCCATTGTTCTCTTTGAATTTGTCGAGGGAGGGGTGGTTTCCTATTCTGCCATACATAAGCCACTTCGTTGCCTTTGGAAGCGCAGACTTCAACTGCTTTGGCCAAAAGTGAATTGTTGACTGATTTGTCCCAGTATTTCTGCATCGAAAGTATATTTGAGAGTATGACTATCTTGTCCCCATGGGTAAGTTGAATAAAACCAATTAGCTCATCGCCAAGGAATGCGCCAATATACGTTGAGTTTTTCTCGAGATACATAACATCAGTTAGGTGTTTGAGCGGTTCGCCATAGTGTGGGAAAGCGCGCCCTTGCCGTATAGGCGTTTCATTGTAAATTTTCCATATACCCTCAGCCAACTTGTCACTCTGTGGAACAACCGAGACTTTCACTCCTTCCTTTTCAGCTTTGCGAACCATATTGCGTGTTTTCTTACCTATGTCATTCCACCAGTTTTCATAGTCTTTTATTTCTAGGCAGGGCGATGTTATCGTCGGTTTTTGCCCAAGTGCTCGGTGGATTAAAGATGGGGGAGCACCATTTACGTTCAATAAACGTAAAAATGTCTATTCTTCGTTCATCTAACTTTGAAATTAAGTCAGTGGTTGGGTTAACGCTTTTTTGGTATTCTCTGTAGTCACGGACAATCTTTATGCCGAATGTTTTGCGTGAACATATAGTGTCAAGTTCGTGGTCTACGTCCAAGATGTTCATTAAGGCATCGTAGAAAGGCCCTCTTTGATTCTTTTTTGTAGTTTCAAAGAGCCATTCAGGATGAACCTCCATTATGATATCTGCTTTAATCCAATGCTGCGCTTCCGCTACAACTCCTTCAAAACCCATTTGATAACGCATTCTATCCAAACTCGTGGTAGTAAATTCATGGAAGGAAGCTAAGGTAAAATCATTTGGGATGACAGCTTGAGATTGGCTAAGCTTGCGACCCCACAGCAACCGAGCAAATAGACGTTGTGTTCCATGAATGGTGTAGTGCTGTTACTTTGCGGTTGGTTTCCTTCTCGAGCACCTTCAACTCTTTGAAGGCGTCTTTTGCTACGTGAAGAGCTACCTCATGACGTTGGGAATTCAATAAGTTGAGCATTCGCTTGTCTGGGATGGTGTAGGGTGTGAAGAACCAGTAAGCTTTAACTTCTTTGGGTGATTCATTGACCATCCTGGCAATGATACGCGCGTTCTTAAGGTAATCTTTAGCGCTTTTATTTTTGATTCCTAAAGCTATGCAAAGAAAACTTTTAGCTCTTGAGGGGTAAGGATAATCAACGTCGATTCTGAGTTTAATTCTCGATTGTTTACTCAACTAATGGGTCTCCGCTTCATCTAATGCTTCAGTAATGTATTTTGAATTCTAGTTCTTTCTTCTTTTATGAAAACTTATCTGAATCTTAATCCACCCAATCAGTGATTCATAGTCTGCCGATTTGCTCGAATAGTTCCTCACGTACGTAGTACTGCTTGATTTTTGGGTTAGCGATGAATTCTTGGATTATTGCTGGATGCTCCTTCTTTTCTACGAAACTATATGGTTCAGGATAGTGATATCTGAGCTTATATTGTATATCCATCAAAAATTCGGAGGCTATCTTCCAAAACTCAGCATCGTCTTTATTATTCTTCAATTTATCATATACTTCTTGGAATTTAGGCATAGTGAAGTATTCTGAATGTCGCTTGGCTTTTTTTAGGAACCCCCCTGGAAAGAGTGCCCAGTAACGATATACAGGCTTAGGCAAGTAGATTGCTTAGAGAGGTGATCGTGACAGTTGTTGGCGTAAACTAGTTCGTATACCTTTGTCCAAATAGTTGAATAGCCTTTTAGGATTTAAGAGCGCTTTAAGTTTTTTCTTGCTCAGGTACATTTTGCCTAAACCTAGTCTCCAAGCATCTTCGATGGCAATAACTTCGGGGAGGTTTTTTGAAAAGCGGATTCGATATTCGTCGACTAATTTGCGGGTGTTCAATAGCTGTGTGAAGGGAAAACTGAAAGTATTAACGGTTGGGTAAATGCTTGGTAGAGCTTTGATGTAGTTGACAGCTTGCTCATGAACTATTTCGTTGGCTTGAATCGAAAAGATGTGCTCATACTGGCATCTGCTTCGTACTTCGTTGGTGACGTCGGCGAGTATTGTCATGTCTTTTTTATCAAGCCAGCGGTATCGATAAATTTTGACTTTTAGGTTCACCTTAGCGATTTTTTCCAAGACTTCATAAGTTCCATCTGTCGAGTAGCCGTCTGAAACCAAAAATTCGTCGCAGGCGGGCAGAGCAGAAGCGATTGCTTCTACAAATGGGTACCCTTGCTCTAGAACGTTTTTAACAATCATGAACCCTGAAATCATACAAACACATTTGCTAAACTTGTTTAAGAATTCTTTGAACTAAAATCGCGCAATCAAAAGGTTAAGCGAATTTCTTGAGCTTCCTCTTAAAAGACTTATATAGACTCTCAATGGTAGTTGGGCGGCGATATCTCTCAGGTTGCCATTTTTCAATGTTTATATTTGATATTTTGAATTTCTTCTCGTCAAAAAGGATGTATTGTCCGCTCTTTATTCGCGGTAAATCTTTGAACAATTCCAAGTTTGAAGTAGTAATATCGTCTTTATGGTCGCGATCTCATCGAGGTTTGAGTGGTATGCAAACCGAACAGAATTGGCAGAAAGTTGAAATTAGTTTTTTGGAAACCGGAGAGGGGTTTGTTCCACCATCCTTTTTCTATAGGTAAACCAACATTAGACTTTCGGCTTTGATGGCAGGCACTAAAACAGAATAGTCAGACCTATTATGATAGGGTCCCTTGTTGAGAACTATATCATTTAATCTTGGAGCCAAACTGCTATTGAAACTTCTAAGGTTATTTAGGGCTACAAACAAACGCCCCATATCAACACCATCAACTGTACTTTGTAGCCAAATCTGAATTTTTATAGTAGTCCTTTCCATCGACTGCTTGGTAGAACCAATATGGATAATGAGTTGTTTCATTAAGTTCACGAGTTTCCAAAAACTTTACAACCGTTTCCAAAAGAGCGCTGGAATTCCAATCACCATCAGTGCCAATTAAACCAATTTTCTGTGCATCAATGACCGCTTGAATATAAACACCTAAATCCCAGTCAGTAAAATTAGGAGAATCGGTACCTCCACCTCGAGGCAATCCAGTATTAGGATCTACACCTATACCAGGTTAGAAATACTGCCAAGCATTTGCAGCCACCGCCCGCCAAACAGTACTATTCATTGTTTCGGCAGATTCGATTGTGCCGGGAGCATTAGGAGGAGTCAAAGCTTGTGCTATGGCATCGCTAATACCGCTAAAAATGTTTGATATTTGTGAACCCGGGTTGGGTTTGTGGGTTGGATTAGTCGTTCTTTGAGGGATATCGCTTGGCGAAGCAATTGGACTATTCAGTGTTTGTGGTTGTAGCTGTAGGCGTACTTTGGTTAGCTCTTGGCAAGAAAGTAAAAAATGAGAGCAACAGGATAACTACAATGGCAAAAACTATGATGCCATTTTCCTCCTTGCTAAATCGCCAACGATTGGACTTGAAAAAACCTTTTTTATCTTCAGTCTCCAAGGAGGTCTTTAGAGAAACAAACCTTAAACCAAGAAGAGAACGAAGTTTTTTGTAATTAATCAATATTTTTACCATCACACGAATACTGATTTTTTTGTAAGCAATTCCCTTCTCCGATAAGTAATACACTGTCGCTCAGGGATCTATAGGTCCGTTGACAAAATTTTAATATCTTAGGGTCGATTTAAATCTATGGTAAAAAAACAAATGAAATGGTGAAGAAGAAATAAGCTATTATTTTTTTAACTTTTATCTGTCATACAATTTTGTGTTACTGTTCCATTATTTCTTGCAATTTGGACCAAATTTGGTTTTGGAACTTTTCCGGACTAAGAATCGAGATCTTGTGCCAAAGTTGTTGACGTTTACTTTCCCAACTTGCAATCGCAGTTTCATCTTGCATGTACTTGACAACCTTCTTTTTTAATTCATCGTATGTTTCCCATCGGAACTCGTCAGGGATGAACTCCTTCATTCCACCGCTATCATGAACAATTGTGACGCAGCCGCTTGCTAAGCCTTCAACTGGAGCTATACCAAAGTGTTCTCCTTCCATCAGATGAACGTAGATTCTGGAGTTATGTAAAATGTTTATCAGTTCATGTCCAGGCAAGTTTGTCTTTAGGAAGTAGTTCTTGGGCAGGTTTTCTGAAAATTTGTTAAACCAGTCTTTTTCTGCGTCGATTAATCCGCCGATACTTACAAACTCATAATCTGGCAGTTCAGCGGCTAACCTTTTCATAATTTCGTGCCTCTTCACTTGAATAAAGCGAGCAATGTAGACTACCCTTTTTTGTCTCTTTGACAGCGGTGTATCAGACCAGAATTTTTCTAGGTTAACTGGTGGGTAAACGACGACGGGTTCTTTAACTCCATGGCTTGTCCAGTACTGCATAATCTTTTCTTTGGTGTAGTTGCTATTGCAGAAAACCATGTCCAGCTTATCTATGCCCTGCTCAACCCACCGCTTAAATAGCCACAGATAAAGCCTTCTTTTCGATCTTGAACGAGCATAATCAAAGTGTATTTCTGGAAAGTGAACGTACGCGATGTTTTTTTTGGCTTTGTTTAGGAAGACTGGTTCAAATGGTGAGGATGATTGAGTGGAAAACAAGTAATCATATTCTAATTTGTTTCTATACTTTTTTAGTAGTTTAACGAAGTTGCGGTGCCTTTTGTAAATGGTGAAAGGCGGCTTCACTTCTGATACGCTTTCCCAATAAATGAATAACAACGTCCTTGGGAAATTCTTCACCCACAATATCCCTGTACCGGTCAGCATCAAAATCGAAAGTTACCAACTCCACCTTCTGCCCATGTACGATCAGGGTTTTGATTACATTGTGGCAGACGCGTTCACCGCCGCCATAGATATCGAGGTATGGATGAACAACAAGGAATTTTGACAAGTTAATTTGCCTCTTGCCGAAGTGTTGAAATTGTGTTTGTGAGTGGGGTGTTCAAGTTTTTTCTTCTCTTGGGAAAGTATTTGTTACATTTCACTTTTGCGCTTTATGAAGTTTTGCAACGCCTCCGTAAGCTAAAGAGTTTTCCAAACCATTCTTCAAGTAAAATGTCTATTGTTTGCAACGGTTATTGTGACAAAATTTATACGCCTAGTTCACCCTAACACTTTTTTTAGAGCTCGCATTTTTGATGTCAGTACCTTTTCGACGATAGTTTCCTAAGCCTACAGCTGCGAATTTTAATTTTGCACCAAACATTTCAGGATTGTAGATGCGTCTTCCATCAATGAGTATGGGTTGTTTCATGTTTGTTGCAAAGTCTTCAGGCGTGAGTTTTTTGAATTCTTCCCATTCGGTTACAAGTATGGCACAGTCGGCATTTTTGAGACATTCTATTGTTGAGTAGGCATACTGGATTTTGTTATTGAAGATGACTTTTGCAATTGGCATGGCAACGGGGTCATAAGCAGTTACGTTTGCGCCTTCTTTTAGCAGTTGATTTATTATGGGTATCACGCGAGCTTCCCTCATGTCATCTGTATCAGGTTTGAAGGTTAAACCCAGAATAGCGATCTTCTTGTCCTTAAGGCTACCTAGTTGTTCTCTGCAAAATTGAACAGCCTTCAGAGGCTGAGCTTCATTCACGTCTTCAACAGACTCCAAAAGTTCAGGATAATAACCGTAAGCTTTTGAGAAGGCAATCAAGGCTTTCACGTCTTTGGGAAAGCAGGAACCACCATAACCTAAGCCTGCATCAAGAAATAGCGGACCAATCCGTTTGTCTAGACCCATGGCGGCAGCCACAACTTTCACGTCTGCCCCAGGAATTTTCTCACACATGTTAGCTATCGATTTATGAAACTGATTTTGGTGGCAAGCATGGAATTGCTCGCATACTTGATGATCTCAGAGGTGGATAGAGTAGTTCTAATTATTGGTGGTACATGTGATTTGTAGAATTCATTGTATAGGTCTTCCAGAATATCGCCTGATCGTTTGTCAAATGAGCCGATAACTATGCGGTCCGCGTTTACGGTATCTTGAAATGCTGAGCCTTGGCGCAAAAACTCGGGATTCATACACAAACCAAACCCTGCGCCGCATTCCTTTCCTGATTCCTCTTCTAGAATAGGTTTAACAATATTTTGGGTCGTTCCAGGCACAACAGTGCTTTTAATTATCGTAATATGATAGGCATCTTTTTGGCTGAGTGCTTTACCAATGTCATGTGCTACGGATTCTATGAATTTGAGGTCTATATTGCCGTTGGGTTTACTTGGAGTTCCAACTGTTACGAAAGTCAAAACCGACTCAAAAACTGCTTTTTCTGTTTGATTAACTAAACAATTCAAATTGCCCTTTTGAATACAATCCTTAAGCCTCTCCTGGAGCCCAGGCTCATAGAATGGGGGAATACCATTGTTAATTTTTGATACTTTCTCAACATCAACATCTGAAGCGATAACATTATAGCCTTCACTTGCGAAACCAACCGCAGTGCATAAACCCACGTATCCCACACCTATTATAGATATTTTTGGCGATATTTTCAAAGGTAAACCCTCAAATTAAGTACTAATTAAATGCTAATTTGAATTAAGTTATCTTATTAAATATATATGAATTAATATACAACAGAATGGCAAGAGGATGTTTGATGATTCGTAAGGTTGTAATTCCAGCTGCAGGTTTGGGAACACGCTTGTTCCCAGCAACCAAGGAGCAGCCAAAAGAGATGCTTCCAATTTTCTCCAAGACAGTTAATGGTTACATGTCAGTGAAGCCTGTGATTCAGATGGTCTTTGAACAGTTACACGACTGCTGGGCTTCGGGAATTTTGTTATGTAGTAGGCAGAGGAAAAAGAGGCATAGAAGATCATTTTACTCCAGATGCAAATTGTGTAAGAGATCTGGAAGGCATGGGTAAAAACGGCCAAGCAACAGATCTTGAGGACTTTTATCAAAAACTCAATACATCAACTATTATGTATGTTAATCAGCCAGAGCCCAAAGGATTTGGCAACGCAGTTCTAATGGCTCGGTCCTTTGTTCAGAAAGAACAATGTGTAGTACATGCTGGAGATAGTTGCATAATCTCCAAAGATATGGATTACATCAAAGAACTGCTTAATGCTTATGAAAAATTTAATGCTGACGCAGCTTTCATCACGATGGAAATTGAGAACCCAAAGCAATATGGCGTAATGGAAGGAAATGAAATTGAAAAAGGTATATACAAGGTCAAAACCCTAACTGAAAAACCTGAGAACCCCAAGACGAATTTGGCTATAATGGCTATGTACGTCTTTCATCCAGTCATCTTTGAGGCACTCGAGGCAACTAAACCAGGAAAAAACGCGGAAATCCAATTGACAGACGCAATCCAAAAACTAATCGACTGGGGATTAAGTGTATACGCTGTCAAGCTGGACAAAAGTTACGCGCACATAGACATTGGCAGTCCAGAGAGGTACTGGGAAGCACTAGAATTATCGCACAGGAAGTTTTGCAGGAGAGCAAACCCATGATGGACGACATAATACGTGAAGACATAGAAACTATAAAAAGCACTGTCAAAGCTGAATTCTTTGAAAAAAAGAAGGTTCTGGTGACGGGAGGAGCAGGATTTATCGGCAGTTGGCTCTGCGATGTCCTGCTCGATTTCGGCGCCCATGTCACAGCTCTTGACGATTTTTCAACTGGAAGAATGGAAAACATCGACCATTTGATGCGAAACGAAAAGTTTAATCTGATAAAATCTGATGTCTGCAGGTTTAAGGCTAAAGAAAAACTTGATATCATTCTTCATATGGCAGGGCATGCTTCTCCTGATGAGTATCAGGTTCACCCGATTGAAACGCTGCAAACCAGCGCGGTTGGCACCAAGAATATGGCGGAGATAGCCCGAAAAAACGATGCAACATTACTGTTTGCTTCAACCTCAGAAGTCTATGGGGATGCAGAAATTGTACCTACTCCTGAGAGTTACTGGGGAAAAGTAAACCCGATTGGACCCCGATCATGTTATGATGAAGGAAAACGGTTTGCGGAAGCATTGTTAATGGCTTATGTGAAGCAGTATGAGTTGGATGTGAGAGTTCCTAGGATTTTCAATTCTTATGGTCCGCGTTTGAGAGAGGATGGACTTTACGGTAGGGCTATGTCACGTTTTATTATGCAGGCTTTGGCTAACATGCCGATTACCGTTTATGGTGATGGAAAACAGACTCGGTCATTCTGTTACATAACGGATACTGTGACAAGTTTGATACTGCTGGCATCAAATGAGAAGGCCAAAGGGGAAGTTGTGAACGTTGGGAACACTCAAGAAATAACCATTCTTGAATTGGCCAAAAGGATTAAAGAGATGACAAATTGCAGTTCCCAGATAGAGTTTGAAGCTTTGCCTAAAGATGACCCGAAGAGACGTTGTCCAGACACTAGCAAACTTGAGAAACTAGTCATGTGGAAGCCGAACGTAACTTTCAAGGAAGGACTTAGAAGAACGTCCAAATGGTTTTCACAAAATAAGTAATTGCATGAAAGTTTTACAACTGAGAGTTCAGCCTAATATTTGCGACAACTAAACTAGACACTATTAAAGAAAAGGTCTTGGAAGCGAAGCTACCAATTAAAAACATATTACTACGGACAAACATCACTGACATGAAGACGCAAATAGTAAGGTAACATATTAGGTACATTTGTCACGTGTTTTATTTGTCTTCACAAAGTAGCAAAAGATATACACGACTTTGGAAAGTTCAGTAGTGGACGGCTACTTTCGGTGAAAGAAGAAATAATGGCACCTGTTAAAAGGAAACTCAAAGTTGTTTTTGCTGACCCACCATTTGGTCGCGAATCTAAAGGGGAAGCCGTGACAGAGTCACCGAACCTTGGAATTCTCTATATCATTGGCTATGCTAAACCTCGTTTGCCTGAAGTAGAATTTTATTATCTGGAACCGTTCCTCTCAATGGAGGAGCACCTTGAAAAGGTTAAGGAAATTAAACCTGATGTTTATGCTATCTCGTTCACTACTCCTCGAAGAGAGTTAGCTTTTGAAACAATAGCCAAAGTGAAGGGCTTAGGCTTATACATGCTTATGGTTGCAGGTGGCGCCCACCCAACTATTGACCCCCAAGATGTCCTGAAAAACACTCCAATTGAAGTATGCATACTCGGTGAAGGTGAAGAAACCTCTACTGAATTAATAAAAAAAATTCAAGCAAAAAAATCAATCAACGACGTTGTTGGCACGGTTACTGCTCAAAAAAACAATGGATTACGACCACTTCTAAAAGACATCGATTTCTTTCCAGCTTGGGAAATAGTAGACTTCGAAAACTATGACGTCGCAGTAAGCAAAAAGAAACACATGGCATACCTGCTACCTATCCGCGGTTGCCCAAACTACTGCACTTATTGTTCCAACCCAGTCTGGAAACTCGAGAAGCCTTGGATAAGGCAGCGTTCACCTAAAAACATCGCCGAAGAAGTCAACTACCTTATATAGTAGAGGCATTCGAGAAATCTATCTGCGGTCAGACACTTTTAATGTGGACATTAAATGGTGCCTTGAAGTCTGCAACGAAATCCAAAAGCTAAACCTAAAAGGCATGACTTTCCAATGCAATCTACGAGCTGACAAATTAAACGACGAATTAGCCCAGAAACTCCATGACATTCACATGTGGCTTGTGCACATAGGCCTTGAATCCGCTAACGACAGAGTCTTAACAGGAATAGGCAAGAACGCGACTCAAGCTGACAATATACGGACTCTAGAGCTTCTAAAGAAGCATCACATCAAGGTCTACGGTTTCTTAATGCTCTATAACGCGTGGGAGACAAAAGGCAAACTTGAGTACGAGACACCCGAAGAAGTCAATAATACATTGGAGTTTGCTCGAAAATGTCTCAGCGAAAATTTAATTGAGTATATTTCATGGTCCATAACTAATCCAATTATTGGCTCCAAACTCTATGACATAGCAAAGAAATATGACCTCTCCAGCTATAACGTCAAAATCGGCAACTGCATGCGTCTTCCCGGCATCAGCGAACAACAGATGGTTGAACATGTAAAGCAAGGCATGATCCTGCAGTTACTTAACGGTATACAGAAAGGTATGATTACAAAGAAGAACAAGAGAGCAGCTCAAAAAGCAGTTAAAATCTTGAAAATGTGATCTTTTCTCTGCCAGATTATGGATTTGTCAGTTGCGATAAACTATTTAACTTAAGCTATAACAATATGCCCTATGCCATCCTGCTCCGACAATAACATGAAAGTCGATTTTGTTGTGCCTTCAAGAGATGAGGCTAACCCGAACATTGATACATCAACTTAAGAATATGCCATGTGCAGGGAAAATTATCAACACACATGAAAAACCGCTTAGTATTGCACGCAAAAATGGGGTTCTGCAAGCAAACACAGAGTGGGTGGCGATGATCGATGACGATATGCTTCTGCCTAACAATTGGCTCCAGTTAGTTACTAAAGCAATTACATCTAAAGTTGGAGCTATTGGTACGGTTGCAGTTCATAAGAATAAACATGTTGCAGCATACGAACGTGTGGTCGGGACAGTTTACAATTTAAGCAAGTTAGATACGAACCCACACATCAACAATATCATCATACGCCGCAAACTAATGGAGAACTATAATCCTCCACGATTGTTCTTCGGTGAAGACCAATACTTCAAACGCTACGTCCAAAAAACAGGTTACATCTGGAAGGTTCTGCCCTTTCTTGGCGCGACTCATTTGGGTACATCAAAAAACTATGTAACCATCGGCATATCGTATAGGCGGTATGGTCACTTTGGGCTATACAAGCTTGTACGAAGAATGGCTGCAAGGTTCATTTTCACTCCGTTTGCTGCACTTAACAATTTGAGCGCAAAAACGTTCTGGTACCTGACAAAGTTGAACGTTGAGTTTATCGCTGGCTTTGCAAAAGAACTGATTATCGAAAAACTATAGAAAGTACTCTGGTTTCTGTTAATTCTAAGTCTGCGTTGCTTTAAATAGGGGGTCACGAAAGAGAAACCAGCCCTTTAAACTTGGCGATTACGGTGAAACTAAAGTTGGAGAAGCAACAGCCTTTTCCAAGATGCTATGTGCATTCTGCGGAGGTTTTTTCGTCTAAGACCACGTTTTTTGGTCCTGCAAGCTGCTTCTCCAGTGCAATTGCCCTCGCTGCAACTTTATCAGCTTCAGCTTTAACCGTTGCATCCTTAATTTCTTCTTTGCGTTTCTCGTTAGACTTCAAGATTAGTCGCAGGAACTCTGAGTCGTAGCTCTTGAGCAGCAATTCAGTATTAGGGATAAGGCAGTGTCCACCTATGACACCTGGAAACATAACGGGCCTGTCAAAGCGCTCTTTATGGGTATCTTCAAGGAAGTCGACTGCTTCGTCGAATTCAGCATCGAAAGCCCTTGAGATGCGGTGCATTTCTTGGAAACAAGCAATCATCCAAGCGCGATAAGTTGTTTCGAATAGTTTCGCGAGTTCAGTTTCACGGCAACTTTTAAGAACTTTAACCTTTAGCCCCATTTTCTCAAAGTGGGTTTTGGAAGCTTTGGATGCGGCAGCGTCTGCGCCGCCGACGTATTTGGTCCAACGCTTCATTTCCCAAATCATGTGTTCTGCATTAATGTGAACGCCGCGCGCAGGGGAATGAGCAACAAGGCATTTGCATAACGCCGCAACTTTAAGCGTGGTTCCGGGTGGAACTGTGCTGTTGATGATTGTGAGTTTTGGCTTGTATTGTTCAACGTAGCCTTTGATTATGTCAGCGAATTTTTCTTGGCTGCCACATGGAAGGCAAACTTGTAGGGTGTCAACTTTGGTTGGAACTTTGTCTTTGCTTTGGCTTAGCAAGCTCATTTTTTTCTGATCCAAATCTAAGCCGTAAACAGAGAATTTTTCTTTAGCCTCAGTGTAAAGTGCAAAGAGTGTGTGACCTATTTCACCTAAACCAATAATTAAAACGGTTTCTTTAGCCAAATGCAAGCCACCATTCGTTGGAAAGTCAGTTAATCTTAAACTATTTAAAGTTGAAGTTCGAAAGGACAAGCTATGCAGAGTCCTAAGAAAGGTACGGGTATAGTATCAGGAGTTAACGTCGAAATAGGCAAGGACGTGTCTATCTGGAACTATGTTGTGATAGGCGATGGCACCAAAATCGGCGACGGTACCACGATTGGAAGCTTCGTTGACATAGGCAAGAACGTGATTTTAGGCAAAAAATGTAACATACAAGCTCACGTTACCATCTCAAACGGCTGCATTCTTGGCAGATAATGTATTCATCGCGCCAAACAGCAGTCTCTTAAACGACAAGTACCCAAAAAGCGTCTTCTTGACACCACCAATCATTAAAGATGGCGCTGCAATCGGCGGAGGAGTCACAATTCTGCCAAATGTCACTGTAGGTGAAAAAGCAATCGTTGGCGGGGGAAGTGTTGTAGCAAAAGATGTAGCGCCTAAAACAGTGGTTGCTGGTTGTCCCGCAAAATTTGTAATGAATTTAGAAGAGTACGAAGTCAAACGAGATGACTTCATTAAGGCACAAAGTAAGGTGCAAAAATGAGGATCTGGTACGACGCTTGTACGGGCAAACATACGAGGTATGGTGCTGCAATCGGAAAGCGATTAAGAGAATCTGGTCACGAATTCATTTTCACAACAAGAGAACACCCAGACACTATACCGCTCGCTAAAATCCTCGGAGAAAAACCCATAGTAATAGGCAAATACAATCCTTCCACACTTACTTCAAGGCTTAAGGAAAGCGCTGAACGCATAATAGAATTCGCAAAACTCTTCAAAAACAACCCTCCAGACCTCGCCATTGCGCACCAATCAGTAGAGCTTTGCCGCACAGCTTTCGGCTTAGGAATCCCAATAATTTTAACAGCTGACACACCCCACGCTTTAGCCACTAATAGACTAACAATACCCTTTGCACATACTGTTGTAGTTTCAGAGGCATTGCCCAAGAGTTTCACAAAACAATACTGCGCCAAAAACGTTGTTCCCTTCAAAGGGGTAGATGAGGTTGCTTGGATCAAGAACTTTAAATCGTCAAAAATCTCTGGGTTAAAGAAACCCTTGATAGTTGTCAGGCAAATAGAAACAAAAGCCGCTTACGCCAAGGGAAAAGAAGACAACGCTAAATTCATGGCTGAGAAGCTTGCGGAACTTGGGAATGTGCATTTAATCGAAAGGTATAATGAGAAAGGCAAAGCTTTTGGTGAGAAAACAGGTTTTGAGGATTCAGCGAGTTTAGTAGCTAATGCTGATTTGGTGGTTAGTTACGGAGGAACTATTGCCAGGGAAGCTGCCCTTCAAGGTGTTCCAAGCATAGCAGTTTCTGACATGGCAAAAACCTATGTGAACACGTATTTGGCAAAGAAGGGTTTTCCACTGTTTATCACAACGGAGCAGAGAATTCTTGGGTACACTAAGAAGTATCTGGGCAAAAGATTTGACGTGAAAGATAAACTTGCTAACTTAGAGAACCCTGTTGATGTAATCGAAAAAGTTGTGGAAAACATAAAACTCAAGCATTGAAATTTTATTCAGTCGATACTTCGATTTTGTCTCCAGCTTTCGCATGGAACTTTTCAGCTGCGTTACCTTGGTTCAGAGCTATTTCCAAAAAACCGTGGCTTCCAATCAAAGCTAAAGGTTCATGGGCTTTAGCCTGCGCGTAAGTTTTGCCAAAAAAAATCTTTTGAAGAACACCTGGTAATTTTACGTTGGCTACTCTGATTTTGAGGTAAATCTTTCTGGCTGATATTTGTGATTATATTTCCGAAGTCGTCTATATGCCAAACTTCACCGATTAAAGAGCTATTTCTTCGCTCTACGCTTGCAAACTTGGGTGTAGCGGCTTTAGTTATTTCTGGACCAAACTCAGAAGGTTTAACACCTTTATCTAAATGCGCGGCTGCAGGAGCAAAAATGTCTCTGCCATGAAAAGTGTTTGAGACTTTTGTGAGCATAAACTTGGGATTAGAGATCTCATAGAGGTGTTCTATGCTTTGGTTTTGGGCAGCTAACATCAAAACGCCATTGTCGGGTCCAACAAAAAAGCCCCGTTTAGTCTGGATTAAAATGGCGCGTCTTTCCGTACCTACGTCTGGGTCAATGACTGCCAAGTGTGATAGTCCCTTTTGGAAAGTAAGGTGCAACTGAAGCCAACATGAAAGCGCCAATGCGAATATTGAATTTTTCTACATCGTGGGTTACGTCAATTATGGCGGCTTGTGGGTTTATAGTTAAGATAACCCCTTTCATTTCTGCCACGTAAGGGTCTTTTAACCCAAAATCACTAGTCAAAGTTATCAAAATGTTTAACCGCCATGGACAACTGGGACAAACACGATTTCGTCTCCATCTTCGAGTTTAGTTTCGTAGCCATTTAGCACGCTAATTTCTCGGCCATTAATCAGTACAAGTGAGTTTGACCTTGAATCGTTGAGTTCTTGGTCGCAAAAAGTATGCTTGAGCTCCGGGAAATCTTGAGTGATTTTATCTACCAATTCTTTTATTGAGATGTCTTCTTGGAAAGAAACGGTAAATTCTGTTTTTCCTGAAAGATGACGCAGTGCGCCTATGAATTTTATAGTTAAAGGCACCTAATTTTCACTCTTGACACATAGAATAAGCGGGTTGTTAAAAATTTAGCTAAAACTTTCGAATTTTTCCTGCGTTAAAGTTTCAACGATATCGGTTGCGATGTCAACGATTGAATCTGCCTGCTTCATCATGGCGTCACCGTTAACTTCTTCCAATTGTGATATTTGCTGTACGATGGTTTCGATTTCAATCAGAAAACGCAGGACAGAATCGTTTGTTGCGGGGTTTTTGGTTACTTCTTCGCGGATGAGTATTTCAATAAAAGCTGGTTCCCCTAGGCTGTAGTAAATGGCGTTTCTGGCTTTTCTTATAGCTTCGATGACTAAGCTTGGTGCCATGTACGGGATTTTTCGCGCTGCTTCGAGTTCAGCTTTAGCTTCACGTAGGTACCTGAGTGCCCAACCTTTTCTGTACTCATCCATCATGATTCTTAAGTCCAGAATTATTCGGCTATTTCGTCTTGTTCTTCAAGTTCAGATTCAGTTTCTGAGTTGGCTTGAGCTAATGAAAGAGTCCTTGTAATGTATCCTGCAGTTTGGTTTCTTACACGTGTAGTAGCGCCTTTCGTTAAAGCGTCAACTGATTTTTTGTTTTCATCAAAGATAGTGTTGAATTTGCTTGGAAAGCGAGCCATTAGTTCTTTGCCCAACTTTTTAATCTGATCAGTCTTTACTTTTCCCAGTTAGTATTCCTCCGATATTAACGATTTTTAGTTTCTCCGACGTTCAAAAACGTAGGAGCAACTCTCAATAGATGAGTGGCTTAATTTAAGTTTACGCCTTAAAGCTACAAATTAAGTGACCGATAAGCAGCAAGATAAAGTTGAAAGAAAAAAGTTGACTTTTTAGTTTACTTTTATGTTAAAGAATCCCTCAAAGTTCTTGATTATTTGTTGGGCAACCTCTTCAACCTGCATTTTCTTGATTTCCGCCACTGCCTCAACAACATTGCGTATGTAGGAGGGTTTAGTTAATTGCCCATTGAAGGGTTGTTTCCAATATGTTACTGGGCCATCGGTTTCAGTCAACAGGTTTGTTATGGGGGTTTTATCTACGACTTCGCGGATACCATTGGAGTAAGTTACTGGAGGACCTTCTGTTATGAAGTAGCCGTTGTCTAAGGCTTTACTTAAAGCGCTCATAGGATGGCTAAACCAGTGCAGAAGCACGCGTTTAAGGCGGTATGATGGGAGCATTTCAACGATTTTGTCGGTTGTTCCCCTTGAATGAATGATCACTGGTAACTCTAGTGTTTTCAGCCAGGCGCAGCATTTTGTCGAAAACCATGGTTTGTTTTTCCCAGATAGTTTCATACTTGTAGTCTAAGCCGATTTCTCCGATTGCTTTGACTATGTCTTTTTGTTTTTGGATGAAGTCTATAGTTTCCTGAAGTTCCTTTTCTTTGATGACGTTTACGTTCCATGGGTGAATGCCTAAAGCGGGGTAAACAAGATCAGGGTATTTTTCGGCAAGTTTAACGTCGTTTTGGCAAGTTTGAAGATCCATTGAGTTGGTTACCAAAGCGGTTACGCCTGCGTTTTTTGCGTCAGTTACTAATTCATCAATATGACTGGTGTATTCTGCGTCAGAAAGGTGGACATGTGCGTCTATTAGTTTCATTTTTGCTCAGCGCTATATTCATGCTTGAAGGTTTTATAATTTTTCTTTGTATTTTATCAAATTTATGGTTAAGGGTGTTTTAAGGAAAAAAACGATAACAAAGGTTAAATATTGCCTTAAAGAGAAAAAGAGGCGAAAGAGATGTCGATATGACTGAATTAGAAATAGCCGTAGCTCCCATGCACAGATTATGCAAGAAAGCAGGCGCTGACAGAGTAAGCGAAGCAGCAGCAAAAGAACTCGCAAAGGCACTAGAAGAAATCGGCGTAAAAATCGCCAAAGAAGCACTTGATTTTGCGATGCATGCTGGAAGAAAAACCATCAAAGCGGAAGACATAGAAATCGCCGCTAGAAAAATCATGGGAAAATAAGTAAGCTTATAGCTTAACCATTCTCCTTTTCTTCTTTTTTGTTTAATTCCGTACTAATAGCAATGCTTTTTTGAGGTTTCTCTTTGGTTGTTGTTGTGGGTTTTTTTGTGTGCGTGGTTTTTTTGTGAGTTTGTGGTGGGTTTGTTTTTGGTGTTAGGTTGTGGTTTGGGGTTTGTTTGGTTGTTGTTGTGGTTGTGGGAGCATTTTTTCAACATTGATGGTGGACTGTACTCTATTGGTTGTTTATTTGAAAACCAAAAAGCCATCTAATTCACCCCACCTGACTAATTGTATGAATTCTATTTTGTTATTGTAGATATTTTGACTTAGCCTTCTCTGAGTTTTAGGCGGTTTCTGAGGAGTCCCAAAGGAATTGAAAGTATTCTCGTGCGAACCCAACTAAACCGACGTGGTTGCTCCAGATAACGAGGGTTGGTTTGTCTTCGCCTAGAAACAGCATGGCTTCTTTGCCGTCAGCGATTACGCCACCGCCGAACATGTGGTCACGAGTACGCAGTTCGCTTAATCCAGGATATTTTTTTAGAAAAAGCCAATCTTCTTTTTTGCCAGCTGCCATTAGTTTCAGCTTGACCGTTTTCTTCAAACCGCTGCCCAACAAAGGTTCAGCGAGTGCGATAACTGGTTTTGCGAATTCTGGGGCTGCAATTACGATTTCTATGGATGCTTTTTTGAGCACTTCTTCAAGTTTTGTTAAGACGGCTTGTTGACCGCGCAGAATCAGCATGTCTGGTCGTTCCACAAGTTCTCGTTTTTCATAGAGGGGTTGGAGGGTTTCGGCAACTGTGTTTTCCCAGTTCAAATATTTGTCTTCAAGCCGAAGTTTGGTGAATCGTGTTGCTTCCAAAGGCGGAACGGGGTAGTACTTGAAGGGTCGGGTTTCGCTGCTTTTAATCCAGCCCTTCTCTTTGAGGGAGTTTAGGACTTCATACATTTTGCTGTAGGGTACATTGGCCTGTTGGCTTATCTCCATAGCAGTCATTTGTCCACCTTCCAACAGCACTATGTAAGCGTCGATTTCGTAAGCGTTTAAGCCCATTTCACGAAGTGCAACCCGAGTGTTCTCGTTAATTGACATGTTCTCCCCTCACTCACCTTAGGAAACGTCTGGAAACCTTATTATCATCACTTCTGCACTTAAGCACTTCGAAATTAACGCTTACATCCAAGAAGGCAAAAGAAATGAAAGATATCAAACCTACAAGAAGCATCTGTCCCGAATGCCTAAAGGCAATAGATGCAACCATCTACGAAGACGACGGAAAAGTGTTCATGAAAAAAA
This sequence comes from Candidatus Bathyarchaeota archaeon, assembly GCA_963705145.1. GTDB lineage: Archaea > Thermoproteota > Bathyarchaeia > Bathyarchaeales > Bathycorpusculaceae > Bathycorpusculum. Next base: position 209,540 of record CAVPJA010000002.1, read on the forward strand.
TCATGCCCTGAACATGGGGCTTTCAATGAACTTTACTGGTCAGACTACGACCAATACGTTCGTGCTGAAAAATTCCGCTTTGAGGGCGAAGGAATGGAAAACCCCCGAACAGAGAAAGAAAAACGGTTGCCCAAACGACTGTGGCATCTGCCCCGAACACAAGTCACACACAGCGCTGGCAATAATTGATGTCACTAACAGATGCAACTTAACCTGCCCCGTTTGCTTCGCTAACGCTGCGGCTGCTGGCTACGTTTACGAGCCTACTAAAGAGCAAATTGTTGGAATGCTTGAGAACCTAAGAGCTAACAAACCCGTAGCAGCCACTGCACTTCAGTTCTCGGGTGGTGAACCAACAATCCGCAAGGAACTCTTCGATTTTATTCGAAAGGCAAAAGAATTGGGTTTCCAACATGTTGAAATCAACACGAACGGCCTCCGAATTAGCAAAGATGTCGAATACGCCAAGCAGCTTAAAGCTGCAGGTGTCAGCACTATTTACTTGCAATTCGACGGATTAACCTCTGATGTTTACAAGTTTATCCGCGGATTAGATCTTCTCGATATCAAGATGAAAGCTATACAGAATCTTCGTGAAGCAGGTTTTGATAGCGTAGTCCTCGTAGTCACATTGGTTAAAGGCGTCAACGACAAGCAATTGGGAGACATCGTAAACTTCGCATTAACTAATTTCGATGTTATCCGATGCGTCAATGTACAACCCGTTTCACTTTGCGGACGTTTACCCGCGCAAGAAAGGGAAAAAATGCGTATCACCATCCCTGACTTCATGCGTTTGGTGGAGGAACAGACAAACGGTATGGTTAAAGCTTCAGACTTCTACCCTGTCCCAACAGTTGCACCGATCGCCAAAGCAGTCGGAGCCCTCAAAGACAGAAGGTACTTAGAATTCACAGCACATCCTCACTGCGGCATGGCAACATACCTGTTCACGGAAAACGGCAAAACTATCCCTATATCACGAATTGCCAACGTCGAAAAATTCAATGCCGCTATGAAAAAAGTCTATGAAGAAGCAGCTAAAGGCAACAAAAACCGCGCTAAACTCCGTTTAGTAGGAGCAGCTCGATACATGAAGTTCAATTTCTTGCGCAAATATGTGTTACGCGTATTAACTGAAGGCGACCTATGAAAGTTCTAGGCGACCTCGCAACGCAAATCGCTTCTGCTTACTTCGATGCACTTCATGGATCCCTACAATTTTGACTTAGAGCGAGTACAGCGGTGCTTAATTCACTACGCTGTTCCAGACGGAAGAATAATACCCTTCTGTACAATGAACTCCATCCACCGCGCTGAAGTAGAAAAGAAACTTGGCGTTCCACTCAAAGAGTGGAAAGCGCAACATAAGGTTGAAATAAGCCAACCACAATAAAAATGCAGACAAAAGAACTAAAGTGAAAAGTTATGGGTGGAAAAAAGAAGCTCGGCATAAAGCAGATGGAGAAGCAACAGGTCAAGACTGACGAAGACAAAGCGAAAGAAGCAAAGAAGAAAGAGAAAGCAGGACCGCCAAAAGAACGAAAGACCGTTGGTATAATGGTTCCAGATGCAAAAGACGGTAAAAACATAGCTGAAATCAAAAAGATGGGTGTATTAACACCGTACGCAGTTGCCACACGATATGGCATACGCATAAGCGCAGCCAAAGAATTCCTTGAACAACTCGAAGCGAACGGTTCAGTTCAGCTAGTATCCGGAAGCCATAACATCAAAATCTACAAACCTGCAGCCTAACTGCATGAATTATCTTTTGTTTTAAAGTAATTTCTGCTTATTGTGGAGTTTTGTTATATGAGTTTTCCAGATAGAATTTATACTACAGAAGAAGTAAAAAGCGCTAAAGCTTTAGTTGATAAAGGCTACAAACACAATTTGGCCATTGAAGGCTCACCTGAGTTTACGCAAAAAGTAAACCAAGCTCTTGAACTAATTAAAAACGCAGGTTACTTTGATTTCTTTAGAACCTATGTAAGAAAAATTATCGAAATCGACGGTATATCCCAACTGCGCGAAACTGAAGTTGCCATCTGGGCAGGCAAATTCGCCGTGGAAAACCCAGTGGATGCTGCCAGTCTATTTATCCAAAAAGCCTACCACATGAAAGAGTACTTAGATGGCGAGCTCTACTATGGCGGCAATGCAGAAAAACGTTCAGTAGCAAAACGCGTTGAGTTCTTGCAGAGTCTCAAAGACAAAACCAGCGATAAAGTTGTAAAAGAAGAGTGTGAACGGCTGCTGGAAATGTGGAAAGATAGCTCGCTTGCGTTCTAAGCTGTTGCTAATTGAACTTTTATTGTTAATCCGCTTTTTACTTGTTTAAAAACTTCAAGATTGCTGGTTATTTTTCCCAATATACTTACTGGGCTGTATGGTTGAGATTTACCGAAGAAGACACATAAAGCTCCATCCATTGGCCAGAAGGCGATTGTGCCTTCTTCCACGGTTGATTTGGCTTTTTCCTCGCCCATTTTAATGGGGATTTCAAAGTAAACTTCTTCCTTGTACAATGCAGCTCTTCCTTCAATTGGAAGTTTACGCACAATCGTGTCTATTGTTCTTGGTGCAAGGAACCTTACGAGTTCGCCTTCAGCTTCACCTAAGCCTTCAATGATAAACTTTATTTTTATATGTGAAACATCTGCTTCGATACTCAAACTGCTCATACCCCTTAAAGAAAATTCAATAAGTCCTGTAAATCAGAAGGTATAGTATGTGAAGTGCAATTTAACTCTTACACTTCATACTCAGAACTATCTTCTGGCTATAGGAGACTTAGAACTGTTTCCCCAATGAATTGTATCTGGTCTTCGGTGACTCCTGGATGAACGGGCAATGAGAACACTTGTTTTGACGCTTTCTCGGTTTCAGGAATTTTGACATTTCCAAAGTTTTCTCGATAGAACGGCATCTGGTGCACTGGATTAATGTAGTAAACCTCGGCACCTATACCTTTCTTCTTCAGTTCTTCAACAATATGGTTACGCTCATCTTCTGTGCCGTCCTTTAGTTTTATAGTATAGAGATACCAACTGTGCAACATGTCTGTTGATTCATATGGCAACACGAGTTTGCTGTTTTTTGCTAGGATTTTTGTTAGTTGCATTGCGTTCTGGCGCCGTTTAGCTATAAAAGATGGTAACTTTTTCAGTTGCACATTTCCTATGGCGGCTTGTATTTCTGACATGCGATAGTTTGTTCCGAGCATAAGGGAGGAATACTTGGCTTTTTCTCCATGTGTTCGAATCATTCTCAAAGTTTCGGCTATTTGATCGTTGTTTGTGGTCACAACTCCTCCTTCGCCGGTAGTGATGTTTTTGCTTGCGTAAAGGCTCCAGCAAGCGGCATCAGCAAAAGCACCTGCAGGTTTTCCCGCGTATGTTGTTCCATGGGCTTGAGCAGCGTCCTCAATTGTCACTAAGCTGTGTTTTCTAGCTATTTCCCTTAGGGGTTTCATATCGGCTGAAGAACCATAAATGTCTACGGGTATTATAGCCTTAGTTTTTTTAGTCACTGCCTTCTCCACTGCTGATGGAGAGAGATTGTAGTTTTTTGGGTCGATGTCGGAGAAAACTGGTTTTGCACCTGCCAACACAACTGCTTCTGCTGTGGCTACGAAAGTGAAACTGGGTAAAATGACTTCATCGCCCTGTTTAACGCCAACCGCTAAGACCGCAGAGTGCAAAGCCGCGGTGCCAGTGTTAACGGCGACGGCATGTTTAGCGCAAGCGAAATCCGCGTAGCTTTTTTCAAACTCTGTTACCTGAGGACCAGCTCCGAGTCCGCTTGTGAGCATGCCGCTTCTTAGGACTTTGACTACTGCTTGAACTTCTTCTTCGCCAATTTTTGGCAGGTTAATGGGAATCAACATTTTAAGCCTCACTTTTGTTAGATAAAGTTAGACTTCTGGTATATTTCAGTTACCAAGAAAATAATCTGGAAGAGAAGTGTAAATCGAAAACTAATTATTCAATTTTTATTTCTTTAATGGTTTTGTAATCTACTACAACTCTAATTCCATGATCCCTAAATTGCCTGTCCAATTCGGGGTCGCCAGTGTCAACTCTTAAACTTCCCAATCGATCCAACTTGCTCTTAGTCGCAACCACAATAATGTTGTCTAAGCCTACTTGACGGACAACTTTTGAGCTAATCTGCTGGTTGCCTCGACCAAAAATAAAGCCTTGACCCCCAATTGGCGTAACAATTATTTTGGTTGTTTTTCCCTCTATTGCTTGCAAGATTTGTTTTTCGCTAACGTCTTGCACAATTATTTCTTTGTTTTGGAATAAGTCCACGCCTAGAAGCGTTTTTTTCTGGTCCAAGAGGTCGCCAATTGTTCGGGTGGTTGTCCCTGGACCGATTATGTAGATGGTGTCTGGTTTCATTTCTTCGTTTATGCAGATGGCTATGGCTGCTTGGTTCTCCACTTCGCTCTCAGTCATCACGCTCTCCATTTTGTTTCCCTGAATCAGGTGCGGCTCGTAGGGGCTTAGCAGGTACCCATAAAGCTCCGCTGACAAGTACCCCTGCCTAAATGCCTGTTCATCCACATCCATAACCTCCGCCTCCCGAAGCGGCAATCCACCCCACAGATAAGTAAGGGTAACTCTTGCTGCAGCTTGTGGACTGACTGCGAATAGGGCGCTGTGCATTTTAACGCCTGTTGGTACACCAAGCACGGGTACTTTGAGGTCAACGGCTTTTAGTATGTCACGGGTTGTTCCGTCTCCGCCACAATAAACCAACAAATCAACGCCCGCTCCCACTATGTTTTTGGCGATGTTTTGGGTATCCTCTGAAGATGTGTCTTTTTTGTTTTCACCCACAACTTTGCTGGAAAAACCGCACTTTTCTGTTTGGTTCTGTCCCATTTTACCTGCACCTACAATTAGTTTTAAGCTACCTTTGGCTACCGTTAGTTGACTAAGAAAAGTTTCTGCCCGAAGCGATGCAATAGGTTTAGCGCCTAAGGCTATGGCTTGAGTTAGGATTGCCATGCCGTCTGTACCTTTAAGTCCAACTGCGCCGCCCATGCCTGCAACTGGGTTTACGATGAATCCAATTGTTCTTGTTGGAGGAATTTTTTTGGTAGAGTTCATGGAAATAACCAATTTATTATTAGACAATTTGAGAGATAAAAAAGGAAGAAAGAGTAATTAAGAAAGGTTAAGTTGCGAATTTTAGTATGTTTCGCAGCCGATGTATTGTTTTGAGACTTCATTTAGCCATGGATAAAGCTTTCGCAGCTTCTCCATCGACTCCGCGACTTTGGCTGCTGGGTACTCGTAGGGTTGGAGACGTCCATTGAAGTATTCGTCGTAGGCTGACATGTCAAAGAAGCCATGGCCTGTTAATGCGAACAGTAGCGTTTTGGATTCATTGGTTTTTGCGCATTGCCGTGCGTCGTCGATCACTACTTTGATGGCGTGAGTCGATTCTGGTGATGGGATTATTCCTTCCGAGCGTATGAATATCTTGGCAGCGTCGAAAGCATCAACTTGGTTAACTGCTAAGGTGCTTATTTGTTTCTCTTTGGCTAGTAAGCTGATGGTTGGTGCTATACCGTGGTAGCGCAGTCCACCTGCGTGGATTGGGGCCGGCATGAAATCATGCCCCAGCGTGTGCATGGGTACAAGTGGTGTCAATTTCGCGGTGTCACCGTGGTCATATGTATAATAGCCTCTTGTGACTTTGGGGCAGGCTGTTGGTTCAACCGCGATATATTTGGTTTGTTTTGATGCTTTCTTGGAAACTTTATCGTGGTAGAAAGGCCAAAAGAGACCCGAGAAGCTGCTTCCGCCACCGATGCATCCGTAAATCGTATCAGGATAGTCCTCTACCATTTCCAGCTGTTTCTTAGCTTCTATTCCTGCTACGGTTTGGTGCAAGCAGACGTGGTTGAATACGCTTCCGATGGTGTAGTTTGCTTTCTTGCCTGTTTTTTCACTTTCCAGTGAGTCTTCTACTGCTTCGCTTATTGCGATACCCAGTGAGCCTTGGTTTTCTGGGTCTTCAGCGAGGATTTTTCGCCCGGACGCTGTTTTGTTGCTTGGGCTGGCATACACTGTGGCACCGAAAGCGTTCATCATGGCTTTGCGGTATGGTTTTTGGTTGAAGCTTGCACGGACCATGTAGACAGTTGCTTCTAAACCGAACATGCCGGCTGCAAACGATAGTGCTGAGCCCCATTGACCTGCGCCTGTTTCGGTTGTTACTCTTGTTATGCCTTCTTTCATGTTATAGTAGGCTTGTGGGACTGCGCTGTTGGTTTTATGGCTGCCTGAGGGGCTAACACCTTCATATTTGTAGTAGATTTTGGCGGGTGTTTTGAGCGCTTTCTCTAGACCTAATGCTCGAAACAGCGGGGATGGTCTCCAGATCTTGTAGATTTCTCGGACTTCGTCTGGGATGTTTATCCAACGTTCTTGGCTTATTTCTTGGCCGATGATTTCTTTGGGGAATATTCTTGGAACTATGCCGACGCCTGGCTGTTTTGTCTCCGCATCTATGAATGGCGGGAGTGGGTGAGGCAGGTCGGGCACTATGTTGTACCATTGTTTGGGTATGTCACTTTCTTTGAGGATGATTTTTCTGTCGGGCATTTTTTCGCCTTCTATCTTCAGTGTTTTAAACCGTACTTTAAAGCTTTATTTAAGGCTTTTGCGTACAGTTACGTACATCTTCAAACAACACATTTATACTTAAACGCACAGAAATACACACAAGCGAACCAAAATGTGGAACCAAATAAAAAATCAGTTACAAGAATACCCCGAACGCCTCAAAGTAGCGCGCGTCCTCATAGAAAACGGCTTAAGCGCTAAAAACGACAAAATATACCTAAACCAAATCGAAATCCCACCCGTCCGCATAGCAAGAGTCGCAGGCGTTGACAGGCGAACAGTAAACGAAACCCTCTACACCATAAAAGCAAACCCCGAGCTAAAAATGATTTTTGAAGAAATCCGCCCAGCTGGACACTCCCTAAAAGAAATCGCAAAACACCTCAATCTGGGCGTTTTAGAAATAACCCCCATAAATGCAAAGTCGCCAGGAATCTTATCAAATGCAGCGATGTTGCTTAACAGGGCAGGTTTAAGCATCAGGCAAGCAATTGTGGATGACCCCGAGCTTTCACCTGAACCAAAATTGACCTTGATTGTTGAGAAGAAAATTCCTGGAGAATTAATCCCTGAGTTGCTAAGGATTTCAGGTGTAGCCAAAGTTTCAGTTTATTAAGCTCTGGCAAAATTGAAACGCATAGGAGACTAAAAAAAGGGGTAATGATTCAAAAACTCCTGGCCTTGGCTTTGTTCGACATGCCTTGACTAGAAAAACTTATATGGTTAGTAACGTTTTGTTGTTGTTCGCATTATTGGAGGTTATTTGATTTGTCATCATCAACAGCTGGCGGAGTACCTATTCTCGTTATGAAAGAAGGATCAAATAGGTCTCGCGGTAGAGAAGCTCAACATAACAACATTATGGCTGCTAAAGTTGTCGCTGAAAGCGTCCGAAGCGCACTTGGGCCAAAAGGCATGGATAAAATGTTGGTCGACAGCTTCGGCGATGTTACAATAACAAGCGATGGTCGAACTATTCTCGATGAAATGGATGTTCAGCATCCAGCAGCAAAAATGCTCGTGGAAGTTGCCAAAACACAGGACAAAGAAGCGGGTGACGGAACAACATCTGCAGTGATCATTGCAGGCGAACTTCTGAGTAGAGCCGAAGAATTAATCGATAAGAATATTCACCCTACAGTCATAATTGACGGTTATCGCAAAGCAGCTGATAAAGCTCTGGAAACTCTTGAGAAAATTGCTATAACCATAGACAGGAAATCATCCGAGTACCTCAAGAAGGCTGCATCAACCTCCATGGGTAGCAAAATCGTAGCAGAATACAAGGATTACTTAGCAGATTTAGCCGTTAAAGCTATGTTGGCAGTTGCCGAGAAACAAGCCGACGGTACTTTCAGAGCCGACGTTGACGACGTGAAGGTTGAGAAAAAGACTGGAGAGTCCCTCAAAGACACTAGCCTGATCAGCGGAATAGTTTTGGACAAAGAAATCGTTCACTCAGGCATGCCCAAACGTATGGAGAAAGCAAAGATTGCTTTGCTCGATGCTTCCTTGGAAAATGAGAAACCAGAGATGGATACGAAGATTAGCATTGAAAGCCCTGATCAGATTGAAGCTTTCTTAAAGGAAGAAGAAACCATGCTAAGAAACATGGTTGATGAGGTCTTGGCTTCAGGCGCTAATGTGGTCGTTTGCCAAAAAGGTATTGACGATATGGCTCAGCATTTTATGTCCAGAAAAGGTGTTATAGCCATTAGACGAGCAAAGAAATCTGACATGGAAAAACTTGCAAGAGCAACCGGCGCAAAAATCATAAGCAACATAGATGCACTCACAGCTTCAGACCTTGGTTACGCCGCTTTAGTGGAAGAACGCAGAACCGGCGATGATAAGATGACTTACATCGAAGGTTGCAAGAACCCCAAGTCAGTTACGCTTTTGATTAGGGGTGGAACTCAGCGGATGACTGCAGAAGCCGAACGCTCAATACACGATGGACTATGTGTAGTCAAAGACCTCATTGAAGATCCAAGAATCGTCGCAGGAGGAAGCGCTCCAGAAATGGAAATGGCAAACGTTATCAAAAAATACGCTCAGACCGTACAGGGAAGAGAACAACTTGCAATCATAATATTTGCTGAATCCCTCGAAGCAATAGCCACGACCCTTGCGGAAAACGCAGGTGTGGATCCAGTGGATATACTTTCAGAGTTACGAACTAGACACCAAAAGGGCGAAACATGGGCAGGCATCGATGTTCTCGCGGGCAAAGTCGAAGATATGACAAAGATAAACGTCTACGAACCTCTCGCAGTCAAAAAACAAATCATCAAGTCAGCGAGTGAAGCAGCATCGATGATTCTTAAAATCGACGACGTCATAGCCTCACAGAAAATGAAGACACCTCCAATGCCACCAGGAGGAATGCCGGGCGGTATGGGTGGAATGCCGGGCGGAATGATGTAAAATGTCAGGACAAACAATTATTGTAGGACCCCCAAAAATTACTCGCTTCGAGAAAGCACGAATAGTGGGCGCACGTGCACTTCAAATCTCGATGGGAGCACCAATCTTGGTAGATGCAGCAGAAAACACAAACCCGATTGACATCGCACTAAGCGAACTTGACGCGGGAATCTTGCCAATCACTATTAGGAGAACATTACCAGATGGGACTTATCAAGATATTCCATTAAAATGGCTATCTTGAGCCTCAATTTTTCTCTTCAAGTTTTTGCAGTTCTATTTGTGCTTTCTTTAGTGTATTATTGATTTGTTTCCAATGTGCTCCTTGCCAGTAGATTTGGCCACAGTTGAGGCATTTCCAGAATTTGTCGTAGTAGGCAAACGTGTTTTTTTCTAGTTCGCTTTGAAGCTGCTCCCTTGAGGCTATGTTGAGTTTGGTGTTGCATATTGGGCAGTAAGACTTATTCATATTCACCGCTAAGGCCAAGTTGTACCGTTTGGCGATTTCTGCGAGCCGCTCCGATTCCGTTTTTCCTTCAAAATAGTAAGAATCCAATCCTTTCCTGATGGTGCGTCTATACAGCTTCAAATCCTTCGTCAACAAAACACGCTCCTCCCGTTTCGCCAGCTCCAAAAGCTCAGAATCTTCAAATTGAACCGAGTAAATGACATCGTGCCCCAATATTCGCAACCAACGCGCCAGTTTCCCAAGCATACCGTCAGCGAAAAACTTCAACCGCTGTCTCTCCGAATGATAAACCCTCTTCCTCCTTTAACAACAATTTCGCTTTCATCAAAAACCAATTGACCGTTCACGATGGTTTTTACCACCTTACCTTGAACATCCCAACCATTGTACGGGGAAAACTTGGCTTTAGATTTGAATTTGGAAGCATCAATCTTGAATTGGCGATTAAAATCTACGACTGTTAGGTCCGCATTTTTGCCTTTTTCGAGGCGCCCGCGGTCGTTTAAGCCGAAGATTTCTGCGGGTTTTTCTGCGAGCAATTGAACCGCTTGTGTTAGAGTTAATCTGTTCTTCTTGACAAGCGTCAAAATGAGTGGAAGCGTGGTTTCTAGTCCTGGTACGCCGACTTTTACGTCCCAGACATTATTGGCTGACTTCTCGCTTAAAGCGTGGGGCGCATGATCTGACCCTAAAGTGTCAACATTGCCATTTTCCAATCCTTTCCAGAGACCGTCCACGTGGTTTTTGCTTCGAAGTGGAGGCGCCATAATCACCAGTTGCCCATATTGCTTCAAATAATCACTTGACAACAAAAGATGATTTGGGGTAATTTCACAAGTTACTTTCCGCCCAGATTTTTTGGCTTCAGAAATTGCGTTTAAGCCTTCGTCGGTTGAGATATGGCAGAAATGCAGCCGCACATCGGTTTGCTGGCTTAATTTTAGCAGACGCTGAATTGATTTCAGCTCAACAGTTTCCGTGTGCGCCCTAAGGAAGTCGGCAGTTCCATTTTTTTGGGTTTGTTTGAGTTTTTCTTCGTTTGCCGCTAACAATTCCCTGTCTTCGGAGTGCACTGCAACTGGCACATTCAATTTGGCAACTTCCCTGAATGCCTCTTGGATGGCTTGGTCATCGTCAATGTTTAAGCCACCTACTTGAGAACTCATAAAAAGTTTAAACCCAACTGCGCCTCCAGCAACGATATCCTGCAGTTCCGACAGTTTATTGGGAAATTCAGAGTAAAACCCAACGTTAACAAGGATTTTACTTTGGGCAATGCTCATACGGTTACATAGGGTTCTAACGCTCATTGTGACAGGGTCGTTGTTGGGCATATCCAAAACTGATGTGACGCCTCCTGAAGCTGCAGCAGCGGTACCAGAAGCGAAATCTTCTTTGTAGGCTTTGCCCTCATCCCGCAAATGAACGTGTTCATCAATCAGACCAGGCAAAACAAGAAGACCCTGCAAATTACTTTTTTCGTCGGCGTTTGGCATTTGAGTTTCTTTGCCGATTTTCTGGATTTTTCCTTCTTCTATAGCTATGCTGCAGTCGATAATTTGTCCGTTGATGTACGCTTTGGCGTTTGTGAAGACAGAGTCAACAATCAAAGGAGTCACGGTCTATTGAATAGCGGATGGTTTAGTTAATTAAAGTTTTTTTGGTTAAAAAATAATAGGAGAAGAAATTAATTATTTTTCTTGTTCAAGTTCTACGCGGCACTCGTCGCAGATGTTTTGCCCGTTGCGTTCCTTTAGGTTTTCATTGTAGCTGCTGCATCGGTCGCAGTATCCTGACATCGGAACTTCTTCGTCTTCTTCTGCGATAGCCTCGCCTTCGATACGTGATTTCTCCACCATTGTTTCAATTAACTCAGGCATAACTCCAAGGATGTCTTTACTTGAGATTATTCCAAGCAGATTGCCTTTGTAAATCACGCCGAGTCGTCTGATATCGAGCCTTGTCATCCTTCTTGCTGCATCGCTTATAGTTGCTTCGGGTTCTATTGTAACCAAGGGAGTAGTCATGATTTCTTTGCCCTTTATTGTATCAGGCTTGAGGTTCTTGGCTATTACTCTGATGACTAAATCGCGTTCGGTTATGATGCCGATTGATTTGCCTGCGTTGTTGGTGACTATTACGGCGCCTAAACGGTTTTTTTCCATGCTGAGAGCAGCTTTGTTGGAGGTTTCATCTTCATCAATGGTGATTACTGGGCTGCTCATTATGTCTCTAACTAACATTTTTGTTCTTAATCCAATTTCAGCCATGGCATAACTCACTTCCGACAATTTAGGTTAATAGTTTCTGCATCAATAATAAAGAAAAGCATAATTTAAGAGTTGCTTAACCCCCAAAAATGAGTCCGTGAAGTTTTATTAGCTCCTGCGCAAATAGACACCAATACCAAAGGGACCAGTTAATGCTTAAAACAAACGTTGAAAAACTAATAAAAATCTCGGTTATGGGCGAAATCGCCAGCCCAACCATTCGCTCAGTTTACAATGTTTCAGCTACAGGAAAAGCTTTGGTTCTTCCTGGCTTAGGCGGCATAACCTACAATTTGAGAGTTGGCGACCCTGCGTGTGGTTGGGAAGCAGACCATGTAGAACCAGGCGTAAGTGCAGAAAACAAGGAAAACGACGCGCGCTCAGGACAAGCTGCCAATACCGCCTTCAATGTTCTCCCATGTGTCGGTAACCAAGCAACAGTCGTCACAGGCGAAAAAAAAGGAGCGAAAGGCGTCGTCACCGGGAAACATGGCGGAATAGAACATGTATTGATTGATTTTCCATCTGAAATCTTAGAACAACTTCTGATAGGGGATAGAATACTCATAAAAGCTTTCGGATTAGGTTTGAAACTTTTAGATTTTCCAACCATAAAAGTGCTTAATATTGACCCAGGCTTGCTTGAGGCATGGAACCCGAAGCCAAACGGCGATAAGCTGGAAGTGCCAGTTACGCATATTGTGCCTGCTGCAATTATGGGTTCTGGATTGGGCTCAAACCAAGTTAACTCGGGAGATTATGATATTCAATTGTTCGATGAAGCAGTTGTTGAACAGTATGGCCTCGAAAGTTTGAGGCTGGGCGATTTAGTTGCGATTATTGACGCAGATCACTCGTTTGGCAGAATTTACCGTCAAGGCGCGGTCTCTGTTGGAATAGTTGTTCATACAGACTGTGTCACGGCTGGCCACGGACCAGGAGTGACAACCCTGATGACTTCACCCGATGGAAAGATTATTCCCCAGATAATTCAGAACGCAAACGTCGCTTCGTTGTTAAAATTACGGGCAGATATATAAGATAGTTAAGTCAATAAATGGAACATTAGGAAAGAGGTCAAAATAATGCCCGTTAAGCGAAAAAGCCGAGGAAGGTCAAAAGGAAACAAAGGAAGCAGTACTCTTGTTCAATGCGCAAATTGCGGAGCGTCAGTGCCAAGAGACAAAGCAAAACGGTCCACACGTCGTGTATCCTTTGTTGAACCTCAATTGGCTAAAGAGCTTAGACAAAGCGGCACATACCTAGCTTCTTGGGTAGACACAAAATTCTATTGTATTTCATGTGCAGTTCACCGCGGCATCGTTAAGGTCCGCGCCGAAAACGAACGCCATTCAAAAGGCTATAAGAAAAGATATTAAGCGGCTAATCTGCTGCTTTTTTCTTCAATATTTTGTAAGACATGCAGTGCTCTTTGTATAACTGTTAGGTTTGTAAGCAACCGCCAATACGGCTATTCCGTAACCTAACGCTGGCAACCAAAAGAACGCAATTATTGATACTCCTGCTAAAATGAGCATACGCTCTGCACGTTCAGCAAACCCTACTGACTCCATTTTTATTCCTGCTGCTTCGGCTCTCGCACGAGTATAACTCACCATTACAGAACCTGTAAGAGCTGCTAAGCCCCAAACTGCACCCCAAACTGGGCCCCAAATAGCATAATCCCAAGAAGGATTGGTTAATCCAGCGATGATTATGGCGGCGTAGAGTGCTGCGTCAGCGTACCTATCAAGCATTGAATCGAAGAAACCGCCGAACACAGTGGTTTGTTTGAAGGTCCGCGCAACTATGCCATCTAATGTGTCGCAGAATCCCGAAGCTAAAAGAAAAACCACCGCTAAAATAAGCAGCCATGAGGATTCAGCTGTGATCAGAACATAAGAGGCTGCCGAGGTTAAAGCAAGTATAAACCCAATTGCGCTTATTTTGTTAGGAGTTAAACCTAACTTGTGTGCGGCGTTGGCTTGTGAAGTGAGCATTTGCTTGGATTTGTTTCTTGAGTTTGGTAAGCAAAGTGAACTCTCGACTGGGTAGGTGTTATTGCAGATTAAGGGGAGGCTGTAGAAAAGCCTTTCTTAGAGTCATGTTGAACAATTTCTGTTTAAGTGTGATTTTTCAATGAACTTATTAGGAAGAACGGTAATATTTGGAATTGACGTTCTGCCGCACAGCAAAGCGCAATACAGCAACGTTACACAAAGCAAACAACAAAAGGAAGTAAAACAAAAATGACTCAAAACAACTCAGATGTTATCTTCGTCGGAAACAAACCTCCAATGAGTTATGTTCTAGCAATCATCACGAGCCTCTCGGCAGGAAACCTAAAAGAAATTACCTTAAAAGCAAGAGGACAGGCTATAACGACTGCTGTCGACGTAGCTGAAATCACAAGAAACCGATTCGTTAAAGATCTAAAAGTTAGCAAGATTGCAATTGGAACTGTAGAGATGCCACCACGTGAGGGAGAGAACAAGTCCAGAATGGTTTCGACGATGGAGATAACTCTAACTAAAAAGTAAACTGGACCACAAAAAAAGAGAGCGATATCCAAACTTCTATTTTTTAACTTTGTTTAAGCAAGTTTCTTAATAGGCAATAATTTGAGAACTTGGTTGCATCATATTATTTAGAGCTCTAATAGCAAGAAATATGGGGTGTTTTCTTAGAGAGAACTAATAACAAGCAATCCCTCAATTCTGGCTCAAATTGTTTGTATCGTAAAGTTAAATAGCTGATTTTGTTAGATAGAGAATTATTCCGTGAGAACATGTTAGATATCAAGCTTATCCGCGAGAATCCAGAACTTGTAAAGGCTAATTTGGCAAAGCGTGGCAATCCAAACGTCCTGCAAATGCTCGAAGAGTTAATTACTGTTGATAAAGCGTGGCGTTTGAACCTTACCAAACTAAACGAGTTGCGCCATGATCGAAAACTGGTAACTATAGAAATCGCTAAACTCAAAAAAGCAGGCAAAGAAGCCACAAACGAATTCACAAAAGCAGAAGACATCGATGTTAAAATAAAGATAATTGAAAAACAAGTAACTGAACAGGAAAAGAAAACGCATGATTATCTCTTGCGCCTGCCAAACTTGCTGGATGATTCGGTTCCTCTTGGAAAAGACTCAAACGACAACGTGCAGGTGAAAACTTGGGGTACAATCCCGCAGTTCACTTTTCCATTAAAAAACCACATTGATCTTGCATTAAACCTTGATCAAATCGACATGGAACGTGCAGGAAAAGTCTCTGGCTCAAGGTTCTTCTACCTCAAAAACGAAGTCGCCATGTTAGATATGGCACTTATGAGTTTTGCAATCGAGGAACTATCAAAGAAAGGTTATACACCGCAGTTATTCCGCCGTTGTTGATGAACCGCGAAGCATACGAAGGAGTAACATGCACTGGGTGACTTCGAAGAGGTTCTCTACAAAGTTGAAAACGAAGACCTTTACTTAATCGCAACTTCTGAGCATCCTATGGCAGCAATGCTCATGAACGAAACCCTAAAAGAGATAGACATGCCCGTCAAACTTGCAGGAATAAGCACATGTTTCCGCAAAGAAGCTGGAGCACACGGAAAAGACACACGCGGCATCTTCCGAACCCACCAATTCAACAAGATAGAACAATTCATCTTCTGCAAACCCGAAGACTCCGCAAAACTCCACGAAGAACTCCTCCAAAACGCCGAGGAACTTCTTCAGAAAATCGGTTTAGCATACCGAGTTGTAAACGTTTGCACAGGCGACATCGGTACAGTAGCTGCTAAAAAATACGATATTGAAGCATGGATGCCCGCACAGAATGGTTACCGCGAAGTAGTTTCATGCAGCAATTGCACCGATTACCAGGGCAGACGCTTAGGAATTAAGTATCGTGAAAAAGAGGGCGCAGCTCCACAAGGATTTGTCCACACCTTAAACTCGACAGCCATTGCTACAGGCAGAACAATCGTTGCCATAATAGAAAATAATCAGTTAGCAGATGGAACCATAAATATACCTGAAGTGTTAAGGAAATACATGGGTAACAGAGAGAAAATAGCTAGAAAACGCTAAACCTTTTAATATTTCTATGAGAATGATGTGGCACGTTTGGGGAAATAAATTTGTCTTCCAAAACAAAACACGTACGCGATAAGTGGCGAGGCAAATCCTGGTACATGGTAGTTGCGCCATCGTTCTTTGGTAACATAGAGTTAGGTTCGATACCTGCACAAGACGAAAAATTAATGATCGGCAGAGTTGTCGAAGCAACCCTATATGACATTACAGGTGACTTTTCTCATCATTACTTGAAAATGTTCTTCCAGATAAATGAGGTTGACGGTAAATCCGCCAAAACACTCTTCAAAGGACATGAATATTCAAGAGATTACCTTCGCAGCTTGGTTAGAAGAAGAACCACAAAAGTTGACGGCTTATTCAACTTAATCACAAAAGACGGATACAAACTCCGCATTTCAGTTTCAGCTCTTACACTTTCAAGAATAAAGACTTCACAGGAAAAAATCATTCGCACCATGATGGAAAAGACAATCAAGGAAAAAGCCCTTGCATTAACACTTGACCAATTCGTTCAAGAAATGGTCCTTGGAAAAATCGCTTCAGACATCTACAACCAAGCCAAACTCGTTGCACCGCTAAGACACGTCGGGATCAGAAAATCCAAATTAATCGCGGCACCAGCAAAACTGCCAGAAGCACCTCTATCAGCAGAAACAGCGCCAGTTGCAACTCCAGCATAACCACAAAATTTTTTTATCTTATTTCTTTATTTTAACCGTAACAGTTTTAGACACCTTTCCTTAGTATTTTCTAATCGGGAGAATGCAAGTTTTGATCAACGCCGATGTGCATGAAAAAGGAACCTTCAATGCCCAAGATGCCATAAATAACATCAAAAAAGACCCTAACTACTCGAAGACAGGAGCCATAGCATTATTCATCGGCGTTGTCCGAGGAGAAACCTTTGAGAATGAAAAAGTTGAAAAACTCATCATCGAAGGATACGAGGAAAAAGCCAAAGAAGTTTTAACAAAAATAAGCAATGATTTGGTTCAGAAACATGGAATAGTTAATGTTCAAATTCACCATTTGCTGGGCGAATTCAACGTAGGTGACGACTTAGTTTACGTGGCTGTTGCAGGATCTCACAGAACCGACGTTTTTCCAGTGTTGAGGGAAGCTGTTGAAAGGTACAAGAGTGAAGCCCCTGTTTTCAAAAAAGAATTCATAACCGACACAAAAGGTTCACATTTGGAGTACTGGGTTTCAGAGAAAGAAGGACATAGACAGTAGTATACTGGTGAACTTTTTTTGATTGCGGCTTTAGCTGGTGGAGTGGGAGCAGCCAGATTTCTAACAGGCTTAACAAGGCTTGTCGAAGAGGAAGACCTGTCAGTTATAGTGAACACCGGCGATGACATAGAACTATTTGGACTACACATTTCACCCGACATAGATATTGTTACCTATACGTTGGCAGGTATTGTTGACGAGGCGAAGGGTTGGGGAGTTATGGGTGACACGTTTCAATGCCTTGAAATGCTCAAAGCCAATGGTTTAGATACATGGTTTGGCTTAGGCGATATGGATTTAGCAACTCACCTTTATCGAACAGAGAGCATGAAAAAAGGGTATACACTAACGCAAATTACCAGGGAGATCTCTGGTGTTTTAGGGCTTAAAACCAAAATTTTGCCTATGACTGATGACATGTTTGAAACGAGGGTGAGAACAAGCGAAGGATCAATTCATTTTGAAGAGTATTTTGTTCGAAAACAAGCTAAAGATGAGGTTTTAGGAGTTGAGTTTGTTGGCGCTGCCACTGCAAAGCCTGCCCCCGGAGTTTTGGATGCAATATTTGATGCCGAAACTATTGTTGTTTGCCCAAGCAATCCCATTGTTAGCATCGGCACTATTTTAGCGGTTAACGGAGTGAGGGATGCTTTGAAGCGGACAAATGCAAGGGTTATTGGGATTAGCCCTATTGTCGCTGGTTTGCCAATTAAGGGACCTGCAGATAAGATGTTGCGTTGTTTAGGCTTTGAAGTTTCGGCGTATGGTGTTGCAAAACTCTATTCTGATTTTCTTGATACCTTTGTAATAGACACAAAAGATGCTGGATCCAAAAATAGAGTTGAAAACCTTGGAGTAAAAGTGAAAGTGACTAACACTATTATGCAGAGTTTAGAAGATAAGGTTGCTTTGGCGAAGGTTGTTCTGGAAAACTAAATTCTTCAAAATAGACTAAAGTGGTCTCTATAGATTATTTTGGGTATTTTAGTAGGATAGAGAAACAAATGTTCTATAAGCGTGTAGCAATATACAAACTATTAAAATAATTAGAAGTGTGCAAAACTCAAGTGTTATTGAACTTCTATCCATATTCAGTTAATTTGTTTAAGTGAAAATTTTGAAACAAAATATAAGTGCTAAAAAACAAACCAAAGTTGAAAAAGCCGATTTTTTGGATTGACTTTTAGCCATTGATGTTTTGCTTAATCTGAAAAGAAAAAGTTCGAAAGAAAAAACATGAGTCTGAGAATTGTCAGTGAAGGTCATATTACGAGAAGGGTTATATCTGCAAACGGGAATTATTATTTAATACTCGGAGATGCTTTAGGTGGAGAAAAAAAGTTACGATTGGTTTGAGCAACGCCGCAAAACCAGAGGATTAGAACTGGCTCACGATCAAATCACTAAGGCTTTTGATACAGTTACTTGGCTGCATAAGGCAACTAAAAGTTTTGCAGAGAATAATGTTAAGGAATCCCAAAAGTACATTGAAAACCTCTACAAAGCAGAAGAGGAAGTTGACCTTCTTAGAACAGACGTTTTCATGGAGTTATCAAAGGGAGCAGCATTAGTCGCTGATTACCGCGAAGACCTCTTGCACCTTGTTAAACGCCTAGATACTTTAGCTGACCACACTAAAGATGCAGCCCGATGCATTGAAATGTTGGGTGACGCTGAAATTCCACAGGAACTTTCTCAGAAGACTGTTTTTATGACTGGAAAGCTTGTTGAGATAGCTCAGGCCTTAAGAGGTAGCATAGAAAAAATCTCATCTAACCCCAATGAAGCTATAAAAGAGGCAAAAGCAGTCGGTGAAATAGAACATTCAATCGATGTTGAATACCTCAAAGCCAAAAGCCTATTTGTTAAATACGGTGCAAACATTAACTGCGGAGCCATGGTTATTTTTGATGACTTAGTTGAATTCATCGAGCAAGCTGCAGATATGTGCGCTGATACAGCAGACTACATCATTGTTCTCTCAAGTAGAGAATAATCAACAATCTTCCTTTTTGGTGAAGTAATCATTGAAACAGGAAGATGGTAGTCTGTTTACAAAACTTTTTATCGTCTAATAGCATAGAATTCGGTTTTGAGGTATTAGAAAATGAGTAATTTAGAATCTAACAAAAACTTGTCTGGCATTGGTTCAATTTTGCTAATGTTTCCAGTATTGAGCATTGTTGGAATAATTCTGCCTTACGTGGGCATCAAAGGTCTCTCAGAATACTAGAAAGATGAAAGTATTATGAGATATGCAGTTCGAGGTTTAATCTTCCTATTTATCTCTGCAGTTGCAATCGCAGGGCCTTACCTTATTAATAATCAGCGGCATGTTCAGTGTAATTAATTTTATGTCAATTAGGAATAGGCTTTGGACTTCTATCTTTCCTTTTCGCGATAGTACTGGTATTCATATTCTATGTCATTAGCCGCAATGAACTTGAGGAAATCCTTCAACAGCCTTGCACAGAAGTCAGGTGAACACATGTTTGAAACAGCTGGAACACTTTTATTCATAGGCTCAATATTGACCATATTATTAGTTGGTTTTTTGTTGATATTCATCGCGTGGATAATGGCAACAATCGCCTTCCTATCCATCAAATTTCCACAACAATCAAATGGTTATACCCCTCCACCAACAACAACACCGACAATACAAGCAACAAGATTCTGCCCCAACTGCGGCGCACCTGTAGATCAATACGCGATTCTTTGTCCACATTGTGGAAAACAACTTCCACAAGTCTAATCGCCTCTATTTTTTTCATTTGAATTCTGTTACTACTCATCTATAACCACATGCATTTAAGAGGTTAGGAACCTCGCTTTATTTTGAATCGTTCTTTGTGGAAAGAAGACAAACTCACAGTAAACAAATCAAAAAGCTCTTCAAATTGCCAACTGCGCCGCCACTGCATTAAGAGCCTTGCGTGGATTAGAACCTAATAAATAACCTGCGAAATCTGCGGAAAAGACAATTAGACAGACATATGTTAAATGAGCATGAATCACCCTAAGGAAAAGAAAACCCAGAAGTAGAGTTGGTGCTCCGGCCGGGATTCGGACCCGGGTCGCCGACTCGAAAGGCCAGTATACTTGACCGGACTATACTACCGGAGCGCTTTTTACAATAAAGCATCAACCAGAATGTTTTTTCCCTCGAATAAACCTTACCCTTCCAGAATCATACTTTAGCTAACCAGCTTGTCGGCTTTGGTTTTTTTTGGAGTAAACAAATAGGCAGTTATTTGCTCGACAAGTTTAATTTGGGTGGCTGTGGTCTTTTCGAGGTCTTGAATTCTTTTTTCGAGGTCGTTTGACATGATTTTGCCTTCAATGCGGTTTGCGCTGCGGAACATTAGCAACATCTTGAAAACTTCATCGATTGCTCTTTGCTGTTCCTCGGCAGATGCAGGCTTTGTACCGGCGATAACCGATAGAAGGTCAACGTAGTGTTCTTTGATTTTTAGTTCAGCGTTAACTGAGGGGTCAGTTGGGAACGCGATACTTAATGGAGTCTTTTTTGAAAGTTCAGCCGCCGTTGGGAAACGGATGATTATATCTCCTCGTATCCATGAAGAAACAAACTCTGAAACGAAGCGGTGGATGTCTTTTTCTGAATAGAGCAAAGATGACTCTGGCTTTAGCTCAGGTTTTCTTTTGATTCTAACACTTATGATTCTTTTGTCGTCTGCATTTTCCTTGGACATTTAGTTCCCTTCTATACGCTGTCTTCGCGTTTTCTATTTGTTTTGTTAAGCAACACCTAGTATTTAAGAAAAAGCATATTGTGGATTAGAAAGAAATTTTTGCGGCTGAAGGAATCTTGCCTAGAATCTTTGCCGTTGCCTTCTCCACCGTTGTCCTGTCCTCTTCTGAGGTATAGACGCGTAGGATATTCATGAAGCCTTTTAATGTTTCAAAAATCTTGGAGCTCTCACTTAGCCTCTGGAGCTTCTTTTCGCCCCCTGCACTTCTTGTGAAGACCGGAATCTCTGTTGATTCCATGAGTACTGCATGGTGGTATGGGACAGAAGGCACTGTTGGCACATCGATTATGACGGAATCTAACTCGACGCCTGCCTCTTGGGCGATTTCACTCTGCA
Source organism: Candidatus Bathyarchaeota archaeon (assembly GCA_963705145.1). Classification (GTDB taxonomy): domain Archaea; phylum Thermoproteota; class Bathyarchaeia; order Bathyarchaeales; family Bathycorpusculaceae; genus Bathycorpusculum. The sequence continues at coordinate 230,788 of CAVPJA010000002.1, forward strand.
CCTGCGTTCTATACGCTTCCCTACCGAATAAATTAGATATCATAGCGTCTTTCTCATAGAAAGTCCGTTCGTAAGCGCATTTGAGCATGCGCCGATTTTCTAGGTTACTGATGATTTCATTAGATGCCTTGCATTTTCTGAGTGCTGCCCAAACAGTATAGTCGTCCAGCGCCAAGTATTCTTCGGGTGTTTTGAAGGCGGTTAAACCCAGTTCTTTGTTGGCTTTTTCCATGGCGGTTGAGAGCATGATTTGTGCGGCTCTTCCGACCCGATGGAAATAGATGCTCTTGAATGATTCAATTCTGGCAATAACGAAGGCTTCTAAAGCTGATAGCGCTCCTAATTCGACGGCCAAGTTTTCTCCCAAAACGTCGAGTGCATGGATTAGGCGGTAAACATCAATGAAACCGTATTCGGCGCCGGTATGATAAGTATCTCGCACTATGAAGTCTTGTTTGTCAACGTCTACCGCGCTGCTTATTATTTGATCAAGGAAAGCTTTGTCTTTTTTATGTAACCTGCCCACAGCCAGCCCGGCGACTTCCTTTGCGTTGAAGCCCATCTTGGATAATTTGTCGCTGATTTCACTTTTTTCGATAATCCACGACGTGATATCTTCGTGGGTTTTCTCGAGGTCCTTGATTAATAGGTGCTCAAAGACATGTGAGAAAGGTCCATGTCCGCAATCGTGCAGAAGCGCGGAAATGCGGCACATATCCACTTCTTCATCGTTGACGATGCGTGAAATATTCGGGTTTTCCAAAACGTGACCAGCGAGGTACATTACTCCTAGGCAATGTTCAAACCGTGTGTGATTGGCGCCTGGGTAAACGTATTCTGAGCCTGCAAGCTGCCTTAATCTGCGCAGTCGTTGCATTGGATAGGTATCAATGACGTTTTTTTCTGCTTCAGTAATGTACACATAGCCATGTACAGGATCCTTGATTTCTCCCCAGTAAGCCTTAGGCACAAGTCAACCTCACAGTTGTAAGCTATATTTAGGTAACTTCCATTAATGTGTAACGCATAGCAGCCGAGTTGACAAACATGGGCAAAAAAGGCATCTTCATTGTTATCGAAGGCTTAGACGGAAGCGGAAAAACCACTCAAGCAAAATTCCTTGCAAAAAAACTCGAGAAAACTTACAAAGTGATATTGACTGCAGAGCCCAGCCTTGGTAAAATCGGCTCCTTCATCCGCGAAGATTGTCTATATGAAGACAAACGTTTGCCAACCGAAGCAGAAGCTTTACTTTTCGCCGCAGACCGCATTGAACATATGCACAACGAAGTAAAACCAGCTTTAGACGATGGAAAAATAGTGATTTGCGACCGCTACATCTATTCATCTTTAGCTTATCAGGGCAATGCAGGTTTAAGTTTGGATTGGATAAAAACAATTAATGCTCGCGCTCTGCAGCCTGATTTCAGCATTTTTATCGATGTTGCTCCAGAGAAGGTAATTGAGCGTTTGCAGCGAAAAAAATCTGTTATGGAAACATTGGAGATACAACAGAGAGTTCGGGAAGTTTACCTCAAATATGTCGAGAAGGGTGAACTTATCCGAGTTGATGGTGACAACCCTAAGGATGTTGTAGCAGAGGAGTTGTACGCCAGGGTTTCAACTTTACTTAAGAGCGCTAAGGGTTTTGTTTCCTAATTGAGTTCTAATATTTAAGGTCTGAAAAAACGCCATTATCATCGTCTCTCCACAGTTTAAGCAATAACTTGCCAAATAACCTCCAAATATGAAACCTAAAATTCAGCAAACCCTCTAAGAAATTAATTGCTAAAATCAATAAAATGAAGAGTATTAGTCTTCTCTCCACTTGAAAAGTTTAACTGCCAATGCGAAGATAACTACTGTTATAATCCCCAGAACAGCAATGTCAATTGCTGCCCACTAACGTTTCCGTAGACCATGGCGTTGTTTAAGCCTTCTGTAACGTAGAATAGTGGTAGCACATGAGCGAAGGTTTGCAGGTACTGTGGCATTCTGCTAATGGGGAAAAATGTGCCAGCAAGGAACATCATTGGGAATGTTACGATGTTGCCTATGACTCCTGCTGTTTCAGGGTTCTTTGTCACTGTACCAACAAGCATGCCAAGCGCTGCGAAGAGCATTGGACCTAACACGAGGAACGGTATTAACCAAAGAGTTAACGTGACGTGTGCATCGAAAGCGAAGATCCCCACTCCCACCATCAGTAGAAAGCCAGCTATCGTCAATACAATATACCATATCATTTTGGAAGCTAGCCATTCCATCTTTGTTAGCGGTGTAAGCGAGAGTTGCTTGAACAGTTTTGTCTTCTTGTACTCTGAGGAAATGTTAATTAGTGAGAACATTGGACTGGTGAGTATTGAGAAGCCGATTAAACCTGGAATCAAGAAGTCAATGTACTTTGTCTGTTGAGTATTCACAGTTGCAGATGTTAAGCCAATGACCGATGTGCCATTGAAGCGTTGTAGGTTGAAATAATTGGCGTATCCACCAACCGTTCCGGCTACGATGCCGCTTGTGCTTGAGGTCGGGTTGCCATATACTGTAATGTTTACTTGCTGGCTTATGGCATAATTTAATGTAAAGTTTTGAGGAATCAGTATTCCATCAGAAGCAGAATGATCCGATAGGTACTTTGAAAAGTTCTCTGAAGGATTTACTGTTATAATAGTTATTGTGCTTGATTTGTTAAGTGCTTCAAGAAAACCTGTTCCGATGTTTTGTCCTGTTGGAAATGTTCCTGTGTCAAGGTTTTGAGCATAGACACTTACATTCCCAGTACTATCTCCAGAAAAAATTGCGCCGAAAATCAAGATTAGAATTACCGGAAATACTAGGCCAAAGAATAACCCGAATTTGTTTCTAAGATATCCTCGACTGAAGACTTTGAAGTCTGAATAAATGCGTTTTCCACTTACCATTTTTTAGCGCCTCCGTCTTTTATCGATTTTCCCTTCGGATGTTGTTTCTCCTTGTTCACCGACAGGTTCGTTAACGAGTTTAACAAAAACGTCATCTAAACTATCTTGCCGCGTCTGGATATCGTCCCATTCCAAACCTGACTGCTCAGCAGCCGCTAACGCCGCGAGTGCATCAATTTTCTTCTTAAGCGGTATGGTAATTTCGCGCTTGGCTTTGTTGTAGTCAACCTGCAATTCTGTGTTTGCTTTTATGTAATCAGCTAATTTCTCACTTCCATGAATCTCTAAGCGTTCGCCTGAGCCATGTTGTTGAATGATTTCTTCAGTAGTTCCCATAGCTACTATGTGACCATGGTCCATGATTGCTACTCGGTCAGCGAGCTGCTGTGCCTCGTCAAGGTAATGGGTGGTTAAGATGATAGTTTTTCCTTTAGCCTTTAATCCGCGTATTACTTCCCATATGGCTCTTCTTGCGTTGGGGTCCAATCCTGTGGTGGGTTCATCGAGGAAGAGTAATTCAGGCGAATTTACTAATGAGAGGGCAAGACCTGTTTTTTGCTTCTGTCCGCCTGATAGACTGTCGAAATTGACTTTGGCTGATTCACTTAGTAGAACTTCCTTTAGAATTTCATCTGGATCAACTTTTACGTTGAAGAGATCAGCGTAATATATGATTGCTTCTCTGGGAGTTGTCTTTTCAAAGAATGTAAATTCTTGGGGTATAACTCCGATTTTTTTGTGGAGATCATAACCTTTTTTCCATGGGTCAAAACCAAGGATTTTAACGTCTCCGCCATCTCTTTCACGCAAGCCCTCCATTATTTCGATGGTTGTGGTTTTGCCTGCCCCGTTTGGGCCAAGTAGTCCGAAGACTTCTCCTTTGTTAACTGTGAAGGAGATATTGTCTACGGCTTTTAAATCTCCATAGTGCTTTTTTAGGGATGAAACTTCAATCGATAACATAATATGTTAGCTCCTTTGCAGCTTGTAAGTTGGGTCTTTTCTAAGGTATAATCTGCCAGAAATATAACTTCCGGCAACGATCATTATATTAATTGGGCTTTCTTCTTAGCCATGGTTTATTTTTTTTAGAACTTTCTTATTCTTACTACTCGAAGTTTCATTTATTTTATTATAAATAAACGTCGTTAACTCTTCGGGTGAAATATATCTGGGTCCACGTTCATGAAAAACATGGACCTCTAAAATATCTTTACTAAAGACAGTTCTTAGCATATAATAATCAAACTTTAACGGCGACCTATTTTCACCCGTATGTTTGTAATAACGAATGGAGCAGAAAAAATCCACAGTATGCAAAAAAGTCTTTGCTAAAAACTTCATTGTTTTTTTTAATTCCTCGCTGTCAATAAAATTGAAGTCTCCTGATTCCGCTATTCCAAACTCAAAAATTATGATGCCCTGAGGTAAAGTTGGGTTTGCGACTTCTTCAAAAGTAAATTCATCGTTGTTTACTTTATGGAAAACCTGGATTAGCTTTTGCTGAAGTTGCTTGGTTGAAAGCGTCGAATTAAAACTATCAATTCTGTGAATGTTGGAGGGGAATCTCCCGTAAAAACCCAAAGTCAAATTGGCTCGTGCTCAAGCTTTCTTCATTTGATTAATTTTTTCGAGACTATTTAGAAGTTCCGACAATGCATAGGTGAGTTTTTGCAGTTCGGCCATGTCCTCGGTTTTTTCAATCTTGCCCTGTATGTCCTGCATCTTCGTTAACAAAGTTGCTTCAAGTTTATCATAAGATGTGTTAGGCTTCGAAGTTTGTTTTGGGGGGTCTTCGCCTTCTTTAACAAAAACCACTTTTTTTTCATCTTTTGCGCACCAAAGGGTGCCATCTTTTATCCTGAAGAGCGGAGATGAGCAGGCTGGGCATGAGAGATCTGTTAAAGTTGCTCCTTGCAATAGCAGGTTTGCTCCTCTTTTGACTGATGTATTATCTGGTTTTTGTTGCATCCTTAACCCCAAAGTAAATACATATCAATGCTTATATAACTTGGTCACTGCCAAAGAGCATTAAAGGGGAATATTTTATGGTGCGGAAGAAAAAATCGGATGAGTATGAGGCAAAGATTCAGCAAGCGTTAGTTGTGCTCGGAGAGGTTTCTGAAGACAGTACAACGCCAAGAAACATACGTCGTTCCGCAAAAGACGCAATGAATGCCCTGCAAAGCGGAGAATATACTCCTGCCGTGAGAGCTTCAAACGCCGTGTCAATGTTAGATGAGATTCTACAAGACCCAAACATGCCACCTTATACGAGAGTAAAACTCTGGAACGTCATGAGTTTTATAGAAGCCATAAAAGATTAGTACAGAGTATATGAGACTACTTTCTTTTCCTGAATAGTTTCGCACCGTTAAGATCGTAACATGTTCAAAGCCTACTTCAAGCAGTTTGCACGCTTCTTTTAAGTTTTCGGCGACTTTTACGTGGTATTCTTCGTCTGCGTTTTGAAATATTGCTTTTTCGAGATTGATGTAAATTAGCGTGTTTCTTAGGTCTCGGTGTCCGAGCAGTTGCTGGACGTGCAGTATATCTCTTGTTTTGTGGTATTCCATGGTTGCTTTCCAATGTCTGAAGGTGTGCAGGCCTATTTCTTTGAGGCGTGGGTTTTGAAGTTTGAAAGCTATGCTTTTTCGTGTTTTGTAGAAAGTGGATTTTAGGCTGTATGCGGTAGCAAAGATTTTCTCTGTTCGTTTAGGTTGATAATTTAGCATGTCAATAAGCTTGGGGCTTATGGGTAATATGCGCGCTCTGCTTCCTTTCTCAGGGGTGATGGTTGCTATTTTTCGTTCGAGGTCTACGTCTCTCCATCTTAGTCTTGCTGCTTCGCCGCTTCTCGCACCTGTTTCTTTTAGGAATTGAAGGAATGTTGCTAACACTCTACCGCTTCCTGAAACGAGCTGATCGATTTCGGTTTCTGTTGGTATATACGGTGCGCTATCGACTGGTCGGTATTTTGGAGGTTGCCATGTGAGATTGATGAATTTTAGAAAGCTACCCTAGACAATAACGGTCATAGCTTTTGTTGCTTCGTTCCACTCGTTGGTTTTAGCTAAATATTCTTTGACGCTTATCCGGTGCTAAGTCAGTATTTTTTGCGGGCTTTCTTAGAACTGCGCTATAGCTTCCAAGGGTGTTGCCTTTAACTCCGTTTTGCCTTAGATTCCAGAGGAACTCTACGATTTTTCCTGTTTTGTAGGTTGGTTGCGTTGTGCCCTCCCGCTGGGCGTTTTGTTGGGTTTGACTTGTGACCAAGGGTAATCCTCCTGCCAGGAGGGTCGTTGCTTCGATCGCTGCTTCTTCTAGTAGTGTCGGGTGGTATCTAAGTGTAAGCGGAAATTGCAGTCACAGCACAGCCATCTTTGAACCGGAGTGCCATCAAATAGGTATCTGAACCCGCCTCTGTAGAGTCACTGAGAGTGGCATTGAGGGCACTCATTGATTGGCTGTTTTGGAGGTTGGTGCAAGCGGCTTTCAACCGACTCCCAATATGCATCCTGCCTTCTGCCAAGAACGCTCGAATCCAAATAGTGGAAGCCAACCTCGCCCCCAGCCAATCACTCAACCCCTATTCTTTAGTTCAAGTATTGTCTTCTCAGATACCTCATAAACAACCACGTATACATCTAATTCCGCTACAAACATCACAGTACTAATATTGGGATTTACCTGAACTTATTCAACCCTACAAACCATTGGATTGGGGTTTGATGTTGGTTTCTGCCCGGTTTCCTCTTCTGGTTCACCCAAGTTTCAAGCGTCTATTGCTTGCTCTCCCACACGCTGTAGAAAAAGACAACACTAAGAGAGTTAGCTCTTAAGACAACACAAAACAAGACAACAAATAGATGTATAGAGTTATTTGGATAAAAGATTTGTTATTTTAGTTGAATTGGCTTTAGTATTTCTGATAGAAAGAGGGTTTGCTGAGGCCCTGGGCTTTTTAAGGAGAGGAACAATGCTTTTTATTACAGCTTTTGGTTAGTTTTCCAAAGCCTACTCAGCCCCATTGCTTCTATCGCTTCTTCTCCGTTAACTTGATTTTTCTTAGACTAAAAAAGGGGAAAAAATAATTTTTGTTGTTTTATGTAGCTTTTATGGTCGTTTTCTCAGCACTAGTAATGCCAATATGGCAAAGCCTACTATTGTTAGAACTACTATGCCTGCGATTGCGGGTATGAAGTACATGTCTGCTGTTGATGTTAGTGGTTGAGGTGTTGGTGAGGGTGTAGTGGGTGCTTCGATTGCAGTTAGGTATGTTGATGCGGTTGAGCTGCCGTAGGAGTTGGAGCCTGCAAATATTGCGGTAATTTGGTATAATCCAGGGACTTCTGGAGCCCATGAATAGCCGAATGTTCCGTCTATGTTGCTTGTTGCTTGACCAATATAGACCATGTTACCGTTAGGGTCAAGAGCGATTAAGTCGACTGTAACACCTGTCGCATTTGTGGGTTTTGGCAGTTGTTTGTGTAGGTATTCCATCCATGCACTCATGTCTTTTTCAGAGATAGCGGCTGTACCCGATTGAGCTGGAGACATGTCGAGAACTGTACCTGTTATGGTGAATTTTTGCCCAACTTGAATCTGGGTCGAAGGAGCATCCACTGTAGTCGCGCTTAGTCCTTTGCCAAAGACGTACATTATTCCATCGCCTCCAAAGAATGTCCAGTAGCCGTCGTGAACATATCCGGTAGCTGCTTCAGCGTGTGTATGGGAGGGAATTGATACTCTCCAAACTCGTTCACCTGTGAGAGCGTTGATTGAGTGTACTCCCCAACCACGTTCTAAGGGTATTTGAGGTGAGTGTATAGCGTTTGCAACATAGATTTTTCCGTCAACAATGCGCATTCCAAATCCGAAATTATACATAGGTATTACTGAGGTCCCGTTTTCTCCAGTGTAAGGATTCTCGAATTGGTACTTCGCTGTGTCTTCATAATGCCACACTACTTTGCCATTTGTCCAGTTGAACGCCATTATGCCATCGTTATACTGCTGGTATATCATGCCATATGCAGAAGCTACACCATAAGATGCCCAGCCTGCCTCGCTCCATGGATAGATCCCTAATTCACTCTTCCAAGCCAGCGCACCTGTACGCATATCCCATGCTTCATAGAAGCCACCTCTCATAAGCATCGCTATTTTGCCGTGGTCAGCTATCGCTGTCGCAGTCATGTAAACAGAATCAGAAGATGTAGTATTCCATAGTTCTCTTCCAGCCACCATGTCTGCTACTCTAATTTGAGTCACATCTCTGCCTCCACCGCTAACAGTCGCAGCTAAGCCAGTATTGAAATCCTGAGTTGTTCCTAAGTTACTCCAAGGCCATGTTATGTTTCCAATCACTCTGTCAGCAAAGTTTGTTGCAGTTCCTATTGTGGTCCAGTTAATCAATCGGTAGCGTCCAGCGCCAGCACTAGAGCCAAGATCTTGAACACCTAAAACCATTCCTCTGGTGAAATAGGTGCCTCCATTGCCAGTCATTGGTGCGATTGAAACATTCAGGTTTATTGCTCCTGTGCTAGGGCTATATTTTATCAATCGTCCGCCGCCCATGTACAGCAATTCTGGTTTTAGAGGTCTTTCCCCAGCACCTGGAACCGGAGCAGCTGAGAGACCTATGTCGTATTCTATTATCGTTGGTACTTCAGTAACGTTTGTTCTCCGCCATTTTATTTCGCCAGTGCGAATATCAAAGCATTGCCACACCTGGACAGGAAATCCATTGACTACTTCGGTTGTGGACATGTATCCCAAGCCGTTGTATAGTATGTTAGGATTAGCGCCTGTACCGACAGTGAAGATTGATGTTAAGTCACCGCCTAGTAGACTTGCAGTTAAATCTTGTTGATCTTTCCACACTATGTGTCCAGATTCTGGGCCTAATGTCCAAGGAGTGAATTTTTGTCGCGCTGACCAGTATGGGTTGGTGTCAGGATAAAGTTCGTCCCATTTTTCTCCTCCGCCAGGTCCATACCAGGGATAGTTGCCGGAAATTATCCACCAGTCTCTGTTTTCTGCGGGTATGGGTCTTGTCCAGTAGTCAGTGGGAAGCGGATAGTTGGGGTAGCCTTGTACAGGTTCGTTTTGAACTACAAGTGTTGTTTCTTTAGTAGACGATGGTTTGTAGTATTCGTCCCATGCTCTAACATCAACACCGCCAGTGGCACGTGGATCGGAATAGGTTCCATTGGGGAAGTAGCTTCCAAAAAACTCAAACTTTAGTTTATATTCACCGATTGTGTCTGGGGTAAATGTAAACCATGAGGTTGCATCTGCCCAATAGGAGTCCATCACTCTCTTTTCCGTTGTCCCATCTGGGTGTGTAATTGTCACTGTGTAGTCGTGGTGAGCTTTGAATCTACCGTTCCAGGGGTTGTCCATATGTTAACGAGTGCTTGTTGACCTACTCCTATTGGATTAGGTGAGACGCTTAGATACGCATAAGTTGTCCTTTCATATACAGGGGTAACGCCTGAGGGTAACGGTATGCCCAAGTTTGATTGATTTGCAGCATTAACTCCAGTGTTTGGTGATAATGCTAGAATTGTAGAAGCCATCAAAATAAGTATCACGATAATTGTTGGTATTTTTGTTTGTGTTTTTAACATTTTGTTTTTTCCTTGTAAATTTTGTATTGAGTAAGAAGCGTAATTGCTCCTGCTCAATCAAGCTATATTTGTTTCAAATTTGGTTATAAGACTTTGCAAAAAAGGGATCCGTTGGATAAAACAAACAAATAACACTTATCTGAGAAAAGGAGAGTCTGGAGAGGTAGGGTTTGCTAAGGCGTCGGCACCAAACTAAGGAGGTAAGAACAATGCAATTTACTCAGCTATTAGTTAGTTTTCCAAAGCCTACTCAGCCTTATTCTTTCTATTTCTTCTTCTCCGTTAACTTGATTTTTAAAGACTAAAAAAAGGGAAGAGGATTTTGTTGTTTTGTGTGTGTTTTTATGGTCGCTTCTTTAGCATCAGTAACGCTAGTAAGGCAAAACCTATGATGATTGTTACGATTATTCCTGCGACAGCGGGAACAAAGTATGCGTCAGCCATTGATTGCGGTGGTACTGCGGTTGGTGCTGGTGTAGCAGCTGCTGGATCAACGGCGAAAGCTGTTACTGCATGTGATGGCCAATAAGCTTTACTACCGCCAAAAGAAGCATACACAGTGTATTGGCCTTCAATGTCTGGTTTCCAATTGAAAGTAAAGAAGCCATCTGAGGTTGTGGTAGTGCCGATTTCTCGGTAGTTGCCATTTGAGTCAACCACACTAAGGCTGACTGCCACCCCTACAGTATCGGTGGGTCTTGATTGCTGCATATAAAGGTACTCCATCCATTTTGTCATGCTCTCATCTGAAACAGCTGGGACGCCGCTGGGGAATTTCATTGCTAATTCGTTTTGTTTTGTGCCAGGTGAAGTGTCTGTAACAATACCGCGAATCGTTACTGTGGAACCTAATATTGCAGATGTCATCGGTGCTTCAACTGTTAGTGCACTGGTTCCTTTGCCTATGTTGTAAAGTTCACCGTCGTAGTTGTTTAGTTCAAGAAGATTTCAATCAGCAACTATTGTTCCTGTTGCCCAAGAGGATATATTCCAGATTTGTTGTCCTGTCGTTGCGTTTATTGCAAATATTTTGCCACCACGCCAGAGGGGGTCGTTTGGTGTGTGTTCGTTTGTTGTTGCGAAGACTGTATCATCAGCGATTGTCACTCCACCGTAGAATGGATAGTGCCCATATACTGTGTCGATTGTTGTGCCGCTATAGAAGTCCCAGACTGTTTTGCCTGTCTTGATGTCAATTGCGTGAACTACGCCGTCGTAGCCTGCAGTGAAGATTTTGCCGTATGCAACTTGTGGGTTTGGTGCTCCTGCTCCTCTGAAAGATGCACTATACATTCCAAATGAGTCTGCGTAAGGTTCTGTTGGACACCAGATTTGTTGTCCAGTGCGTGCATTAAAGCCGTACCATTCGGTTGTCTCTTGCTTAAACGAAGCAAAGACACCTTCGGATACGGGACTAAAGTTGTATTGCGGCCGGATGGTGTAATCTGTTAAGTTCTTAATCCAAAGATTTGCGCTGTATTTGCGTCATAACCTGCGACTGTTCTTACAGGTGGGTTGGCTTCTCTGAAGGCTGCAGTAGTGATAATTACCCATCACCAAATTGAGTCCAAGACTGCCCTGATATAATTGGAATTGAAACGTTCCACATTATTCCGGTTGCCCAATTATATGTAGCAGTAAGACTTGGTGACCAGGTCAAAGGGTCACCACTACCTATAATGGCTTTGGAAGAGTTCCAAAGCGTCATCCAACCTGCATTTGCGTTCATTGTATAAACCATCAAATCCCCGTTTTCCGACATTGCCACTTTGGATGCTGATTGGCAGTTGCTGACTCTTAAAATGGCTCTACCTGTGAATGCATCATATAGCGTTGAGTAGTTTCCTGATCGGTAATCCCATAGAAATGAATGAACACCGTGTACGTTTATTGTTTCAACTTTCCATAGTTGCCCAAAAGAAAGTGTTGTGCCGTTTTGGAACCAAAGTTCTTTTCCTGTTGCCAAGTCGACGCAAGATACTCCCTGTGCTGCTGCTGTAGGACCGTATGTGGGGCTATAGTATAGTCTTCCGTTCATTACTACTGCGGTTGGTGGGTTCCATTTTTCTTGGTAGGATAAGCCGGTATAGAAGTCTGATTCGTTAAAGCTGTCGCCTACTATTCCTCCAAAGGCCTGTGGGATTGTCCAGAGTATGTGTGCTGTTTGGGGAGCTGATGAGTATGGATTGAAAGTTCCATCCTCATTTGCGCCTGATGCAAACTGTAGAGGTAATCCTAGCCAGTTTCCGCCTAAACTGCTCCATTCATAGTTTTGTGCATCAATGGGTCGAGACCAGTATTCAGTTGGAAGTGGCGCACCAGGAAGAGCAAGAATTGGGTCATCTTGGACGGTTACTGTCACTTTGTGGCTTGTGCTTGGTTTGTAGTAGTCTGTAGTCTGTGCTGCACCAGCTAAGCGTGCACCAGTTAGCCATTCACCGCCATAGTTGAATTGGAAGGTATAGTCACCTACTTTGTCAGGCGTGAAACTAGTGTAGGTTGAGCCTGTTGAATCAGATGAAAATGGCCCCATTTTGACGACTGTATTGTCAGGTTTTGTAACTGTCAAGGTAAAGTTGGTGTAGACTATAGCGCGAAGAGTAGAGGTTTGGACGGCTGGAACTGGTGGCGGTTTGTCTAGCCACATGATAATGGCTATTTTTTGCCCAACTCCAACAGGATTTGGACCAACTGACAATAGTGCAAAGGTATCAATTGATAGTTGTGCGTTAACGGTTTGAGGCAAAGCCATTATTGGAATAGCGATAGATAACGCCAAAATCAATGTGAGAAATGCTGCAGAGTAATTCCGAGATTTTTGGGTTGTTTTTAGTGCATTTATAGTTTTATGTGTCATTTTTTTTATTTCCTATAATTTGTAGCTATAAATTTAGTGTCAATAGCTAATAAACCTGACGAACAAATTGTCTCAGCAAAAAAATGTAAAATGGGCAATGAAAAAATTATCAACGCCTTTTCGCAATTTTCAGCATGAAAGGTAGATAAAATAAATAGACAACTAAAATCCTTAGCGACCTGTCTTTAACGCTTGAGAGAAAACCCATAAAGAGGAGCGAAATCAAAACCTTACTGACGAGTGCTAACGATTATCTTGGGGTATAAATAAGATTGCAATAAGGAACAATCGATAGAGGAGAAAAGAAAACAAGGCAAGACTGAAATAACGTGACATCATTTGGGATTTAGTAAAAATCGCAATCGTACTCGCAGAAATTTTCTCGGCAGTTATCTGTTTCGTCCTTTTGTGGTTTATGATGAAGCCCTACCGACTTACTGGTGACGCAAGATTTCTCGGCTTGCCCCTTGGTTTTGGAATCATGGGCATATCCCACGTTATCGCCACAGCAGTGAACTTTTCCAGCGGGGTGACTTGGTTTTGGGTTATGCTTATCTTTAGAACCTTCTCGTTTGTGTTCCTTGCAACAACGTATTTGTTTTCCAGCAGGTCATCAAATAAAATTCAGCATCTTTGGAATATAACTCTTAGCACAATAATCGTTGTTCTTTTCACTCTATCTCTGCTAGTGAGTTTTCACTCCCCAACTCTGGGAAAGTGTTGGCAGTTCTCAAATTTATTCGAGAATATTTATTGTGATTTCTCTAGGTTACATTATTGCTTCTACACTTAGAAATCATTTTAAAAAGCCAGACCCGATGACGCTATGGATTCCTTTCGGCTTTATTTTTCTAGCAATAAGTCAGTGTTTGCTAATAGTCTATTCGTTAGTCTACAAGGTTATTGACAATAGTATCAATGTTTACTGGAGCACCATTGTCTTCCGTTTTGCCGGGTTAATTATGTTCCTGATAGTGGCCTATCGAACTTATTACAACTCAAAGGAAGACTGCAATGTCAAAGATACGTAGAGATAGACTAAAAATCTATGGAGATCTGTTAGCAGTGCTCAATGAAGAAGCTAAAAACGAAAAGATAGTGTTATCAAGGGTTCAGGTAAGAACCAATTTGCCCTTCACCCGCTTAAAGGGTTTTATTCAAGACCTCATCAAACTTGGATTGATTGAAGATGAAGACACGCTTAAACTTACTGAAAAAGGCAAACAATACCTAAAAGAATACGATCAAGTGCTCAAATTCATAAAGCTCATGGGAATAACATACAGATAACTAAAAGCAAATGTCAGGTTTGCTTTGGCTCTATGCAATCAAAAGAAAGTTTTAACAAGTTAGCTATGTACAGTTGCAGAAGCGATACTATTTTTCACTACCACGCTAAAATGGATTTTAATTAAAAAAGAAGGAGTGGCGGGAGATTTTGCCACTTCAATTGTATAGAAGGCACAAAAGACTAATCGTTCCATATTTTTGTTTTAAGCTTTTTATTAAAATCGTAGTTATTTTGTTTGTTTGGCTGATTTCTTAACTTCTTCGTATGAACGAGCGCAGTGCATGCAACAAAACGCTGTTTCTTTGCTGTCGACTACTTCTCTGTAGCCGCCTTCATAGACTTTGCAGCCGCAGTGAGCACAAACATAGAGACTTGGTTCAATGGCGATTGCTACTAAAGTGGCGAAGCGTTTGAAGAGTCCAGTGCAGAGTTCCCTGCCTTCCAATGTGAGTTCAAAGATTTTTTTCTCTTTTTCGCCTACAGGCTTTTTTGTATGTGTAACTAAGCCTTTTTCTTCGAGTTGCTGCAGGAAAGGATAGACTAGGCTTGGACTGATTTCTTTTTTCACTCTTTTTTTAAATTGATTGATTATACTATAGCCATGGACGGGTCCTTCATAGAGTATTGTGAGTATGTAGAAGCGTGAGAAATCGGAAATTAAGTCGTCGATGTTTGCGGGTTGGGTTTCATTCTTCATTAGTGTTCGTTGTTTAATGGGAAGTTTTGCCGTAATAAATGTTCTTTAGATATATCTAAAAAATACCTATTACAAAATCCAAATTTTGCCACGCAAGGGTAGACTGCACTAAGAAATATATGCGACATGTTACATGTAGTTCTGGGTTCCAAGGGGGCAAATCCTTTGAAATATGACGTAATAATTGTGGGCGCAGGTCCAGCAGGCATCTTCTCAGCCATAGAACTAACTGAGAAAACAAACCTTAACGTTCTGGTTCTCGACAGAGGGCTAGATATTGATAAGCGCAAGTGCCCATCAAGCCGAGGCTTCGAATGTGTCCATTGTGAACCGTGCTCAGTTCTCTCAGGCTGGGGTGGAGCAGGTGCTTACAGTGACGGCAAACTCACATTATCCACAGAAGTTGGCGGCTGGCTAAACCAATACGTTTCAACCAAAGAACTAGCTGATCTGGTAAAGTATTGTGATGGCATCTATATAAAATTCGGTGCAAGCGAACAAGTTTTTGGCGGCGAAAACACAGGAAATAGACGAAATCGAACGCAAAGCTTCGCTGGCTGGCTTAAAACTAATCAAGCAACAAGTCCGCCACATGGGCACCGACAAATGCCTTGAAACCCTGCAACGCATGCGCAAATACCTCAATGGCAAAATAACCTTTCAATCTAAAACCGATGTTAAAGGGCTCATCGTAGACGACCACGTCATCCAAGGCGTCGAAACAGTAAACGGCGAAAAATTCCTCGCAAAATACGTCATTATCGCCCCGGGTAGAAGCGGCGCAGAGTGGCTGCAAACTGAAGCGCAAATCCGAGGCTTAAAGACAGTGAACAACCCAGTCGATATCGGTGTACGTGTTGAGCTATTAGCTTCAGTTATGGAAACCCTAACTAAGGCGCTCTACGAGCCAAAACTCGTTTATTTTTCAAGATCATTTGACGATCAGGTCCGTACATTCTGTGTCTCTCCACATGGAGAAGTCACCACTGAATCATACGATGGTGTCTTAACTGTCAACGGCGGGAGCCACGCAGAATCAAAAACAGCCAATACAAACTTTGCCATACTCGTCAGCACCTCCTTCACTGAACCCTTCAAAGAACCAATTGCATACGGCAAATACATTGCAAGACTCTCCAACCTTCTTAGCGGAGGAGTTATGGTGCAGCGATTAGGCGATCTTGATCATGGAAGACGCTCGACACCCGAACGACTAGCCCATAGCGTATTAACACCAACTCTTAAAAACGCTACTCCAGGTGACTTAAGCTTCGTATTACCATACCGCTATTTAACCGACATACGCGAAATGCTTCAAGCACTCGACAAAATTGCCCCAGGAGTCTATTCACCTGAAACATTACTCTACGGTGTCGAAGTAAAATTCTATAGTTCCCACCTGCAACTAAACAATACATTAGAGAGCAAAATCCAGAACATGTTCACCATAGGCGATGGCGCAGGCGTTACACGAGGACTCATTCAAGCGTCAGCTTCAGGAGTTATCGTTGCGAGAGAAATTCTCAAACGTGAAAAACTGAAGGTCTAACCATCATGGCTATAGCTCAAAATATACGGTGCTCCCATTGCGGTGCCCCAGTCGAATTCAAACCAGGCGAACTTGTAGCTACCTGTAAGTACTGCGGCTTCACAACCGTAATCGAGACCGGACAAGCATTCACCTTTGAGCATTCTTTACTTCTGAACAACTACCTCGAAGACCAAATTGAAAGTTTGGTTCGTGATTGGATGCGTTCAGGCTTCATGAAACCAGGTGATTTAGCTAAAAAGGCGAAATTAACAGAGAAAAACCTGGTTTACCTTCCTTTCTGGATTGTTTCCACCGATGCCACAACCAAGTACAAAGGAATTTTTGAGCGTATCTCTCCAGCCATCGTTAAGGAAGGACAAATTCAAAAAGAATACAATTGGCTGGTTTTAGCTCGTGAAGCATCAGGTTTCCCTACAAGAGAATACAATGTGCCTTTAACTGGCAAAATTCCTTTTGATTTTAGGAAAATCGAGGGGGTCGCCAAATTACTCAACAGCGAAATGACTCGTGAAGAAGCATTGGAGATTGCTAAACAGCAGATTGAGGCGCTTCACCGTTTTCTGCTTCAGCAAGATATTGATAAAATTGTTGAAGCAACTACAACCATTAATTTTAAGCAAATGGTCTATTTGCATGCACCAATCTGGTTCATAAAATACGAGTACAAAGGCAATACTTACCAAATGATAGTTGATGGTGCAACAGGCATGGTTTTAAAGGGCGATATACCCTCTTCCAAGTTCTAATTTTGTTTAATAAACTTTAAAAGCAACCCTTTTTTTATAACGGAGTACAAATAATGGAGGATTTAGGGAATGAGCGAAAATAAAGATATATATGCACAAGCAAAGAGCCAAATGAGGCTTTCAGAACGCATTGCGGCAGCGCTTCCAGGGTTCCGCGGATATAAAGAGAAGGAACTTCGCCGTGAATCAGACAAACTCGTCCGAAATAACATATACCTTAAACTAACCAAAGACAAAGATAACATCAAAAGCATCTCACAGAAAATAGCAGATAAACGTTACATGGATGTTTTAACCGATATAGATAGGTTAAGCGCTAAAATGGACCGCATAACCGAAAAGATAAACCACGCCTCATACGGTTACGCAGGCTTCTACGACATAGCTAAAATCAAGGAAGAAAACCTTGACCGAATGATAACCTTCGACAACCAACTCCTCGACGAAGTAAACGCTTTAACCGCAAGTATTGAAGACTTAAAAACTCAATTATTGAGCAATAACTTCGCAAATCTCAAAGACAAAATCCAAACTATAGCGGACAAGTTTGAATTACTTGAAGACACCTTTGATAAAAGAGAACAAGTAATCTTAGGAGTGATATAGTAATGCCGCAAGTAATAGAATGGCAAAATGCAGGTTCAGAAGACATAGTTTGGCGCTACCCAATCGAGGACATTACATGGGGAGCACAACTAATTGTTCATGAATACGAAATGGCAGTGTTCTTCCGAGATGGCAAAGCCTACGATGTATTCGGTCCAGGCAGACACACACTAACAACCTTGAATCTGCCCGTACTGACAAGTTTGCTGACTCGGCTGGCTGGTTTTGGAGGCAACAAACCATTCAAAGCAACCGTCCTTTACATCAGCACCAAAGTGTTCGCGGGCAAATGGGGCACACGTGCACAAACCACTGAATTGGCACCTTTGCAAGTGTTTGGACAGTTCTGGTTCAAAGTTGGCGACGCATCTTTATTCGTAAACGAAGTAATTGGCGGACAAAACGCTTACACCACCGATGGAGTAAACAATTTCCTTCGAGGCTTCTTAAACGAGAAAATAATTGATGAACTCAGCCATTACGATCTCATAACAGTTTTCACACGATTGGATGAAACTTCCGTTATAGTCAAAAACTCACTAATTGATTACTTCAAACGAGTCGGCATCGAACTAACCGATCTACGCTTCGAAGGAATAGACACAACACCCGAATACCGCGAACGATTATTCTGGCTCAAAACTGGACAAACCGCTCCTGGAGACGTTCTACGAATGGAAACTTTGAAAAGTGCAGCAGCATCGCTTGGTCAAGGAGGAGGCTCAGGAGCCCTCGGAGCAGGCATGGTACTTATCCCACAAATTATGACGCCCACGGGCACAACACAAGCAGCACCAGCAGCCGCACTCGTCATTTGCCCAAAATGCGGAGAAAAAGTTCCAGCAACAAGTAAATTCTGTCCCAACTGCGGAATAACACTAACGCCACCAACACAAGGAGCAATGACATGTCCAAACTGTGGCAAATCCATCCCTGCCAATTCTAAGTTTTGTGCAGAATGCGGAACCAAAATTGCTTAAGGAGTACCATAATGAGCAATAGCGACCGTCAACTGCTAAACTTTGGCGTATTCCTCATAATCATAGTTGTAGGAATATTGTTGGCTATTGCAGGAATCATCGGCTGGGTCTTGTTTGTTCCAGTGGTTGCGGTGCTGTGCGGTTTATGGGTGATTGCTTTGGGTGTCATTTGGACAAGTAAAACTCAGAAATACCAACGTGGATCCTTCAGTACGATTGCTTCAGGCGCAAGTCTCATCGCTTTAGGTGCAGCATGGTATCTATTCGGCATCAACTGGCTCTATTCGCTGGTCGTTATCCTGCTTGCAATAGCCGCTTTAGCCGTTGCAACATCACTAAGACGCAAATAACTCCATTGAGCCTTTTTTGGCTCTAAACATTTTTCTATTCCCTTGTACAGTCATGATGCAGAAGGCACGCTATATGAGTGAAGAAACTATCGGTCACGGCACATGGTACGACATGATGGCTAAGAAAGTCATCGAAAGAGAACAAACGCTAAACCGAGACGTGAGCAAAATCCGAACAGAGATGGGACTTGGCGCTTCAGGTTTCCCACACATCGGTAGCCTAGGCGACGCATCCCGAAGCTTCGCAGTCACCTTGGCACTTAAGAACCTGAACTGCAACTCTGAACTGGTTGCCTTCTGCGACGACAAAGACGGTTTACGCAAGGTACCCGCAGGACTCTCAAATGACATGGAAAAGTATCTGGGGTATTCTGTCTCCAGCATTCCTGACCCCTTTGGTTGCCATGAGAGCTACGGCAAACACATGAGTTCGTTATTGCTTGATGCATTGGATAAGTGCGGTATTGAATACAAGTATTTTTCCGCCAATGAAGTCTACCAAAAAGGACTCCTTCTAAACGAAATCAGAACCATACTGATCAACGCCAAGAAAGTAGGCAGAAATAGTAAAAGAAGAAGTAGGTCAAGAAACCTACACGGAGGTTTTGCCTTATTTTGCTGTCTGCGAGAAATGCGGGCACCTCTACACGACAAGAGCCTACAAGTTTGACCCTAAAACTGACAAGGTCTCCTACAAATGCGAAGGTCTTGAAATCCGAGGCAAACTCATCGCTGGCTGCGGGCATGAAGGCGAAGTGGACATAAAAAGCGGTGAAGGCAAACTCACATGGAAAAGCGAGTTTGCTGCCCGCTGGAAGGCTCTTGATATTAGGTTTGAAGCTTACGGCAAAGACATCGCCGACTCAGTGCGCATTAACGACCGTATCTGCCGCGAAGTCCTCTGTTTTGAACCGCCTTCCCACGCCAAATACGAGATGTTCCTTGATAAGGGTGGAAAGAAAATCTCTAAGTCAGCGGGTAATGTGTTTACGCCGCAAGTCTGGTTCAATTATGGCTCGCCCCAATCGCTTTTGTTACTCATGCTTAAACGGTTCGTTGGCACACGCACCTTGGATGTTTCCGACATTCCAGCGTACATGAACGAGATTGACTCTTTAGAAGACGTTTACTTTGGCAAAAAACAGGTTGGTGAGAAAGAAGCCATTAAACTCAAAGGCCTATACCTGTACTGTTACGTCATGAAGGCGCCAGCAAAACCCAGCATCCACGTGCCCTACAACCTCATGGCGTTCCTAGTCAAGATGGCGCCAAAAGAATGTCTAAACGACTACGTGACTGAAAAACTTCAGAGTTATGGCTATTTGCAGAAGACTCAAACCTTAGACGCCTACCTATTGCAGCGTATCGAGTACGCTTTAAACTGGACACGCGACTTTGAAGAAATCAAAGAAACCGCAGTAGAATTAACCGCTGAAGAAAAGAAAGCCATCATTGAACTCACCGCAAAACTGCAAATGGAAGACGACCCAGACAAAATCCAAAACGCTATCTTCAACGCAGCCAAAGATAACGCCATAAAACCAGGCGCCTTCTTCAAGACGCTCTATCAGGTTTTAATGGGTGCACCACAGGGCCCGCGGTTGGGTCCATACGTGCTTGCGATGGGAAAAGAAAACGTAATCGCCGCGCTGCAACGGGTGTTAAACAAAAACTAGCGCTATCGGGTCTTTTCTTTCTTTTTCTAAACCCTAAATTTTCGTTTCATAGATAACAGGGCGGCAACGACCACTATTTTTAAGTTTAAGCAAAGTATTTACTATTCTGCCCTTTTAGTTTCTGGGGCAAATCATTGGGCTCGTCGTCTAGTACGGATTAGGGCACCGGCCTGCGGAGCCGGACGTCATGGGTTCAAATCCCATCGGGCCCGCCATCACTTTAATTATTGCAGTATACCAATTTGTAAATTTCTGCATTACAAAAGAGGAAGTCCCTCTGAACAAGATAGAACGCGTTACCCAAGAGTAAATAAAGACGCTAACATTGAATCTTGAAGGGAGAATAATCCTTGACAAGTAACATTGATCGTGCTTACAGGGAACTTTTATCAAAAACCAAAGAGGCTGTGGTGCTTTCGACAGCTCAAGGCATTATTCATTGGGATATGGAAATCTATATGCCTCCAAAGGCGGTAGAGCAGCGTAGCCAACAACTTGCGCTCTTGAGTCGAATTCACCATAAACTGGGAACAGACCCAAAAATAGGAAAACTTCTAAACACAATCCAAACAAGCCCACATATTCTAACGCTCGGGCAAGTAGAAAAACGCAACTTGTACCTTATCAACAAAAGTTACCAAGAACAAACCGCTCTACCTGAAAAACTCGTCGGGGACCTCGCCATGCAAGAAGCTAAAACAGTTAACACGTGGAAGAAAGCGAAGGCAAAAAAAGACTTTAACCTCTTCAAAGCTGATTTTCAAAAACTCTTAGACCTAAGTAAACAAGTCGCTGAAATACTCATGAAAGTTAAACAAACCAAAACACCCTATGAAGCCTTACTTGACAATTTTGAGCCAAAAATGCCTGCGTCAATAATAACTAAAACTTTTAATCAACTACTATATGGGTTGAAGCCGTTAATCGCAAAGGTTCAAGATTCCCAAACCAGACCTTCAATAGAGGCTCTCAATCAACCTGTCTCATTGGAAAATCAACGCAAAATTACTCAACTCATAACGGGAACACTTGGCTACGATACTGTTTCCTTGGATGCTGGTGGAAGAGTCGATGAAACAGAGCATCCGTTTACAACGGGGTACTATAATGATGTACGTATAACTACTCATTATTATCCTAACAATTTTGCCAGCTCAATCTTCTCTGTGCTCCACGAGAGTGGACATGCCCTCTATGAACAAAATCTCAACCCTGAATGGCAATACCAACCAGTCGGGTCCACCTGCTCATACGGCATACATGAATCCCAATCAAGATTCTATGAAAACATAATTGGGCGCTCCAAAGAGTTCTGGACAGGTTTTCTGCCAAAAATAAAGCACGTTGCACCAAGCCTAAACAACCTCCAGCTAGACCGGTTCCTTCAAGCTGTAAACAAAGTTGAACGATCAAAAATCCGAATCGAAGCAGACGAAGTCACTTATAGCTTACACATTATCATCCGCTTTGAGCTCGAAAGAGACCTCTTCGCCGACAAAATCACAGTCAACGAGTTGCCAGAGGCATGGAACCAAAAATACGCTGACTACCTTGACGTGAAGATTGAGAATGACTCGGAGGGTGTGATGCAGGATACGCATTGGGCAAGCGGTTTGTACGGTTACTTCCCTAGCTACGCGTTAGGTAACATTTACAGTGGCCAAATAACCGCTGCCATCACAAAAGACCTGCCCGACTGGCGAATTCAATTGTCAGAGGGAAAACTCGTTGAAGTCAACACTTGGCTTAACAAGAATATCCACAAGCAAAGCGACCTCTATGATCCAGAAAAACTAATCAAGCGTGCAACAGGAACAAACCTAGACGCTCAGCCATACCTAGAATACCTAACAAAAAAATACAGTAATCTCTATGGATTTTAAGCAACAACAGGTTTTTTCTTGGATAATTCTTTGAAGATGTAGATAATAAGGTACCCTGCGATTGAGCCGATAAAAATGTAAACACCGCAGTAACCAACAACTGCATTATATGTGTTGGCACCGTACAGGAACAGCAAGAAACCGAGTATAAATAAGCCTAATAATGTCCAGTCAGTCCAAGACATCGAGTTTCCTCGTTAAATAAGGCTTTCAATATTACCCTTTAAATATAAAGATTTAGAGACAAAGCACAAATGGGAGAACTTCATCAGTCTCACAAAAATTAAAATATAACGCCTACTTATCGCTAAAGCCTTTGCATCTCACCTTAATCTTATACAGCACTTCCGACATTTTTATATATAACATAATATAATGAAACCGACCGAGGAAAATATTATGTCGGGATCAGACATTAAAAAGCCAGAAACACGTGAAATATTTGTAAAAATGCTAACAGACGCCGCAAAAAAAGAAGTTGGTTCTAAAGGAAAGGCATCAAAACCGACAGTCGTCGGAACAGCAAAAGAAATGGACATTCACAGAGACACACTCTACTCATGGCTAAAGGAATTCAATGTCGACTTCAAAGAAATCGTAGACCGTATGCCGACAACCACTGACGATGTTGAAGACGATTCTGGACCCACCTACCTAATCGGCGAATCACTGCTTGGGGAAGGAAATGAAGTTGCACACATTGACTTGATGATAGGGGACAAAAACGGACCAATCGGACAAGCATTCGCCAACGGCATGACACAGCTATCAGCCGGTCACACTCCAGTGCTAGCAGTAATCAGACCTAACCTGCCACCTAAACCCCACACACTAATAGTGCCAAAAGTCACCGTTAAAAACATGGAGGACACGGGCAAAATTTTCGGTCCAGCACAAGCCGCAGTCGCAAAAGCCATCGCTGACTCAGCTGAAGAAGGAGTTATTCCAGCAAATAAACTAGACAGCTGGGTTATCATCTGCAGCGTTTTCATTCATCCAAAAGCAACTGATTTCCGTAAAATATACCAGTACAACTACGGAGCAACAAAAATGGCTCTAAAACGCGCACTAAAGAAGTATCCAACACTGGAAAAAATTATCTACGAAAAAGATCGCTCAAAGCACCCAATCATGGGCTTCAAAGTTCCACGCCTATGGAGACCACCATACTTGCAAATTGCACTTGACGCACCCTCACTTGAAGGGGCAAAGAAGGTTATTGAACAACTACCAGGAAGCGACAGAATCATCCTTGAAGTCGGCACACCATTCATCAAACGATATGGCACAAGAGGCATCAATGAACTACGCCAAATAGCCAAAGACAAATTCATTATAGCGGATCTAAAGACCCTTGACGTTGGAAAAGTTGAAGTAGACATCGCATACGAAGACACCGCGGACGCAGTTGTTGCAGCAGGCTTAGCTCCAGCAGAAACATTAGATGCGACAGTTTCGGAATCCAGACGCTTAGGAATCTATGCAGTCATCGACATGTTAAACGTAGAAGACGTCCTTGGCAAATTGAAATCAATCAAAGAATTTCCAGACATCGTCATCCTACACCGAGGCATCGACCAAGAAACAGGCAGAAGCAGCGGACTTGAACGCATAAAAATCATACGCCAAGCATTTCCTAACAAGAAATTCCTAATCGCAGTCGCAGGCGGAATCGTCCCAGAAACAGCCAAAGAAGCACTAGACCAAGGCGCAGATATACTCATCGTCGGCAGATACGTAACACAATCCAAAGACATCGAACGTTCAGTGCGAGACTTCCTTGAATTGACACCAAGCATGCGTGAAGACGTAGACTTATACAGAGTCCACACAGAATAGACCATAAAAACACCGAGCGAAACGCTCTAACTCCTTCTTTCTTTTACTTATTTTTTAATCGCAAAAATTTTCAGAATTAAGAATGCCATGAAAAAGAGTACACCGGCAATAAGAAAAGTAGGAAGAAAATTTTGGGTCACCCCATATTTGAGAAAAGGTAGCATAGAAAGGGTCCAAGGAAAGCCCCGATTGCTGCACCTAAGCCGACAAGACCGTCGAAGAACCCTGTTTTCCCCTCAGGGATAAGTTCCATTGAAAGAGAAATCATCATAATATAGTACATGGCGTACGCGAACCCAATAAAAACAAGAAGGACTCCAGTCAGTATACGTTGGTGCAAAGGCAAATTGGATAACCCCGACTACTGCAAAAATAAGGAGACTTCGGTAGAGCACGAACCTTGGCATTTGTTTTCTTAGATCCATTGACCTTGCTCTATTCCGAATCAGGAAGTAACCCGACTGTTGCTCCGATCGAATTTAGTATGTAAGCGAAATAAACCATGCTTAATTGTCCATTAAAAATTGTTTTTAGATAGATTGGCAGGGGGGTGAAGAAGAGGCTTGTTGCCAGCGAAAATATTACTATGGCAAAGGCAAATCCGAAGAAACTTTCCTTGTTTAAGTGAACCATTCCAACGTAGCCCGTCATGATTCTGCCTGATTGTTCTAAGCCGCGAGAGGTGAAATCTAGCTTTCTCTCCATGCTGACTAATCGCCGCTCAAAAATCATCAATGGATCAGCAATAAGAACTATAGACAAAATGAATGCAACCAAGCTCAAAGCGCTACAAAGATAAAAGGTATAAGTTGCCAAAACAGCAGAACTGAGGACAGCTGTAAAAGCAAATAATCCAATGCTAATACCAACCCAATTGCTAATCCAATGATGAAGCCGATTTCAGTGAGTGCTTCGTAGAACCCGTAGGATTTTTCCCAGTCCTCACGACTATAATGTTCGGCGATGAGGACGTTTTTTGGTGCTTCATGTGAAACATGGAGCACTTGCATTACCACATACAAGATTACGAAGACGATGATGTTTTGGGAAAAGGGAAGTGCCATGAGAAAAAGAAGAATTGCTGAGGATAAGAAATGAAAGAAGAATAAACACTTTGTAATGGCTCGTGGCGTCGCAGAGGTATCCCCAGAGAAACGAGGCAGGAATAGAACAGAAAATAGCGATTGACGTCATAACTCCCAATGCAACGAAGTGGTCCGCCCAGAATACTTGTGTCTTTGAAGGCGACAAGGTAGAGCGGTATGAAAACACTTAGCAGTCCAAACGCTATTTCGTGAAAGAAGAATCCTAGCCGCCACATAACCACAAACGACTTCACGTTAAATTAAAACTTTTACCTGAATAATATAAATTATCATAAAAGTAGGCATTGGAAGAAAAATTTTCATAAATCCTTAATAGAGAGAGCACCCAATTTCATACTCCGCTGGAGAGATAATAATGGCAAAGTTTAAGGTAATAGTTTCCGATCCCCAAGCAGGAACATCAAAGGTAGTAGAGATAGAAGAAGCACGCGCAGCTCCATTCATAGGAAGAAGACTGGGAGAAATCATAGACGGCTCAGCAGTAGACTTACCAGCACACACAGTCCAAATACTTGGTGGCTCCGACAAAGATGGCGTCCCAATGCTTGGAAATGTTCATGGCGGTGTAAGACGAAGAGTTGTGCTAAGCGGTGGAGCAGGTTTTAAAGCAAAGAAGAAAGGCGAAAGGAAACGTAAAACTGTTCGCGGAAACATCATTACCGATGAAATAGTTCAAATCAACATGAAGATTGTTGAAAGACCAGCAAAACAGGCTGAAGTTAAACCAGAGCAAGCTACGAAATAATCGCAATTTGCCATAGTGTATGCTTAAACCTTATAAACTTCCATAATTAATTCAATCTTTATTCGTTAGTATTTATTGAAAGAAGAAGAATCGTATGAGTAACACTAGTAAAGCCTTGCCAAAACAGCCAGAAGTTAACATTGGCACCATTGGGCATGTAGATCATGGAAAAACCACTTTAGTGCAATCGTTAACTGGCACCTGGGCATCAAGACACAGTGAAGAACTCAAAAGAGGCATTACCATAAAACTAGGTTATGCTGACATGCCGATTTACAAGTGTCCTAAGTGTGAGCCACCAAAAAACTTTACAATTAAGCCTTTTTGTGAAGACTGCAATTCAGAAGCAGAATTTGTCCGTGCCATAAGTTTTGTCGATGCACCAGGACACGAGGCTTTAATGGCTACAATGTTGTCGGGCGCAGCGATAATGGACGGCGCAATTCTAGTTATTGCAGCTGATGAACCCTGTCCTCAACCGCAAACAAGAGAGCACCTTGCAGCCGCGGAAGTTAGTGGCATAAAGAATCTGATTATCGTTCAAAACAAAATTGATATTGTAGATGAAAAAAGAGCCATAGAAAGCTACAAAGAAATAAAAGCTTTCATCAAGGGTACTGTTGCAGAAAACGCGCCTATTATCCCAATTTCAGCCCAACGCGGAATAAATATCGATGTGCTGCTCAACGCTATACAGACCATTATTCCAACACCAAAAAGAGATGAAACCAAACCGCCAATGATGTTCATTATACGTTCTTTTGACGTTAACAAGCCAGGAACAACCATTGAAGGATTGGAAGGGGGAATAATTGGAGGAACCATAGCGCAGGGGAAATTTGCCGTGGGAGAAGAAATAGAAATTCGCCCTGGAGTAATGGCAGAACGCGAAGGTAAAACAGTCTACGACCCTCTAATTAGCGAAATAGTTAGTCTTCAAGCGGGTAATGAAGATGTGAAAGAAGCCACATGCGGCGGCCTTGTGGGAGTTGGCACATGCCTTGATCCATCTTACTCAAAAGCAGATGGATTAACAGGCAGCATTGCAGGAAAAACAGGTCAACTTCCCCCAACTTTAACAGAACTCACATTGGAAACGCACGTTTTGGAACGCGCGGTTGGCACCAAAGAACTTTTGAAGGTTGAAAAAATCAACCCTGACGAAACCCTATTGCTTCATGTTGGGTCTGCTGTAAACGTTGGCAAAGTCATTTCAATCAAACAGAATATAATTAAAGTTAAGTTGACAAGACCGATTTGTGCCTTGCCAGGCTCAAGAGTCGCTATCAGTAGAAAAATCACTTCACGATGGAGACTTATTGGCTACGGACTCGTAAAATAAGGAGTTTAGCCTTTTACTATTCCTTTTTTATTTAGGAAATCATGCGCTTTCTGCAGGACATCTTTGGCGTTTTTGAAGGATAATTTTTCCATGGCATGTTTGTAATCCAACCAAATGTAGCCGATATGCTCAAAAGATATCTCTACTTTTTCGGTGTGCGTTTCCATTACGAAGAACACGACTTCCTTATGAACAGTTAAACCTTGTCTTCGATAAAAGTAAGCTATAGTTTCTTTGAAGCCTTCGATGAATTTGGCGTCTGTTATTGCTGTTTCTTCTTTGAGTTCGCGGAGAACTGTTTCTTTTTCAGTCTCGTTGGCTTCAACGTTACCTTTGACGAAATCCCAGTGTCCTGCTGCGTAGTTGAGGAGAAGATATTTGGTTTGTTCTTCTTTTTTTAGATATACGACGGCGCCACACGATTTCTCACGAATCACTAAATTCACCTGGATTGTGTTCAATTCGTTTACTCGGTTATTTAAAGTAATAGCAACTCGCAGTCTAAGAATCCGAAACAAAATGTTTTAAGCCTGCAAAAATTAGACTTTAACAAATCAGGTGCCTTTCTAATTGTTGACTTCATCACCTAAAAAAATTGAACCTCTGAAAGTAATCTTAGATTCCAACGCATTATATGTTCCGTTGGAGTTTAAAATTGATATTTTTGAGGAGCTAAGGAATTTGCTGAATCGAAAAATAGAGTTTGTATTGCTCTCAACTGTTAAGCGTGAGCTTGAGATGCTTGCAGCTAAGGATTCACCTAAGATTCGGCGGGAAGCCACTTTTGCTTTGAAACTTGCCGAAAAATGCAAGTATGTGCCGGTTGAAAAATGAAAAGCTAACTACGGACGATGCTATTGTTAAGGTGGCTAAAAACTGGAATTCTCCAGTGTTCACCAACGATAGACAATTAAAGAAGAAGCTAAGAGATATAAGTGTGCCAGTGATTTATGTGAGACAAAAATCGCGTCTAGACATTGACGGGATGATATCTTAAATGTTTAAACTGATTACTCTTCAAGATACTATTCGCATTCCACCAGAAACCTTCGGCAAGCCACTTGAAAAAGTTGGCCGCGAACAAGTTAAGCAAAAATACGAAGGAATTGTGGATGAAGAATTAGGTTATGTTATTGCAGTTACAGGTATTCAAGTTAGCCCGATTGGCAAAATTATACCTGGCGACGGCGCAACTTTTCATAAGGTAACCTTTTCACTATTAGCTTTCTACCCCATAATTCAAGAGATAGTGGAGGGAGATGTAGTTGAAATTGCGGATTTCGGTGCTTTCGTTCGAATTGGACCCGTCGATGCATTACTTCATGTCTCACAACTCATGGATGACTATATTTCTTACGACGAAAAACAAGGAGTCCTCTTAGGAAAAGAAACTAAACGCAAACTAACCACAGGCGATCAAGTACGCGTTAGAATAACCGCAGTGTCTCTTGGAAGAATTGGAAGCTCAGGAAAAATCGGTGTCACCGCAAGACAACCATTCCTAGGAAAGTTAGACTGGCTAAAGATGGATCAGACACCCAAAGTTGTACCCGAAAAGAAAACAGCCGAAAACCATGAGAAAGCGGCATAAAGAGGATTGATGTTGAATGAGTGAAAAAGCATGCACAAACTGCCATTTCATTACTAAAGACAACGTTTGCGGAAGATGCAAATCCACTAATTTTAGTGAAGATTTCAGTGGTTTAGTCGTAATGTTTGACCCTGAAACCTCAGCCATTGCGAAAGCTATGAATATTAAAGAGAAAGGTCGATACGCCTTAAAAGTTCGTTAAATTCTATCGCTATATTAACCGCGGTAGCTTCATAACCTACCAGGTATTTTCTATTTTGTAAGGATCAAAAGATGACAATAGCTTATTTTTTAACACCTGAGCTCAGCATGAAACTAAAAGAACCCTTCGGCAACCTCATCCAAGGCACACCTGAAGAAACAATGAGTAACCTTAAAGAAATGGTTAAAAAAGAAAAGCCGCCCAAAATAATTTCCGTTGGAGACATAGTTTCCAAGAATCTCCATAAACATAATGTCCACCCGCAATTGACAATCATTGACAATGTTTCTCTAAGAACCCAAAAAATGGCTATAGAAACTGCTGTGCAAAAAACTGTTTGTGTAGATAATCCTCAAGGAACGATAACTCAAGAATCAATCTTTGCAATTAGAGAAGCCTTAGAAAGTAACCTGCATACACACATCGTTGTTAAGGGCGAGGAAGACCTGTTAACGCTTATAGCCGTTTTGTATGCGCCAGAAAAGGCTTTTGTGGTCTATGGGCAACCTTATTCAGGGATTGTGGTCGTTAAAGTTAGTTCTGAGAGAAAAGCTCGGGTGCTGGAGTTCCTAAACGGTATGAAAGCTTCGAAAAGCTAAATAAGCAGAATATGGTATGAATTTACGCTTTAAGTGAATATTAATGCAAGTCAAAATAGATTCAACCAAGAATAACCCGCTACTAAAAAGGAAAGAAGTAGGTTTCACTATTGTTTCGGGTCCAAAAGAGAAAACACCACCAAGGCTAGAGGTTAAGAAAGCCGTAGCTATTGAAATGCAATTAGGTGACGACGTAGTTTTCATTAAGCGAATGCGAACTAAAACTGGAACTAGCATTACAGTCGGAGTCGCTAATGTTTACCAGTCCGTTAATCAAGCAAAACTCGTTGAACCTGAATACATCAGAAAACGTAACAGTCCACCTGAAAAGGCCAAAGAAGAGGCGAAAGTATAATGCCAGTTAAACCAGCACCTAAGAAAGAAGAACCAGCAAAGAAAGAAGAGGCAAAACCAGCAGTTGCCGCAGAAGCCTCAGCAGCGCCGAAAGTTCAGAAAGCCGAGAAGAAACGTGAGAAAAAACACAAAGAAGAAAAAGGCGTCCACGCAATGTACAAAACTGAAGGCGACAAAGTTTCAAGGACACGCCCAACTTGCGAGCGATGTGGACCTGGATACTTTACGGCAGATCACCATGATAGATATACATGTGGCCACTGTGGTTTCACACGCTATAAGCCGAAATAAGCAGTTTTAAATCTTCCACCACAATTACTCTTTTTGATCTGTCATGCTCAGAGTAAATGTAGTTATTACTAGCGTTTCTGCAGAACGCTTTTGGGACATTAGAAAACCTATTCCGCCTATTCAAATTAGTACTAATATTAACGTTGTCGGTATGGAAAAAAAACAGGATGAATCGTTGGAGGTTCCTTTTGTTTTATCGATTGTTTATAACCCTTCAATTGCTCAAATGAGTTTGAAAGGAGACGCTTACGTAAATGGCGACAAAGGCGAAGTTGATAAAGTCCTCAAAGATTACGACCAGAAGAAACCGCCAGCCCAAATAATAATTCAGTCAATATCTAACGTTGTTTTTATCGAATCTGTTTTGATTTCAAGGACATTGAATATTCCGCCGCCGATTCCTCTACCACAGATTCCTGAAGCTGGAAAACCTATAAGCACAAAGCCTGAAGGGCGAGATTACAGCGCCTAAAGAAACCCCTTAAATTTCTTTGCAAAAGCATCAGCAAATTCTAATTCTATTGGAAACCCAAAATATCGGTGTGGCCTTCGGTATCCTGCAACTTCATTTATAAACCCATAAACAAACTTGAATTCCAAACTTCGCTCTTTAATTCGTGACTACGGTTAGAAGGTACAACGTGCAATTGCGGAAATGGTGTGCAACTTCTTTATTTGTTTTTTACTTCACCATGGAGTCCTGAAGTGGAGTGCATTAGTGCTTGTCATAAAAGTGCTAGAGTATTGATTGCTAAATATTAAAAATAAAAAGAGAAAACAAAGAAAAGAATTTTGTTTATTTTAGCGGCACGTACATTGAAGAACGTGATGCACCAATACCGGGGGTTCCATGTCTAACTGGTTTGTTAGTTATGGCAAATTCGCCTAGGTAGTGTCCAATCATTTCTGGTTTGATATCAATGGCTACGAATTCTTTGCCGTTGTGAACGGCTATTTTTGCGCCCACCATTTCTGGCAGAATGATTAGGTCTCGAACGTGTGTTTTTAAGCTCACTTCTTTGCCTTGTTTTTGGGCTTCTTTGGCTGCACGTAGCTTTTCGAGTAGTATGCGTTGTTCTGGTGTTAGTCCACGTTGTAGGCTTCTTCGTTGGCGTGAGGGAAGCATATTGATGAATTCATCCATAGACATACCTGTTATACTATTGAGGTTATGTCCACGGTAACTAAATTCTTTCGGCATTTTTCAACATTCCTTAAACTTGATTTATCCTCTTTTATAGTTTCCCTAGCGGATTGCCCGTTTCTTCTTCTGTCCTGGACCCCTTGCAGCGATCAATCCAACTTTTTGTCCTGGTGGAGCACCGTGCGAAGTTGTTGTGCATCTGCGAGAGCTACGTTTGCTGCTTCCGAATGGGTGACATGCTGGAACCATTTTACGACCGCTAGTTCTTGGGTAAGTATGACCTTTGGCACGCATTAGGTGGAATTTTGAGCCTGCTTTAAGGAACGGTTTCTCGATACGTCCAGCAGCGGAAATTACACCGACAGTTGATAAACAGTAATCGTCAACGTACCTTGTTCTTCCAGAGGGTAATCGAATCATAGTGCCTTGTGGAGTATGACCTACAACAGTTGCGTATGCGCCTGAGGACTTTGCCATTTTTCCTCCGTCGCCTGGGCGAAGTTCAAGGTCGCAAACAATTGTTCCTTCAGGAACCTTGCCTAAAGGTATAATGTTGCCTATTTCAGCTGGAGCTTTTCCGCCAAGGCAGATTTGTTGCCCTGTGAAAACACCTTCAGGAACAACAGTGTAAATGGATAAACCATTATCAAATTTTACTAGTGAAAGTGGCGCGCCGCGTCCTGGATCATGCACGAGTTCTTTGATAGTCCCCATTATTTGGGCATCAAAAGTTTGTTTGGGTGCTATTGCAGGATACTTTGCTGGAGCAACACGTTTGTGAGTTGAGGCGCGGAAGTTTCGTCCACCGCGACCCCTTCTTTGAACACGAATTCGTTTTCCCATAAGTCATGCCTTCTATGTTAGAGTATTCCAAGTTTTATTGCGACGTCTGAAGCTTTGTATTCTGGTTTTAGCTTCACGAATGCTTTTTTTACGCCTTGAGGAGTAATGAGCATGTTTATTTTTTTAACTTTAACTTCGTAGAGGGTTTCAACAGCGCGTTTGACATCGCTTTTGCCAGCTTTGAGGCTAACTATAAAGATTAGTTTGTTGTCTCGTTCAACCATCACGCTGGCGGATTCCGTCATCAAAGGAAAATTGATTATTTCATTAATGTCCATTACATTTGATCTCCATAGAGAGTGGTTAATTTTTCTATAGCGCCATTAGTCCAAACGGTTAATCGTCCTGGGTGAGTTCCTGGTGCAAGCATTTCAGTATTCAAGTTAGCTACGGTTGTTACTTGAACGCCTGGAAGGTTGCTGGCAGCGTTAACTAAGCTTTTTCCATCAACAACTACTATGAGTGGCCCAACGGCTTGCTTCATTTTTCTGCCTCTACGTTTGCCTTTGCCAGCGCGAACGCTCCGGCTATCACGTACACGAGTTAAGTCCTCAGCCATGCCGAAACTAGTAAATGCATCTTCGACTTCGCTGGCTTTAGTTAAGCTTTCAAATGCATCCTCAACTATCAAAGGGAATTGTGGAACAGCGCCAATTTTGTGACCTCTTAAGGTAACGGTTTCTTTTTGTCCAGTTGCTGCAATGGCGGAAATTAAAGCTAATTTTGCTTCCTTCTTTGGAATGGCTCTAAGGATTCTTTTCTCTACTTTTGGTGGATGTGGTTGTCTTCCTTTGACGGTGCTTGGTGCAAAAGCTGCTCTGCCGGCACCACTTTTCATGCGGGGAACTCTTGCAGTTGCGCTGCCAGTTCCGCGTGATTCTGCTGTGGTTTTCTTGCCAGCCATAGGGTCTCTACCCTGCTTCTGTCTTCTGTTGGATTGAATAGCTAAGACAGCGCGTTTGATTACGTCTGGTCTTAGAGGTGTAGAGAAAACGCTTGGAAGAGCAATTTTGCCTGTTGATTTGCCTTGCAAGTCAAAGATTTCTGCTGTTTTTTGTGCCATGGCTTAATTCACCTTATTTTCCTTGTGGGGACTCCAGTGAGATATATGTCACTTGTGGCGCTGCTTCTGGAACTTCGGTAGGTGGACGCGCAGGAACGCGAAGACGGATTTGGCGTTTTTCTGTTCCAGGTATGCTGCCTGAGATTAGTATGTATGGTCCGGTTACTTCGCCGTATCGGATGAAGCCTCCTTTAACGGTGACTTCTTTGCCGTTTTTGCCGATTTTTAATATTCTTTTGTTAAATTCGATGCGTTGGTGATAACCCATTTGTCCTGCTCGCGGAATGGAGTACATTAAGTGGTGTGGATTCCATGGACCTAAAGTTGCGATTCCACGTTTTGTTTTTCTGCCTTTGTGCTGCAGACATGTTACGCCCCAACGTTTAACTGGACCTTGGAAACCTTTACCCACGGTTATTCCGCCGACGTCTATGTATTGTCCGTCTTTGAACACTTCTTCAGGGGTGACAGTCTTTCCTAAAAGTTGCTTGGCGTATTCGAATTGTTGTGCGATTGTTCCGCCGCCGATTTGGATTTCGCTTGTTTCAGGTTTCTTCTTTGCAAGACTGGTTTGTGATGGCTGAGTGGCGGCGATGACTCGAACTATGTTTGTTTGTTCAAGGTTTTGTGAGAGTTTCTCGAGCATTGCTTCAGTGTTAAAGTTGTCTGGTAAAACTAGTGTTCGGTCTAGTATAACTGGTGGGTCTTTCATCCAGGCTTCTGATATGTTTTGGAGCCCGTATGGTGTTTTGGTGTAAGTTCTAATGCCACAGATTAAGATAGGTGGCGTTTCTAGAATAGTTGCCGCTCGCGCAACTTCTTTTCCGAAATGAGGAGAACGTTTGCGATCCTCGATTGTAAATACATAAGTCATGCCTGCTTTGTAGGCTGCTGAGAAACCTAAGAGTTTAGGAGAGTCAGATTTGATTTCTGGCCAGTATCTTATTCGTGCTGTTGGTTTCTTTGCACGATGTCTTGGTAAATAGGCTAATGAACCATGTTTTGGAGCATGAGTTTTACGATGTCCCATAGTACTTCCGCTTCGCGCCTCTACCAAATAGTAAAAGGGGTTATAAACGTTGCCTTCAAAAACGCAAAAGGATGGTGCAACTGTTGAAAAAGCATTCAGGCACTTTCAGGTTATTTAGCGGTGCTAGATTAGCTTTTTGCGCTTAGCTATCGTTTGCAACTATAATGCATACGCTCAAATGTTTTTTTTATTGTTATTACCGAGGATCCTCTTATACATAACAATCAGCAGTTTGCCTGAAGATTGCTTTTATATGAACATAAGCATTGGTTGTAGCCTGGTAAAGCAATCAGCGATAAACAGTACCAAAACCAAAAAAACTTGCGACCTTTAAGCGCTGAACCTCCTTCCATTTAGACAGGTAAGTTACAGATTCATTAAACTGGAAACTTGGGCCAATCCACTGAAAACTCTTTTAGCCACAACTGCAAATGTTTAGGCTGGAGCCGGGGTGGCGGAGTGGTTATCGCGCCAGCCTCGAGATTTGTATAGAAGAGGGCTAAGACCGAAAGGCAAGAAAGCTGGTGGGCTTCGTGCTCGCAGGGGTTCGAATCCCTTCCCCGGCGCCATCAACATACTTTTGGACAAATCCCCGGCTAGCCGGCTATTTGGGCTTTCTGAAAGATTTTGCCCTTATCGTAGTCGCATAACAAATTGAAAACCACCTTCCAGATAGCTTGCATGCTTCTTCTAAGGTCCAAGCAACTTTGACGACAAAGTCTTGCTCGCCGAAGTCTACCAGTTGTGTGTAGCGCATTGTATTTTTGATGTTCTTGTGGCCAAGCATCCGCATGACGTGGAGGATGTCTTTGGTTTTATGGTACTCCATTGTTGCTTTCCAGTGTCTTATACGTATGGAAAGTTATTTTCTAGAGTCGTGGGTTTTTGCTTGTTGAAGCTGCGATTTTTCTGCTGCGTTCGAAGAGTCGGTTGTGGTTTTTAGGTTTGTTCCGCCGAAGACATATTTTGAGTTTTTTGGCAGGTCTGATAGGCGTTCTAGTAGTCTTTGGGAGATTTTAGCATTCTTGGGTTGCTGTGTTTTTCAGGTGTTATCCTAACGGTTCTATTTTCGCAGTCGATGTCTGTCCATTCCATTATCCAAGCTTCGCCGCATCTTGCGCCTGTTTCTTTTAGCAGTTGAACGAAGGTGCCTAGTTTTTTGTCCGCATGATGCGATTAGATAGTCGATTTCGCCTTCTGTTGGAATAAAGGGCAGTTTTTCGATGGCTCTGTATCTTGGTGGATTCCATGTTCCGCCTAAGCATAATAGAAAGTTTGCTGTAGCATTCCACGATAATTTCTTTTCGCCCAAGTCTCCAGCTTTGCTCTGTTTGCGATGAATTCTTTGATAGCTTCTGGATCGTCGATATTTGTGTTTTTAGCCAGGAATTTGACGATTTTTACTCTGTCAAAGATTGTTGTTTCGGCGTAGCCTTGTTTTTTTAGCCACAGCAGATAGTTTACGACTTTTTCAGGGATGTTTGCGTTTGCTTGTAGTTGTATTGTTTCGTTTCTCCGCAGAAACCTGTTTCTTTGAGGTTCTGCTACCAAGTTTTTCGTCTCCTTGACGCATATTTGGCGAGAAATAACTATGCTCTCTGGACTTTTTAATGACTTTGATTCAATCATTTCAATGCGTTCAAATGTGCTTCGAGCATTGGCGACATCTATGGGATCGGAGAATCGGCGCCCACAGTCTCGGCAGTACCATCTTTGGATTACGTCTCCCAGTTTGGTGTAGCGTTTGGCGTCTCGCCAGACTTTTTCAGAGTTGCACCGTGGACAATGAGGGCTGGAGTTGACATCGCTTTGAGGAGACGACTTAGTCTCTGTTTCAGCTTCTTTGCCAAATATGTTGTCTTCCGGTGTAAGTCCAGCCATTCGCCTCCCATCTCCAGCTTAGTTGTGGTTACTGAGTTTTTCAGAAAGCTTCAGACCGCATGTTCCACATAGGAATCCCCAAGAATCATCAAACTGCGAAACCTGCCAATCCGGACGTCCTTTTACACCACAGACTACACAAGATTCAACACCATAGCAGTCAGTAGTTAATCGATAAACACTCTTGGCCTTAGAAGCCAGCTCTTCAAAGCCAAGTTTGCGGACGAGCGGACAACTGGAACAACTTCCTGAGGAGTTACCGCATGTTTCTCATCTTTTATAACTTCTAATTTGTGCTCCTTTTCAGAAAATAAGCCCTTTTCAACGACTTTGTTTTGCTCTATTTCTTCGGTGATACCTGTGGAACCCGTTTTACTTGTCCACTTGTCCGCAAGCTGATTAGAAGCTCCACTTTCCCTATCGTTAGAATCTGATAATTTGTTTCCCAGAACACACCCATATTTTTTGGCGATACGCTTAAGTTTCTCAGCATCAAAAACATAGACCCTATCATTTTCATGTCCAACTACCTTTGCTTTTTTACCTCCTAAAACTTCCCGAAGCCTATAACCGACCTTCTGCTTTGAAACTTCAGTAAACTCTGCTGTATCCATCTTGTTAGGTTTCTTATCATCCAACTTACCTCCCAAATCCACAACCAAAGCATCCCAAACAGCCGAAAAAGAAAGCGGCTCACCAAAAACAAACAAATCGCAAACAACTTTAACGATATGCCCTTCCAAGGTGTTAATTCTCTCGCTAAGCCGCTCCTTCTGCAATAACTCAAGGTGCGCACGCAGGTCCTTTTCAACTGTCAAGCCAGAAACAACCTGGATTACGGGTTTCCAGAGTTCTTTTAGCCGCCCCTTAACTGGTAATTCAACTTCAGGAATCTGCCATTCCATTGTTAGCAGGCGCCACTTCAGCAACATACTCCTAAGCTCTCGGAGCCGTTTCTCGTCTGTTAAACCAAAATCTGCCCAATCCTTTGTTGGATACCCTTCAGTCATCGCTATGAAAATGAAACGCTCCATCAAGCCTTTGACCCGGGGCATTTCTTCAGCCGCACAAGCTTTGAAGCAGAAGACTCGAAAGTATTTTATGAATCGTTTATTCTGCATCATGACAGTTCTTGGGACGACGGCGCCTTTCTTGTAGCCTGCTTTGTAGATCTTGGATTTATCCATGTCTTTCTGCATGCCTTGCGCTTCATCTTCAAGAATCATTCCAGGTGCATCAGAGTCATCGAGGTAACCGTAGATGTCGGCTGAGGGAATTGTTACACCCATCATAGGTCGATAGCATAGCCAATTGAGTAGGCTTAAGGCAACACTTTTGCCACTTTCGTTATCCCCAACGAAATAAGGGTAGGGAACTGTGCGGAGTTTTTCTTGCTGATAACTAAGAAGTACGCAGGCTGCCAAGTAGTCTTTCCAAATTGACTCCAAATCCAAAAACAAGTCAAATTCATCGCGAACTATCCAGAATAGATCTTCGCGGCTGGGCACTGAGCCTTCATAGAAACCGTAGGGTTCATAGGGAAACTCGCTTGGGTATTCTTTTGGCAGAAAACTCTCGTCTTCAACTGTAACTTCCTCGTATATTTTGAATGTGTCTTTGCTTAAGACAAGAAAGGCTGGTTTTCCCTTGTTGTAGATTGCTTCATAGTATCCTTGCTCTGCGAGGCCGCTGGCTTTGTGCAGTTTTAGGTTTCTCTTTTCCTTTTGGGTAAAAATCATCGCACGCTGGATCCGTTTTAAAAATAATTCCCTTAACTATTGCATCATAGTAGGTGCATTGGCTGTCTTTTACTTTCCAGTTGGCGCAGTCAGCACATTTTTTACCCTTTCCCCGCTCAGCCATCGAAAACGCCTTCTAATTGGTTTTGGGTTTTAGTTTTTGTCGGTAGATTTTGTCTTCACCATAAATCCAATAGGTGTAGAAGTAGTCTTCGCCGTAATAGCGATCTTTGATTGTTGCATTGTGTTACTCTAGAATGTTGTAGGCTGATCGCCATTTGTCCTCGATGTTAGCTTGTTTTATGAGCTGCATTTCAAAATCGCCAAGTTGGGAACTTTTCTGTGCTTCCCATTTCAGAATACAAAACGTTGTTTCAATTACCGCCTGCAGGGCTGTGTTTCTAAGCCAGTTCAGGCGGAGCCATAGCTTTCAAGAATTCGTCTGCCGCCTCAGCGAGCATCAAAGCGCTATCACGCATCTTCACAATAAACTCAACCTGTTTTGACGTCATAGCTTCTTCACTCTGATTTGCTCAAAAACTCAGTTAGGGCTGCTCTGATGGCTTGGCTTCGGTTTTTGAATTTCCGCTCAAAAATTAGCCGATCAATTTTGTCTCGTTCAAGTGCTTCTAACCTTAAGGCAATCCTACAATCATAACTGCTTCATTTTTTACACATCCGTTTGTCTAATGTTTAATACAATGTCAAACTGATACGGGGTATTTTGTGGTCAAATGTCCTCACAAGTAGTCTACCAAACAAACGCAGACTGGCACGATTCATACGATGCCATGGCGAAAAATACACTTGTGACAGTTGAGGAAACCAAAAAGGGTTTGCTATGGTTTCATTTCATAGGAAGCCAAACCGTTTTCACCTTATCTCCAACAGGAAAACTCCAAGTAAAATGGAGCGACCTAAATGAAAAAAGAATCCTCTACAAACAAATCAAAAACCTCCTAGTCGCCAAACCCAACGAGAAACTAACAATTAAACCGCTAAAGCAGCAAATGTGGATAGAATATCCAGTTCCTAAATCTTTCAAAATTTATTGGTGCGACCAATCAACCGAATTTGTCTTAAATAAAAAAGCTGAAAACAACAAGGTAGAAAAAATTATCACTGCTAAAAACACAGAATTCTCTACACTTCAAGCCCGCTCCAAAGGACTAAACAAAAGGGAAATAGCCTCCATAAAGTTACGAGCAGCCAAGATTGAGAAAGAGCTGAATAAATTAAGATACGAATTTAGCTATTTCCGAGAGCCAACATTCAATGAGATCGCGTTGAAGTCGGGATGTTATAACAAATTGGAGCTGGAGACGTTCCTTTTTTCAATGGAGTGGAAAAAAGAATCTATTGCTTTTGTAAAAAAAGAACTGAACAGGCCATTAACCTTGCGGGCTGGCTCTAATTTAAAGAAAGAGACGAATACCTCACTAGTCAGTTAGTAACTTTAGCCAACAAAGCCATTGATGAGGCTTCGATGAAAATTCTAAATAGAGCTCGAGTTTTTCTGAAGCATTTTCCAGAGTTAATTCCTTTAATTAGTGCTGATGCTGAAATTAGGTGGCCAGATGAGGCAAAGATAAAATGGATTGAAGTCTTTGGCTGTGAACCTCCTGCTTCGTCAGGAGATTCCTAATTAGGTTAGTATGGATTTGAGGCTGTTTTGTAAGGTGACAAAAAGTTATTTAGCAACCGATTATTTATTCTAAACCATGGTTAAAACACGATTAATTTTGTCACTTTATGGAAATTTTGGTAGAAAAAGACGGGGATGTGGGGATGGAAAAGCTTGGAAAATGAATATTTTCCTAAAATAGACGAAATTCATGGACTTCAGCTCACAGAAAACGAGCAATTCAGCGAGAAAAGTGGGTGTTCTGGGGTAAAACAGGCGTCTTATCGCAAGGTTTCAGCCTATACTAAGAGTGTTGCGCGGTATAAGCTGGAAAGAGCTCGCCGACGTAAGGTTCGGGTTTTGGCTGAGAAAGGATTTACGCAAAAGCAAATTGCCGCTAAGCTGGGTGTGTCTACTCGGACAGTTAAGCGTGACTGGGATAAGATACGACCCTACGTTAAAGGCCAATTCCGAAGAGAAATTAGGGAAATTGTGGATGAGCAGCAGCGGGAGTTTGAACAGCGGTATGAAGGGTTAACTGTTAATGAAAAGTTTAGGCTCCTAAAACAAGATGTTAAGGAAGCATCTAAGAAGGTGCATGCACTGCAGAGAAACAGCAGGCGGAAAGAGCTGAATCAGCAAACTGTTCAGCAATTAGAATGCGTTTTTGATCTGGATTCCCCAACAGCCGATGGTTTTCCCCGTGTAATCGCTCCGCTGCAAGGTAGCATTCCGCTTGGAGGGGGAGTTGGAATGAAGTTTTACGCAATAAAGAATGGAGAAAAAAGAGAATTGCTCAATATCAGCATCTCACAAAAGACCTAAACTCTCACTCTACAATAACCTGTTGCTATTCAATCCTCATCTGAAATTCTTTCAGTCAAAACAATCTCGTTAGAATTAGTAGTAGTCTTCTGCAGAGCTGATCTTAGAGATAAAAAAGGGGAATAAAGCTGCGGAGAAACGTATCGAGAGGTGATATCGCCTGTTTCTCTGGTGTCCGAAGCCACCACCTTTGCAAAAGCACCGAGGGTTTGTTTGCCTCCCCGCCCGCCATAAACTAAATTTAAAGCTTAAATTGGGTTTTGTTTGATCAATGTTTCTAGTTTTAGATGCTTGACCATGATCAATGTGTAAAATGATTGATTGTTCTCCGAGTTTTCTATTGACGTATTTAGTGGTGCTGGTGGTAGTAGAATCACTTGGTTGTGTTCTGGTGTCTGGCTCTAACGGTAGGATACTTGCCCATTTTTTCTAAATAAAACTTGGATGCTACAAGGATTTGTACTATTGCAGAACTCACATTGAAAGCTGTAACATTTGATTTTCATTCTCAGTTTGTCTGCCCATCAATTTGGGCGGGCGCAAATCCGCTTGAAATCATTCTTTTGGTGGAAGTGGAAGAGTGGTTATGATTGCATCTCGTGCGAATTCTCCGTCCGTGGCCGGTCCGGCATACTTCGACGCGGGATG
Organism: Candidatus Bathyarchaeota archaeon; assembly: GCA_963705145.1. Classification (GTDB taxonomy): domain Archaea; phylum Thermoproteota; class Bathyarchaeia; order Bathyarchaeales; family Bathycorpusculaceae; genus Bathycorpusculum. The sequence continues at coordinate 271,851 of CAVPJA010000002.1, forward strand.
GAAGAAGGTTACAAAGGCTTCGTAATCATTGATTTCCCAAATTTGCGTTTGACCCTCAAGGGTTTTGATTATATTCTGTTTCGTTCGGATATCGCCGTACCCTTCAAAAAGAATGCAGGCAGGTGGGAGGACATAAGGTGAAGGAACGAGCGGTATAGGAGTAGTCCATCCGGCAAAAAGAGTGTTGCCGTGAATTCGCACCTGGAGTTCATCTTTTTTCACTATCTGAATGTTGTCTATGGGGAAAGAATAAGGGAAAAGAGCTTTACGCGCGTTCGCTGCCAGGATGCTGTCAGTCACCACTGCTGCCAAGACAAACTTGTCACTATCCGCTGTTTCAGGCCGCCAATAGATTCTAAAATAATCTTCTTGTCCGAAAGAGGATTGCTTGTTAAGTTGCATGATCCAAATCATGAAGTCAGGCAATTTAAAGTCCGCAGGCGGGTGAACAACTGCTCTCGCCATGCTCCCGTAGTTGACTATTCCTTTTTTGAGGTAATTTCTAAGAGGATATTTCTTGGCACTCAGAATCTTACACAGGACATCTTTTTCTGTTATTTTTGGCGTTTTTCCTCTGACACTGAAAACACCTGCAACCCTTTCTTCTTCACTAATTGGTTTCTCAAGAACGGGCGCAAGCGCAGGAGTCGTGCCCCCAAGTATTGCTGCCAATGTTACTGCAGACGGAGCGTACGATCTTTTCCAAATACCTTCCAGTATACTTCGTGTTTTTTCAACTAATTCTGGGTCGTTAGTGTAGATTGCTCGGTCAGAATCGGTGGTCTGATCTAAGTTTTCCTGGCTTTCAGAGGGATCAGCAAACTGGAAAAGTTTTTGACCATCAACAATTGTTGTTTTTCGCTGAAGGCTGGGAACATGTCTGACCTCGCAGCCTTCCGGAAGATGTAAAGCAGCATTCAGGTTTTCACCCATAATAGGCGCCATAATCTTGACTTTAACGTCCTTTTCAGTCCACTTCCTTTGCAGTTTCGAATTTTTCAAGAAATCTACAAGCTCTTCCGAAGAAGTCATAATCAAAATCTCTTCTTTGGCGGACCAGATGGTTTCTTCGTGTTTTTTCCTGACCGCTTCCGCACCTTCAATGATCATCTTTTTCGATGAGGTTTTGCCTGTTTCAATCTCACCAATTTTGCTTTCCATGTTAAATGCGTTATGCCACAAGTCTTCGAACACAGTGTTGAATGATTGCACGAGGGATTTGCAGTTTGTTAAAATGCAAACATCGTCTTGAGCACTTTTGTTTTCAGTTGAGACAGGAGAAATGAAATAGAGAATTTCTTTGCTGTCTCTAATCACCATTTTCGGAGACAAATGTAGTCCCAGCGCGGGGTTTTTTGCTCTGAAGCGAAAGCCATTTTTTGCAGTTCTTCTCATGACAGTCTTTAAGACGTTCAAGTTTTGCCTTGAGACGTCAGTTAGGAAGCGATATTCAATTTTTGGGTTTGCTGCGGACTTTTGAACAGAGTCGAATAGACCAAATTGGTCAGCACGAACTATACCAGTCATTGATGTTATCATCGAGAGTTGATGCTTGGTTTCTCTGATCATCCGCTGTATCTTATCAAGAATCTTGTTGTTTCCTTCGATAACTGTGAATTTCTCTGGAGTAGCTGCGATTGTGGGTTTGCTGATATTTTTCCAGTCCTCAAGCAAGTCCTGTTTTGATTTTTCAATGACAATGGCTTCATCATGCTTTGCTTTAATAAACGACTCCAAGACGGTTTCGAATGGGACAATTATGAATCGTGCAGGCGATTCAAGTGTTGGCTCAACTAAACCCTTCGACTGCAAGCTTTTGAGAATTCGGTAAACGTCTGCCCTGTGTATCCGCAAGCCTCTAATTATTTCTCTGCTTCTGATGACACCATGTTTCGCAAGGAAAATGTAGATTTCAATTTCCTTTTCTGTTAATCCAAAAATGCTGAGAATCTTACTCACTTTTTCGTTGCTCAATTATTTGATTCCGTCCAAAGTGTAGGCTGGAGATGCGACTAGCTCAATTTTAAGTAGGCAAACTTGGATATCTGCTTTTTGAACGTTCATTTCAGACTTTAAAAGGGGGTGAAAATGGATTGAAAATAGAGAAGTGTTCGGTTTTAATTCTTGTGTTTTTAATGCTATTCATAGCTGTCGCGCCTGTATTTGCAGAATCACCAAAAAAAGTCCCCGTATCATTGTACGTTAATGTTAAGAAAGCGGTTGACACAGATCCAGTGAAGGTATGGACTTCGGACGACGGCATAATACATAAACAAGGAATCATAAGATCTGTCGCTATTGGGACTTCACCTGCCTACAATGTTGTGCTTTCTATAGAAGGGCAAGAACCGATTAGGGGCGGAACAATCTATGCAGTTGTTGACTTAATGGAAAACACGAAAACTGGGTTGCTTACTAATCATTATCATCCGTGGATAGTGGCGTTCGAGGGAGGAACCTTTGAAGGAGTAAACACGTGGACATGGGACAAGATACCTTTGCTCCCACTTGACTTCGACGGGCATGCTGTGCTTCACGGGACTGGAGTTTTTGAAGGGCAGAAGCTGAGTATTCAGATGGATACTGCAACCACATGGTCAGGCTACCTGTTGATTCCCTAATGAGACAAGATATCGATTGCTATGCGAGGAAGTCTGCGAGAAGAGAAGGAGACAACACAATTCACGATTCCTTAGTTTCTTTTAGAAGATAAACGGATCTGAAGTTTCGAGAGTGATTTGGGTTGAGTCATGAACGAGTGCTTGAAGCTCTTGTCAGGCTTGGGCTTTCAAACAATGATGCAGAGGTTTACATTTATCTTGCCAAGAAGGGTCCCCATGAAACGCAGAACATGGCAAACGCCTTGAAGATGTATAAGGATCAGCTTAGTTGGAGCTTGAATCGTCTCCAAACTAAGGGAATCGTTAGCGCAACCAAAGATCAGGCTACACTGTTTAGTGCTCTCCCTTTTGATAAGGTGTTGGATCTTTTATTGAAAGTCCATTTGGAAGAAACAAGGAATGTGGAACAAGACAAAACGGAAATCCTATCTCAATGGAAAACGTTGACTGAGAGAGATTCAGCACTATAATGGAGCATGTTTGATGAAAAAATTATTTATCCAATGAACAACATAGAAGGTTGACTGCGGAGCGATTTCTTCATAAACTCGGAACCCTCTGCAGGTAAAAACAATATTGCCCCAAATCGAAGAAGGAAAATCCTCATCAGGGAAGTTGTTTGTTCCAATTTTAATGCTTGCTTTTTCGTCTACGTGGATAATTGAGTCTCTCACAGGAGTATTTCTGCTGGATGTTACGGCTACGTTTTTCGGCTTGTCCAATCCAACATCGATAGCTGCCACAGCTCAGTTAGTAACGATCTCAAGTGTGGTATCGGTCATTTTCGGATTCTTTCTTGGCGTTTTAAGCGTTAGATTCAACCACAAGAAACTGCTACTATTAGGTGTGTTTGGTGTAGTTCTAGGAACGGCAGGTTGCTTTTTAGCCCCCAACTTCTCATTCATGCAAGTCTTCTTTCCCATCGAAGGAATCGGAACAGCAACAGTCAGCGCCATGTCTTTTGCGTTAGTGGGAAGATTTTTGCCCCTGCGCAGAAGACCCAAAGCTATAGGATGGATCCTGGCGGGGTCACCGGTTGCGGGTCTCGCAGGCGCTCTTGTAATTTACCTATTCTTTTCAGGCTCAGGAAGCTGGCAGTCTTTTTTGCTGTGGTTCGCATTGCCTGTCTCCTTGATATCTTTAGTTGCCGCGGTTTTTGTTGTTCCATCTGCTCCACAAGAGCCAAAGACAACCGGAAGAGAATATTTCAGAAGTTTCAAACAGGTTTTCCTAAAGAAGTCCGCCGCTGCATGTCTAGTAGGAACTATGTTTAGAATGGCTGCCCTTACATGGGCTACAGTGTACTTTGCGACTTTTTTCAGAACGCAGTTTAATTTGTCTCTATCTTTAGCCGCTTTAGTTGTTCTTGTGGGAACAGCAATCTCTGTTTTAGCAGATATAGTTGGTGGCTCTTTTGTGAACAGGATTGGGCGAAAACGTCAACTTGTGTCTACTCTAGTAATTTCCAGCATAGCTTTGGCGGCGGTGGCATTTATGCCCAATTTGTGGGTTGTCTTGATACTCAGTTGGGTTGGGGGCTTTATTTTTGGAGCAGGATTTCCCGCGGGCACCAGCCTGCATCTTGAGCAAGTACCAGAATTTCGCGGGACCATGATGTCTATGACGAATGTTTTCGCGACTTTAGGCATGGGCTTGGGCGCCGCTTTGGGCGGAGTTGCCCTTGTGTTGGCAGGCTGGACAGGCCTGATTCTCACTTTCACTTCAATGCAGCTAATAGCTGCTGCCATCTTCTTCTTCCTAACTAACGACCCATGCAGAACACCCGACATAAAGAAAGCAAATGGAATTTAGAGTTATTGTCTGGGCAATTGAAGTAAGGAAGCTCTATTTATCGTACATTGAAACTTGTGCTTTAGTACCAGCCGGACTTGAAGATGGAGGGATTACCGTCATTATCATGTCTCTAGCGATTGTTCCATCGGTTCCTGGTCCTGCGTATTTAGATTCTGGATGGAAGAAGGTCACAAATGCGTCAAAACCGTTCCCTTCGATTATAATCTTCGTGCCCGAAGGCATCGTAACGGTATTTACAGCGGTTTTCAGTTTGCCATATCCTTCGAACAGTAAAGCAGCAGGGGGCAGAACGTACTTTGGAGGAAACAATGGTATTGGCACAGTCCAGCCGGCAAAGAGGGATTTACCGTGCATTTGTATCTGGAGCGCATCTTTCCTGAGGAGCTGACAGTTTTCGCCAGCCGGAGTTCCTGTAAAGCTCAGTTTCCTACGTTCCAGAGCTTTAGTGTTATCCCCGAAGACAGCTACGGGCACGTAAGCTTGACCCCTCAGACGTTTCTAGCCACAAGTAGACTTGGAACCAGTCTTCAGCTCCAAAAGAAGACTGCTTGCTGCAATGCCAGGCCGATATCATCATGTCAGGCAGGTTGAAGCTTTTGGGTGGATGGATGGCACACATTGCTTCACATCCATAGATCCGCACTACATCCTTTGCCGGGTTACGGACAAAGGTTCTCTTCACAGTCATTATTCGGTTTAGAATTTCCTGCTCTGTTATTACCCCTTGCTTTTCTTGAACACCCAACGCCGTCTTCTGATAAGGGCTATCTTTTCTAGAAATGACGGATTCTTCCTCGGAGACCGGCGGAGCGAGTAATCTCTGAGGATTGACAATTTCCTCTAGAGTGATTGTTGAGGGCTTGTAAGCATTTTTCCATATATCGTCCACCAAGTTTTTCGTTCTATTAACGTATTCTAAATCAGTTGTATAGAAGCTGTTCTCAAAGCTCAGGAGAGCATCATTTTCTCTGTCTGAGGGCGCATTTCTGGATTGGAAAAGGTGCGTACCATCAACAATAATTGTTCTCAAATAACTCGTTGAAACGTGCCTAACTTCGCAGCAGACGACCAGTTGCTGTGCAGCTTCAAAGTTATCGCGCGTCACAGGAGCCATTATTTGAATAGAAATACCGCTTCGGACTTTGTCTCTAAGTTGATTAATCTCTTTCCAGGCTTCGTTTAGACCTCTTGCAGAGGTCAATATCTTGATTTCGCTTCTTGCTTTGCTGAGTATTTCCTGAAGTTTTTCCTTCGCTACAATCGGGTCATTAATAACGTAGGTTCGCGCAATTGGCTTGCCCGTCTCAATCTCTGCAATTCTTTTTTCCTGATCGATGGAGCTTTTCCAAAGGTCTTCGAAAACTGCTTTGAAAGAGTTCACTATTGTTTTGCTGTTAGTCCAGAGGCAAACTTCATCTGCGGCTTTCATGCTGGTTTCTTCATCTTGGTTCAGGAAGAAAGCTATTTCAGTATCATCTCTGATGATCATTCTAGAAATTGGCTTCAAACCAAGTTCAGGACTCTTTATCTCAAAATTTGGAGATATCTTGGATATTCGTTTTAGAAGCCGCTTCATATGCTTCAGATTTTCATTTGTCAGCTCAATGAGGAGTCTGAGATTGACTTTTGACCTTGATGCCTGATTGTATGCGGCTACAAGAAGTCCTTGTTGCTCTGCCAACGTTAGGCTTTCAAAGGTTGAAATCACGGAAAGGTGGCTTTTCGTTTCTTCGATCATTTGTCGGAGGCGAGGATAAATGAAGTTTCTTCCCTCGATAACAGCGAATTTAGGCGGTTGGTCTGCAGTTTCGGCTATAGCTATTGACTGCCAGTCTGATAGAATCTTGGGTTTGTCGTGTTTGATCCTCTGAGCGTCCTCCATCTTGGCCTTGATGAAGAGATCCAGAACTCGCTCAAAGGGTATTGCGGAGAATTTTGCTGGGCGCTCAAGAGTAGCTTGCACAACTCCTTTGCTTTGAAGGTTTTTGAGGATAAGGTATAGGTGTTGCTTCGACATTTTCAGAGCTTGAGAAATATCTTTTGTTTTCTGGGGACCCCTTTTTCCAAGGAAAAGATAGACTTGAGCGTCATAGGGAGAAAGCCCCAAGCTTTCGAGAGTTCTTAAGATCTTTTCTTGACTCATACAGCTCGTTTTCCAGTTATTTTTTCGCGTGATCTTCGCTTTTCTACACTGTAAACTAATAGCTTGATTGTGAATAAATAATTCTCTATAGAATCAGCCTTCTCAACGCACGCTGGCATGAAGGTTATTGCAGGTTAATTGTTTAAATTCCGAGTTGCTTCCTGCCAACTGGCAAGCAACACCTCTTTACTTTTCCTAATATTTTTAGCCTGGTCTACGCTAGCCTTGACAAAAAGATCAAGCAACTCCTCAAAGGCTAAAGCTGAAAAGCTGACAGGTTGCGCAACCGTGCAGGTAACTGCACCTTTTTCTAGTAAATTCTTGAGAACTGCAGATGTCTGTCTCTCGGTCATTTGCAGCTCCTCGGATAGTTCTTTACCGTTTTGAGGACCAACCTTCGCAAGGTAAACGTATACTCTGACGTCTGCTTGGGTAAATCCTAAATTTTCAAGAGTCTTTTTGATTCGTTCCATTACTATTTAGCACTTCCAGCCTGCAATTGTAGAGTCTAGATATCATAAAAAAGGGAGGCGTGGTCAATTAGCAAGTTTGACTCAAGGTGGATCAATTATGTCTGACCAAGAGACTAACTCTGGCATTCGGATAGATAGTTGCATCATTACTGAGCCGCTAGCGTGTCCTCCTCCAGGCACTATGTATAATCTGTACATCTCCGAATTTCCTGCTTCAGCAACTGCTGTCTGATAAGCTAAGGATTGCGAGAGAGGCACTACTCCATCTAAGGTTCCGTGAATTGTTATGACAGGAATCTTTAGGTTTGTTGCGGCGTAGAGTGGAGAGATTCGCTCATACGCTTTAGGTTTCTCAGTAGGAGTTCCACCACATTCATCCGCTAAGTCTTCAGCCCTATTTGCCACGAAAACCCGCAGAGCATCCAATGATAAACAAGGATAGTATCGAATCGAGAATGGAATAACTGGTGGAGGCGTAGGTGTTGGTCCTAAGGCTGCCAGTTCCGCCGTGAGGGCTACATCATCAAGATCTGCCCAGCTGCGCTTGTTGTAGGAATCCACAAGGTCTTTGGAGCCGCACACATCAAGAACTCCGTTGTATAGTTCTGGATATTTTGCTCCCAGTTGCAGGGCAACATTTCCACCCATTGATATGCCAATCAAAAAGACCTTTCCTTCAACATTGAAGTTGTCAATAACCCATTCAGTTAGTTGGTGTGTTCGAATAACCGCTTCCTTTATGGGGTAACCTCCTTCGCCGAAGGTTGACGCTGCGAAGGCGCCGCCATTGTTTATAGTCGTAAGAGATGCTGACCTGAATGAATAGACGTCCGGCTCTACTCCATCATTCCATCCGTGACAATAGACATACAGCTTTCCGTTCCAGTTTTCTGTTGGATAGGGAATACGGAGCAGAAAAGACGATCCATCAAGGGCGCCAACTACCTCTTGATAGCCTTTCTTAGCTGGTTCTGGTGTGACCCCATATGTAACTGATAGAGGTTTAGCGCTAACTTCACTAGCAAATTGTATACCTATGAATAATACAGAAACCAAGGATAGTACGAGAACTACACAGAATACTCGCTTTTTCATAAGTCTTTCACCTCCTTTCGTTCTCATCTTTAAGACAGCAAATGTTCAGAGTGTAATGGTTTATAGTCTCTAGTCAATCCGAGTTTTTACTACCTAATATAAAACAAGACGAAGCGCAGACAGTTCAGACATTTAACTGCAGTTTTGACTTTACCCCTCTGCTCATAATAAAACTCTTTTGGCAATATCCGTTCCAATTCGGGCAATTAATTACTTTTAAACTCAAAAATTTCATCTTCTTCCAAATTGTCTGGAGGAAATCCGTGGCCCACAAAAAAGGGGGAGATTAACTGCGAAAAAACGAATTTGTTGGGGTTATCCCCTCTTTCTCTGGAGTTCGAATCAATCACTGTTGCAAAAGCACCGTGGGTTTGTATGCAAAATTCGCTTAGATGTCGACTGAATGAACATAGATTGGGCATCTATTAAACAGAAAATAGAGCGTTATCAACCTTAAACGAGCGGTAAACGGTTAACCCTAATTTCTTGCGCGATCACCAGTTGAATACCCAAATAGGTGTAATCATTTTTCAGTTAGGGCTGAAATTAACTTTACTATCGCACAATAGGCAAGAGATGATATTAGGACTATAGAGCGCGCGCTCTAACTTTTAGAGCTCAGTTGTTATCTTCTGCACTTCCTCGTATACTTCAGACCAATTATAAACTCTCTTGATTAAGCCTTTGACATTCTTTGTTTTGTTGAAAGATACGAAATTGGTCCTATCGACGATAATGTTTTGATCACTGTTGCGACTATGATCGTTTTAATTGTGGGAATTGTGATTACCTAATTTGAATATTGGATTTACCGAGTGATAACTTAATTATAGCCAGTTCAAATCTCCCAGATCAGCAGACAATACGTTTGCATTTTTATGAGGTTCAGAAGGGGAAGACAACTGAGGCTATCCAAGCTATCAGCAGAGCATTGAACACTGCGCCAGTCCCTACTCTACCGGTATTTTTGTAGAACCACCATGAACATGCCGTGGTTATTATGAATATAGGGATAATTATCCATAGGAATTCTACTAGAAACCCGAAGGTGCCTGGTAGAATCCAGATGTTGAAAAACACTTTCGGTAAATACTGCAAACAAATTATGGCGAGAAAGGGCGCTATCTTTATTAAAACTGTTTTGGCGCAGTTGCGCAAGTCGACCCAATTACCTTGTTGTCTTTGTTGTGTCTTGTCAATCAATTCATGAAGATATAATCCCTCTGCCGCAAAATATGCCAGCGAAAATGGCAGAAAGACAAGAAAGGCGCCAAGGCGTCTTACTGAGGATATAACTTGAAACAAGGGCGCGATTATTCGCAGATTCAGACCAAATAATGTTTCCAGAGAGCTTGCGACAACAAAAAGTATTACAAAAAGCACTATTGCTACTAGCCAATCCTTTCGGTCAAATGTTCGTTGGAGAGTCTCCTTTAGTCCGATTTTTGAAATAAATAGTTTTGGTAAGTTTTTGGCCATTAGCAGTAACCCAATTATTCCAGTTGCCAGCATCCACCATGCTATTGAGGCACCGAAAATCAAGGGAGGAAATGCGATAGCGAAGCCTACAAAAACCATTGGAAGAAACAAGGCTAGGTTGAGTGCGTCCCAAACTGTGTATGCTCTCCAGTTTCCAAGCGTTGCAAATCTTTTTGCCGGAGCATTTTTCTGTTTTTTTGACCCGATGCTGCGTGTGACGGGGAAAAATGCCAAAAAAATAATCCCGAATAACCCGACAATAGCAGCTAAAATAGCAACTTCGCGCTCTAAATAGATCAGATTTGAGTTGAGTTTTGTTTCTGAAGCCGTTGCGGTTTTGAATGTGTTTTGCATCCATACGATGGTTTGCGTGATAACAGTCGGGTCAAGTGGTTCGAAAAGGTGGGTGGTTGTTGGCGTGAAGAGTTTTCTAGCTGTTTGGGATTGAAAATCGCCGTAGAGAACGCTTGGGACTACAGTTTGATTAGTGTCGAAGGCTGAGGGCAACTCTTTAGTGGCAAGTTCGGTTAGGTTGAAAAGAACATCGTATTTTCCAACGACCACGAGCAGGTTTTTGGGAAACGTCGAGTTCAACGTGCCATATTCTGGGCCTTGGGCAACATCACCTAATCCTCCTGCGATGAGAACTACCGCGTCGATTTGGCCGTCTTCAGCAGCTGCTGCTCTGGCTGCTCCTCCTCCTAGACTATGACCTATCAAGCCAATGGCAGATGAATTAACAAACGGCTGAGACCTCAGATACTGCACTGCTGCTGTAACGCCAAAGCTTGGCTCATTTATTCCGTCTTCGACAGTTCCTCCAGATTGCCCGTGACCAAGTAAATCTAAGCAAAGAACAACAAAACCTCTTCGGGATAACTCGAGTCCAAGGCTGCTCATCATATCCTTTGACTCACTTATTCCATGTGCAACAACAATGGCGGGAACACGATTATCAGCTGAAGCATAAGCAGGCCGATACAATAATCCGCTCAACTCTTTGTCGCCATCATTTATAACTACGATATTGACCGCCATTTTTCCAAAATCAGAATTTAACAGTATAGCAGTAGATGTTCCCAAAAGAAAAACTAATGCCAAAATAGTCGCTGCCACTATTCGTACTTGAGTGCTCTTCATGGGTCGCGCCAATTATAATTTGAAAGCTGATACCTTTTAAGCATTAAGCCATTTCTACTTTAAGAAACGTAAACACTAAAACCGTTTAGCGTAAACGCTGAATACTCATGATTATCCATTTGCAGAAGTGTAATAAAATTTAAGAAGAAAAATTGATTAACAGCTGACTTTCTATTCAAAATTACTCCCATTTTCCGATAGTTTGCTTAAACTGCATCTGAACCACGCGGCAATCCTCACACCAAATCCTACGAATCTTCAAAACAGGACAATCATGTGTCTTTTTTAGTTGCGCCCTGATATGCCGCGCTTTTTTTGCCCTGGTGGCAGGTACAAGGGAGTTGAAAACTGTGTGTTTGATCCTTTAATTTGAACGGTTAAAAGCTTTACGATTATATCGCATACACAAAAGACTTCAACTTAGTTCGAATAAAATCTTCGTTGATAAGAAAATCCGAGTTTATTCCTTTCATGATCTCTTGAAACATAACATTAGCATCATTATTGCTAAGGGAATCAGAATATAGTCACCTATTGCTCCAGGCGGAGTATGAGAAACTATCAAAGGTTTTACCATACCAATTAAAACTCGCCCAGAGTACTCAATTATGATGAGCATGTACATGAAAGGGATTAGACTCTTATAGCGAAAGAAAACTGCAAGATAAACAAGCCCCATCAGAAGCTGTGCCAAACCCCAGAACGCAAACATCGAGATAACGTTAGAACCCCCCTCAACAGACGTGTTTATTCCTGCTATAGTACTCGCTCCACCATCAGGGGCAAATATGTGAATGCAACTTCTCGCCAAAGTGAAAACCGTAATTAATGCGAATACTATAACTGCAATTCTGTTACCTCGAAAACTATTATCCAATTGTTTTGGAAAAACTCTAATTCTTTCCTCTTTTTCCTTGTTCATACTAATTTCCTTCCAAAGCGACTTTTGATGTGAAAATGTCTGACTATTTTTTAACCTTGTTTGTTTTTGTAATCTGTTCTAACGTGGCTCTGTAACAAGTAAGCGACAATTATGATACTATATGGGATTTCGCCAAAACCCGCAAACATGGGGATACCTGGCACACTAGGCAAACCTAGCATCTTTAGTGAATCTGCAACGATTACAAAGATGCTAACTGCCAAAGTTCCATACCAACCCCAGTTTTTCTTATACCACACACCAACGGCAAAAAGCAAAGTCAACAAACCATATAGAAAAGTGTAGAAATAGTAGACATCCCCCAATGAGAAAATAAAAGATGAAGCGTCATTAGAGGCAACAAGAAGCCAAACCCCAAAAACAACATGTATCAAGCCAACAATTAACTGAACAACAACCAATACTACTATGCCAAAAAATCGTCCCCTGAAGCTCGGAGGATGTAGTTTACTCATTTATAGCCAACTTCTTTTTCCCAATTTTATGTCTTTATCTGATTTTCTTCAAGGAATCGGATAATTTTGGTGGCAAGTATTTCACCTATATCTTCTTGAATAAAATGACCAGCATCAAATCGTTCATGGGGCTGCCCCTTTGCGCCTGGAATATGTCGGGTTAACTTCTTCTGATTGGTTTCTGATCCCATACCTGTCAAATCATGTTTTCCGCCCAGAAACAGAAAAGGCTTTCTAAACTTACCCAGAGCATTCCAAGCAGATGCATTTTGGTCCTCAATCGCTGCAACCATTGAAGGATATGTCCGCACCGCAGCCTTGTAAACCATACTCGGATAAGGGGCATCGTAAGCTGCTGCCTCCTCAGGTGCCAGTTTGTTTAAAGCCATTGCGTTAACTACTTGGCTAGGAGTGAAATTGGGTGCAGCAAGCGAGTAGAGGATCCACTTCTGGAAGTGGGCAATAAAAACAGATCGAGAAGTTGATGAGGCTTGAGGTCTAATGTAGTCGCCGAGTTCACAGTTTATCTTCACAGGATTTGGAACTCTGAAAGGATTCATGCCTTTGGGTATCATGGGAAGCATTGTGTTGGCTGCCACTACTCTGGCAAAAATATCAGGCTGGTCCCCGACGATTCGCAGTCCCATTAAACCACCCCAGTCTTGGCAGAACAAGGTAACATCTCTAAGTTCCAGAGCACCAATGAACTTTTTAAGCCGTTGAATATGTAACTCGTAAGTGTGAAATGAAAGGTCTATGGGTTTATCAGATCGACCCGTTCCAATAAGATCAGCTGCAATCACTCGATAGCCTGCAACGGCTAACGGTGGAATCATTTTACGGTATAAATAAGACCAAGTTGGCTGACCATGAAGCATTAAAACTACTTCACCGTTCTTGGGTCCCTCATCTACATAGTGCATTCTTAGTCCTTCTATCTGGGTGTAGTGGGGTTCAAAGGGATATTGAGGTAGATTCTTAAATCGATTCTCAGGAGTACGAACAAAGCGGGTTCCCGCTTCTGTTTCTAGAATTTTTGTGTCTTTGTCTTCTGGAACACAAGTTGGCCAATCTGGAGAATCGACCAATTTCCAATCAGGTTTGCCGACAGGTGATTCGCCGATACTTTTGTCAATTGACCGATTAATCCACCATCTTACAAGCTTACTCATGCTTTATTCGCGCCTTTTTGTTTGTGTTGCTCAATAAGTTTTATTGTGGTATCTGCCCATTCACTGGCTGCTCTGTGAAGATGTTTTCCCAAAGAAAGTGTTAGCAGAGCAAAAAAGAGCCTTTCGCTATCATTCAATTGTGTTTTCATTTCTTTTTCGATAGATAAAATATTTTCAAGCTGAGCGGTGTTTCTTGTCTTGAGTTCTTCTATGTGTTTAATTATTTGTTCTTTGGGTACTTGGTCGCCTAAATTGATTTTGAGCAGTACTTCGAACTTGAAGGTTTCAGGCTTAGCAGGCTCCATCAACCAGCTTCGGAGTTTTGTTATACCTTCGTTGGTGATTGAGTACACTTTTCGGTTCTGTTCCCGTTCGTTGGTTTCTAACTTTTTTGTTATTAAGCCTTCTTTTTCAAGAATTCGCAATGTGGGATATATTTGGCTAAAACTCATGTCCCAAAAAGACCCCATTCGGGTTTTGACTAACTTGTGAATGTCATATCCAGTTCGAGGCTTATTGCTTAAGATGCCAAGTATGACGTATTCTGTGGTGTTCTCTTTCATGGCTGCTCAATTGTGATGTTGTCAATCAAACATATATACCTTATTTCATATATAAAAAAGATATATATAATTGACTTTTCATAATATTTGCCATGCAACACTTTAAGAAACTCTGGCCTCAAAAAAGATGGAAAAAAATCCTGCTAATAACCCTCCTCGCGCTAACAATCACAGCAGCATCACTTCTAGCCTATGCAAGCGTTGGAATGAACAACGACGTCATAACTGACCTTGTAGTCAAAAATCCTCAAGGAACCAAAACCGCACTGGTGCTATACCATCCTGGACTAAGCTCCTTCTCACACGACATCGCCTACGCCTTCGCAGACGGCCTTGTCTCAAGCGGTTGGAGAGTGGAAATTGCAACACCAAGCATAGAAGCACCTACAGATCTCTCCAAATACAGTTTACTGGTAGTTTCAAGCAACACCTACGCCTCAGACCCTGACAAGCCAACAATACGTCAGCTTGAAAGAATAGGAGACCTCAACGAAATCCAAACCGTGCTTATTACTTTAGGCCTTGGAAGTGCGCAAGGAAGCAAGCAATCACTGGAAAACATAATACAATCGCATAATGGCACCATTGTGCAATCGCTGCTTCTCTATAGTATGGCTCCAAACGAGGGAGGAAAAAGCGCAACTGAAATTGCAACACAGGCAGCCCAACAAATCACCTAAAACAGCCACAAGTTTAGGTTTCGAGTATTTACCCTCATTAATAAGTTTGGTGCGGGTAATTATTCTCCCTTTTCTAGTATACTCCTTTATCTTTGATTTCACATTTGCCGCATATGCACTCTTTCTTTTCGCAATAGGTACTGACTTCTTAGATGGCTATATAGCCCGAAAAATGAATTCAGGTACAAAGTTTGGCGCATATTTTGACGCCACAGTCGATTTCATATTCATAATCGGCATGTTCCGAATCTTTGTAACTGCAGGATTGTATCCATACTGGGTACTGCCGATAATACTTCTTGTATTTGCACAATTCATCATAACCAGCTTCCGCTCCAAAAAAATCTATGATCCAATCGGCAAATATTATGGGAGTCTGCTTTATGGTGCAATAGGGCTAACATTGCTTTTTTCAGGACAATTATTCTACAACGTAATAACGGTTAGTATTGTTGCGGTTACTGTTGCATCACTTAGTAGTCGTCTCGCATATCTTTTCCATTCTAGAACCCGAATACATCATACTTCTTTGGCTTTTCATAAAGGAGCTCAATTAACAAACGGAGGTGATTTAAGATGAACCTAAAAATCGTGCGAATTCTTTCTATTTTGCCGATAGTTCTGGCACTACTTACTGCAGGCTGTGGCGCAAATAAATGGCCTACTATTCACCCAGCCTTGGGCGTTCTAACATTAGTATTTGCCGTAGTAACAGCGATAAGTCTTTTTCTGCTGAAAAAATAATCCATACCTAAAAAGGAAATCATCTTTTTTATCCTTCTAAAGACCTCGATCCCCCAGGATTCAGTCGTGAGATCGCAATCAAGAGTTTTTTCGCTGATCAAATTCTCAACAGGTGCGCGTTTCATTCCCATTTGTTGTCTGTTTGTTTAAATTGCATCTGAACCAAACGGCAAGCCTAACACCAAATCATACGTAGCGTCAAGAAAAGCATTATCATAATATTCTTGGTGTAGTGACAAGTTCCCCTATGAACAAATTTGAGTTTGCTCGAAAAAAAAGGAAAGTAGCTGCGAAGAAACGGCTTGTGTGCTTTTATCCGCTCTTTCTCTGGTGTTCGAATCCATTCCCCGGCGCCATCAACATGCTTTTGGACAAGACCAAAGTTTTAAAAAGAAATAGAGAGCAACGAGTAACAAGTAAATTTGGGTTTGAATCGCTCCCCACGACTATGACAATTAATAGAGCTATAGATCGCTGTGGAAAGAGTTTCTATTTGCTTAAACGGTTTGATTTTAAAATTGGTTAATCAACTTATTTTGGCTGCAGAAAGAAGGTTTTGCTTAGGCTCTGGATGCTTTTTAGGAGAAAGAACAAATGCAAATGTTCTCTCTTAACTATTTCGTGAATTTAACCAAAAGTCTTCTAAGTCCCGATCTGTTCTGGATTAATTTAAAGACTAAAAAAGAAAGCTTGTTTGTTTTTGTTTGGTTTTTATTCTCGCTTTCTAAGCAACAATAGTGCTAGTAGAGCATCGACTACGACGATTGCAACGAATAAGGTGCTAAAAACAATAAAGTTAACTTATATACTAACGTAAAATCAAAATATTTGGCAATTTCGATGATTTGCGATTAATTTAAATACAATGAAAAGACCCATGAATTCTACAGAAGGTAAAAATCTTTACACTAAAGATTAGCGATCTCCAAGCAAAAATTCTAAGGGAGCTTATAGCAGACGGACGCCAAACTGTAGAAGAGATTGCTAAAAAAATCGGAGTTAACAAAAAAACAATAAAAAATAATTATGAAAAAATTGAAAAACTCGGGGTTATTACAGGTGCGACAACCCACATTAATTATAAACTATTCGGAAACAAGGCAGTCGCACACATTTTAATCATCGTTGACCCACAACAAGCGGATCAACTTACAGAATACTTGAAAAAAAAGCCCGAGGTTTACTCCGCCTATTGCCGAGGAAGTAAAGGAAATATAGATGTCATAGTTATTCTGACTAAACTTGAACAATTAAATAAAATTAAAGAATTTATCAAAAGGAACGCTACAGTCTTGGAAATGAAGACGGTCATTTGGACAGATGTAAAAGAAATGAACCAGAATTTGGCAATAACTGATTCTATCCGAAAAGCCTCCTTGGAAACTACTAGTAATGAATCAAATACAGAAATACGAAAGCAATTGCCACTTGTTGTAATCGATAAAATAGACCAAAAAATTGCGGATAAACTTGCTGAAGACGGGCGTATCTCCATGGAGGCACTGGGAAGGGAAGTAGGCATTTCAACTGATCTTGCTAGAAAGAAATACGAAAAATTGAAGCAGAATGGTATACTAAAAATCACGATTCAAATTAACTTAACAAAGATTGGCTACACTGCTATGAGTATCTTTTTCATAACTATCTCAGGCGAAAATTCTCTTCCAATTATCCAACAAATCAGCAAAATACCCGACATAATTAGCATCATGAAGACAACAGGAGACTACGATCTCCAAATATATTCAATGGTCCAGAACCTTGACCAATTACTTTTCATTCATGAGGAAATCTTAAAGATTCAAGGAATAAGAAAAATCGATTTGGAACTTTTGCGTCTTAACGAGAAACTCACAAAGTGGCCTTCTCCGCGACAATACATATCGACGTTTTAAAAAATTGAACTTTCCAAAACAAGATTACGCGCAAAAGAAATTGGAAGCTAAGGATTAAAGTAAAAATGAGTGCCTAAATGAGCGAGCTTGATACAAAAATACTAAAAAATCTACTTAAGAATGGACGAATTGGTTATGAAGAACTGGCAAAAATGTGTGGAACGTCCAAAAACAAAGTTTGGAAACGATGCAGAGCAATGGAAAAAAAAGACATAATTAAAGGAGCAACAACTCAGATTAACTTTCAAGATTTCGGTTTTGCAGCTCTTGCGACTCTACTCATTAGTGTTGAAGCTCAGAAAATTGAAGAAATTATGGAATATATTGAAAAAATAACCGAAATCCACGCTTATCGACAATATAATAGCGTCTACAATATCAGGGTATTTGCAGTTTTAAGGGATCTAAATGAGTTGGACCACATAAAACAGATAATTAGAATGAAACTTCCCACCATAAGTTTAAAAACTTATATTTGGACCGAGGTTCGAAATATTCCAGAAAACTTGAATCTATGGATTACTAATAACAATATTAACGAAAGTGGTAAGAATTATTCAACCGCCGTTAAGTCGGATAACAAAATAACAATTGATGATGTAGACATGCAAATTCTACAAAAGCTCACTCTTGATGGACGTATGACATTCACAGAAATTGGAAAAGAAATTGGCGTGTCAACCAACACTGTTCTAAAAAGGTACCATAAGCTTGTCGAAAACGGCTCAATTAAAGTTTCAATCCAAATAGATCCAAAAAAAATTGGTTACGCCTCAATAATAGATTTCAACATATCTTTCACTACCCACTTGGAATTATCAGAGGATATAGTTGAGTCGTTAGCGAAAATACCAGATATTATCAGCATAACAAAAACTAGCGGTGAATACGATTTACAGTTGACGGCGATGGTTAGAGATATAGATGAGTCATTTTTGATTCAGGATCAAATTGCCAGAGTCAAAGGGGTGCAACAAATTGAGTCAAGCTCGAGGAAAATACCTGACAGGTGGCCGACGCCACAACAGCACATATCGACGGTGTAATTTAGGGAAATTTTATTCTAATAGAATTGAAAAGTTTCAAAAATCACGCCACATAATGCTTCGTTCTAAACGTCAACCACTTAGGACCAACAACAATGTAGAGAATAAGCACTCAAAATTATCTGAGTTGGTTTAGGTTTAGAAAAAAAGGTTTGCTGGGGCTCCGGAATTTTTAGGAGAAAAGAACAAATGCAAACGCCTATGGCTACTTTTATGAATTTTAACCAGAGCCCACTCAGCCCGCTTTTTTTCTCCAACTATTTTTTTAAGACTAAAAAAGGGGAAAATTGGTTTGTTTTTTTTTATGCTCGCTTTCTAAGCAATAGTAGTGCTAGTAGAGCACCGACTACGACGATTGCAACGAATAGACCTGCGATTGCGGGAACAAAGTACATGTCAGCGGTAGATTCTGCTGGAGCGTCTGTTGGTGCTGCTGTTGGATGAGCTGGGTCAACTGCGAATGATGTCACTGCGTGTGATGGATAGTATGCTGCTGAACCTTCGAATGATGCGTAGAGTGTGTATTGTCCATCAATGTCTGGTTTCCAGTTTAAGCTGAAGAATCCGTCTGCGTTGCTTGTTGCTGTGCCAATTTCGCGGTAGTTTCCGTTCGAGTCAACAACACTTAAAGTAACTGGAACACCGGCTGCGTTAGATGGTCTTGAGAATTGCTTGTATACATATAGCATCCATTCACTCATGCCAGCATCGGATACTGCTGGGACACCGTTTGGAAAACGAAGAGCTAAGGAATCACTGCTTGTTCCTGGCGAAACATCTGTAACCATACCTTCTATCTGTACAGAGCTTCCAAAGCCAGTTACTTTCGGTGAAGCGGCAACGGTTGTTTCGCTTGGTCCTTTACCTACTGCATATATGCGTTGGTCGTATGTGTCCATTGTTGCGTAGATACTGTCTCCCATTACTGCATTGCCACCCCATCGTGTAGCTCGGTACATACCGTTAACTCGCCAGATCTCAGCGCCATTTGATGCATTGAGGCATATGAGTGGCCCTCCGCGGGGTATTGGCATTTCTGCTGAGTGTTCAGCTGTTCCGACATAGATTTTTTCGTCTGCGATTAGTGTTATCCAGCCCCACCATTTGTTTCCTGTTACTGGTTCGTTGAAGGGATCGGTCATGTTGTAATTCCATGTTGTGTCGCCTGTTTTGAGGTCGTAAGCATACACGGTGCCGCCGACGCCGACAGAGAAGAGTTTACCGTATGCGAAGTACCATGTGTGTTCTGCGTTGCCCCATCCGTATGCATCTAACCAGTCTTCAGATTCTGTTTCCCAGAGGAAAGCGCCAGTTTCAGTGCTGAATCCATAATGTTTAGTCAGCTCTTTATTCCACATTGCTATTACGCCGTCTTTTACTTGGTCTGTTGCCCCGACATAGTGTAGTGTGTTTGAGCCTTCTAGCCATTCAGAGGGAGCAGTCCATGTTTTGTCAAACAGCAAACTTCCTCTGCTTGAAGCAAGAGTGCTCACTGCCCAAACTCTAACATGGGTTTGATTGAATGATACTGACATTACTCTATCAGGGAAGACTTTTAGGATCGGTGTGAAGAAGGATTGACCTGCTGTTAGTCCTGCGGGTATTGATACGTTCCATGAGTAACTTTTTGGGCTTGATCCGTTAATGGTTGTTTTATGTACAAATCTGCCCCAGCTCCCAATGTCAAATGAAGCTAAGTTTTGTTGTCCGGCTGCAGTTGAGTTCCACAGAGCTAGTCGACGGGTTGTGTAATCAATTTGGTAGATTAGTATTTCGCCGCTTGGACCAAAGACTCGTGTACCTGAAGGCACATTAATCATTGAGTATAGCCATTCACCGTTGAATGGGTCATATGCTTTCCAGGTTGATCCGCTTGTATCCCATATGTAGTCGAAGACGCCATCGTAGTTGAAGCTGTTGAAGTATAGAATTTGGCCAAATGATAGGAAAGTATTGTTTCTAAACCAAAGCTCTTTTCCTGAGTGCAAGTCAATTGCTCTGACACCATTTGTTTCGGTTGGACCAGCAAAACCTTGTGGAGCAACATTGTAGTAGAGTATTCCGTTCATTACGACAGAGTTTGCGAATTTGCCTTCATAGGCGTCTCCGGTTTCAGCAGATGATGGTACTTGTCCTTCGCCCCATAGACCTCCAGTTAAACCTCCAGTAGTCATGGCTTGTGCCCATAGTACGTGAGCTGTTTCTGGTGCATCATCATTATAGAGAGCAATTGCGTTGTCAGGTCGAGTTAACCAGTTGCCTGAGACTGAATACCATTCTCTAAGCTGCGGGTCTATTGGACGAGACCAATATTCAGTTGGCAATGGATGACCTGGATAGGGGAGTAATGGATCTTCTTGGACAATTACGCTTAGTGGTTGACTTGTGCTAGCTTTCATGATAGTGCCTGCGAGAATCAAGTTACCTCCTTCAACATTGAAAAATGTTACTGGGTTCGTCTGTTGCGGGAAGCTTGTAATAAATTTGTATGTGCCAGCTTGAGCTGGTGTGTAAATAGTGAATGATGCGCCTGTTGAGTCAGTGGTGATTGGTCCGAGGGTCTGGTTTGTTCCGTCTGGTTTCATAACCGTTACTGTTATACCAGTCCAACCGTAGGAAACATCGCCTGTAGCTTGTATAATGCCTGTTCTGATAAGCAATTCTTCGCCAACCCCTACGGGGTTGGGGACAGCATCGATTATTGGGTAGGTTTTCAGTGTGGTTGCAGGTGGCTGTGCTTGAGTAGTGGGTATTGTTATGATAATTGAAGCTGCAAAAGTCAATAGTAGAAATATTGTAATTATTGTTTTAGATTTTTGCATTTTTTTTCTTTCCTTTATTTTTATACAGATCTGTATTCTTGTCAATTTGTTTATATATTTTTCCATAATCGTCGATAAAGATACACAAAAACGCCTATTATTGAAACTAAAGGCAACAATATCACCTTCTTCAACTATCAGATTAGAACCACAAAAAAGCAAATAAAGGACACAATTTAAAATAAACGATGCAAAATGTAACTATTAAAATTCTAATTCGAAATATGCGAATACTTGGACTTCAAAAGATACAGCTCCCAAAGTGGCTCACGCACCGTCCAATTAGTGATCATCACGTTTATGATTTAAACTGGGTTAACACATGAATGCGTTGTCAGATAGAACCCTACCCTTAATTGTAATAGCACTGTCTTGAGAGATTTGTTGAAAAGATGCCCAAACATCTTCAATTGTGTTCTGGAGATCATAGAGTACAGTGGCTAAACTTCTGCCTTTATCAGTTAAAGCATAAGCTTTAGGCGTTCTTCTTTGGAACACCAGTTTTTTACCTTTCAAGTGTTTTATGCATCTGTAGGTTACTCTTGTGGAAAAACTTGTGCGACTAGCAAGTTTGCCAGCTGAAATTCCTTGATAGGCAATCCAATCGTAAATTTTTTGTTCGGTAGACGTTAAGGTTTCCTTGTTTGGATCTCGTTTGGTTTTGAAGAAAAAAACGTATTCGCGGCCAGCTGATTTTGAAATGAGACGAGCTAAAAGTAGGCGTTTGAGTGTTCGTGAAACGTTTCTCAGTAAAATGACTGCTTCTATTGATTCAAACGTTTTTGAACCTGACAATAAATGTTGTAGGACAATTTCTTCGTAACATTTTGAGCTATTAGGTAGCGTTGAAGAGATTTCATGGAAGCACCCAAGCAGTCTGGTTAAGCGAATGCCAAACAAGGTCAGATTATATTCACCTTGCCATTCACATACTAATCCTAAATATGTTAGAGGCTGCAAGATTTCTTTGCTGATAACGCTTTGGCTATGACTATATCCAGCTTTTTTTAATTCAAGCTGAAGTTGGCTTAACGGGTATCTGGAGATAAATAGTACTTTCAGAATATGAAGTCTCATTCGGTTTTTCAGTACGTTGAAAAGCTCTTTTATGTAGTCAGGGTTATCGAAGTTTTTCCGAACAACTCTTAACTCATTTTTTAACCTGTACACTCTGCATCTCGTTAGACATTCTAAGGGAGTTATTGGAGAGCACCTTCTGCATTGTGAATCCAGCGATTTCAAAGTTTCAAAAAAATAGCTGTCATTTTCAGTTTTTTGAATTCCTGCCAGGATCATGCTCATTGTTTAATCTCCTTTACAGTTAGGGTAATTGGGTAAGATCGAGAACTTACCGGGTTTCTCCAAAAAAATCTAGCTTCCTTGATGATGTAAAAGCGTTCTCGTTAAGGATTATTGACTAACTGTTAGTCAAACTTTCTTTACTAAAAACAGCAGTTACACTAGAATTTTTTTATACAAAGATACGTTTTTTTGACATACTGTCGCTTGAAATCATCCAATTTTTAGCGTTCGGTGAAAGATGTCGCCGTCTTGCTGTCACAAATATTTAAAATGCCATCAAAACAAGTTACTGCAATATATGTTCTAAAGACTGCTTAACCCATGATGGTCGGGTTTAAATCTTCTTCGTTGATGTGATGCATTACGTGAATAGCTAATCCTGTTGCGGCACCTGCGGAAAGCCCGACCAGCAAGTAAGTTAGCCATGTATAGCCACCAAGCAACCCAACAATAGCCAGCGCGTCGAAACCTAGCGCAACAGCAAGATAACCAACACACCACATTTTCACGCTCATCCCACGAGGTTTATTGATGCCTATGCCGCCAAGAATGCCTAACATTATAAGGAAACCTACTAAAGCAAAAATCAAATTAATTAAATTCAAATCTAAATCCAAACTGTCCACCTGTATAGTTGGCTATGTTCCGTTTTGGGGTTAATTAGTTTATCGAATTCGCAACCTGCATATAGATACAAGATTGCTAAAACAGTTGAAGTACCGCTATCTTTTTTTACTATACGCAGCGAATCTTTAAGCTTAAAGGGTGTAAACACATAACAAACTTCGACGTTAGGCAATGCCATAAATGGGCACAACTCTTAGTTAGCCGCAAACAAAAACTCTCCGAAGCCCAAGCAGCCATCGAAAAAAAGGATTTTGATTCTGCAAAAAAACTGTTTACCCAAATCGTCAATGGGGTCATGGGCAAACAAGCTGACCCAGGCATGGCAGGTTCTCTTTTATATCATATGGCTATGGTTAGTAAGATGGAATCAGAAACCCAAGTGCTCCTAAAAGAGCTGGGTGTAGATTTGCCTAATGTGTCTATGCAATTAAGCAAGATTTACTTTGATTTTGAGTCCGACGCTAAAGAGCTCGTTCAAGAATTAGCGTCCCTCCCTTTGTCTTACCAAGAAATAGCGAAGAGTGTAAGGTTAGGAACTGAGCAAAAAATCAGGCTCTTTAACAAGTTAAAACTAATGAGCAAAGAAGTTGAAGCTCTTTTAACCAGCAAAAACTCCAAAGCGGCAAAAGCAATGGAGAAAGTTTTTTGTGACTGGGCAGAACAAGTCATACTGATGCGGCTCATCCAAGAATATGAAACAATCAAGGGTTTATTGGTTACAGCTGAACTAGCCAAAACCATGGGTTTACCAATACTTGAAAAAACTATGGCTTCAGTGAAGGAAAAATTCGGTCAAGAAACCGTTAGCATTGCCCTCGATGTTACTTTAAAGGTTGGCATGCGCCGAGAAAAGTTGCAGTCGGTCATGTTAAGCGACCACTTCATCAACATGACAATGAGCAACGAAACCCTGGATGGAAAAATGGAGTTTCTGAATTGCCCAATTTTTGGAAGCCACAAGTACGCAGCGGAAAAATTTGGTGTAGACCCAAAGGTTTCGGCGCTGTTCTGCAAACATTTCTGTTTTTCACACGCCAAAGCTATGCTTGACACCGTTTTGCCATTTCCTTTTACGCTCTGGCAGCCAAAACTGATAGCCACAGATGGAAACTGCGAGTTCTACCTCAAACTAGCACATTCATCAGAAGCCCAAAAATCCGAAAAGTACGTCCCGCTGGTAATGTCGTGGAATGTCACTCGAGAATGCAATATGAAATGCAGCCACTGCTACATTAACGCAACAGAAGAAAAACTTGCCAATGAACTCTCCACTCAGGAAGGCAAGGACCTCATGGATCAAATATGTCAAGTTAGCAAGCCACTACTCATACTGAGCGGCGGTGAACCTCTATTGCGCCCAGACATCTACGAATTAATCAAGTATGGCGCTTCCAAGGGCTTGAAGATGGGACTTGGATCGAACGGAAGCCTCATCGACGATATTGTCGCAACTAAACTCAAGGCAGCGGGAATAGCAACAGTTTCAATCAGTTTAGACTCAAACATTCCAGCACAACATGATGAGTTCAGAGGCGTGGCTGGTGCATGGGAAAAAGCAGTCAATGCCTGCAAAATTTTAAGGAAAAACAACATACTTGTCCAAGTTAACACTACGTTGACCCATGAGAACTACAATCAAATCGACGATATAATGTCGCTAGCTGAAGAAATAGGAGTTGAAAACTTCCACCTCTTCTTCCTTGTCCCAACAGGACGCGCAACCAAAATAGCAGATATCTCACCCCAAAAATATGAAGCCATGATAACCAACACATTTGCAAAAGTTACAGCACATAAGCTAAACGTAAGACCTTCCTGCGCACCTCAATTCATGCGCATCGCAAAAGGCATGGGCTTAGACATGAGACAATGGGTCCGCGGCTGTATGGCGGGATTGTACTATTGCCGCATTTACCCCAACGGTGACATTACCCCTTGCCCATATCTTCCAGTCAAACTTGGAAACATTCGAGAGAACCCCTTCAAAGAAATATGGGTTAACTCACCGGTATTCAAGGCTCTGCGGGACCCGAAATCTTTGAAGGGCAAATGCGGTGCATGTGAATACAGCATCTTATGCGGCGGTTGTAGGGCACGAGCTTATGGTCTTTCAAGCGACTTCATCGATTACTGCGGCGACCTCCACGAACCATCGGAACTTAAAAGCGATTATTTAACCGAAGACCCTTGGTGTGTCCATCAACCAAAAAACTCTTAAACGATAGTCTTCTTTCAAATTTTAACAGGCAGATAAAGCGGCTTTGGCAGCCTGCAAACACAGCGCTTCAATGACTTTGGACCACCAAACAAAACGTGGAAACGTAAACATGAAAAGGAGTCCACACCTCCCCAAAATGGATTAAACTGGTTACAGCTCCAACTCCATTTGGCACAAGAATCACCCCCAGTTTTTACAAAGAAGCACTAGAAAGACCGTTTATTTAGCTAAGGGTATCCGATGCTTTAAGGAAACTTTCATCTCCAACGCAAACATGCAGTGTTGAATAATCAATAATCTTTATTCAAGATTCACCAACGCTATAAGGCGAGTATCCTATTTTGCTATATTAGAGCCAAGCTTAATTTGCGCTATTTCAAACACGGGGGAAAAGAAAACGATCACATGTCAAAATCCTTCCTGTAGAAAAACATTTACTGTACCACTTAAAACCTTGAACTTGCAGCAAACCCCCCAAGAGCCATATTCCAGTTGTCCCTACTGTCTTACGAAAATAGAACTGATTGATAAACATCAAAAAATTGAAGAAAAATCTAAAGCATCATTTCTTGAAGTTCAACCGAAGATTAACCATGCTAACCTCAAAACAAAACATTCCAAGAATAACGAAAAGCCAGCAGCTTGCCAGTATCATCTTGGCTACTTAAGTGAGAGAACTTCAAAACAACAAATTCCAGATGACTGCCTAGTTTGCAAATACATCGTTGAATGCATGTTAATGAAAATGCGTGAATAAAATAAATAAACAGTTTTGTTGGCTTAGCCTAATTTAGGTTGATGTAAAAATAAAGACAAAAAAAACTAATAAGGAAAATTAAAAGAAAATATTGAAGTAAATTTACTTCTTTTTCTTTGCTGCAGGTTTGTCTTCTGTAGATGACGCTTCAGTTGCTTTCAATGATTCGGTTTCTTCGACTTTTGGTTCTTCTTTTTTATCTTCGATTTCTGTTGTAATTTCTTCGATTGGTTTTGGAGGGGGCGTTGTTGCCATTGTCCAGCCAATCCATGCGCCTATGAACAAGATAGCTACGAAGGCTACGAATACTGGAACAGCAATAAGCCAGAATCTCACATCAGCTGCTGAGCCAATGTTAAGCCAAGGCTGAATCAATTGTTGATAACCAAACAGCGCTACTAAGTAAACTACAGCTACAACTACACAAACCAGTAGTATTGCTCCACCTATTGCTTGATCTTTACTAACCATTTAGTGATTCACCACTTTATAGCCATGTATTCGCTTAATCAATTTAAAGTTTGTCATGTTTTTCCTGGCTTGGTTGATTAGGTAGTTCCCATTTCCCAAGTTGAAAGGTATTTTTTCTGCTCAGCCGTAAGTTCATCGATTGATACACCCATCGATTTCAGCTTCAACTCAGCAACTTTCTCATCAAGATCTTTTGGCACCGTGTAAACTTTGGTTTGCAATTTGGCGGTTTTAGCAATGTATTCCGAGCATAGTGCCTGGTTTGCAAAAGACATATCCATGACTTCCGAAGGGTGACCTTCTGCTGCTGCTAGGTTTACTAGTCTTCCTTCTGCAAGGAGGTAGAGTTTTCTGCCGTCTTTTAAGCTGTACTCTTCCATGTTTGGGCGCATCGTCCGTTTGGCTTTAGTGAGCGATTCTAAGTCGGGAATATTGATTTCCACGTTGAAGTGCCCACTGTTACACATGATGGCGCCATCCTTCATTTTTTGCATGTGTTCTTTGCGAATGACGCTTATATCGCCTGTAGCCGTTGCGAAAATGTCGCCAATTGGTGCTGCTTCAATCATTGTCATGACTCGGTAACCGTCCATGACTGCTTCCAATGCACGGGTCGGTTGAATTTCTGTCACTATAACGTTGGCCCCTAAGCCTTGTGCACGCATGGCTATACCTCTACTACACCAACCGTATCCGCCGACGACAAAATTTTTGCCAGCAAGCAAAACTGAGGTTGCTCGCATAATTCCGTCTATTGTGCTTTGACCTGTTCCATAACGGTTGTCAAAAAGATACTTTGTGTAGGCATCGTTAACGGCCACGATCGGGTATTTGAGGCTTCCATCTTGCTCCATTGCTTTTAGGCGGACCACCCCTGTAGATGTTTCTTCGGTTCCACCTTTGATGTCTTTAATTTGGTTTGGACGTTTGCTGTGAAGCATACCGACAACGTCTGCTCCGTCATCCATTGTTATCGTTGGTTTGAAATCAAGGACTTTATCTATGCATTTGTAGTAGTCCTCTGTGTTTTGTCCTCTCCAAGCAAAAATGTGCACGCCACTATCTGCCAAGGCTGCGGCAACATCATCTTGGGTAGAGAGAGGATTAGATCCGCAGAGTGCCACGTTGGCACCTCCAGCGATAAGAACTTTGATTAGTACTGCAGTTTCTTTGGTTACGTGGAGACACGCAGCAATGGTTTGTCCTTTGAGCGGTTTTTCTTTCTCAAATCTATTTTTTATGATATTTAGGACGGGCATGTGTTTTGCTGCCCATTCAATTTGTAAGTGACCTTGAGGTGCTAAACCTTTGTCTTTAACTTGGAATTCTTCCATTGGTATTCCTTCTTTTTAGGAACATATGGGTTCTGCCTATTTAGAATTTGCTTCAAATTAGCGCCCAAATATACTGTGACGTACTAGAAAAACTTTAATTATTCAATATCAGGACCTACATGTGAGGAACAATAATGAAGGACCCCTTTGCCTCATTCATCAAAACAGAATTAGAGCCAAGAACGCTCCTGATAACCTGCGGGTTGCCTGCAAGCTACAAAACCGAAACCGCAGAGGTAGTCTCCAAAATCAAGGGGTACCCCATTCTTCGCAGCGACTTGATCAGGCTAGAAGTACTTAAGAACGAAGATATTTTTGATGCAAAAGTTGCTGGGAACATGGACAAGCGCTTATCAGTCTATGACGAAGTGTTTCGACGTGCAGCCGAACTTGCAGCAAAAAGTAGCGGCGGCTTAATCTTAGATGCTACTTTCGTTACACAGGAACTTCGGAGGCGCGCAGCTGAGATAGCTGCAAAAAACAGCATGACTTTTGTTATCCTGCAAACCAGTTGTCCACAAGAAGTGTCCATCGCTAGAATTATGAAGAGAACTAAAGAGAAGTACGAGTCAAACGCCTTAACGGAAGAAGCTTACCTTGCCAACAAGAACAAGTTTGAACCCGTTGATATTGATGATTTTAAGAAAAAATATCCAACGCTTAAAGTAAGTTATTTAATAGTTGACACATGCCAGGATGAGACTGATTGTTGGTTCGTAACTGGATTGGAGAAAAGGTAAAGTCATAAATGAAAATTGATTTGCACATTCACTCGAGAAACTCAGATGGAAAATTCTCCATTGAAGAAATTCTAGAAGAAGCCAAAAAAAGAAACATAGATTCTCTCTCAATTACAGACCATGATTGCATAGGCTTCCAAACCCAAGCCACAGAAATTGCAAAAAAAGAAGACGTCAGGTACGTCACTGGAGTAGAGTTAAACCTGACTTTTTCTCACCCAAAATATCGTGAGGGCAAAGCGGTTTCACTGGATTTCTTGGGTTATCAATTTGATCCCAATAACAAGGCGCTGAAAAGCAAGCTAGAAAAGATGGCTAAGTATCGTGAGGAACGGGCGACAAAAATTCTTAACAACATCAACACTGAATTTATGAAAGAACACATTGCAGAGTTAACCAAAGATGATCTAAAACAGATTGAAGAGTCAGCTGATGGCGTACTTGGAAGACCCCATATAGCGGACTACTTGATTAAGAAGGAAATAGTTAAAAATCGCCAAGAAGCTTTCGACAAATATCTCGTCAAATGCGATGCCCCAAAATTTCCGCTATTTCTAGAAGAAGCATCAAAAATCATCCGGGATGCAGGAGGAAAACTTGTGATAGCTCACCCCAGCGATCCTAATGGAACCTCGTTGACATCGTTAACAAAAGTACTCGTTGAACAAACCGATATTATTAAAGAAAAAATGTTATCCTACATTGATGGCGTTGAATGCTGGCACTCAAGGAACACCACAGAAGCAACCATGCATTATGTAAAATTTGCATCAGACCAAGGATTAATAATGACTGGAGGCAGCGACTGCCATCAAAAACCAATCTTAATGGGCACAGTTCAGATTCCAGATTGGGTTGCGGGCCAATTCGCAAAAAGTTAGTCTTGATTAAAGATCTTTTGCATATTCGACGGCCAATTTGAAGTACGCTTGCGCTTCTTTGGTTGCAGATGCCTTTTCTTCAGGGGTAATATTTGGGTCGTCTATTCTAAAACTGATTACTTTACCCCGTACATATGCTCTGTAGCATTTGTAGAATTCGAGAAGATGAGTCAGCTGTTGGTCTTTGGAGTATGCGAGGTACCTCTCTATGAAATAGTTTGAGAGGTCATATCGCTGCTGGAAATCCAAGTCCATGGCCAAAAAGGCAACGTCTGCAGCAACATCCGAATACCTGAAGCGATCATTAAATTCAATAGCATCGAAAATGCAAATTTTATCAGTTATGAAGATATTTCCAGAATGTAAGTCACCGTGACAATCTCTTATTCGATTGTTAGTTATTCTGCTTTTAAGAAGAGCTTTGTTTTTCTCAAGGAATGTGCTGATTTTGGTTTGGATGAATAGAAATTCTACCTGAGAAATTGTTTGGTTGAGGTATTTTGTGGTTTGAGAAAAGTTTTCAGTCCAATTAGTCTTCACTATTTTCAGAGACCCGAACTGGCTTATTTCAGGGTTTGTTTGAGCTCTTGAGTGGAACTGCGCGACTATTTGGGCAATGTCGTCAATATTTTTTTTTTCAACTCTATTTCCTTTAAGGAGAACAGTCATGATTCTTTCTTGGGGGAGTCGCTTCATTTTTAAGGCGTATTCAATGGTTTCGCCTTCTCCATTAACCTTAATGATGCTTGATTTCTTGATGGGAACGACTTCAAGGTAGATTTCCGGGCAAAGGCGCCTATTAAGTTCTAACTCTTTTTCACAGAACAAATGCCTTTTATCGAGAGTTGAAAAGTCCAAGAATCCAAAGTTTACGGCTTTTTTTACTTTGTAAACATAATTTATTGTTAAGAAAACAAAAGATATGTGAGTTTGTATTAATTCGATTTTGCCAGGGTCTTGAGCGTATGTTTCTGGCTTTAACATGGCTTCGACTACTTGTTTTTGATCTGGCAGTTTATAGGACTCCTTGGGGTATAATCTTTTGAATTGGCAGCCATTAAATATAGGGTTTCCCTTTTTTGGAAGCCGGGTATTTTAGCCAAATTGAAAGTTCTTAACGTAATCCAAGACCTTGTCAGCCTGATCATCAGAAATACTTTTCTCACGATAGAGCGAATCTACAATTTCTGTTATTTTCGCTAAAGCATGCACTTGATAACCGAGTTTCTCTAGCTTTTCTTTTCCTCCGTGTTCGCGGTTTACTACAACCATCAGGTGCTTGACGTTGGCGCCAAGTTCTTGAAGGGTTTTTATGCCTTCAACTTTTGATAAACCTTCGCTGATGACATCGTCAAAGAAGAGAATGTTGTCACCTTCGGCTATATCTGCACCCGCGATTCGACCAGTTACACCGTATGATTTGTCCTCTTTTCTTATAATCACACAAGGCAAGTTTAGGATGCAGGCAATGCTTGGCACAATCAACGCACCTTTAAGTTCAATAGAGGCTAACTTGTCGATTCTATCGGTAGCCATTATCTGAGTAATTTTTTGGGAGACAGATTCAGCTATGGTGCACAGTTGCTTTGGTGAGGAGAGAACGCGGGCAAGATCAATGTAATAAGGACTTGTTGCGCCTGACTTGATTTTGAAGCTACCGAACTTTATGCAACCTGACAAGTAAAGTGCATTTGCTACTTTATCAACAGTATTTGCCATACGAGTAATCCCTGTTGTGAATACGAACCAGTAAATTTAACCCTTTACCATCATACTGGGAGCTTATCAGTATTCCAATAGCAGTTAGTTACAGAACCGATAGAGAGGGTGAGTCTCTGTTGGCGAATTTCCGAAGTCAATAGTCGTTAAAAGGTGAAATCAGAATTAAACAACTAAATCAGCCATGTCAACACTGCCCTCATAAATTTGTCTGAGAAAAGATACCGTCGCCAAAATCTGTGGCATCAAAGCCACAGAAGATTCTTTTGTTACATCTTCAATTTTTGAGCAGGTTGCTTCGATTTTACCCCGCAAGTTACGTACGTCCTCAGCCAGAGAGATATCTTTGGTTAAGAATGATTTGAGAGCTTGCTCATTAGCGTCGTAACACACACATTGCAGTTCAATTAGCGGCTTTCGAAGGTCATCAGACAATTTAGCTCCGCTAAGCGCTATAGTGTTTGAAGCAACTTGCACGCATGCATCACCTATACCTTCAATTAGGCTTGCAGCTAAACGGTAGTCCAAGCATTCTATAGGAGTAATTCCAATCTTCTCACTTAACCGTGGATTCTGAATAATCGTCCGCAAGATTCTAACCAATAGAAAATAGAACTTATTATTCTCCACATCTCTTTCAATAACGTTTTTAGCCAAATCCATGTCGCTATTAACAAATGAGTTAGCAGCATCACGAACCATTCGGGCGGCACTGGCATGATTGCGCTGCAAAATTTTTTCGGGTGAAGTAAAAGGCTGCTGCTGCATCAAACACTGAAGGGAAATCATCGAAGTGGTTTCCTCAACGATCATCAAGCCAGCCAGAGATTCAGCAGTAGATTTCACCAGGTTTCTAACGTTAGAGTCAATTCGATCTTTTGCGTCTATACGAATAACGTCATACCCAAGAAGGTAGTGCCCAACAATTTCGCGTCCTAAAAAGGGACCAACCTTCAAAGATGCTACTCTGGGTTGTTGCTCAACATCATATTTGGAGTCAACAAGAAGTTTGTCGTCAGCAGTCATCTCCAAATTTACTAAACTGCCTTTCTTTAATCCGTTCTTTTGTGCCCACTCGCGTGGCACACAAACAAAGAATGTGCCAGTGGGAGTTTGTTGAACCTTGCGTAAATCACCCATGTCGATACACACCTAAGCAAGATATAATGTATCTAAACCAAACCCCAGTTATATAAATTGAGTTAAGTTACAATAACCTAATTTTGAAAATACCATCAGCAATATGCGTATAGACTTCAGACCGTTCCAAAGATAAAAAAGCAGCAATACATCTCTTCTCACAAAAACACCCTGGCTAACGAAAAACAGTTAATAACTCAAGAGCATAAGTGCCTAACATTAAAAACAATCAGCAACAATGGGTCAAAGGCAAGAATTCGATGAGTGCACAAGAAAAACTCCAACATGCAATCCAAGCTACAATGGAAGCAGGATACCAATTGAACAGCGAAGCATTCGAGTTCCTAACCCAAAAAGCCCAAACTAACGACCCTGTCAGCATCATGAACTTGGCGCTTGAGCGAATCCAAGGGTTACAAAATAAACCAATGTTTATTGAGAAAAGCTTCTTAGAAGCGCTTCTGCAAGTCACTGAATCTAATCCACAAATTCAAATATCTGAGCCTCAATATGTTCCATTGTCAAATATTCCACAGCCTCAACTGCGGCTTCTTGAGGAATATCAAAGTTTAACCGAGACCGATTTTTATCCATATGCCAGAGATATACCGTCAGAACTCAATATCCTTGAAGACGCTACAGGGAAACTCACTTCAAATGGTACATTGGACGAGTATGTACTATATTTCCAAGATCGCTTCAAACGCATTGAAAAACTACTAAGGCAAAGGATGGACGTTAAGGCAGCAACCTCAATAATTGAAGCCCTCAAATCCCCTCCAAAAACCAAGCTCAAAATAATCTGTATGTTAACCGAGAAAAGGGACTCAAAAAATA
Organism: Candidatus Bathyarchaeota archaeon; assembly: GCA_963705145.1. GTDB lineage: Archaea > Thermoproteota > Bathyarchaeia > Bathyarchaeales > Bathycorpusculaceae > Bathycorpusculum. The sequence goes on from CAVPJA010000002.1 coordinate 304,963, forward strand.
ACACTATTCTTTCCGTTGAGGATTTACAGGGAAGCGCAACAATTATTGTTTCTAAAAAAGCGCTTGAAGAAGTAAAGAAGAAAGCACTTACGCTTCTGCCTGACCAAGTTTTCTGTGCTGCGGTCGTCAAAACAAGAGGTGACCTACTGATGGGTGAAGATATAATTTTCCCCGACGTAGGCAGAAAAGTGCCACAACGAGCACAAGAACCAGTTTACGCTGTCCTGACATCAGACATCCACATTGGCAGCACAAAATTTACCAAAGAACCGTTCAAACGCTTCATTCTCTGGTTGATGGGAAAGTATGGAACCCCGGAAATGCGTCAGATAGCCAGCCGTGTTAAATATCTTCTCGTTGCGGGCGACATAGTGGATGGCATAGGGATTTATCCCGGTCAACAAAACGAGTTAACCATACGTGATGTGCATAAACAATATAATTTTGCAATCAAATATTTAGAAAAAGTCCCAGATTACATTGAAATCATTCTATCGCCAGGTAACCATGATGCCGCACGCAAATCCTTGCCTCAACCGGCCATACCAGAAGGATATTTGACTGCTATTCAAGGCAAAAAGAACTTTCATTCAGTTGGAAGTCCATGCCTGCTTAGCATTCATGGCGTAGAAGTACTCATGTACCACGGAAGAAGTTTAGACGACATAGTATCAGTTATCCCTGGCATGGATCATCAGCACCCGGAAAAATCCATGCGTTTACTTATGCAAGGGCGGCATTTAGCACCCGTCTACGGTGGAAAAACCATGCTTTCCCCGGAAAACCGCGATTACCTTGTAATTGACAAAGTTCCAGATATTTTTCATGCAGGACATGTGCATGTTAATGGACTTTGCAATTACCGTGGAGTACTCGTTGTTAATTCTGGTGGATGGCAAGATCAAACGGATTATATGGAAAAGTTGGGGTTGGTTCCCACACCAGGACTGGTACCAGTGGTGAATCTTCAAACCCTTCAGACTACCGTTTTATCTTTTAATGATAGTTAGTCGATATCGCTAGGGTTTTTTGCGGGAAGCTTGGGGCGAATACTCAATCAATCGGTTAAAACGATTATCGCTGTTAAAGACGTCTCTTATCAAACTGCGAGAAATCTCAAGCCTAATTTTTTTGGTTCTTCCGTATCGTCCCATGCTTACGACTTTTGCGTTTACAAGACCCATTGAATCAAGCTCGTTGACCAAAGTGCCTAAACGACGTTGTGTTAGAAGACCAGCGCCCATTTCACCGCATAGTTCATTGTAAATGTCGTATATTTCGCCAGTAGTAGCGCTTGACCTATTTAGGTGGTAAACGCTCAACAGAACCAACTTTGAATGCAATGTCAGGTTATTGAGGGCTTCAATAACTCGGTTGTGTTCAATATGTTTCTCTGCTTGTCGTACATGTTCCTCAGTAATTGTTTTTGCACCCAAACGCTCAGCAACTTCACCAGCAACACGCAAAAGATCTAAAGCGCGCCTAGCATCGCCATGCTCTGCAGCAGCCAAAGCCGAGCAAATACTCAAAGCTGAATCTGAAAGAACACCATCTTGAAAGGACAATTTTGACCGTTCTAGCAATATATTTCTAAGTTCCCCAGCATCATATGGCCTGAAGACAAGTTCTTCTTCACTTAATGAACTGAATACTCTCGGGTCCAAGAACTCTTTTAGCCGCAGATCGTTTGAAATTCCAATTAGAACAACCTTGCTTTTGGCTAACGTTTCATTTATTCTTGTTAACTCATACATGAAGGCGTCGCCATGCTCCTTAATCAAGGCATCAACCTCATCCAAAACGATAATGAATATTATTCTTGATTGTTCTAACCCTGAGCGAAACCTGTCAAAGACTTCACCTACGGACAAACCAGTGAAGGGAATGGACAAGCCTACACTTTGACTTAGGGCTGCGAAAACCCTATATTCTGAACCTGTCATACGGCAGTTAATGTAGCAGAATTTGACTTGTGCACCATACTCTTTTGCTTTGGATTCCAAATGGCTTAAAACATATTTTGTTACGGCTGTTTTTCCTGTTCCAGTTTTTCCATAAATGAAAATATTTGAGCATCGTGAATCTCTCAAGACTGGAGCAACTGTTGCACCTAACAGTCTAATCTGATCTTCTCGGTGTGGAAGTTTCTCTGGAAGATAATCATGCCTTAAGACCTCTCGGTCTTTAAACAATTTAACTCCGTTTACGAAGTTTTCGAATACAGCATCTAATACGCTTGAGTTGCCCATTGACTATCCCACACTGCTTCAGAGGTAACACCGTTACTTCGTGTGGAACAGATAAAGTATATAGTACAAAAAACTGGTTTTAGAACACAACATTCCTAAAAATCAATGAAAACAAACGACAATAACCAAACAAAGCGAGAGCACACACACCCCAAAGCTTCTACTGGAGAAAAAAATGAATAAAATAAAAACACTATTAATTATATATATGATAATATACTCTGATAGGTAAAATGTGTTTTTATATATTAATAATTACTATCCAAGAATTTAGACAAACATTGTGCAAATATTTTTTTAGCCCCTCCTGTGTTCTTTTTTGTCTCAAATACTTCGAGAGGAAACATAGGGGTGCGTCTGCAAACATTTTTCGATGGTAAATTGTCCATGCGACATCTCTCAGGAGACTGATTGTGTTATTCTCTATCTTAATTCAGGCCAAAGTTTCCTTAACAATTTATTTAGTGAACTTTTGCTAGATTTTTCATTCACAAAATTGTGAACAGATGTGAAATAGCAAAGAAGATATTGATTATTCAAGCTTTATTTCTGGTAAATTACATATTTCATGTCTTTTACATGTGAACAAGGCACCCCTACACTTCTACTGGAAAAGCATAAACAAGGATGAACTGAATTATTTCAGACGTTTAGTTTTACTGTGAAGTTGGTAATAACAAACAAACTCTAAATTATGGCAGATATAATAATATAAGCATCTAAATCACTTTTTTAATTTTCATACTTCACCATAACAGCTATAAGGTGTGAAGCATAAAGTTGTGAACAACCTTAAGGTGTATACCAGATGCCGGCTCGGAAAATGCGCGTTGAGCTGTTCGATAGCGATGGTAATCGATATACTATTGCTTTTGAGGGTCAAGTGACACGCGACAAAGCTCTGCGCCTCTTGGATCTGGTAGAGTTACTCGGCAGTGCACCTGGAGAGAACCCAAATACAAATACAGGCTCATCTTTACCTAACAAAGCTTTGTCACGTTTTGAAAAGGTCCAAATGGTTATTCAGAAGAATTTCCCATTAATTTGGTTCTCTTCAAAGGATATTCAATCGATTTACGAGCAGGAACTTAAAGAACCCGTTGGCCTCAGTACGGTTTCCACCTATCTTTCAAGGATGTCAACAAAAGGTATGCTTCTTAGAACGGGTGGACCAAACAACTTGAAGTACAAGACCGCGCCAAACCTTTCTCAAGCTACAACTATAAGACAACGCATAAAGTAATTCAGCCAAGACTAAAAAATTTCTTCCGGGTTGAATATAAATTCCTTAAAACAAAAAATAGAATTAAAGAAATCTTCACACTTACGATTGGTTGTTTTGAGCTTTCTGCATCAGATTCTCCATTTCTTTTTTGATGCTGTACCTGAATGGAATCTTACCTGCTTCCCTCTCCAAATATCCTTCTTCATAGAGTTTCTTCATCAACCTTGCCGTGTGTTCCCTGCTTAGGTGAACTATTTCTTTGATTTCTGGCGCAGTCTTTGCCCCTTCCTTGGATAGCCTTTCCAGGACTTCAATTTCAGTGTCCGTTAATGAGGCCATAGCTTTGTCACGTTTTAGGATTATAACGGGGTCATTCCTAATTTCAGGTGGGGTAACTGAGATTTTTTGGATTTGTTCTTCAAAACTCGTTATCGTTAATCGTAGAGTTTCTTGAGTTGCTTCTATATCTTTTATTTTTAGCTCTAAACCCGACAACCCAGATAGGATGCTTGTATTGTTTTGTGAGAGGGTTTGTGATATTGTTTGTGTAATGGCGCCAATTTGCTCTTCGAATGGCTTTATCCTTTTTTCTACGCTGTCTATCTTATTTAAGTTGGTGTCCGCTTTTGCCGAGTTTCCTTCAACTTTCAATGAGATTACATCTAACTTATCGGCTTCACGCTTAAGTTCCCTGTTGAAACTTAGCACAATATCCTCAACAAAGTCCCTGGCTTTCTCGTATTCTTTTTGTGCTTTACGTATTTGCCTGAAATACTCAACCGCCGCTACCCCTGTTGCAGCTAACAGAATGCCGATGAGTATTGGTGTAAAGTCGATCGTGATGTTCTGCCCCTGTGATTTACGCGTGATTTAAGCGGTTGCATCACACATCACAATAATTCCATGGACTTCTTAAGGCTTGTGGTCACATAATCTCTGTTAACTATGACATCACACATCACAGCATCTAAACCCTTTTCAAAAAAGGTTTTTTCTAAAATTTAAAGTGCTCTAAAATAAGGTTATTTTACCTTTTAACGCGATAAATAAGTCCAAAATTTATATGAATATATTGTCTTCTTTAAGTACAATAATAGTTAATTCAAACTGTGATTTGTGACGTCACAAAGTCTCTTTGGATGGACTAGAAAGCCGTTTTAGGCTAGTTTCGAGCTCCTCTCGGATGATTTCTATGACTTTTAAGTGATCTTCAATCTCCTCTTTCTTCCCTGGGATGTCCTGGTGTGCCTCCACATATTCGTGCAGTTTATTGGCTATTTCGAGATACGGGTCAAGAGTTGTGCTCTCAAAAACACCCAAATACCCCAATAATAGTACTGTGTAGATCGATTTTATTACGTTTTCTCTGGACTGTTTTAACGTTCTATTAAACGATCCGCGGCTTATTTTAGCCTTGGTTAGCCTTAATGCGGCTTTTTCATCGTATTTTAGATGTTTATCCGATATATTCTCAGCCAAAATGTCTATTAGTAGAGTTTCGAGCTGAGTTTTTGTTAATTGGCTATTTTTAGCCAGGATTTTTACTATAGGGTCATTTAAAGCCCCATTTAACCATGCTTGTACGCCGTCCTTTAGCTTCAAAGTGTCGCTCTCTCCCATACTCTGAATGGATACGATTTTGTATTCATAGCATGCTTTTTAAGTTTTGGCTAGGTGAAACAGCATCCTTATTGACAAGAAAACTCATCAAATAAGCCTCCAAACGAAAAAATAAGTAATCAATTAAGTTATTTTTGGTTTTAGAGAACAATTATGCATCTTTAACATAAATAGAGCTAAAATGTCGACAATCCAACAAGCGTTTAGCTCGGAACTTTAAACAAAAAATGCACTTTTGTAATGCTCTCCAAAGGTGATTGTTCCTTTTATAGACAACTTTATCAAAAATAAATAGTTTTTATCGGTCTTGCCTTGATTCAAAACACAGTTTTAGTCGACAACATCTAACCTTTCAATCATGGGAAATACCCGTGACGTCACCTATCACGAACAATAAATACTGTGATTTCACCATAAAATCGTTCATATCACACGTTGTGATGCAAATGTGATTCGCAGTTACGTGGGAGATTTTTCAGTGTGATGTTCAAAAAATCTCGGAATACTGCTTTAGTTTATCGAAAAGTTCAGGTCGCAGGTCTCTAAGAGTAGGAATAAACGCTTCAGCTGCTTTCAAATCGCTAAAATTTACTTCACAAATAACAAAATCTTCTTCATCATACTTTGCCTTGACCAAAACATCCCCCGTAGGACCAACAAGGCGACTTCCTCCCCAAAACTGCAAGCCATCCTCAACGCCCGAAAGGTTAACGTATGCAAGAAAAGCTGTATTTTCCAATGCTCGGGCTGAAGTCAAGATTTCAAAGTAGCCTCTACGGACAGCTGGAGAAGCAGAAATGCAGATTATTAGTTGAGACCCCTTAAGTCGCGTCAGCCTGAAAACTTCTGGGAAGAAGACATCATAGCATATGGTCAACCCGATGTTTCCTAATTCGGTATGAAGTGCGGCTGGTTCGTAACCTGGACGGAAATACCTTTTCTCTTCAAACACGCTATGGGTTGGCAGGTACATTTTGCGGTATTTACCAATTAAACCCTGGGGTCCAACACAAACTGCCGTGTTAAAGACTGTTGCCTGGGCTTTCTCACTAAGTTCAGGCATTCCAAAAACGATATGCATCCCTGTCTTCTTTGCTAAAGCCTCAATTATCTGAGTTGAAGGTCCAGGTATCGTTTCGGCTACTTCGTAGACCTGATCTAAAAGCACATAGCCCGTAAGCGACATCTCGGGAAAGATTATGAGGTCTGCTCCTTGTTGCTTAGCTTTCAACGTTAACTTTTCTATTTTAAGCAGATTATAACTTTTACTTTCACGTTTGCTACTTATCTGGGCGAGTGCAAGTTTAATCTCACTTTTCATTTGAGAACACTTTTAATAGGTATGTCTTGGAAGCCTAAAATCGTTTCCCACACTTCTAAACCCAATTTTTGGGGCAAGCGGCATTCTTCTTTTGTGTTCGTTTACAAGCCACCTACTTTTTACCTTATCAACGAGAACCTTCTCGATGCATAGTTCCTCGGCAACCTGTTCAGGCGACATGAACCGTTCTAACCCAAAAAGAATAAGGTCCAACTTCTCGTACTTGATTCCAAGCTCAGACTCCGCCAACTGGTTAGGCCAAAGCGCAGGCGTAGAAGGTTTTTGTGCAAGCTCCTTTGAGATTCCTAAATATATTGCGAGTTTGCGAACTTGAGTCTTGTACAAATCCATGATTGGCGCTATGTCTGCTGCTGCGTCTCCCCACTTAGTAAAGTACCCCATCAATATCTCCGACTTGTCGGAGCTGCCACAGACTATTCGACTTTGTTTGTTGGCGTAGTAGTAGAGGTAGATCATTCTTGTTCGTGCCTTGATGTTTCCTTTGCAGAGCTTGTCCGATTGGTCAAACACAGGAATGGTGTCGTAAATACCCTTAAGGGCATTTGACATGTCACATACCTGAGTTTCCAAATGAAATTGTTCCGCAACAATCTTGGCATCATCGACGTCTTTCTGGTTAAAGTTCTCGTTCTCAGGAAGCATAAGCCCTAAAACGTTTTCACCTCCAATGGCAAGGCTTGATAGCGCCGCGATTGTTGCGCTGTCGATGCCTCCAGAGAGCCCAAGTACAATTCCTTTTGCCCCAGCGTTTTCAACGTATTCTTTTATGAAACGGCAGATTCTTATTTTGGTCTCAGAAAAATCTAACTCTAACAGGGAAGGCGTTAACTTCAATTGCTATTGCAGCCTCATAATTCATGGTTAGTAGGCAAGTATTTAAGGACAAGGATAAATATTAATGAACATTATCTCGATTTAGAAGGTTGTTGTATTGGGGCGAAGAAGGAAAAAAGTTGTTCATATTCCAAAGAAACGTTTACCTAAATTCTTCTCTTGCCCAAGATGCGGAAAAGAAACAGTTAAAGTGGAACTTTTCAGAGAAGACGGTCATTCCATTGCACAATGCAGTAGTTGCGGTCTTAAGGAAGAATTTCCAGTTAAACCCGCCCAAGGCGAGGTCGACGTTTACTGCATGTTAACTGATCGAGTTTACGGTCCCCAGAAAAGAACTCCAGTAACAAACGTAAAGAAAGAGTAGTTGAAGGCTTACTGTTATGATAGGGCCTATTGAAAGGTACTTGCTCGAAAAAATAAAAGCCGATGGCTCAATCCACATAACTCTGATAGACCCCGAAAAAGTGTCAACTGCTGATGCCTTACGGATTGCTGAAAGTTCCAAAAACAGTGGAACAGCTGCCATAATGATTGGAGGCTCAACATTTGTTTCTGAGACTCATTTGGATGAAGTGATTAAAGCTATTAAATCCAAAGTAGATCTTCCTACAATTCTTTTTCCAAATAACGTCACTGGAATAAGCTGTCATGCTGATGCTATTTGGTTCATGTCTTTGCTTAATTCAGTTGACCCCTATTTCCTAATAGGCGCACAAATCTTAGGTGCACCTCTTGTAAAAAAATATGGTTTAGAACCAATTTCAATGGGTTACATAATCGTTGGTGACGGCGGAACAGCTGGCATAGTTGGAAAAGCAATCTCAGTTCCCTACAACAAACCTGAACTTGCAGCCGCTCACGCTCTTGCAGGGCAATATCTTGGAATGCGTTTTATCTATCTTGAAGGTGGTTCTGGAGCAGCGTCTCCTGTCCCTCCTGAAATGATTCGTTCAGTTAAACACCTGATTGATATTCCGCTTATAGTAGGCGGTGGAATAAAGACTAAAGAACAAGCTTTTACAGCAGCTTCTGCAGGTGCAGATATAATCGTAACGGGAAATGTCACTGAGTCGAGTGACGCTAAGCAGCGGGTTTCTGAAATAATCTGTGCTATAAAGGGAATTAAAGTATAATTGATTTTCGTTGGTTTTTCTAGTTTCTTTAGAAAGCCAAAATAACCCATCATATCATATCTTGCGGGTGAGCAGTTCAATTTGAATATCAGCAACGGCTATCAAAAATACGTTGACGCAATGGAAAATGAGCTTAAACGGTTATACGCCATAAGCGATAGCGCCAGATCTAAAGGACTTGATCCAGCTCTAAAAACAGAATGTATCGTTGCCAAAGACATCGCTGACTTAGTAGAAGGTTTGGTTGGACCAAAAGGAGTTGCCCTTAGCATCCGTGAATTGAGCATTAAGATGCCAAGAGAAGAAGTAGCCTTTAAAGTAGCGCAACAAATTGCCCAGGGGAAGTTCTCCCAGCCAGAACAAAAACAAGAACAACTGGCGGAGCAAGCGATTCGAACTGCACTAGCGATTTTTACTGAAGGCTTAACTGCAGCGCCAATTCAAGGAATTGCTCAAGTAAAAATTAAAATGAATGTAGACAAAACACGTTATCTTGCTGTGTATTTTGCTGGACCTATTCGTTCAGCAGGTGGTACAGACCAAGCTTTAACGCTAGTTGTGGGCGACTATGTGCGAAGAGAATTGGATCTTGATAAGTATAAGCCAACTGAAGAAGAAGTCTCCCGTTTCATAGAAGAGCTAAGACTCTATGAACGCTCGGTTGGGCGTTTTCAATACCACATTCCCGACGAAGAACTAAGGAAAGCTCTCAACCTAATTCCAGTTGAATGCACTGGAACCGAGTCAGATCCTGTAGAGGTCTCGTCATACCGTAACTTAGAAAGAGTCGAAACAAACCGTGTTCGAGGGGGGGCGCTCCGAGTTGTCAATGACGGCATCGTTGGACGTGCACAGAAAGTCTACGTAATTATCGATAAACTAGGTTTCCAAGGTTGGGAATGGCTCAAAAATTTCAAAAAGAAATCAGAAAAAAAATCCGGCGGCTTCATGGATGACGTTATTGCAGGAAGACCAATTTTCGCGTTTCCTTCAACACGAGGTGGCTTTAGGCTTCGATATGGGCGGTCAAGAAACACTGGGCTCTCAGCAGTGGGGATTCATCCTGCAACGATGCTTGTGGTCGAGAGATTCTTAGCCGCCGGTACCCAGATGCGTTTGGAATTGCCTGGGAAAGGGGGTGTTACCATGCCCGTTGACAGCATTGAAAAACCTGTGGTTTTGCTAAAGGATAACTCGGTGGTTCGGGTGTCACTAGAAAACTATGCCACCGTTAAAGGCAAGATTCAAAAAATCCTCTTCTTGGGCGATATGCTCATAGATTTTGGAGATTTCCTCTATTGTAACAAAGCACTCCCACCTTCGGGATATGTGGAGGAATGGTGGGCTAAAGATCTCCAGAACGCTGTTTTAGCAAAATATGGATCTGACTTTAGAAAAGCGGCGGAGACATGTAAGCTTTCAGTAGAAAAACTGGAACGCTTCATAGTTAACCCGTTCTTAAACAAACCCACTGTAAATGAGGCAATAGTGCTTAGCCAAAACTTGGGCATTCCATTAGCGCCGAGTTCCACGTTGTTCTGGACAAGCTTAGACACAGTCCAAGAAGTTGAATCCCTTCAAAAGTGGTTGGTTTCCTCTGATGTCAAAGTTGAGAATGGAACAATTTATGAAATCATAGGGTCACCTAGCGAAGATGTTGTTAAATCACTACGAAGGATCTTTGTCCCCCACAAAATCATCAACGGCAAAGTCGTGCTGTCGGGTGAGGATGCGGCTGCTTTAGGGTTCACTCTTGGCTACGGGAAAATCCGACTCGATGAATCTAGGCGAACGGGTTCGATTCTGGAGTTGCTAAGTCTGATTGCAGGTGTGCAGATTAAAGATAAAGCACCAACATATGTAGGAGGACGGATGGGTAGACCAGAGAAAGCCAAGCACCGTGAAATGAAACCGCTTGTTCATGTTCTATTCCCAGTCGGTTTGAAGGGTGGTTCACATCGTGACCTAGTGGAAGCGGCGAAGCAGGGTCCAGTTTTTGTTGAGTTATCAAAACGTAAGTGTCCTATCTGCAAAAATTACACGGTAAAAGTAAAATGTGATTCTTGCGGCTGCGAAACTGTTCACGAAAAAAGTTGTCCTAGATGCGGAAGAACTGTAAAGGATTCTGGTTGTTCCACCTGTAAAACAGACGGGGTTATGTATCAGAGGCAACCAATCAACTTCAAAGAATTAATCGCTAACGCCACCACCTCTCTAGGCTATCAATCGCCTAAAATGTTACGCGGTGTAAAGAGTCTCACGAACATGGATAAGACTCCGGAAATGATTGAAAAGGGCATTTTGCGCGCAAAACATGGTTTATCCGTCTACAAGGATGGTACCATACGTTTTGACGCAACAAATGCCCCATTAACGCACATCACACCCATAGAAATTGGCGTCTCAATCGAAAAGATGAATCAAATGGGCTACCTGTCTGATACGCAAGGCTTGCCCTTAACAAATCCTAATCAAGTATGCGAACTCAAAATCCAAGATGTCGTAATTCCATGGAGCGCAGGCGAATACTTTATCCAAATTGCCGCCTTCATCGACGACCTATTAGTTCGTGTTTACAAACAACCTTCATTTTACAGCGCCAAAAAAGCTGAAGATTTGGTTGGACACTTGATTTTTGGGTTGGCACCTCACACGTGTGCTTGCATCTTGGGTAGAGTAGTTGGTTTTACTGACCGCAACGTGATTTATGCTCATCCAGTTTGGCATTCGGCTAAACGTCGTGACTGTGACGGTGACGAAGACGCTATTATGCTTGGGTTGGATACGCTTCTTAATTTCTCTCGCATATTTTTGCCTGCGCAGATAGGTGGAATAATGGACGCCCCCATCTTGCTTATTCCCTTCGTCAATACCAAAGAAGTGCAACGCCAAGCCCACGACTTCGACGTTAGTGCCACATATCCAATCGAATTCTACAAGAAAACTTTGGAAAAGTTGGATGCTAGACCAGCGAGCGCTATAATGGATATAATAAGCCACAGATTAGGCACAGAAGCACAATACGAAGGCTTTCAATTCACCACTCCCTGTTCAAGCATTAATCTTGGTAATGCTGACAGTTCGTATAAAGAATTCAAATCAATGATCGATAAACTTCACATGCAACTGGAGTTGGGCGAAAGAATCGACGCCGTAGATGCTAGACGTGTCGCATTGAAAGTTCTAAACACCCATTTAATGCGAGACATAGCAGGTAACTTGCGTGCTTTTTCAACCCAAGGCTTCAGATGCAAATCCTGCAACAAAAAATTCCGACGATTACCCCTTCAAGGCGAATGCCAATCTTGTGGTGGAAAACTAACGCTTACCGTCTACCGCGGTGGTATAGAGAAATATCTTGTTGCAGCGCAGGAACTAGTCGATAAATATGGTTTGCCCAAATATTATACGCAACGCATGGACTTAATCAAGGAAGAGATAGCCACAATGTTTGATAACAAAAAACCAAAACAAGCGAAGCTTTTTGATTTTAATTAGACTAAAGCTTTTCAATGTAAAGGACAACTCATATTTCACGGTGGAATAAAGCATCAAAGAAAACATGCACCCGAACGCTTACTTGAAAAACATCAGAAACGTACATTGTGGTCTTTTAGCTCGAACAAAAATCTTGGTTATACTTGAATCGCAAGGTTTCAACGCTAGCAAGATCGCTAAAAAATCAGACTTGTCTTATGGTGTAGTTTCTTATCATCTTAAGCTTCTAAAAATCGAAGGTACCGTTGAAAGGAAAGGTAATGGGCGCTATGTTTGGTTGGCGACAGGTTTAGGGCAGAAACGTTTAGGCTAAAAAGTGCATTGGCACGGTGCGCATAGGCATTTTGGGCATTTGTTGTTGTATTTGTTAAGGGCTGCTTTTTCAAGGTCAATTCCCATGATGTTGGCAAGGGAGGCAAGCCACGCAATCACATCTGCAAACTCTTTCTCGGTAGCTTCCCTGTCGGTTCCCTTCAACTCTTCACCTAACTCAATCACTTCATCAACCAGCCAGTTGAAAGTTCCATTTATCCCCCGTTTGAAATCTCTTTGGAAGTATAGACGTTTCATCATTTCTTGAAATTCCTGTATCTGCATAAACTCACCAGAAGGCGTGTATTTTTGGACATTATTAAGTTTAAACAGTTCCTTTTTTTACTCTTAAGATCTCAATCCATCGTTTATACTTTAAGAGTCTCAAGGTTTCTACCGAGGATGTTTTTTTAAGATTTGGCGCAAGATTAATTAGTCAAATAAAAGATAAAGGCATATATCACGTTAACTAAGAGGGACATTTGGTGAGTAGGAAGAAAAAGAAAGATTCAGGTCCAATGCCTGCTGCAAGTGCAGGTTTGCTTAGATTCTTCGAAGAAGAAACTGAAGGAGTTAAAGTTCGACCTGAACTTCTCATAGTCTTTGCAGTTTCATTAATCGTTATATCGGTTTTGGCTAAAGTCTTCTTTCCAGCATAAATTTTTTAGCGTCTTGGAGTAGTTGAGTGAAGGACTTCTATTCTTTGAACTGAATTTAGATGCAGAAATAATTCGCTTCTTTCTTCTCGGCTTGCAACCTGTGGAATGGGTTGAGCGATGGTTGAACGCAACACGATTGCCTCGGCGTCGGAGAGCCAGATTCCTGATGGTTCATGTGTAACTGCTGTTAAGGTTCCTTCAAAACCATAGGCTGGGTCTAGAATTACTCTGATTTTTTTGCCCACGTTTCTCTCCAACATGTGGAATATTGATGGGGGCAATTCTTGATCTGGCATAAGCTTCGCAAATTAATATAATTGTAGCTCTAAAGATAAAACAATATCCCTGCTGGACAATGGTGGCTTTTTAGGTTGTGATGGCAGGTTGGTGTTTGATAGCCTCTGGTTTTTGATTGTTTTATAGTAAAACATATCTGTATTTTCTTTGTGTTATAACAAAAAATGTATTTATTGTCCTAAAGTAGACAGCTATAGCTTAGCTAAATTTTAATAGGGCTGTAAGATTCCATTGTGGAGAGAAATATGGTGTCTGAAAGTTCTCTTAATCGTTCAATGGATAGTGCAAAAAGACATTATTCCTCAATGTTTTTTCTGCCATCATTTAACAAAGCACTTCTTGCAGTAGCATTAATTTGCATTGCAGGAGTAAGCCTTTCCGCTTTCGCCCTTTTTCATTCAATTAACAGTTTGATTCTAGGAATTTCTCTTTTTGTAGTCACATTTTTAATGGATTTAGTTGCAAGCAAAATTGTTTTAGAGTGTGACCCAATTTTTTCGATGCGCCGAATTCTGGTGCTCTCCCTTGCCGGTTGGCTTCTTTGGCTCTTCTTTAGCGTTTTAGGTGTTGGCTTAAGCTTTGTCTTCAGCTCTTTACTTTGGGTTAAACTTTGCCTTTTAGGGTTCGCTGTGGTTGTAACTCTTAGATCTATCGTTTTTACTGCAACTTCAACCGTATCAATATGGCGAAAAGTGTTATCGACTTTGCTCCAGCCTGCCCTTTGCGTAACCGTTTTTCTTGTCTTCTGGGTCGACTATCTGGGAACTCTCGCTTGGCAAGTTTATCTTTTTGTGATTGCCTCGCCAATAATTGGGTTCCTCGCAGTTTTTCTATTGTTATCATCGATAGACCGTTTAGGTAAGAACACATATTCGTTGCCTGCTCTATCTCTTTTTAGGGCATTCATTCTAAACTGGGTAACTGATCAAAATGAGCCGCTTGAAAAGCATCTGGAAGAAATGGGCAAAGACACAGATATCGAAGTGAGTCTGTTAAAGTTTGAGGCTTCCAAGCCTAAAGCGGCAATAATTGTTCCCCTGGTTCATCCTGGTCCATTTAAAAACATCGGAAGTAGCCTTCTGCCATCGCTTCTCAAGCAAGGATACGAAAAAGAATTTGGCTGCACTGCTTGCGTCCCTTTAGGTATCCTTGGGCACGAATTGGATTTAGCTTCCCAAGCGCAGAATCACAAGATAGTCTCACAGGTAATCGCTTCTGCACGTTTTGAGTCTACGGTTGGTTTGGCGTCACCTTTTATTAGAGCAACAGAAAACTTTGCCACTGCATCATGTCAAATTTTTGGTGACACAGTGTTCTTGTCTTTTTCGCTTGCCCCTAAAACAACAGAAGATCTACCGCAAGAGTTAGGTCGCATTGTCTCTGAGGAAGCAAAAAAATATGGGTTAAAGACAACCGTGATAGTTAACACACACAACAGCATCAATGACATAGTTGATACCGAAGAACATTTAGACTCACTTCAGAAGGCAGCTTCTAAATGTCTCCAAAAAGCCATTGCACTGCTGACTAAACCCTTCATGGTCGGCGCCTCTACAGTTTTCCCTGAAGAATTTACTTTGAAAGCTGGAATGGGCACGGGTGGAATAACAGCTATTGTAGTTCAAGTTGAAAGACAGAAAACCGTTTACGTGATAATTGATGGAAATAACATGATTTCTGGTTTACGAGAAAAACTTATTGGTTCTTTGGCGTCTTTGGGTTTTGATGAAAGTGAAGTTTTCACAACTGACACCCACGCTGTAAGCGCTTTGGTTACTGGGCGGCGTGGTTACCATCCAGTAGGAGAAGCCATGGATCCCGAACTGCTCCTTCGATTTATCGGTGAAGTGGCCAAGAAGGCAGAATCAAACTTGGAGGTCTGCAAGGCTGGATGCGTTCAATTTATGGTTCCTAAAGTCAGGGTAATTGGCGAGGAACAATTAAACTCAATAACTACTCTGGTGGATAAAGCGATTGTTAAAACAAAACGGATAGTTGCTCCACTCTTTGGTGTTGAAGGATTGATTCTGCTACTGCTTTTACTTCTTTTCTAAACTATTTTTTTGGTGTTCGACGAGGTTTTCTCTTTAGCTCTGTACCGCAAATTTGGCATTCCTTAGTTTTGCAGTTTGCTGGGTATTCTCGATGGCACGCGGGGCAGTACCTTATCCACTCCAAAAGGCGTTTAATGCCGAAAGTTGTAAGCGCCAAAAAACCAATTCCCATCTGTTTAGCAACGTTCTGAATCGAATAATCGTCTGTGACAATTTGGGGGGTGTAGCCTTCCGCTTTTAATTCAAGGGTTAATGCAAGAAGTTGCATGTCAGCTTCCGAGAGCTTAAATGAATCTCCTACCTTGCTTGCTGATGTTTTGACTGAATCTGAGAATTCTTGCGTGGGTGTTTTAATTCTTACTTTGCCGCTTTCGATCGCTGTCTCAAAACGCATCTTAATCATAGAATTTCTGAGTATTTCTTCTTCAACTTTGGGCACCGTTACTTGTTCTTCGCCCAAGGAAAAAGGATCAAAGCCAGCCAAAAAAGCAGAAGTATCTAAAACAAAAACGCCTTTGCATTGGTTTTCGGCTTGGCTATTCATTCTGTTCCCTTAAAAAGCAATCTATTCTTTAGTCTGTCGTAAAAATCGGTTTCAAAGCGGATAAATGAGGTTACGTTTTTGGACCTTGTGACTTTTAGCATTTCATCAGCGCTTACAAGCTTACGATAGTTACCATCTATTAAGACCAGCATTTCTCTTGGTCTTTCAACATTGAAGCTTACAGTTGAGTCCGCTGGAAACACAAGTGAATGAAATACTGTTAATGAGCAAATCGGGGTTAGAACAAAAGCATCAACTTCTTGGTCTAAAACTGGTCCCCCTGCTGAAAGCGAATAGCCTGTAGAGCCTGTTTGAGTTGCGACGATTAGGCCGTCTGCTTGGCATTTTAGAATTGGTTTTCCATTCTTGCATATTTGAGTATAAAGTATTTTTGATGGTTCGCAGGCAGAGATGACAACGTCATTTAAAGCGTCGGGCATTGGTTCTTTGCCAATTGTGACTGACAATTTTGCGCATTTTTCTATTTTATATTCGTCTTTAAGTATTCTTTCTACTGCTTCACAGGCGTTTTTCGGTTCAACTTCTGTTAGGAATCCTCTAACTCCCATGTTTATTGTTAGTATAGGAGGTTCCGGCTTAGGTACATTGAGGCAAGTTCGCAGTATGGTTCCGTCGCCACCAATCGTAATTATAAAATCAGCTTTCATTTTTGAAAGTGGAATAAACTCTTCTTTGGTAGTTACTTTGTTTATGAGGGTATCTTCTACGTAAACCTTCAAACCTCTCTTTTTTAGGTACTCTGCTAAATCTTCGGTTAGCTTCAGCGCCGATTTTTTATCGTAGCGGGCAACTAAACCCACGCTTTTGAACACTTTTCCACAGCTCATAACTAGCGTAAACCTTAATCTATAT
Source organism: Candidatus Bathyarchaeota archaeon (assembly GCA_963705145.1). GTDB lineage: Archaea > Thermoproteota > Bathyarchaeia > Bathyarchaeales > Bathycorpusculaceae > Bathycorpusculum. The sequence goes on from CAVPJA010000002.1 coordinate 321,603, forward strand.
ATGCGTGTTGTTCAGAATTGCATTAAATAGAACTATACTGTGGTGAGCGTATGAGTAAACCAGTAGATGTTGGAGAATTACGCGTTGGCGGCTACATGATGATTGAGGGCGAACCATGCCGCATAATGGACATTGCCAAATCTAAGCCTGGAAAACACGGTTCAGCCAAAGCCAGAATCGTCGCTATAGGCGTTTTTGACGGGCAAAAAAGGCAATTTGTAAAACCAGTCGACCTAGGCGCAGAAGTCCCCATAATCGACAAGAGAACAGGTCAAGTCTTTGCTATCAATCCTACAGGTGTTCAGATAATGGACTTGAATACCTATGAGTACTTAGATGCACCCTTCCCAGATGAGCCTGAACTGAAAGCCAAGCTTGTTGCTGGCGCAGAAATAGAGTATTGGGCAATACTTGGAAAAGTAAAAATTGTCCGAGTAAAATAATCATCAATTTATTTTCTCAATCTTTTCCGTTAAAGTTTATGTTCTAGCGTGAAGCCTTTTGCTGTGAAGCCAATGATGCATGAAGAGCCGTCTGAATTGTGAAGAATATTTTAATGGGGAACTGAGGCTTCAACCAAAAAAATTAGCCTGCATTGTTGCTGTTTTAAGCTGTAATCTTTATTTAAAAGGACAATAGATGTTTAGGCTGGAGACTCTAATGGCCCTAGACAACTTAGGTTCATCTCTTACAAACGCCATAAAGAAGCTTTTCAAAGCTGGCGTAGTTGATGAAGCTACTGTTAAAGAATTGGTCCGCGACATCCAGCGTGCCCTGCTCCAATCAGATGTTAATGTCCAACTTGTTCTTCAAATCTCAAAAAACATAGAAGAACGTGCACTCAAAGAAAAAGTTCCACCGGGTGTTTCAAGACGTGAACACGTAATAAAAGTGGTATACGAGGAATTAACAAAATTCGTAGGCGACAAACCCGTTCCCCTTAAAGTGGAGCCTGGCAAGAAGAAGATCATAATGCTTGTAGGCATTCAAGGTTCAGGAAAGACCACACATGCCGCTAAGCTGGCGAGGTATTTCCAAAAAAGAGGTTTAAAGGTAGGATTGGTTTGTGCCGATACTTACCGCCCAGGAGCTTATGCCCAACTTCAACAACTTGCAGCTCGAACAAACACTCCATTTTTTGGCGACTTAAAACAAAAAGACCCAGTGAAAGTTGTTAGGGAAGGTCTAAAACAATTCGGGGAAAAAGATCTGATAATCGTTGATACTGCTGGTAGGCATAAGGAAGAGAAAGATTTGATCAAGGAAATGAAGGACCTTGAAAAGAACATCAAACCCGATGAAGTAATAATGGTCATCGACGGCACAATCGGTCAGCAAGCACTTGCACAAGCAAAAACCTTCCATGAAGCAACACCCATCGGTGCCATCATAGTGACTAAACTCGATGGATCTTCACGGGGTGGAGGAGCACTTTCAGCAGTTGCCGCTACAGGAGCACCCATAAAGTTTATCGGCACTGGAGAAAAAATCGAAGACATTGAACCTTTTATTCCTTCGCGGTTTGTCGGTCGACTATTGGGTATGGGTGATTTAGAAACTCTGTTAGAAAAAGTAAAAGATGCTGAAATTCAGGTTCCTCAAAAGAAAGCCAAAGAAATCATGAGCGGCAATTTTACGTTAACTGATATGTATGAACAGTTCCAAGCGGTTAAGAAAATGGGACCTTTCGGTAAAGTGCTCAAGATGATTCCAGGTATGTCTTCTTCCGATGTTCCTGAAGAGATGTTAAACACCGCCGAAGGTCGCTTAGAAAAGTGGGGCGTAATAATCCAATCTATGACTCCTGAGGAGAAAGAGAATCCTAAATTGTTAAACTCTTCACGGGCTAAACGCATTGCCCGTGGTTCAGGAACCACTGAAAAAGATGTCAAGGAACTCCTCAAACAATACATCATGATGCGAAAGATGTTAAAGATGTTCAAGCACAAAAAGAAACTTCCCTTTGGCTTAGGCGGTGGCAAAGGTATGCAAACAGGTTTTAAGTAGGCTACACAGAATGGATGTTTTAGGAAAAGCCTTCGAAATACTTAGCAAATACCCGCTTTGTAACCACTGCTTGGGCAGACAGTTTGCTTTATTGGGTTACAGCATGGAAAACAATGTTCGCGGTCAAGCATTGAAAGTTAGTTTAATAATGCAAGCTAACGACCTTATCATAGAAAAAAATGTTGAAGGTGTGAAACGGCTTAAGGTTCTGGCTATAAATGGATTTTCTAGAGAAGCACAAGAAACGTTGAAGCACCTGAATAAGCGTTTTTTGTCAAAAAAGGATACTGATCAAAAATGCAGTCTGTGTGAGGGTAAATTTGAGCTTGTTGACAATTTAATAAAGAAAGCCCTAGAAATACTTGCTGACTATGAGTTTACAACTTTTCTTGTAGGAATTGAATTGCCAACCAAAATTGAGGAGCGAGAGGACGAGTTTAAGGCCGCCGTCAACATTGGCTACGGAGAAAGCATCAAGCATGAATTCGGCAGATTGCTTGGCAAAGCACTGGGCAAACGCACAGGCAAAGAAGCTGATTACTTAATACCAGATATCGTCGTTGTCTTCAATCCGTTCCTTGAAAAGGTCCGCGTACAAGTTAATCCTCTTTTTGTCGCAGGTCGATACCGCAAGCTAGTCCGGACTATTCCGCAGTCGAAGTGGTTCTGTTCAAACTGCCGAGGTCGAGGCTGCGAAAAATGTGGTGAAACTGGAAAAATGTATCCTGAATCAGTGGAGGAGTTGTCTTCTAAACAGTTACTTGAGATCGTCCAAGGTGAAGAAATTTTCTTCCATGCTTCTGGACGCGAAGACATCGATGCACGGATGCTTGGAAGTGGTAGACCTTTTGTAATTGAGGTTTCCAAACCCAAGAAGCGGTTCATTGATTTGAAACAGATTGAAACACAAGTTAACGCTGAGGCAATTGGGAAAGTTGAGGTTTCAGGATTACATTTCACTACCAAAGATGTTGTCAGGCGCCTCAAGAAAGGTGAGGGCGCCCAGAAAGAATATGGTCTGTTAGCAGAGTTTGAAAATGAATTATCAAACCAAGATTTGCGCACAATTGAAGAGAAGTTCTCTGGCATATGCATTAAACAACAGACACCATTGCGTGTTATGCATCGCCGGGCAGATCTAATCCGAGAAAAGTACATATATCAGGTTAAAGTTAAGAAGGTGTCGCTTAAGAGGGCTCTACTGGAAATTCGTTGTCAAGGTGGGCTCTACGTTAAAGAATTGGTGTCTGGAGATGAAGGAAGAACAGTACCGAACGTTTCAGATTTGCTCAACAACAGAGCGAAGACGCTTAAGCTTGACGTTCTTAATGTAATAATGGATGATAATTAAAGGTGAAAATTGAATGAGAGGTTCAAAAGGCTATTACACAGGTACACGCAGTTTGCTGCGCAAACCAACTCGTGCAAAAGGTAAACCGCATATTGGTAAAACCCTTCAAGATTACGCTCCTGGTTCTCAAGTAATCATAAAGATGGATTCTAGTACACAGAAGAGTATGCCTCATAAACGATTCCATGGCAAAATCGGCGTCATAGTGGAAAAACGCGGTAGAGGATATGTTGTTAGTGTTCCGCAGGGCAATGCTATTAAAGAAATTATTACTCGCTCAGAACATCTAGAGCCTTATACAGGTAAGTGAGAGAAGATGAGCAGCAAGAGAGAAGTAAGCGAAAGTCGCTTAACCTTACCGCAAGTTAAGAAGGTTCTGGAAACAATTGGTGAAGAAAACCTCGATCAATTCCAACGCCGAACACTCGATTACGTAAGCAAATTCTCAAAATGTGACCCAGATAAAGCTGAAGAACTATTACAAATACTCCTCAAAGAATATGAACTTGATGAAGCTGAAGCAGTTCAAATTATTAATTGCATGCCTGAGACCGTTGACGAGTTGAGGGTTTTCCTGGCAGGCGGACGAAAAATCATCGAAACCACTAAATTGCACACGATTGTTGAGCTTCTGAATGAGAATCGAACGTTGAAATAGCCGGAATCGACTAAGTATTTTTAAGCAGTAAGCGAGAATAGACTAGCGGACGGACTCAGTGACTGTTATGGAAAAGCGATATGAAGAACACGCTTACGTGTTAGATTTCCTTCAGCACGGCAAGCCAGGATTTCGACCCACTGGAAGGGCAGGTTATCGAGCGGGCGCTCTAATTCAATGTGTCGGTGAAGAATTCTTTACCCTTTTGGAAGCCTTAGTGAAAGAAGAACTAGTTTTGAAGCCTGGTGACCGAGTATATGTAGGAAAAGATTCCCGCGAAGAAGTCACCTATATTATAGGCCGAATTAGCTATGAAGAATTGACTGCTTCAGCAAAAGCAGAACTTGCCAGTGTAATAAGCAAAATAGTTTCAAGCCGAGAAAAATGGTTTGTAGGTTTCTTCAACACTGCGCGGGCAATTACTCCACGTATGCATGCATTAGAGCTAGTTCCAGGCATCGGCAAAAAATATATGTGGCAAGTCATCAATCAACGCGAACATAAACCGTTTGAAAGCTTCGAAGACTTGCAGAAACGGACAGAATTACCCAACCCAGTAAAATTGATTACGAAACGCGTAATGGAAGAGCTTGAGGGCGACAGCAAATACCGGTTGTTCACACGGGCGCAATAAGGCATAACGATGAGTCTTGAGGAAACGAAGCAGCTGCTTCGAGCCCACAGAATTTCCCCAAACAAGCTTATGGGACAAAACTTTATGGTTGAGCCATCGCTCTACCAAAAACTGTGTACTTATGCAGAAATTAGTAAAGCAGATGTCGTCTTGGATGCTGGCGCAGGCTTTGGGTGGTTAACCTGCTTCTTAGCAGACAAATGCAAGAGTGTTGTGGCAGTTGAGAAGGACCCACATATTGCGATGATTCTTGGTGAACAAGTAAAAAACTTGGACAACGTAACCGTTGTTGAGGGTGACGTGTTGAAAGCAGTTTTGCCCGAATTCAATAAGATAGTGTCGATTCCCCCTTACTATCTATCTTCTCATTTGGTCCTGTGGCTTTTAGAAAGAAAGGTTGATTGTGCAGTTATGATTTTGCAGAAAGAATTTGCTTATCGTCTTATCGCATCTTGTGGCAGTGAAGAGTATGGCTGGATAACTGTTGTCACAAATCAGGGTGCTAGCAGTTGAGTTGCTAGACTCCGTGACCAAAGTAATGTTTTATCCACAGCCAGAAGTCGATTCGGTAATCGTTAGATTAAAATCCTGGAGAACCAAACCTTTCGAGGTAAAGGATCAAGCGTCTTTTGTGCGAATGACGAAGTGGCTCTTTACCCAACGCAATAAAAAGCTAGGAAAAGCTATTGCACCATATATCAAGAGCAACTTCAAATTGAACAAACAAGATACAGAAAAATTGTCTCATAGTTTGCCTTCCAGTGACAGACGCGTAAGAGAGTTATCCCCCAACGATTTTGGAGCATTAACAAATGCCTTGTCCAAGTAAAAGAGTGCACTTTGATAACTACATTTTTAACATTTATGAAGAAGTTTATGATCCTGCTGAAGATACTTTTCTCTTCGCCGAAAACTTTGAGGTCAAAAAAGGTGACCAGGTTTTGGATTTAGGCACAGGCTGCGGATTGCTTGGAATATTGGCTGCAAAAAAAGCTGAACGAGTGATTGCAGTTGATCTTAATCCTTTTGCTATTCGCTGTGCAAAGGAAAATTCAGCGATCAACGGGTTACGTGGAAAAATTGATTTTGTTCAAGCCAGCCTACTAACAGCTCTAAACTACAGTGCAACATTTGACTTAATCTTATTCAATGCGCCTTACTTGCCTTCTGAAAAGGGAGAGGACGCTTCTTGGATTGGGCGTGCTTGGGCTGGAGGCGCCAACGGGCGTGAAGTAGTGGATCAATTTATTTTAGAAGTTCCATCACATTTGAAGCATCATGGCAGGGTTCTATTGATGCAGTCCACGCTCACTGGCGTCGAAGGGACGACTCGCAAATTTATCGCGCAGGGACTTAAAGCTCATGTGAAAGCTGAACAGAAACTGCCTTTTTTTGAAACTTTAACCCTCGTAGAAGCTACCGCTGGCGTGTAAAAAGAAACAATTTAAAGACAGAAACCAATTAAATACTAATTGGTATTAGTTATGACACTTTGGTTTTATGTAAAAACAAATGAAGACCCAAAAACTGTTGGAGAAGTTGTTTGCGCCTTCAACTTTATGCAAGGACAGCATCCTGAAGACAAATATTCCTGGATTATCGAAGTTGGAAAAGATGAGCCTGGTTACTGGGAAATCAAAGGAAAATATGCCGCGTTAAAAGACGTTACAGTCATATGCATCGTCTACAGAATTGGCGATACCGTGGCTTTTGCAGAAATCGATGATGATTTATCCCCGAATTTCATCGACCCGCTTGTAACAAAGTATGGGCTGGATAACGTTAAATGGATGGTTATTCCCTCAAAAAAGTAAGTTAAAGCTCTTGCTTGCCCCTTAAATAAGGGGCTATAAACTGTTGTGAGAAATAGCGGTTTATTGCCTATCGTATTTTTCTATTGCATCGTTCATAATGGATAGTTCTATTCCAGCTTGCTTGAACATATCGATTGTGTCCGCGTCAGCGTGGTAGCGTTTCTCGCAGACCACCCGTTTGATTCCGGCGTTAATTATCATCATGGCGCAGGTTCGGCAAGGCGTCATCTTACAGAACAACGTTGAACCTTCAAGTGGAATTCCAAACCTGGCAGCTTGGAGAATTGCGTTCTGCTCAGCATGAAGGGTGCGTACACAATGTTGGCTTACTTCACCGTTACCGTTGGTTACCTTGCGAATATCATGTCCCACTTCATCGCAATGGGACAATCCTGCAGGGGAACCGACGTACCCGGTGGTCATGATGCGTTTGTCTTTCACGATTACGGCGCCGCATTTTCCTCGATCGCAGGTCGCTCGTGCAGCTACAGCTTCACACATGTCTAAGAAGTATCTGTCCCAGTTGGGTCTTGGATTAGTGCTCATTGTTTTGTTGCCTCGAACCGTTTTAGACTCATAGTTCGCTAATCGAATTAATAAATTGTATCGATACGTGACCCCGCTATTTTTCAACGATGTGGATTTCTCGACCGATCATGTGTCTTTCATCCATTTCTACCAATGAACCAGTGTTAACCAACCGTTCGAGTAGTAGGCCTGCACCTCTGCGAGAACATGTCTTTCGAGAAAGGATTAACGTTCTTGAATCCCAAACCCTCAAGTTTTTTACTAATTGGCATAGTTACTACTTGCCCCGAACGGGTTTTGATGTAAGGAGTAACCAATACCAGACGTCCACCAGGTGCAAGGGCTCCATAGGCTTGTTCAACAAAATCAAAATACAGCGGTTCAAGTTTCTGAATAATTTTTTCTGCATATGGACCCGTGGGCACTTGCCGTAGGGCTGGACCTAAATCTGGCTCACAAACAATACCATCCATCGTTTCTTGCCCGATTTTCTCAACTAGCCTGTTAACGTCCCCTTGCAAAACTCGAAAATCCGCATCTTTAAGCCCATACTCCTTAACTAACCACTCAAGATTCTCGGTTGCAGCTTTAGTACACCAAGGATTAACATCCATACCCACAACCATTGCCTTCTCCAACAGCGCTTCCTGAAGGATTGTGCCAACGCCGCAGAATGGGTCAAGTAAAGTTTTTCCAGCTTTACACGAAGACAAATTAACCATAATCCTTCCTAACCTTGGAGGCATGCCGAAGATTTTTCGTTGGTTTGGCTTGTAAATGTCCCTTTTCTGGAATTCAAAAGGGTTATGCACGGCAACAGTGGTGGCTACCCAAGTTTCTGTTCTACCGATGCAGAACAATATTTCAGCTTTGTTTTCAACCAAATTCTTTTTTATTACTTCAACATGGCTGAGCTGGGCTTGTTTCCTCTCGTTGCCAAAACCCATAAAATTCGATTTTTGTCCTAAATCAGCGAGTTCATCTTTAACAGCGCTTCCGACAAACCGTTGAATTACCCCAGACGATGACCGTAGAGTGCTTTCAGTGCAGTACACGCTTACTCCAAACAGCACTTTCTCCGACGATTTAGCAATACCATCAACTAAGCGGCTTGATACCAAAGCCTCGGTTATTTGTTTTTTAGCATGCTTATCTTTTTTAAGAAACGCTTCTTTTATGGTTTCAGTAGGGAACTTTGCTTTTACTTCCCCGATTTTTATTGTTCCACCCAAATCCGCGATGATTGAAGCATCAAATCCTTTTTCGAAGTATAAAGCGAAGAATTCTCCGGAAAAAAACTGAATCTCAAACCCAATCTCTCTCGATTTAAAGTAGGCGGTTAGCTCCGCTAATGAGAGCATCCAATTTTTTCCTGAAATAAATAGTTCAGTTGGCATTTGGAAAATCAAAAGTAAACTAAGTATATAAGTGAATGACTGTCGAATCATTTGAATAGTGCATTTTAAGTAAATAACTGGTAAGTTGGAAAATGCACGGAAGTATCTTAACTGATTTACAAATCGTTTAAATAGCGCTAAAGTAGTATGCTAAAAAGGGACGCAGCATGCACGCGAGAAATTACAGGCACGTTAAAAATCGAGCTTACACAAGAAAAAAATATGTTAGAGGTTTTCCACCACCAAAAATAGTAAAGTTCTCTATGGGTGACACAAAGGGCACTTTTGAAATTGAGGCCAGACTTATTGCTTTAGAACGTGCCCAAGTTCGCCATAGCGCTTTGGAAGCAGCACGTGTTGCTACAAACCGTATCCTGATTGATAAACTCATAAATGATTATTATATGGTTGTTAATCTTTATCCGCACATTATTCTAAGGGAAAATAAAATGATATTTGGCGCTCACGCTGACCGACTTCAACAGGGAATGAGACGTTCATTCGGAACACCAATCGGTACAGCAGCAAAAGTTGAGGTAGACCAAACTATCATAACAGTCAAAGTAAAAGCAGGCCAAGAGGTTACAGCTAAAGAATCTCTTAAAAGAGGAAGTGCAAAACTTCCAATTCCATGCAAAATAGTTATCTCCAAAATTATAGCTCCTCCAACCTTAGTCGAAGCGGATGAGACCGAATCCGAAGTACCCGAAGTGGAGACGGAGTCGACTTGACCGTAAAAGAGAAAGAACTCGTTTTATGGTTTGAAGATGTAAGAAATGTTGATGTTTCCATTGTTGGCGGGAAAAACGCCAGCCTTGGAGAAATGATTAATTCGGGACTTCCCGTTCCACCTGGTTTTGCAGTAACTGCTTTTTCATATGAACGTTATATTCAAGAGAAAAAAATTGCTGAGCAGATTTACACGATTATTAAGGAAACAGTCACAAATCCTAACGACCCTAGACAATACGATACTGCTTCAAAGAAAATCCGTGAACTCATCGAAAAAACTGACATGCCAAAAGATATGGAGAACGCGATAAGAGAAGCGTACAAGGACCTGAACAAACGCCTTGAATTGAAAGACACTTTTGTTGCTGTACGGTCAAGCGCTACGGCCGAAGATTTACCTGACGCATCATTTGCGGGTCAACAGGAAACTTATCTCAACGTTAAAGGAGCAGATGACCTCATAGACAAAGTGAGGAAATGCTGGTCAAGCCTCTTTACACCACGTGCCATATTCTACCGAAACGAAAAAGGGTTCCCCCATGAAAAAGTCTTCATAAGCGTGGGAGTACAAAAAATGGTTAACTCACGCTGCGCCGGAGTTATGTTCACGATTAACCCGGTGTCTGGTGACAGAGACGAAATCGTAATTGAAGGCAACTTCGGCTTGGGTGAAACCGTCGTTTCAGGCGCTGTTAACCCAGACGACTTTGTCATAGACAAGAATACGATGCAAATCAAAGATCGTCGTATATCTCGTAAGACAGTAAAGTATGTTCGTGATTCTAAAACAGGAAAAACAGTACACTTGGATATTCCTGAGGATGAGCAAAAAACAGTCTGCGTAAGCGACAAGGAACTCATGAAGCTTGCGGAGCTTGCCAAACGCATCGAAAAACATTATGCTAAACCAATGGATATCGAGTGGGCAATAGACCAAGACTTGTCCTACCCTGAGAACATGATGCTAGTTCAAGCTCGTCCAGAAACTATTTTCGGTACAAAAACAACGGAAGCTGCAAAGATGGAAGAAAACCAATCTAAAGATCTAAAAGTTATAGTTCGAGGAATCTCTGCTGGAAGAAGAGGCTATGGTGTAGGTAAAGCAAAAGTTGTCCTAAACCTTCAAGATGCCAATCGCGATATGAAAAAAGGAGATATTCTCGTAACAGGCATGACCGACCCTGACTTTGTGCCCTTTATGAAAATGGCAAGCGCTATCGTCACGGACAAAGGTGGAATCACTTCCCACGCAGCCATCGTTAGTCGAGAATTAAACATTCCATGTGTCGTCGGCACCGAAAATGCTACACAAGTAATGAAAACAGGTCAAGAATACACCGTTGATTCAAGAAACGGCGTTGTATACGAAGGCATAATGGCCCAAGCAGTTCAACCAGCTGCATCAACCAACGGCGGTGTATCAATGCAAGTTGCAGAAGCAGCTCCAGTAACAGCTACAAAGATCTACATGAACCTTGGAACTCCCGAGATGATTGAACAATACAAGAACTTACCCTTTGAAGGCATCGGCTTAATGCGTACAGAATTTATCTTAGCCAGCGCCATAGGAAAACACCCAATGGCATTCGTCGATGCAGGTCAAAGCCAACAATTCGTCGACAAACTCGCAGACGGCATCGCAACAGTTGCCCGAGCAATCCAGCCAAAACCAATCGTGGTACGGTTAAGCGACTTCAAAACTAACGAGTACCGAGGCTTACAAGGTGGCGATAAATATGAAATCATTGAAGAAAACCCAATGTTGGGTTGGAGAGGATGCAGTCGTTACATAAGCAAATGGTACGACAAAGCCTTCCGTTTGGAATGCCAAGCCATATTAAAATGTCGCAAGGAATGGGCGCTCAAAAACGTCTATGTCATGTTGCCAATGGTTCGAACGCTCTGGGAAGCAAAAGCCGTTCTACAAATAATGAAGGAAGAAGGCTTAGAGCGCAACAAGGACTTCAAAGTCTGGTTCATGGCTGAAACACCCGCAATTGGAATCATGGCTGACGAATTCAGCAAACTCGTCGACGGTTTCAGTATCGGCTCAAACGACATGACACAAGGGGTCCTAATGATTGACCGCGACTCAGAACGCTTAGGGCAAATGGGATACTTTGATGAACGCGATCCAGCAGTCAAGCGCATCATCGCACACCTAATTAAAGCCGCCCACGAAAACGGGTGCACAGTATCAATCTGTGGCGAGGGACCATCAAATCTTCCTGACTTTGCAGAATTTCTCGTTCGAGTTGGGATCGACAGCATATCCGTCAACAACGACGCCGTAGTCGCAACCCGAAAACACGTTGCCAGTGTAGAACAAAAAATCATCCTTGAACGCCTTGCCGAACAGGCCGCTCTAGCACGCGGGCAACCCCTCAAAAAGCCAACTCAAGACTGGGAATGGCAGTTATAACTTTTAAGCGCATGAACCCAGTGCAATTTTTCCTTTATTTTCTTATTTGCAAACATGAGGGCAGAGTATGCTAGGCTTTGATTTTGAAGAGGAACGAATAAAACAAGAAATCACCAAACTCGGTGCCAAACGCGTTTTGTTGCAGATGCCTGAAGGATTAAAACCTGAAGCTCCAAAATTAGCCAAAATCATCGAGAAATACGGTGCGCTGGCGATAATTTCAGCAGACCCCTGCTACGGTGCCTGTGACATAGCCGTCAGTGAAGCGGAAGGATTGGGAGTGGATTTAATCGTGCATTTTGGACACGCAAAGATGGTTAAGCATGAGCCAGTTCCTACGATTTATGTGGAAGCTAGGGCAACGGTAACATTGGACAAGGCAGTTGAACATTCTCTTCCATTATTGATTAGCTATACTTCAATTGGGTTAGCAACTTCAGTACAACACCTGCAAACACTCAACATGGCAAGAGAAATCCTGATTCGCGCGGGAAAAACAGTAATCATCGGCAACACCGGACAAATAGCTTATCCAGGACAGGTTAGCGGATGCAACTACAGCAACGTAAAATCCATAGCCAATGAAGTAGAGGCATTCCTATTCGTTGGTGGCGGAATGTTTCATGCGTTGGGGATTGCCTTGAGCACTTCTAAACCAACTTTCATAGCTGACCCTTACGATAACAGGGCTTACCCGATCAACGTTGAAACACAAAAGATTCTCAAGCAGCGTTTCGCAATCATCCAAGAAGCTAAAAACGGCAAAAAATTCGGAATTTTTGTCGGGTTAAAACCTGGACAGAAACATTTAGACAATGCGCTCCATGTGAAGGAGTTGGCTGAGAAAAATGGAAAAGCCGCGTACTTGTTAGCTACCCGGGAAATTAATCCTGAGACGCTCTTGGAGTTTCCATCCATTGATGCATACGTGAATACGGCTTGCCCAAGAGTTTCTCTCGAAGCAACAGGAAAGTTCCAGAAACCTGTTTTGACTATTAACGAATTTAAGGTTGTTTGCGGCGAGTCTTCATGGGAGAACATGCTCAAAAAAGGCTTATTCGAAAAATAGACTTGGAACGGTTTCTCTCCCAAGTTGTTTCCCAACCTAACCCAAAGGTCCATCTGGAACAGTACACAGTTTCAGAGCAGCTTGCAGCAAACATGCTCTATATAGCTGCCTACGCAAACGACGATATCGTAGGTAAGTCGGTTTTAGATTTGGGATGTGGTACTGGCAGGCTTGCGTTGGGAGCTTTATTCGTTGGGGCTAAGGATGTTGTAGGCGTTGACATTGACAGGTTAGCGATTCAAACTGCCAAGAAAAATTCAAAAAATATCTGTTTAGGAGATGCTCTTCAATGGGTTCTTGGTGACCTAAGTGTCGTGGTTGGAAGATTCAATACGGTTCTGCAGAATCCTCCTTTTGGCGTACAGACGCGTGAGGCTGACCGAGCGTTCTTGGTAAAAGCCCTGGAAGTTAGCAACTGTGTCTACTCACTCCATAGTCATCCTGAAGTTGATGCCCAGTTGATTAATAAGCTAAAAGCAAGTCAGGGGTTTTTGCAAGTTCCAGCTTCTCCTTTCCTCGAAAAATTCATTGCCAAACATGGCGGATCAGTCAAAGCAGTTTATGCCCTGCTTATGACTATTCCCAGAATGTTTAATTTTCATACAAAATTGAAACATGACTTTGTCATCGATATGTACGTCATCAAAAAGAATGCCTCTTAGAATCCAATGAATTGTTAAAGCTTAGGTAATCAAAATTTTTTATTTGAAATCGAGCTAAATAGTACCTACCGTTTTTTTTTGCCCAGATCTTTACGGCTTTAAGATCCTCAAAATTTGAGTGTCCTCGCCTCAAAAAATTCCACCCACCATAACAAACAAAGCAATCATCAGTTACTCTGTGACCTTTAGATTCCAAAATCGTCTTGAACTTGACAATGATATCTTGACTGGTCTTTCCTGCTTCACCCCAAGTTACAAAGAGTGCGAAAACTTTGGGTTTTTTTAAATCAATTGTTTTTAGGTAGTTTACTAAATCTTCGTTGGGATTGCCATAATGGATGCCTGTTCCGACAAAGATCAAGTAATAGTTGTCTAAGTTAGAGGAACTTGCCAAGCCAGGTTGAGTTACCTTAATCGATTCGCAGTCCAGTTCTTGGACGATTTCGTTTGCGAACTTTTCAGTATTGTCGCCTTTAGATGCATAAATAATAATTGGCTTCATGCAGCTCAACTCAAATATCAATTTGGGACAGTTATGATTTTTGCTAAAATAAAGCTTCATAAAGTGTATGGAGCAGAATTTTGTTTGCCGATAAAAGAGGTATTTTTATTTATTAATCAAAAGGTTTATTGCATCGAATGGAAACTAAGCATATGCATTTATCAAAATCAAGCTTATTTACAAGTAAAGGGAACTATCATGAGTCTAAAATCTCCAGAACAAAAAAGCGGTTATTTGGTTGTGCCCGGCGAACGTTTGGGCGTTATTGAAGAATTTATTCCCGACTCGGGAACATACGAGAAAAACGGCGTTATTTACTCCAAGATTGTTGGCCGTTCACTGTTAGATCTACAAAATAGGCGTGTTTCAGTTTACCCCGTGGTCGATGGTGTGGTTGTCCCCAAAGTTGGAACTGTAGTAATCGGGCAAATTGGCAATGCACAATCTGACAATGTTTTAGTAAAAATATTCAGGATTGGAAAAAAGAAGCTCTCAGGTAATTTCGGTGGCATCTTACATGTTTCAGATGTTTCTGACAGATACGTTGACCAAATCAGCGATGTAGTTAAACCAGGAGACATTATTCGTGCAAAAGTCATCAGCGATAAGAACCAAGCTTTTCACTTATCTATGAACGACAAGGGTTTAGGCGTCGTGTATGGTTTCTGTTCGCGTTGCGGTACCTTGCTTGAGCAGCATGGGTATGATCTTAAATGTCCAAAAGACGGAAATGTTGAAACACGTAAACTGGCTCCAGATTACGACAAAGAAGATTTATAGTTTACATGAGGAAAAACCTATGAAAGTTAAAGTACTAAAGAAATCCGAAAATGAGCTAAAGATAGAAATCGAGGGCACAAGTCACGGACTCTGCAATTTGCTAGCAAAGAGACTTTTAGAAGATAAAAAAGTGGAGTTTGCAGGCTACGATCTACCGCATCCTTTAGCTTCAAACCCCATAATCTACGTAAGGATGAAAGGTGCCAATAAGCCTGAAGATGCATTGATTGAGGCTGCAAGCAAAGTTCGGGAAGCAAACGATGCTTTCAGTAAAGAACTTGATCGTGTTCTGAAAGCTTAAGTTAAAATTCAAAAATTTTATTTTCGTTTTTACTCTTTTTTTAGCTATTTAGTACTGCTTATAATTTAGAGAAAAATAGTTACTCTACAAGGTTTAAGGGAATGCGTTTGAGCAACCAAAAAAACTTTCGTATAATAAAACCAGAAATCAGAGTGTTAGGTATCGACGACGGAAAATTTATTCCACAATCTAAAGGAAGCGTCTTAATTGTGGGGGTTGTTTTCCGCGGGGGTTGCTCAATAGATGGCGTAATGACTACACGAATTATTATTGACGGTTTGGATGCGACTGAAAAGTTGGCTATTATGATTAACAATTCACCACACCATAAGCAGCTGCGTTTGATAATGTTGAATGGAATAACTTTTGGGGGATTCAATGTGGTTGATATACAAAAATTGCATTTTGAAACAAATCTTCCGGTCTTAGCTTTGACTCATGAGAAGCCTGATTTGAATAGAATTCATGAAGCGCTTAAAAACTTGCCCAAAGCTGAAGAACGTTGGGTAATGATTCTTGAGGCAGGAAAAATACACGAGATCATCAACAAAGGCACAAAGATATACGTGGAAACAGCTGGAATTTCGATTGATGATTCAGAAAAAATTATCTCTTTAACCTCAACAAGGAGCAGTTTGCCCGAGCCACTGCGTGTTGCTCACATTATAGCTTCAGGAGTCAGTCCTTGTTTTTTGAGTGAATTAGAAAAAGTTTAAAAGGTAGAATGCTAAGGTGTCCCAAAACGGATGAGGAGTAAGGTATATGGAATTCTGCCCTAAATGCGGTTCACGTCTTGAGCCAAAAAAATCTAAGAGCGGTAAAGAAGCAACTTTGGTTCTTGCCTGTGCAAAATGCGGATACAAAAAGCCTGAAGTCGACAAAAAAACCGAAACCAAATTGGCGCCTAAAGTTATTCAACATACTCCTCAACAACTTGTAGCAGTGATTGGTAAAGAGGAGCAAAAGTTGAGCACATTGCCCACTGTGCGTATTGAGTGCCCAAAATGCGGGAACAACACTGCTTATGTCTGGCAAGTGCAGACACGTGGAGCAGATGAATCTTCAACTCAGTTTCTACGTTGCACTAAATGCAACTACACCTATAGAGAGTACAGCTAAATCTCTCTGTTTTTCTTGCTCTTGCCTACAAAACATTGCAGGGCAATGAAAATGCACACTCTTTTTTAAATTGAGGCTGCATGGTTATGATGTGCTCGGCTTGAACAACGATCCAAACTCGCATAAAAACAAAGACCGATCAAAAATCTTTGTCAAACTCTTGCCACTAATAGCATTCGCTGTTCCCTTTGCACTGCTGTACTTCCTCAATCCGTTAGAGCCATCATCTAATGGTTCAGCGCAAGTTTTTGCTCAATCTTCTTTTGAACTCATGTGGAAGGGAAGAACATTCCAGTTATTCTTCATTTGGCTAGTTGCATTAGAGTTCATTCTGAGCTGGGAAACGATTCAATCTAAAATTAACTTGCAGAACAAGGGGAGACTCCTACTTTTCGCTATCACTTTATTGCTTCCAGCATTTTATATCATTTTGGAGTATTACTTTGGTTTGAACAACGCGATAGTTAATCTGTCAGCGCAAAATGGGGTTACTTGGGCGGATTCTATGCCGCTTGCAATCGAATATCTTGTATTTTCACTTCTCTTTTGCGGAACTGTTTTTCTCTCGTTTGGAAAGAAGGGTTTAGCAGGTTTCGCCTTACCCTCATTGTTTGCGGGGTTGGTAGGAGTACTATACACAATTGATAATGTTTTTCCCTATGGGCAATTTACACCTTTTCAACTGTTAGTTCCAACAACCGCTAGCCTTGCCTCAGGTGTTTTAAGTCTGATTGGGTACACTTCTATACCTGGCACTGAAATAGGGACTGGAATGCCAACTTTGCAGGTTACTGGTGCATTGGGAATGGTAAAGTTCGCGATAGCGTGGCCTTGTGCAGGTATAGAGAGTTTGCTTATCTTTACGGCTGTAGCTCTTCTGTTTTTGAAGAGGATGAATATTTCTTGGAAAGCCAAAATAGGCTTCTTCGCTTTTGGTGCAATAATCACATACTTCATAAATGTGCTGCGAATAGCGACTATCTTTACCATTGGAGTACAATATGGCGTAAATTCTAGCCAAGTGCAATCATTCCACTTTTACTATGGTCCATTATACGCAATGGCATGGATTATTTTTTATCCACTACTTATTTTTGCAAGCCAAGGGTTTTGGAGAAAAATCAAGAACAGAGAAGTTACGAAACCTCAACCAAAACAGCTAAGCCCTGCTTAACTAAAATTTGAGCGTTCTGAGGTGGCAGGGAAGCAACATCCTCAGCAACAAATGGACCATAGGACTTCATGTCCGCGCCCATGATAGCTGGAATATTCTTTAAGAATCGGATAGTTGACCGTTTATGCGGTTGAGGAGCAATGGCGTTAGTTTCTGTTTTGACTACCACTTTGATTGGCTCTACAGTTAGTTGGCCCTGCATTAAGTCATCGGTAAACTTGTGGTACAATTTTGTGAAGTTTGCAAAAGTCTCGCACATTCTGGTTTCTTCAACCGTTAGCAACTCTATGGGCAATTTTTGGGTTTTGGTTACGGTTTTAATGATTTTTCTGTATCTTGTCCCAAGTAGTTCCTTAAGCATCTTTTCAACGTTTGCTGATTCATGATCAAGCAAACTTGTTTTGACGGATTTTTTGTCAAGAACTTTGTCTTCTTCTTTTATATTCTTTAGGTACTGTGATATTTTAGCGTAGAAGTCTAGTGGCAACCCTCCAAGTGTTGGATCGTCGATTTCTCTTTGCCAAGCAGAGTAGAGTTCATTGTACATTAGTTTGCCACCTGAGCTCGTCTCTTGCAGATAAGCATAACCGCTGCAGCAACAGGCAGCTCAACAGTTTGATTCTTGTATGGTCCCAATGTTTCCCCACTCATTCTAAACTCTGGTGCGTCAGAGACCAACACTTTAGCCGTGCCCTTTTTAAAAGCTACCGCTCCAGTAAAAGGATCAAAAGTTTGCAGGTCTTTCGCCGGAAACTCTACCTTTTTGAGACCAGTTTTTCCATGTAAAGTGCCGTTCATACGGATTAAGCGGTGAATATCAGTGGTGACAACAGTGTCGATCTTTGCAGGATTTCGTTTCCCTAATGTATTCAGCTAGTCTCATCCATGTTCCTTCGACCAATACCCATTGACACCTGCCCAATAGCCTTCATCTAATGCGCGTTTAATAAATAGTATCCTTCTTTTCCGTAAGTAACTCTAGTTTTCGTGTGTCGAAGCCGATGCCCTAATCAAGATCCTCTTGTTGTCGCATTTAAGAGAAAATCTGCATACCCATTTTCAAACGTCTATTCCATCCAAAATCGTGTAATCGAAATTTTTTACCTGAAGTTTTCCTCGCTTTTTTAGACTCTTTATCAAAGATAGTTATTCCCAGTCCTGATTACATAGTCCACGATTTCTTTACTTGCCAAAGCATCTAATGATCTTACATTTTCATTTTCGATATGCAAGTGGTAGCCACGATGACCAGAAAAGAATACGCTTAATTCATTTTGGGAAAAACCAAAATCGTTTTCCAACAAATCCAATAGTTTGGTGAGTTTCGCTCGAGCGGATTGAATGCAAAGGTCACAGGCCCAAATCTTGGTTTCAAACTTTGTTGCTTCACAGCATGGGCACACTTCAGGTGTTATTCCTCTTCCTTCGAAACCCACATTTCATACATTTAAATTCATCATGGATTTTGTTGCAGTTGAAGTGGGAATATGGTCGGCGTCTATATCGAATACAAGGTCGGAGCTTATCCAACCTTTCTTATCCATTTCAAAGTCTGGGTTTTCATAGTAAGCGCAAGAATGATAAACATCTGACGGCACCGTTTCAGCAAGCATTGCTCTAAAATTTTTGAATTCAGCAAATCTTCTATGTCTAACCATGAATCGTTCTTTGAACATGAGATAGGCAAATTCCCGCTGTTCAGGGACAGTGGTCGCAGGAATCACTGTGGAGGGATCTTGGTAATATTCAGTGAATTTCTGGTAAACGAATTCTCGAGAAGCCTCCATTCCCTAACCCTCTTCTTGATGAATAATTATTCTATTAGCCTTAATTTAACTGTATACCGCTAAAAAACGATTTGCCAGTGACTAGATTTTGAGCAGACCTTGGATGTTTTTGAGAATTTGTTGAGGTAGCAAGGGCATGCCGCTGAAAGCGAGCAATGAAATCATAATGATTAACCAAATCATCGTGATCCCAAGTTCTGTTTTGCGTTGAGGGATCAATATGTATACAAAAAAGTAAGGGATATACCAGTTCTGGAAGTATGGCAGTGTGAAACTCGGTAGAAGAAGGAAGAGAGCTGACAATGAAAGCAGACTATTTTTGTTTAACATATAAAACGCATAAGCCAAGGTGCCTGCAAGAGTTAGAAGAATATAGGTGAATTGTAGGGTCCAGGAGATTTGAGTGTGGGATGCAAAAGCGTTGATGCCGTTCATAATCAACTCTGGTCTAGTTTGCGATAGAAATGATGCACTCAAGTAAGCCGTAAAAGCACTAAAGAGCATAAACGCGGCACCCGCAATAACCACTTTATTTCGCAGCAAGAGTCCAGGTTTATTTCTTTCAATTAACTTCAGCAAACCCACGATTATTAAAGGCAATAGAAAAATGCCCGATTGATACTTTAGAAAGACAGAAATTCCAATGAGCAAAAAGAAGTAGTCATAACGTTCACTCAAAAACATGGTTACCGCAAATAGAGAAAAGATGAACGGGATTGAATCAAACATTCCGCCAGCAGCGTAAATTACCAAGGTTATATAAATGATGTAGAGTCCTACCAGTTTCCAAAATAAATGCAAATTTTTCTTCAAAAAAGTCCTCAGGAAGAAAAAGAGGCATATGTGGGCAAAAACAAGGAAAAGGGCAATCTCAAGTTTATAGACTAAAATGGAGTCAAAACTATTCTGTAGCAAAGCGCCAAAAGGCAAAAACACTAGAATGCTGCCTATCGGATATAGATGTGGCATTTCAGGCCATGTTACATACATAAAGTGTGAGTTGTCTTGGCTTGAAAGTGTTCCTAAAGGCTGATTAAAAACTGATAAGCCATCTTTGAGAAATAGAGTTGAAACGTAGGAGTGTCTTACGTGGTCGGTGAACCAATTTTCGACTGTTGCGAGCGAATTGGAATTTAATACTAAAAGGATGAGCCAAAGAACTAAAGATACAAAAAGAAACGCCAACAAGCGATTGCGTAATATTTTGTCTGTGGGTGGTGAAGCGGGCTTGGTTTCTAATTTTTCTGTGCTTTTGCTAAATGCCAATTTTATAATGATTAACATGGCAGAGCCTAAGCTCAGAAGGAACATGATTTTTGCCGGAGTTGTTATCACGGAGTACGGGTGGAGGACTTGGGGTTTCTCAGCTGTCACCTGAAAATTGACCCAGTACGAATTTGGCGAATTGGAGTGGAAAATGGCCTCATAGTAGTCAGGATCTGCAATGAAGGAATATGAGACGTTTAAGTTCGAAGAATTAATGTAGAATGAGCTGTTGGTGCTAGTTACGATGGAGAAGTTTTTCGAGAACGATGTTGATGGCTCGACTCTTACTGAAATATTTTCTCCGCCCTGGAAAGTTCCTATGCCCTTTCTGTATACTTCGTTTTGGCTTAGTCTAAAAGAATCGTTGATGAGTAAGTTTTTTTGGCTATTTTCAGTCACTATTGGAAATAAGCTTAAAACCGATAGGACAAGACTTAGCACAAGGAACACAATAGTGACTAAGAGAAGAATTTTAGTTGTGCCCAGCCCCTTCATTGAATCCGTCTTTATCCCCGGCTAAAAATAGGAATTCGCTTATATTTAATTCTGTTACAAGAAAAAAAGTGTTTAACTCCACAAGTATCCTATGAACGCCAAATTGCTTTCATTGTATACGATAAATAACTTTTGATTTCTGTCCATGAAAGTTTTGATTTTCCGCGTTTCCTATTTACAAATAGAATAGGAGTTTCTTTAACGTTGAATTTTCTTAAACTGGCTTGCCTCACGGTTTCTATTTGGATTTCATATGTGTGACTGTGCAAGTTTCCAATGGTTTCTTCGAGGAATTTTGTGGAGTAGCATCGGAAGCCGCTCGTGCAATCCTTGAGCTTTAAACCTAAAGAAGCTCTGGCGATGAGATTGGCGGTTTTGCTGATTATTTTTCTTGTAAATGGCCAACCGGCAATTTTGCCTCCCTTGACGTATCTACTGCCTATGACGATTCCGCAGTCGCATTCCCTCATTGTCGTAACAGCTGAGGGATGTCTTGGGGGTTATGGGAATAATCAGCGTCCATCGTGAAGACGTATTTTGGAGGTTGTTTGGCTGGCAAGAAATATTTTGAATCCATCGGTAATGGCTGTGCCTAAACCTGTTTTTTTAGGTCGATTGTAAAGCATGATGATTGGATACTCGAGATTGTTTTTTCTTCAACAATTTCCGCCGTTCCATCAGGGCTTGAATCATCAATTACCAAAATGGAAGCATCCAGCTTTAGGTTTTCAATGTCATCAATTAACTTAGCGATGTTGTCGGCTTCTCCATAAGTTGGAAGAATCACGCCTATTTCAGAATTTAAATTGGAGTTTCCGATCAAGTTGATAAACCATTAGAGAAATCTAGCCATCCATATAGCAGCGTAGTTATTTAATTGTCTTATCAAGCTATCAACCTGAATTTAATGATTTTTGTTTTCGTTTGGTAATATTTTAATGGGTGATAAATAAAACTGCCACACTTCGCATCTTGGTTTTTGCATACCCCATGCGTTTGCAGAACTGAGCATTGAGGGCACGTATATTTTGTTCCTGAGCCTCGTTCTCCTGCAATGTGTTCGATTTGGTAGCGGGTTAAGCGTTCATTGTAATCTGAGAATGTTTTAACAAGTCATTTAAGCATTCAGCAGTCATTCCAATATTAACTAAAAAAGAAGTTAACGTGAAGCGTCCGATGTGGAGAGATGGTGGCTTTGGGAGGCATCTCCATACAATGCGTTTATGCATGGTGGAAAAGCTGCTTGGACACATATTTTGGGCATTTCCTCGATTTCTTGTCCCATAATCTCCTTGCGCCAATTCAGTCAATTCTTCAGAGATTGCTACTATTTCTGCCGGAAGGTTTTTGATTTCTGCAACATCAAGTCGCTTTTCTACCCGTCGTTTAATTTCTTCCTGGAGCAGGCGAACGACATTTATCTTTATTTAAGAAAACCTTGCCCTTATCCATAATTTGGTTAACAAGCTTCCATTCAGAACCATGCAAATGAGCAGCGTTTTTCAAATAGAAATTGAACCCAATCCGAAAATCCTTGAAAGGTTTCCCTTCAGCTAATATCCCAATCAAAATCTTGTGCTATACCCCAAATTTTTTCTTTAGTTGTTTCCTCTTAAGCATTTCAGCATGAGCAGATTTTGCTACTGCCAATGCGTATCTCTTTTTTATCCACGAATTTTTGGTGGCTATAACAAAAATGAGTGCCGCGGCAAAAGAGGAAATTTCTGCCCTTTTGTCTCTGATTGTTTCTCCAGTGTTTACCTCTAAAATTGCCTTTTCTACACGATTTTGGGCGCGGTCAAAAACGGATTTCTCAGAAGATAAACTCGCAATTGTAAACTGGAGTTCTTCTATTTGTTTGGAGGCCTGTTTTAAAAAAGGATATTTGGCAAAATCTTCAGAAGATAATGCCGATTCCATCTGCAATTGGCGTCATTACTCTGTTTCGATTCTTGGTGCCAAGAAGAAAGTTAACTTTCCCTCTTTTGTCTGCTGAAAATCTATTCTAACAGGCATATCAGATGAGAATTCAAGCGTTGCAATATCTGAAGTTGCTGAAGCAGCCTTTATGATTTCTGAGAGGTAACTTAGGCTGAATGTTGCTTTAGCATTCTCTTTAACTTCCAAATCAAGTAATGCATCGTTTCCTTTTTGAAGTACAATGGTTGCTCCCATTAAGTCGCCTGAAGCACTCAATGTCATTTTGTCTGGTTCAGCCTCGATTCTTACGTGATCACTTACAAGTTGAGCGTCTTCGATTGCTTGGCTTAAACCCTGCGTTGTAGTTTTAGCTTTAACGTTGAAACTGATTTTTGGTGTTGGAACTTCTTCTTCGGAAGCTTCAAGCGTTGGCATGGTAAAGTTTCGATTGTACTTTCCGGTAATCGTGACAAGCAGTCTTCCTGTTTTTTCATCAAGTGATAATTCAACTGCTTCTTCCTTTCCAGCGCGTTTGAGGAGCTTTAGAAGTTCACTTATGTTCAAGCAGATTTTTGTGGGCTCAGTGGAAACGTATTCTTGGAAAAGTGATTTGGGCCATTCAAAATCAATCATGGCAACTCGCGATGGATCCATGGCTCGAAGTTTTAAGCCTTCAGCGTCGATTTTGAAGGTTGCTTCATCAACAAGAATTGAGATGGCAGTAGCCATATCTCTTAAGAGTTTAGCATCAGACACTTTAAGCTTGAACATATTACCCTCTTCCTCGCCTTATCATGTATTGTAAATTTATATAGCTATTGATTACGCTTTGAGTTAATAAATTTAGTCACTTAAAACCCAAAAACATGTAATTGAACGCAAAAATAACAAAATGGGCAAGACTATCAAATGAATAGGCGTTTAACGATTAACTTCTTTGCGTGAAAGTTGCGGTTTTGGTTTTTTACTTTTTTGGTTATGTTTAGGTTCGAGTTTTTTGTAAAGCGGGTGTTTTTTTACCTAAGGGTTATGGGTCAATGTTGCTCTCATTCACTATTGGATGGTTTTGGCTGGTTGTTGAAGTGAATCATTACAAAGTTTTTCCGCAATTCTACATAAAGATTCGAGTTTGAGTCAATCCCTCTTTAATTCTAAAAAGCACCATTGGAGATAAATAACGTTTTATTCTTGATGACTGCTATTAGAAAATACCATAGCCAGAATTGTAGATGCTGTCGGTTTTTGTTTGATAAGTCATAAAGTATAAGAATGTGTATGTTTCTTTTATGCAAAGCTGGTCGATACCGTGAACGTTCCTAAAGAAGTAAAGACTTACTGTCCAAAATGTAAAGTTCATCAGATTCACGCTGTAACCCTTTACAAGCCTGGAAAACGCAGAGCCTTAGCAAAAGGTGAACGCCACCACGCAAGGGAAAAACAGGGTTACGGTGGACAAAAATATCCACTTCAAAGAGAATTCGCTAAAACCACAAAGAAACAAACATTGCGTCTAAAATGTAAAGTTTGTAATTTCATGCGCCACAAAGACGGCATCCGACTGCGAAAACTTGTCATACAATAAAACTAACGGAGTAGAAAATTATGTCTGAATGGAATAAACTTATCCCGAAGCCCAGAAGCGTCTTCCTAAGAGTTAAATGTCCAAAATGCGGCAATGAACAACTCATCTTCAGTAACACAGTTAACAAGATCTCTTGCAATGTCTGCGGCGAATTATTAGCTGAACCCTCTGGTGGAAGAGCAAAAATCAACGGTGACGTCCAAGCAGTTCTCGAGTAAGAGATGAGCACCCAAATGGCTCATAGCAAGCCCCAAAGGCATTTAGCTGGCGATCTTGCAATCGCCATCACAACAAAAGCCATTATGGGTGGAAAAATAGTTTTTAGAAGGGATAAATAATTGGTTTGGCAGCTGCGCAAATGCGTAAAATGTGAAAATTATACGCTAAACAAAACTAGTTGCCCCTACTGTGGTGGACCAGTGAGAATTCCACATCCAGCCAAATTCTCCCCAGACGATAAATATCTAAAATATAGAATGGCAATGAAAAGGAGCGCTACAACATAGTGAAAGAAACATACATCAAAGAATTTGCTGAAATCAAACCAAACAACCCAATCCTCATCGAAGGTCTCCCAGGCTTAGGCTTGGTGGGCAAAATTGCGCTCCGCTACCTAATAAAACAATTAAAAGCTAAAAAAGTAGCTTACCTGTATTCACCACATTTTCCATACTTCGTTTTAGTTAATAAAAAGGGGAACGTACGACTCCTGAGAGGTGCGTTCTACTATTACCAAAACCCAAAAGGTAATGATATTATCCTCTTTACCGGAGATAGTCAATCACAAACAATTGAAGGTCAATACGAAATCGCAGATCGAATGCTCGATTACTCTGAAAAACACGGTGTTAAGACAATCGCAACCATAGGTGGCTACCGCATGGAACCAAAAGAAAAACCCAAAGTCTTCATAGCCGCAACCTCCCAAGATGTTTTAAACAAGGCATTACAAGCCGGCGCAACATTAAGTACCTCGGGAAGCCCAATCGTAGGAACAGCTGGATTAATTCTTGGATTGGCAAAATTCAAAAAAATTGATGCCCTTTGTTTACTTGGGGAAACACGAGGTTATTTGCCGGATCCATTGGCAGCTAAAAGCGTTCTGGAAGTGTTAAAGTCAACATTTAACTTTGACTTAGATCTTGCAGGCTTAGACGAAGAGATTGTTAAAGCAGAAACAATGGTTACAAAGTTACAGCAAATAGAAGAAAAACGAGCCGTACAAGCTGAAGAGACAAAAAAGCAAGACGACAAAAAAACCACGTACATTTCTTAAACAAAATCTTTCTTTGTTACTTTAAGTGTCCTCGTGTTTTATAAATCTCTAAAAAAGCTGACAAAAAAGACAATTATTTTCTACTCTAATTTAAGGCGCGAATTAATAGGGGGCATTTCGATTATTTCAGGTCGTGTCTCGCAACACCATCTTAGGCTTATTATCTTTCAATTTCATACTATGTTTTCTTCAAACAACCTTCGCGTGGCTCATAAATCGTTCCTTCCCGTAGCAGTTGCCCTACCATGCGTTCGACTTCGCCCCTCGGGATCTTTTGTTTAGTTTCCAACTCGTTAACCAATGCGTCTTTCTCCACTATACCCGTGATTTTCTCCATATCCATCAGTGTTGATAATACAACATGTAGCCTGTCTCGAATGCTCTTTGGCCTACCAGTCATAATTAAGTCAATGTCCACTTTATATGAGGACATGTCGATTCCGACTTCCTCAAGCGATCGCTTCATAATGGCTATAGCCGCGTCTGCATCTGCAGCAGTTACTTCACTGCGAAGAGCAACGCGTGCTCGGGCTTCTGAAACCCGAACCAGCGATTCAAGTTGACGC
This sequence comes from Candidatus Bathyarchaeota archaeon, assembly GCA_963705145.1. GTDB lineage: Archaea > Thermoproteota > Bathyarchaeia > Bathyarchaeales > Bathycorpusculaceae > Bathycorpusculum. The sequence goes on from CAVPJA010000002.1 coordinate 347,645, forward strand.
GCTGTTATAGCTACAGGTGAACCTTCTGTTTCACTCGCTGAACGCATAGCTAAGTAAAAGTCACTTAGGCGGTTTAATGCATCCATGCTTAGTTCTGGCTTAACGCTCTTAGCAAAACTAACATATTTTCGCAGAAGCTCTGCGTCGACTTGTGCTTCTACAGGGCTTGCCCCTCTTCTGTGAATTTCTAATATGTGTCTGGACATTTTTCTGTCCGACTCCTTGTTTGGTACATCTCGGAGAACAAAAATCAAGTCAAAACGCGAAAGGATAGTTACTGGCAGGGAAATATTTTCTGCCACAGTACGGTTCGGTTCATACCTGCCTAAGGATGGGTTAGCGGCTGCAAGCACGGCTGTTCGAGCGTTCAATGTGGCGACGATGCCGCCTTTTGCAACTGAAACCGTATGCTGTTCCATGGCTTCGTGGATGGCAACGCGGTCTTCGGGACGCATTTTGTCCATTTCGTCAATACATGCGATTCCTTTATCTGCAAGGACCAATGCACCTGCTTCAAGACTCATGCTTCCGCCCTTTTCACGCACTACTGCCGCAGTTAAACCAGCCGCAGTAGTACCTCTGCCCGAAGTGTACAGTCCGCGAGGCGCAATTCTTGCAACATACTGAAGCAACTGCGATTTGGCTGTACCCGGGTCACCGATTAACAGCGCGTTCATTTCACCCCTCACGTTCACGTCTGGGAGACTCTTGGAAACCCCGCCGAAGAGCAGATACATTATTGCTTCTTTGACATGTTCTAATCCAAAAATTGAGGGAGCGATCGAAGTAAGGATTTTGCGGTGCACATCTGGATCTTTAGACAACGCAACCATTTTGGCTTCTTCTTCAGGCGTTGGCGGCGAGGTTTCAGGTTCTTTGCCCAAAACTTCTATGGAGTTGGCATCTAGTTGAAGTATAAATGTGCGCAGTTTTCCCATGCCCATAAGCGATGGTGCAAAAGCGCGAACTGTGCCAACAATTGAAACGTGGTCTCCTGGTCTTGCTACGTCGACTATTTCGTCGCCGACAAGTTTCACAGCTAATACACGTGGAAGCTGTCCGGGAGGTAAATCCTCAGGTTTTTCTTGAAGACGAAGATCTTGTGAATCTATGAATGTGGATTCTTCTTGACTAAACTCGAATGGTCCATCTCTACCGCAATCTGGAGCAACGCATACGGATGGAGCCTTCAAAAATTGCCCAGTTTGCTCAACCTGATTTACTGTGCCGCATCGTTTACATTTAAAAGCTCCCAGCTGAACCATCGGACGCACAGGCGTAGCCCGCACGACGATGCCTTCAATCATGACTAGTTTGCTCATTTGTCTTGAGCCGAGTTTTCGAAGTACCTCTTTGCCCAGAAGCTTTACAATTCTAACAATAACTTTCTCTATTTTCTCAGCGTATTCTGCATCCTCAATTCGAAGTTGTTCGTATGCTCCTTTACCCGCGTGTTGCAGGTACTCTTCAGGTCTGTTGAGTATAAGTTCTGCTAAGGCTTGGTCGAATCCATAGAGCTCTTCAAAATCGATAGTTAAAGACCCTTTTCCATTGATGGCTAACTGTGCGATTCGTTGGCGATACTTTTCTTTTTTGAAAAATTCTTGAAAACGTTGCTGAGGATCTATAGTCTCAAGTTTAGCCATACTATTTCTCTCCAGCGTTTTCTAAGATTCTTGCTTTCCACTCAGAAATGATTTTGACAAGTTGCTCGTAAACAAGGCGTTCTTCGCTTGTGAATTTTTTTAGAACTTGGTCGCTTTGTGCAGGAGCGGCGGATATTGCGACTATTTTCTTTAGTCTCGAATTAACAATGTCGCGTGCTAATTGTCTTGCGCGGTCGTATTCTTGATATTTCTCGGATTGTTTTTGGGCTTGGTCTTTTAGATCTGAGATGAATCTGCGGAGTTTAGGGTAAAAGTCGCCCGGCAACTCTGAGATTTGTCCTGGAATCTGAACGCCTTCCTTCCATTGGACTTTGAAGAGTTTAGTGGCGTCGAGGACGTCGTCTTCGCGGAAATGAACCATGCCCGCAAATGCAAGTTCTTTCGCTACCCAAAAATAAATTTCGTATTCGTTTCCTTCGTCAAAGGGACCTACAGTTAAACCGGCAAGCTTGATTTCTGGGCAGTTGCGGTTCGCTATGATTTTAACCAGTGAATTCTCATAGCAAAAGTCTAAAGTGCATATTTTCGCTGCCAAATCCCTATCCCTCTCAACACGCTTGCCCTTTGCGGGATTCAACAGATATAGCGAGAACAGTTTTAAGGATTGCTAGAAAAACAAAGCCAAAGAAAATCCATTATTTACTGCATTCGGGTGAAGAATCAATGATTTTTTTCAAGTATGTGAGTTATTTATGGCCAGAGTCCCAGCACTTTTATCGCATTTGCTACTCGTCCAACCCCCAGCATTAGCGCGCCGGTGCGCATATCGCTCTCTTCCTTCACCACAATCGCTTCCACATCGTTGAAGGCTTTAGTCATCTTTTCCTCAAGCTTACGGTTGACCGTTTCCAGCGACCACTGTTCGCGAGTTAGGTTTTGGACCCATTCGAAGTAGCTTACGGTTACTCCTCCACTATTGGCGAGAATGTCTGGGATAAGGCAAATTTCTTTTTCGTGCAAAATCTTGTCAGCTTCAGTGGTAGTTGGTCCGTTTGCACCTTCAGCAACCATTTTTGCTTTGATTTTGTCAGCGTTCTTGTATGTAATCTGGTTTTCAAGCGCCGCGGGGATAAGCACGTCGCATTGCAATTCGAGTAGTTCCTCATTGGTTATGTTTTTGCAGCCCTCGTAGCCTTGGACGGTTTGGGTTTTTTCTTTGTGCGCTAAAACCTTCTGCGGGGTCAAGCCTTCTGGGCAATGGATTCCGCCTGTGGAGTCGCTTACCGCAATCACTTTGCAGCCAATTTCTCGAGCAGCAACCGCAGCGTGGTAACCAACATTGCCAAAACCCTGAATTGCCACTATGGCACCTTTAAGTTTTAACCCATTATTCTTCGTTGCCTGCTTTACACAGTGAATAACGCCTCGTCCCGTCGCTTCGGTTCTACCCCATGATCCGCCAATCTCAACCGGCTTGCCAGTCGCGCTTTCGGGGATTCTGTAGCCTTTAAGTTGGCTGTAAGTATCCATTATCCACGCCATCGTTTGTGAATCAGTATACATGTCAGGCGCTGGAATATCCATATGTGGACCAAGATATTCTGAAATCAAGCTGACGTACCTTCGGGTTAAACGCTCCAGCTCATTTTGGCTTAGTTTTTTGGTATCGACGCATATGCCGCCTTTGGCTCCTCCAAATGGTATGTTAGCGATTGCGCATTTCCAAGTCATTAGCATCGCAAGCGCGGTGACTTCACCAAGAGTTATGTTTGGGTAATAGCGGATTCCACCCTTGAAAGGTCCACGAGCATCCCAATGCTGAACTCGCACACCGTTGAAAACATCAACTGCATCATTGTCCATTCGAATGTCGATGCTAACAGAGATTGAGCGTTTAGGTTGGCTAAGCATCTTATGTATGCCTGAATCAAGTCCCAGCTTTTTAGATGCTAATTTGAGTTGAGATAGTGCAACGGTTAAGGGTGTGTGTTCTTCTGCCAACAGACAAGCCTTCTACAACAAAAGTTAATCAAAAATGGATAGTTAAGAGTTGTCTTTGGAGTGTTTTTGTGGATTTGGTTGATGCTTTCGTATACCAAAAAATTTTCTTATTTTACCTCTCCTATCTATTTAGAGGAGGGAAACCGCAAATTTTTAGATTACAGTATTGAACGCTAAATATTAGAATAAAAGATTAGTATTATGGTGTTTTTTCAGATAAAGAGAATAATTTACTACAATTTGCTGAAGAATATGGAAAAGTTAGAATTTTTCAAGGTATTCTCCAAACTGCTTCTTATCCCTCAAACACTGCGGACAAACGCAGCCAAACGGTAAATTCTTGGTAGTGCACAACTCGTCATATTTGCAATCGCCACAAGCAAAATCTTTGCCGCATCGAGTGCAACTTTGAAGAAAAATCACTTCAGTGTTAAGGACGCCTTTGATTATGTCTAAGAGGTTCTCAATGTCGTTGAAACTTTTGATGGAGTAAAGGCATTGCTCACGATTGTAATCATAGTCCCGCGTTTATAAGGAGCATGAACTTTTCTTTTTCAACCCGTGGAAGCTTGAATGCTTTTTTATTCAAAACCACCATGATTGCTTAGAACCTGTTCATTTTAATTAGAAAATCAACCTCTTCAGGCGAAAATTTAAACCAAGCTGCAAGCGCATTTCCTTTTTGCTTTTGCAGCAACTCCTTGACGAAAGGAACAAAATCATTTTTAGCTTTTGCATGAGAAACGTGACATTGGCCTCCAATTTTGCCGCATATACCGTCAAGCATAGTTCTTTTACCCTTAGTCCAGAACAAAGTTATGATTCGAATAGGTGGCGAAATGAAAGTGAAGGGTTTGTATGATTCAGGATTAATTGCAGCCGCTTTTGATAAACAGTTGAAGAAGTACTTTAAAAGAAACCAATGTTCAGTTCCAATTCTACCTCTGAAAACATCTGCTTGAGAAACAAAATCGTATGCAGCTGCAAGCTCCGCAGAGTCATTGTAGCGTCTTGGGAGGTTGTCGCTTACCGAAAGTAGAAAATCGTCGTAGTCAACGTTCGAATAGCTAAGCAAACTTGACACTTCTGCAATCGATTTTGTCGAGAAGAATCCCCTCAATGTGTCGTCCATGCTGATGTCTTTGTTTCTTGAACTCAACATGACTGTATCTTGAAGCGTTAGGGAGTGTGTTCCCTCGCTTAAACTTTGCAGATCGTTTATGGCTGAACGGACATCGCCGCGGCTATTCTGGGCAATTCGCTCAAGTGCTTCAAACTCTGCTTTCACATGTTCAAGCAGACAGATTTTCTGAAGCAAAGCAATAACCAGAGGAATGCGTATTTGCTGAAACCGCACGAGTAGGCATACTTTTTTTAGCGGTCGTAGTTTTTCTATGTCGGGGTCGTTTGCGGCCATTATGACTGGGGTACGTGCTTCTTCAACAATTTTTATTATTGCACCAACACCACCTCGATCTTCGTTGCCTGCGATGCCGTCAACTTCGTCTAAGAATAGGATGTTACCCTTGCCTTTGGTTTGATTTTGAGTTGAAAAATTGTCTAAAGCCACGTAGGATGTGGCTGGTTTAGCAACCGCATTAATTGCTTTCTCTGAACGTGTGTCGCTAGCGTTCATTTCGATAATTGTAAAACCGAATTCTTTTGCGGCGGCATTAGCCAGTGCTGTTTTTCCTACACCGGGTGGTCCATAGAGCAAAATGGCTTTTTTGCTTCGACGTTTGCTTTTGAGCCACTCAATAAAGGTAGCTTTAGCTTCTTCGTTTCCAATAATGTCTTCTATCTTTTTTGGGCGGTACTTTTCAACCCATAAAAGATCATTTCGTTGCATAAGTTTCCTCTACTTTCTTCCCAAACTTTGCGAACTGAGCTAATAGTGCGCTTAGTTGGATGTCGCTGTTTGCGCCCTGCGTTAAGCGGTAATCGTATTCGCCGATGATGTTTGATAGGTCAGCTTTCTGTTCGGGCGTTAGATCGGACATTTTGAAGATTTCGCGTTGCACTTGGCGGATGATTTCGTTGCCTGAAAAGCCAAACGACCCCATTATTTCATACATTGTTTTTCTGGCTTCTATGAAGTCACCGTACAAGGCTTTTCGAATCATTTTTTGGACCTGCATTGGGCTGGCTTCTCCAATAACTAAGGAAACTGTCTTTTCATCCACGCAGTCAGGCTTGTAGGCTGATGCAGTTTGCAGCGCGTTTATAGCGTGTCGCAAGTCGCCTTCAGAGTAATCCACGATTCTCTCGGCTGCTTCAGGTTGAAGGGTAATGTTTTCTTTTTTAGCGATGCATTGCAGTTGGTCTTTCATGGCCTGTTTGTCTAGTCGTGAGAATCGGAAAATGGCGCAGCGGCTCTGTATTGGCTCTATAATTTTGCTCGATTGATTGCATATTAGGATGAATCTGGATGTGCGGGAACTGGTTTCCATTATGCGTCTGAGTGCTGTTTGAGCTGGACCCGTCATTTGGTCGCATTCGTCGAGAATGATTAGGGCAAATGGGATGTCGCCAAAACCTGATCGGCTGTAACGTGAGAAATCTTTGATTCGGTCGCGCACCGTATCAATGCCTCTTTCATCTGAAGCGTTAAGTTCGAGTGTAAAGTTTCTCCAGTTAGCACCATACAATTCGTGAGCGATACAGAGAGCGATTGTTGTTTTTCCAGTGCCAGGAATCCCTGCCAACATCAAATGCGGCATAGTCTTAGGGTTTTTCATGAATGCCTTAAGGCTATCTACAATGTCTTTTAAACCCACGACGTCATCGAGGGTTTTGGGGCGGTACTTCTCGACCCACATAAGTGCTTCTTCATTAACTGCCATAAGTAAACCTTCCAAATAAATTATAGAGTACCTTGTTCTAATAACTAATTTGTCTTTCTGTAAAAGTAAAAGAAGAATCTGGCTGAAGATTAACCGATTTTGCTTCCTTCAACAATCTCTTTTTCAGGCTGCAGAACCGTAACGTTGCCCGCTTCATCTTCAGCAGCTAAAACCATACATTGCGATTCTAACCCCGCCAAAATGCGCCTTTGGAGGTTTAGGAGAAAAACGCATTTCTTACCCACCAACTCTTCAGGCTTGTAATATTTTAGCAGCCCTGCAACTGCTTGACGCTTCTCTGAGCCAAAATCAACGAGGATTTTTATGAGTTTTTTTGATTCTGGGACAGCTGAGGCTTCGATTATTTTTCCTATGCGTAAGTCTATTTTTTGGAATTCATCGAAAGTTATTTCTCCAGCCATAATCTTCACGCTTAAGCGTAAGTTATTGTGTGTTTAGATATTTACTTTGCTTTCGCTCGCAAGCTTGATTCTTTGTTTGGTAGGTAACTTCTGGGCTGAGAAATTCTTGGTAATCTTTGACAACTTTTTATATTACTCTTTTGTGGGTTTTAGTCTGACTGTGTCTTTGGATGGGTCGAACCTTTTTAGTTGATCTTCAAGCGATTTTCTTCGTACTTCCAATGTGATGTCGCCGCGTGTGGATTCAATGATTCTTCTTGCAACGTCTGATTTGTGCCTTAGTCCAGGAACAAGCATGTATGCTTCGTCAAGAGCCAATAGTTGAATGAAGACTTGATCCATGATTTCAAGGCATTTTTCACCCTTCACTACTTCACCTTCACGTAAATTATCCAGGGCAAGACGCCTGTATTCGCCTATGACATCCGCCAAACCCAACACGTAATCAACGGATGGCACATCAATCTCGGTTGGAGTCACAAAACGGTCTTCTTTAACCAAAATCAAGAAAATGTTAGCTTCAGAATACTCTTGGAAAGCCGCGCTAAGCATTCCGCCGTAAATGATTTCAGGGTATTGTTTAGCTTGGTCTTGGAGGCTTACAATTTTTTCTCTGGCGCTTGCAACCATTTTTTCTGCATCGTTGAATCTTTTTTGGTGAATGAGCAGAATCGCTTGTTTGGAGAGACTGGTGGCTTTTCGCATGCTTTCATGGGTTTCCTCGCGAATTTGGTTTTTTGCCATAAGTTCGCTTTTTACTTCTTGGATAATTAATTCTAAAGAGGACAAAACTGCACCATATAGGAAATTATTGTTTGGTTGTTTATTTCAATTTCTTAGAATTTTTAACGTTTTTTCAAAATAGATTAATTTACTCCTAATCGAAGGGGTTTTTCCAACCTACTTAACAATACTACTCTGCTTTCAGGTGCCTCATCAATAACTCTATATCCCGTCTTCTCCGCTAACTGGGCTGCGAAATCCTTGACTTCTCCATGAATTGGCATGCGGTCGAAGCTCAGGCGCAAGTTTGAAAAGCCAATATGCATGTAGGCTTTTGCTTCAATGTAAGTGGGATTAGCTTTCTCAATGAGTTTAGCATATTCATCAACCAAGTTCATGTTGTGTTCCTTAACCAAAGTTGTGCGAATCACTGTAGGGCATTTGAAGCTTTGCAGTAAACCTAATGTTTCGTTAAGTTTAGCCCAGGCACCTGGAAATAGAGGTCGGCAAACCCGTTTGTAAACTTGTTCGTTTGGGGCACAAACTGAAATGTAAAGTTGTGTGGGTTCTTGGCTAAGTTTTGACAATTTTGAGGGTAAGGTACCGTTCGAGACAAGAAAAGTTGTTAATCCTTTTTGATGGAACGAGCGGATAAGTTCACCTAACGGCTCATAAAGTGTCGGTTCACCCGTTAAGCTTATGGCAACTTGCTTTGGTCTTTGAGCTTCTTGGAATTTGCGCCAATTCGTTTTCTCGTTGCCTTTGTAGCCAGTCAAAATTTTTTCTTGCGCCTTAAAACAGCCTTCAACAATATCTTCTGGTGTATCTTTGTTCGGATTTTTCATTTCGTCCCATGTAACTTCTAAATCTCCACTCTGCGCCCTCCAACAAAAAAGACATTGCTGCGTACATGAATAGAGCGAAGGTGTCATCTGAATGCACCTGTGAGATTGGATTCCATAAAACTTCTGTTTATAACATGATCTGCCGTTAACGATTGATTCATACAGCCACTTGCATCTTTTAACCGCAGAGTGAGTGCCGATTAAATGATATTTTTGCTTCTTTAAAGCAGCTAAAAGCGGTGAGGCAGATTGATTTTCCAAGTTATACACCAAGTTCTTTAACATTACAAAAGCGGTCTTTTAAAAATCCCTATGCTCACAAACAGTTTTCTTCATGAAATCTCTCTTAACCTGTTTTGGTGGTTGAGTAATTGCATTTGGGGTTTTGAAGGTAAAGTTTAAAATCATCTGTAGGTAAATCATGAGCATCAACTTACGTTGGCTATCTATTTGGGAGAGTAGAGTGTTTGAACAAGAAAATTATTGCAGTTTCCATTTTATTCCTTATGGCGTTTGCCGTTGTGTTTGTGCCTCTTGAAGTTTTAGCTCAGAATACAAATCTTGGCGTAAGTATTCTTCAAATAACTCCCAGTTCAGCTACTGGACCAGTTGGATCCAGTGTTAACGTTATTGGAACTATCTATGTCTCTAACGGTTCTTATCAAATTGTGATGGGCAAAACCGTCGTGAGTAGCGGCAAAGCGGATGGTTACTATGTTGATGCAAACTTTACGGTTCCTGAACTTCCCGTTGGGCCTTACGCGTTGACACTTACAGACCTGGGCATCAACGTTAATTCTATTAAACAATTCACAGTAACTACTGGATATGTGATAACTTCTGCTCCTTTATCGGTTCAGGAAGGAAATAGTTTAGCATTAACTGTCAGTATATCAGGAGCTCAATCAGGCCTCTCATATAGCGCAAACGTTGCTGTGGTTCTTCCAAATCCGCTGGGCACAACTTACTCAAAAATAGTTTCATTAGGAACAGTTAGCCAAAAGGGGACTGCAAGTGCACAAGTAACTTTTCCAGACTCCAGTTTCAATCCTGCCGGTTCAGTTGCCAATTACGCAGGAACTTATACTGCATACTTTAATCAATCTCAAAATCTAGCTCAAACCACGTTCTCGGTTAACTTTATCGATTCAACCTCATATCACCGAGGGCAAACAGTAGTGGTACGCGCAACAGGTTACCAGTCAAACCAAGCAGCAACCCTTAACGTAATAAGTGCGGTTGGTTCAACAATTGGAACTGCTTCAGTAACAGCTTCGGCTGACGGTTTAATCAGCACAAGTTGGATAGTTCCCTCTGATGCTCCCATTGGCGATTGCACTATAAGAATAACTGCAGATGGTATTCAGAAATCAATTCAGGATTCACAAACTTTCACAGTTATCGGATACACTGTTAAAGTTCAAACAACCAATTTAGCTGGTCAAGTAGTTCCCGAGGTAGCACTTCATGCAATTGACTCATCAACTAAAGTTGCATATGATGCAACAAGCGGTTCTGATGGAACAGCAACTTTTAAACTTGAAAAAGGCACCTTTGATATAATCGCTTCTTGGAACGGAGTTAACGTTGGAGAAACAAGCATAGTTGTCAGCGGAGACTCAACGTTTACTATTTATTGTCAATTAACTAACGTAAAAATCACTGTTAAAAGTTCAAATGGAATTGCAATGCCTTTTGTTAACCTAAACATAGTCTACCACTACCAAAGCAACGGGGGGTCAAAAACTGGTAGCGCTTCAGGGCAAACAGATTCTTCAGGTAGCTTTACATTAAACTCAATTTTAGCAAGTGCAACCTACACCATAGACGCTTCAATTTACAATCAAATTTTCAATGCTGGCAATAACACAATAAATAGTTTCCCGTCTCAGGCAACCGCACAGGTATTCATAATTTGTCCAAGCAAAACCGTAACTCTCAAGGTAGTCGGCAACAACCAGGAACCAATTCCTAATGCTCGCATTGAACTAGTGGAGTTATCAAACGGTTTGTTCTATTCAGCCACAACAGACACCACTGGTTCAGCTACAACCCAAGCTACATTTGGAATGTACCGCGCCAGAGTCTACAGAGACAATACTCTAATCAACGAGACAACAGTGCAAGTCTTCAGCAACAGTCAACAACAAATCCGATGCACATTATTCGGCATTCAACTTTCGGTGGCGGTTGTTGACTTCATTGGCAATCCAATCTCAAAAGCCAACGTCACATTAAATGGAACTGAAAAAATCTCCGAAATTACTCAAAGCGACGGAAAAGCAACCTTCAACAACATCATCGGCGGCAACATACAGATAATTGCTCAAATCTCAGGAACAAAAGACGCTTACCAAGCAATGACATTAACAGTTAACCAGCCAACTTCTGTGCAAATAAAAATAGACAGATACATTGCTTTGGGGTCAATGTTAATACCAGCAAGCGCACTTATCACTATGATAATCATACTTGTAACGATAATCTTGTTTGCTATTGTAGAAATCTATAGGCGAAGAAGAGTTAAACATACAACTGCCACCTAAATTTCACCCTTTAATAGAAAAAAGTTTATATTGCATTCAAATTACTTAAGAAACTCTAAAGACCAATCAAATAAACACATTTTGAATTGACAATTGAGGTGTATTGTTGGCTCAATCAAAAGCTTGTTCTCCAGCATGCCAATCTTTTAAATGCGCAAAAAACTCTCTGCTCTTTAGACGAGACTCTATTTGGTGTAGAGAAACCGAGGAACAATGCAACGTCGCAAAATGCACTTATTCAATGTGCATGAAAAGACGTTTGCTGCCTGGAGCGATTTGCGGCGAAACCATCAAACGCAAGACTGTTGAGAAAGACGTTGATGATTTCTTCGACGACTCAGTGAAGCTTAAAGGAAAGGCACTGCGTAAACTCGGAGACCAAGAATTCTATTAAAATAAAAAACTAAACAAAAAATTGCTCGTGTAAAAAACGAGTTTTCCTAATCTATTTTGATTTAACCCGTTTTACTACTGGCGGCTTAACCTTCTTGAGAATCCTGTATCCGCAAATGATGCATTTGGTTTCTCCGCCACGTAACTCTAATTCTTCAGATGGCACTCTTGAGCCACATCTCATGCATTCATAAACAATTCCTGATTTTTCCATTGAGAACGCCTGTCCTACAAAGAAAAGCATTTTACTTTTAAACATTTCCAATAGTTGGCAATAATGAGGATGGTTAGTTGAGGAAACGGCTTCGAGATAAGCTTTCAGTGGCTCTTCCGTCAGAAGAATTAGACAAAGTTTACAATTCCTTCGACGTAATAGGCGATATTGCAATCATTAAAATTAATACCCTTCAAAATGCCGAAGCAATTGCAAATCAGATAATGGCTTGTCAAAAAAACATTAAAACTGTTCTCACCCCAACCACCAGTATAACAGGAGATTTCAGAGTTAGAGAACTCAAACATTTGGCGGGTGAAATCAAAACAGTTACATGCCATAGGGAATCGGGATGTTCCTTCAAAGTTGATGTTGAAAAATGTTATTTTTCACCTAGACTTTCGTTTGAACATTCTCGAATTGCAAAGCTTGTTGAGTCTGGGGAAACAGTTGTTAACATGTTTGCGGGCGTCGGCTGCTTTAGTATTTTTATCGCTAAAACTGCAAGCCAAACCAGGGTTTACTCGATCGATGTTAACCCAGCTGCAATTCAATGCATGGAAGAAAATGTTAGAATCAACGAAGTTGAGGAATCTGTTTTTCCAATGTCTTGGAGACGCAAAAGACATTATTAATTCTCAATTACATAGGAGTGGCTGACCGCGTTTTAATGCCCTTGCCCGAAAAAGCCCTCGAATATCTACCATACGCACTCTCGGCGCTTAAACACACGGGTGGTTGGATTCACTACTACGATTTTCAACACGCATCTGGAAAAGAAAATCCCATTGAGAAAACCAAATTCAAAGTTTCTGAAAAACTCGAATGTCTAGGCATAAATTACGTTTTTGTTAATTCACGTGTGATTCGTCCCACAGGTCCAAACTGGTACCAAACAGTTGTGGACATAAAGATAGAAGCGTTGCCGAACAAGTTTTAATAACTCAAGGTTAATTATCTATTTCATGGTATTCGCATGAAACGAAAATTAATGGAAATCCTTGCTTGCCCAATCGATAAGTACCATCCTTTGGAGCTTCACGTTTTCGAAGAAAAAGACGAAATAGTGGAAGGCTTAATCGTTTGCCCAAAATGCCTACGATGGTACCCAATTCGCGACGAAATCCCAGAAATGCTACCTGATGAGTTACGCAAAGAAGCTGAGGATTTACCTTTCTTGAAGAAGTGGAAGGAAAAAGCGCCTCAGAAAATCGTTTCTGAAGGAAAGCCCTTCAACCTAAAATAAATTCTTTATCTTTTTAGTTGTATTGCCTTGTTTTTTGCTGAAGACTGCATTGCGGCTGTAGCTACTTCCAGAGCTCTTACCCCGTCTTCGCCAGTTACAAGAGGCTTCTTTTTATCCACTATACAGTCAACGAAGTGTTGGAGTTCTGCTTTTAAGGGTTCTTGGAAAGGATATCTTGGCTGAACTGATTCTTTTTGCTGTTCGATCCATAGATCCTGAGTTATGTAGTCCAGTCGCATTATGGCGTCGCTTCCCGTAACAGTTAAAGTCCGTGTTTTGTAGGGTGTAAGCCAATTGGATTCTATGAATGCGCTTTTGCCATTTTTGTAGGTGAGCATTATATGGGCGTAATCTTCGAATTTCTTGATTCGCATACTGCCCATATTGGCGTAAACCGAGATTGGGTCCTCATTGTAAATAAAGCGCATAACATCAATGTCGTGTATGGCTGTGTCTTTGACGACGCCGACATCGCCGATTCGTTCTGGCCACTGCGAAACGCGCTTGGCGGTGGCGCAAACAAGTTCTCCGATTTTTTTGTTTTCAACTGATTGGCGAATACTCTGCAAGCCAGGTATGAACCGCATTAGAAAACCCAACAGTCAAATGGAGACCGTTCTCTTGTGCCGTTTGGACCAGTTTCTGAGCTTGCTGGGTGTTAGTTGCCATGGGTTTCTCTACCAAAACGTGTTTTCCAGCTTTAAGCGCTTTTAATGCTTCTTTAGCCAGAATTGTTGACCAAGTACAAACGTTTACTGCTTCAATAGATTTGTCTTTTAACATTTGAGTGCTGTTCGAGTAAGCTTTTACGCCATATTGAGCTGCCATGGCTTTGGCTCTTTCAGGGTTAACATCACATATTGCAACAAGTTCGGTTGAGGGGAGTTCTTTGTAGACTCGCGCGTGGTTTTTTCCCCATTGCCCAGTTCCGATTACTGCTACGCCAAGTTTCTTCAATTCTTATCAGTTCCTCTACCTAAGCCACAGTATATGAAGCCTTCTGCCTCAACCTTTGTGGGTTCAAAAATACCTATTAAATCTACAATAACTGCAGGTGTTTTCATTAGGGCTTTAAGTTTTTTCAGGTTTAAGTTTTTAAATTGTTCTTGCCCTGTCAATATTACTATGCAGTCTGTGCCTTCTATTGCCTCATTAAGGCTGGTTTTCACAACGCGCCATTCCTGTGGTCCCATCTTCGAAATAGGGTCGTAGAGGCTAGGTTTGGCTCCTTTTTGCTCAATCATTTTAACAAAAATACCCGTAGCCGACGCCGGATTAGCTGTGCCTAAAACAGCAATTTTTGCTCTCCTTAACGGTTTGCCTCCCCTTCTTAAAGAATTCTGAGTTAAATTAACTGCATGTTTTACCATGTCCTCGTTTATCTGTCTAGCCAATGCTGGTAGTTTGAGTTTAGCATTTAGGTTTTCGGCACTATCAAGCAGCAAATAAGCTTCATTCCTGTTTTCTTCTTCAACTATTGTAGGCCAAAAACTTGGGTCATCGAGTTCGAGCAGCTTTAGGATTTTAAAGTAGTCGGTGTTTGCGATTTCACAGAAAACAGATAACTCGTTAGCTAATGCACGGTTTGCATCTTGTTTTGCTACATTGAAAAGTACGGCTGTCTCCGCCATTTTTATGTCGTTGATTTCTTTTACTTTTTTTGTTATTGTTTTCAGAATAGTTGAAGCTGAGTTTAAGCTTGTTTGGTCGCTAGCTGCAATCTTCAATTCTAAGTTTGTAATTGAGCTGTCTGCCGAAAGAATTGGGTTGTAGACTAAACCAAAATCTTGCCCTGACTTAAGCCCAGACGTGTTCTCAAGTGTCTCTTTCACTGTGCCTTCGGTAAAACCTATACCGGCAATACCGCCATAAATGACCAATGCACCTTTCTGAAGTGCTGCACCAACTTGTTTACAGGCGCTTACTATTTGGGAGTAATCTGTTTTTTTCTGGTCGTCAACTTTTGCTCCAATTGCTATAATGATGATGTCGCTTTGGGAAACAGCTTTTTTTCGTTCATTGCTGACGCTGATTCGTCCTGAGTTAAGGTGACTTTTGAGTATAGATTCAACTTGCGGTTGTGAGCTGGGTGTTTTTCCCTTCGCCACTTTTTTTATAACAGTTGGGTCAGCATCTGTACAGATAACCCTAAAGCCTGCTTCCGCAAAGGCGTTGGCGTAGAGGATTCCTTTTTGCCCGCATCCGTTAATGCAAACAGTGTATTTTGAGCGTTTTTCATTGGTGTCGACCTCTTCGGGTTTGAGATTTAAAACTGGGGGCATCAACTGATTTTCTCCAAAGCGTGGCTTTTAGGTTGGCTATATCTTTTCTAAGATTTTTTCAAGTTTTGAAGTGTAGTCTTCTACTAGCTTTAATGCTGTTTCTTGGTTTTTCGCCTCGGCATAAAGCCTGAAAACTGGTTCAGTCCCGCTTGGTCGAATCAAAATTGCGCTGCTGTCGCTAAACCAAATTTTGACGCCGTCAATTGTGCTTACATTTTCGTTTTTAACTTGTTCAAAGATTCTTTGCTGGAGAAGATCTTTTTTGTTGTCTGGGCACTCGATTTTTGCTTTCTCAATGAAATACTGTGGTTGTTCAGCGACGAGTTGAGAAAGTGATTTTCCTGTTTCAGCCATGATGTTAAGCAGCAGAACAGTTGTCATTGCTCCGTCACGGACGGATTGGTGTGGACCATAAAATACTCCACCGTTCTCTTCACCGCCCAAATTGGCGTTTTGTTCTTTCATTTTTTGAGAAACTGTTACGCTTCCAACCTTTGTCCAAATTAATTCGCCCTTGTAAGCTTCAACAGTGTCTTTGATTAGTGTGGATGAGCTTACTGGCGTTATTATTTTTGCGCCGGGGTTCTTTTGCAAGTAATTCTTGATTATTACTGCAAAGGTTTTGTCTCCCCAGTAAATCACGCCGTTTGCGTCAACAAAAATTGAGCGATCAGCGTCTCCGTCAAAAGCCACTCCCATATGTGCTCCGATGGCTTTCACAGTGGAAGCTAAAACACCCAGACTTTCGGGTCTTGGCTCAGGCATTCTGCCTGGGAAGGTGCCGTCGATGTTGGCGTTGATGCTGGTTATTTTGCAGCCAAGTTCCCTTAGTAACGACGGTGCTGTGAGTCCACCTACACTGTTGGCAGCGTCCACGACAACGTGAAAGTGTTGATTGGCTATTGTTGTTTTGTTAACGTGTTTTTTTATGGCTTGGATGTATTCATCATTGATTCCAGGCAACTCACGTTTTGCGCCTAGTTTGTCCC
Organism: Candidatus Bathyarchaeota archaeon; assembly: GCA_963705145.1. Classification (GTDB taxonomy): domain Archaea; phylum Thermoproteota; class Bathyarchaeia; order Bathyarchaeales; family Bathycorpusculaceae; genus Bathycorpusculum. Next base: position 363,756 of record CAVPJA010000002.1, read on the forward strand.
ATGATGCATAGACGATTTTGTTATCAAAGTAAATGTTCTCTATCTCGACTTCTTGTTCATGTGAGGTTTCGATGCCGTCGCCCCAGATAACCTTGATTCCGTTGTATTCTGGCGGGTTATGAGAAGCGGTGATTATTACTCCACCATCCATCTTGTGGTTTTTAACTGCAAACTGCAAGGAAGGTGTCGGTGCCATTCCAGCAAAAAACACGTTACATCCAGTCGCTGTCAATCCAGCAATTACTGCTTTAGCAAACATTGGACCGCTGGTTCTTGCATCATATCCTAAAAGTAAATTCTTTTCTTTTCCAAAAAAGGTTCCAATTGAAGCTCCGACTTTAATGGCCATTTCAGGAGTCAACTCAACGTTGACAAGGCCTCGGATCCCGTTTGTTCCGAAAAGTTTTCGTGTGCTCATGTAAATTCAACTCTGTGTAGCTATTAACAGTTGAGTTTAGGTTTTAAAATGTTTCAGTTACTTCCTTTGCTGGACATACCACTTGACCATCATGCATATGAATGCTGTCTTTTACCTTAGCAAGGTCGCCTACTACACATCCTTTTGGAAGCTTAACGCCTTTGCCTATTTTTGCTCCTTCACCAATTATAGCTCCGTTGAGGATAGCGCCGTCAGCTATGTGGGCTTCTGCAAAGATGACTGAATTGGAGATTTGTACATTTGCGCCGACTTTGACATTTTTACCTATAATTGCGTATGGTCCGATCACTGAGTTTTCGCCAACAAAGACTCCAGTATCCAAAGCAACAGGGCTTTTTAAATAAGGTTCAGTGTTCTCTTGTTTGGAGTTCATTGCGAGTGAGTCGAGAACAATCCTGTTTGCTTCCAAGTACTCTTGGGGTTTGCCAATATCTATCCATAACCCATCGATGCATTGGCCACATAGCCTACCTTCCTGTGCTAACTTTGGGAAGACTTCTCGCTCGATGGAAACTGTTTTTCCTTGAGGAATGTAAGTGAACACTTCTGGGCTTAGAACGTATGCACCAGCGTTTATGAGGTTGCTTGGCGCTTGACCTTTGGGTGGTTTCTCAACAAATCGTTTGATTGCATTGCCTTGTAGGTCTGCGACGCCAAAACTGCATGGATCTTCGACTTTGCATAGAGCAATTGTTGCTAATGCGCCGGATTTTTTGTGTGCTTCAAGCAGTTCCAGGTAGTCAATGTCAGCGTATATGTCGCCGTTTAACATGATAAACGGTTCATCGTGCCCAATCAGGTTCTCTGCCTTCTTTAGTGCTCCTCCTGTTCCTAGGGGCATCTTAGGGGGGTCAACAGAAAATCGAACTCTTAAGCCGCATTTTGATGGTTTATGTTGTCGGATGTAGAATTGAGTTAAGGCGTTAACTGCGAGAATTACTTCGTCTACTCCACCTTCGACTAATCTCTCAAAAATCCATTGTAGCAAAGGTTTGTTGACTATCGGGAAGAGGGTTTTAGGTCTGGAGCAACTTAGAGGACGCAGTCGTGTGGCGAAACCGCCTGCTAAAATCAACGCTTTCAGAGGAGTCACCTTGGGTATTCAGTAACCTATTGGTGCGTTTTTATATAAACAATTATGGAGCTTAACTATTCCCACTCGATGGTTGCAGGCGGCTTATGAGTAATATCATAAACTACTCGTATAACTTGAGGAATCTCGTTTGTTATTCGCGTGGAAATCTTTTCTAGCACTGGGTAGGGAATCTTTGCGAAGCTAGCGGTCATTGCTTCTCGGCTCTCCATGGCCCGTACGGCAACCACATAGCCGTAAGCCCTTGCATCACCTTTAACCCCAGTGGCTTTCGTGTCCGTTAGCACAGCAAAGTACTGCCAAAGATTCTCGGCTAAATTATTCTTCTCGACTTCTTCACGCACGATTTTGTCAGCTTTTTTGGCGATAGTGACTTTTTCATTATCTAAGTCGCCGATTATGCGTACTGCTAAGCCGGGTCCTGGAAAAGGCTGGCGATTCACGATCTCCTTGGGCAAATCAAGCATCCGTGCAACCTTGCGCACCTCATCTTTGTAGAGGTCGCGGAGGGGTTCAAGGATTTTTTTGAACTTTATTTTCTCTGGCAGGCCGGCTACGTTGTGATGGCTCTTAATTTTGTCGGAGCCTTTCCTGAAACCAGATTCAATCCTGTCTGGGTATATGGTTCCTTGAATTAAGTATTCAGCGCCTGATTCGTTGGCGATTTCCTCAAAAACTCTGATGAACTCTTCTCCAATAACTTTACGTTTCGTTTCTGGCTCCACTACGCCTTTGAGCTTTGCCATGAAGCGGTCCTGTACGTTAGCCACAATGAATTTGATCGGATACTTTTGGAATGTCTCGCGTATTTGCTCAGGTTCACCTTCTCGCATGAATCCATGGTCAACAAAGATGGCTGTTAGCTTTTCTCCTAGTGCTTGGGCTGCAAGTGCTGTTGCGACGCTTGAGTCTATACCGCCGCTTAACCCAATTATTGCTGTGCTTCCGCCCGTTTCGGTTTTAAGTTCTTTTACCATTTTTCCTATGAGGTCTTCCATTTGCCAGTTGGCTTGGCACTTGCAAACTTGGTAGATGAAGTTCTGGAGCATGCGCATGCCGTTTTCTGTGTGTATAACTTCTGGATGCCATTGTAGGCCGTAGATTGGTTTTGTCTTGTGTCTGAACGCGGCGACAGGACAGTTTTCCGTGTGAGCTAAGGCTTCAAATTCTGGTGGCGGAGCAAAGACAGTGTCACCGTGGCTCATCCAAACCTGTTCCTTCTCGTTTAATCCTTCCAAAACGCCAACGGGCTTGTCAATTGCAACTTGAGCGATGCCGTATTCTTTGCATGTCGCAGGTTCAACTTTGCTACCTGTGAGTTGCGCTAACAGCTGGTGTCCATAGCATAATCCAAGAATTGGCAGGTTCACCTCTAAGATGCGTGGGTGAAGTTTTGGTGCGTTTGCCTCGTAGACGCTTGAGGGTCCGCCTGAAAATATTAAGCCTTTAACATTGAATTTTCCATTTAGAGCCATCACTTCTTCAGGTGAGATGTCGTGGGGTACGATTTCTGAGTAGACTCCGTGTTCTCTGATTCTTCTGGCGATTAGGTGGCAGTATTGCCCGCCAAAGTCAAGAACAAGTATGGTGTCGTATTTTGCTTGCATTATTGTGGCTCAGAACTATTGGAGTTCAGGGTCTAATTTAAGATTACTATCTATTTTCTGTTAAAGGCAGCTATTTTGGGGTTTTTGTTGACTTAATTGGTGTCCATTGATTAACTGAAATAACTAAACTTTTATTAACTTAATCAGACGATTACCAAATGGCTGTTTCAAAAAACAGAGTTTAATTGAAAGAACGTGCAGGAATGGATGATTATGGACTTAAATGAAACAGATGTTAAAATACTAAAAGGACTATTGGAGGACGCAAGGTTCTCAAGCAGACAAATAGCCAAAAACGTGGGTGTTTCAGTCGGCACCGTTTTATCCAGAATCAAAAAGATGGAAGAAGACGGATTAATCAAAGGTTACTCAGTTATTTTGGATCATGAAAAACTCGGCTACCAGCTTACAGTGGTTACAGAAATCACAGTTTCTAAAGGTAGGCTTGTGGAGTCAGAGAATGAAATAGCCAAAATCCCAAACGTATGCGGAGTCTACGACGTAACAGGTTTAACCGATGCCATCATTGTTGCTAAATTCAAAAGCCGTGAAGACTTAGGTGCCTTTACCAAAAAAATGCTTTCCCTACCATACATTGAACGAACTAACACTCATGTAGTCCTAACAACAGTGAAAGAAAACTTCCGATTGTTATAATTGAGCTTTTTGTTTCTTTTTATATTTTTGTTATTTCTCAAAGACTTTCGTATATGTGTGCAGGGATTTTTCGGTTGGTTTGACTCTTTAAAAAAGGAATGACCTCTGATTGAGGTGGTTTTGCAAAAAGAAAAATAGAAGATTAGGATTTTGCTTTTTCTGGGTGGTGATTTTCCATTTTGTATTTTAATTCAGGAGCTGCGATTGTTATTTTTGTTCCCGAAGGCACTTCTGATGTTATCCAGACGTTTCCGCCAATGACTACGTTGTCGCCTATTACTGTCTCAGCGCCAAGCAATGTTGCGCCTGAATAGATTACTACGTTGTTTCCAACGGTTGGGTGGCGTTTTCGGCCTTTGATGATGTTTCCTTTCTCATCTTTTGGAAAACTCAATGCGCCAAGGGTTACGCCTTGGTAGAGTTTGACGTTGTCGCCGATTTCTGCGGTTTCTCCGATAACGACGCCTGTGCCGTGGTCAATGAAGAAGTTTTTTCCGATTTTTGCGCCTGGGTGGATATCTATGCCTGTTTGTGAGTGGATGTGTTCGCTCATTATTCTTGGAATTAAGGGTACGCCATTTAGGTATAGTTCATGGGCTATTCGATAGGTAGTTATTGCCAGTACACATGGATAGCTTAAGATGACTTCCTCATTGCTTACCGCCGCGGGGTCACCGCTATAAGCTGCTTGAATGTCACCGCTTAGCATTGAGCGGATTTTGGGCAATTTCTCAAGAAGTTCCTTAACTACTACATGAGCACGTTTTTGACAAACGTCTTGTGGGCATTCACTGATTTTTCTGCAGATGTACTTGAGGCTTCTTTCAACCTCGTCAGTGAGCCTTGTATAAACCGATGTTAAGGTGGTGCCAAGTTGATATTTTATGTTGGCTTTGGTTATTTCTGAATTGCCCAAGTATCCCGGAAAAAGAACTGTGAATAAGTCTTCTAAGACTTCGATAACTACTATTTTCGATGGCAGGTCTCTTCCTTCAAGGTGGTCCATGCCTCCGAATTTACGGTAGCTATTCATAATTTCGTCCACTAGTTTTGGCACACTTGTTTCTACCCAGTCTTGTTCTACTTTATCGTGGTTATGCATGAGTGTGGCGAGCATTCTGTCTGGGGTCCAACAGTCATTATCCAATTTTTTGTCTTTGCATTCTTGGCATTCTTTGGGTACGGACTGGTTTGGGTTTGTGGGCATCTTATATTCACTTTAATTCAACTATGAGAAAGGGGGATATAAGAAAAGCGTCTTTTAAACATAGATTATATGTTAGTGGCTGCTGGTTCTTGGAAGAGTACCGTGCTTAGGTAGCGTTCACCTGTATCAGGAAGGATAACAACTATGATTTTGCCTTTGTTCTCTGGGCGCTTTGCTATTTCTATCGCTGCGTAAGCTGCTGCGCCAGAAGATATGCCGACAAGTAAGCCTTCTTTTTGTGCAAGTTGCCTTGCCGTTTGCAAAGCCTGATCATCTGTAACTTTGAATATTTCATCAACCAGATCAAGTTTTAGTACTTCAGGCTTGAAGCCGGCACCTATACCTTGAATTTTATGTGGCCCTTTTTGGCCACCGGTAAGGACTGGTGAGGCTGCCGGTTCTACAGCTACGGCTTTGAATTCTGGTTTTTGCGGTTTAATGAACTGGGCTATACCTGTTATAGTTCCACCCGTTCCCACACCTGCAACAACAATGTCTACTTTTCCGTCAGTGTCTTCCCAAATTTCTGGTCCGGTAGTTTCCTTGTGCACTTTTGGGTTCGCTAAGTTTTTGAATTGCTGAGGCACGAAGCTATTGGGAGTCTCTTTTGTAAGTTCTTCGGCTTTTCTTATAGCACCACCCATGCCTTCCGCTCCTGGGGTGAGAATGAGTTGTGCACCATACGCTTTGAGGAGATTACGACGCTCTACGCTCATGGTTTCAGGCATAGTTAAAATGAGTTTGTAGCCTTTGACAGCTGCTACCATGGCTAAACCAATTCCTGTGTTGCCGCTTGTGGGTTCGATTAGAGTTGCGCCAGGTTTAATAATGCCCTTTTTTTCGGCTTCCGAAATCATCGATAAACAGATTCGGTCTTTGACGCTTCCACCTGGATTCTTTGCTTCAAGTTTAGCTAATACAGTGGCGTTGACACCTTGGGTTAGTTTATTTATTTGGACTAAGGGTGTTTTTCCTATTGTTTCTAAGACGTTTTTATAGATTTTCATTTTAACACCTTATATTATAACAGCGTTATAGGTTGGTGTGGTATAAACATTACCACATCCACATAAAATACTATTGCATGCTAAACCTAAAACACTTGCGCCCAAACACAAAAGTAAAGCCTTTAAATGAGCCCTGTTCCTATATTTCCGCAACACAGCGCGGAGGTCGCCCAGCATGGCCAAAGGCGTAGGACTGAGGCTCCTATCCCGCAGGGGTTCGTGGGTTCAAATCCCACCCTCCGCACCAACCAAGAACCATTTTTTTCGTGCAACACAAAACTAAAATAACAGTCTCTTAAACTTGACAATCGGTGACTCTTATGCCTATATCGATTAGGTATCATTTTATTCAACATTTTGCAGTTTCTGCTCAAGAAGCGTTTGACTGGTGCACAGACTTCGACCCGAAAGACAACTTTTTAATGGGTGAAAAGACGGCTGAACGGCAAATAAATCCTCTCTCCAATGGCGTAATACTCCTCAAGGATTATTTCATTACTTCTGTTGGGAAAATTGAGAAGCAGAAAATTGTGCACCTCTACCCTGACCAATACAAATGGACGTCAACACATTTGACAGGTCCAAACAAGCACTCCCAATTCCTCTACCAGATAACCCCGCAAAGCAAGAATGCTTCATTTTTAACCTTTACAGCACTTCACATTGAGTACAATGAAAAAGAGGACGCTACATTACTTGTCAAGCGATTATGCAAAGAAGATGCTTACGCTTGGATGCTCTTAGCAGCTGCAATGGCAGAAGATAAAAACTGGATTCAGAAAGCCTTGGACCCTTGAGGCTCCAACAAAATACTTTCTTCCCTGGAGCTCTCTTTTCAATCTTTGCGTTTTATATATAAGGGGCTAGATTTCTTCCAAACTATGGATTATGAAATGTTCGGCTAACTTTTTTTTCCATGGATTTGACTTTTTTTTTAAGTAACGGTTAAAAGCTAATGATGCGCAGTCATAATTTAACAACAAGAAAGGTTTGGTAACAATGTCTGCTAAAACTCAACAGAGAAAATTCATTTCAGTTGACCCAGGCAAATGCATTGGATGCGGAATCTGCGAGTATGCTTGCACCGTAGAAAAAGGTGAAAACACTTGGAATCCAATCCGCTCCAGAATCAGAGTAGTTCGAATGGCACCAGTACTCAACTTTGCATTATCCTGCAGAGGATGCGAAGATGCAAAATGTGTAAAAGCATGTCCGGAACGGGCGCTCTCTCAAGCAGAGGATACAGGCTTACTAATAATTGACGAAAATAAATGTAAAGGTTGCGATTGGTGTGTACAAGCCTGTGACCACGGGGGAATAACTATTCATGCCGATACAGGAAAGGCAATCGCATGTGACCTTTGCAAAGGTGAGCCAAAATGCCTTTCTTCTTGTCCCGAAGAAGCATTAGCAATTGTGGGTTCAGATGAGGAAGCAGAAAAACGTTTTAATGATGCATTAGCAACATTATCAACTCAAATTGAAAGAATTACCACCAGTATCAAGAATAAGGACTGGAAACCATTTCTGGCTATTGCAGAAAAACGTTCAGGCATTATTACAGAAAAACTTGAAGTTTTGAATAAGAAAGCAAAGGAGAAAAAATAGAAGGAAAACCTTCTCATATTTTTCTATCTGCTTCAAAACCACTCAATAAGCTATCTATATCTAATCCGACTTTCTCGCCAACGTACCCGCCTTCCAAGACAAAGAATGTGGGTTTTTTTAGTTTAGCCACTCTTTTGCCGATTTCAAAGTAATCTTTCTCAACTAAACCCAGAGTTGCTAAGTCACCTTTATGAGTGTCAAAACCTGCAGACACTGCAACTGCTTCGAACTTGGCTAAATTGACCATTTTTAACGCTTTGTCAAATGTTTCTAAGTAACGTTGTCCACCAAAATCGCCTGGTAATGAGAAATTTACGCAGTTTCCTTCGGTAAAATCGCCTGTTCCAGGGTAATTGGGTGATTGATGCAAAGAAACATAGGCGACTTTTTCGTCGCCTTGAAAAATTTCTTGCGTGCCATTCCCATGGTGCCCATCGATGTCCAAAATCAAAGTTCTTTTTCCTGATTCTTTTACGGCTATGGCGATGTTGTTTAGGTAGCAGAATCCTCGAGTGTAAACACCCAATGCAGCTCCGCTTCTTCCAACGTGGTGCCCAGGTGGACGCATTAGTGAAAAACCGTTAATTTTACTCGCTAAAAGTGCTCCGCCAACTGAGAGTTGTGCAAACTCGTAGATGTTTTTGTATGCAGGTGTGTCTGAATCTTCAACCAATCCTTTTTTTACGTTAAAAAGGTAATCAACATCATGAATGCTTAAAATTTCTTCGTCGTTTGCCGGCTTTGGCTCCAAGAACTCGTAGCCTTTAGATTGCAAAACATCATGTGCGATTTTTACTCGCTGGGGTCCTTCAACGTGCCAGGTGCCATAGCCTAAACATTTTTCTGAGTAGACTATTTTTGTTTTCATCGGGTGCTGCATCCATTAGACAGATAAATACGCTTACATTTAAAATAAACCTTAATCAGAATCTAGCAACCTTAAGTTAAAGGAGACTCAGCGTGTGGTTTCAGAAAATCCCTTCGACCAATTCCGACAAGAATGTCAAACTGCATTAGCAAATGCATTAAATAAAGCCTTGCCAGAAACACAACCGCCAACAATCACGCTAAACAAAACGCCAAACATAGATTACGGCCAATTAGCATCATCACTCTGTTTTGAATTGGCGAAGAAACTTGGACAGAAACCACTTGCTTTAGCCAGCCAATTGGTTGGAGCTATAGACAAATCAGAATTTAATCTGATTGAAAAGGTTGCGCCTGCAGGTGCAGGATACATAAATTTTCATGTGAACTTCGCTAAATTCTCAGCATTAACTTTGGAATCAGTAAGAAAGTTAGGATCCGAATACGGCTTTGCCAAAACTGACAAACCCAAAAAAATCATTGTGGAACACACTAGCGTTAACCCGCTGCATCCAATCCACATTGGACAAGCCCGAAACCCCATGCTGGGCGATGCGTTAGCAAGAATTCTCAAGTACAGGGGACATGAAGTTTCACGCCATTACTACATTGATGATGTTGGGCGGCAATCATCAGTTGTAGCTTACGGTTACGCTAAACTTGGCAAACCAAAACACACCGAGAAACCTGATCTTTTCGTGGGAAAAATCTACACGGTAACTAGTTGTATAGTCGAGGTTAACCGCCTAAAAAAAACACGCGAAACTGCAATAGCTCTTCATAATGCAGATGACTTAGTGAAAGCAAACAAGGAAATTGACGAGTGGATGTCGATTGCAGCAGAACTTAAGGAAAAGTATCCTGTGTTATTTGAGACTTTAACGGCTAAAATTAGCCAAGACGAAAATCCAGAAGAAGAAATCAAACGCCTAAACTGCGCTTACGAGAACGGCGAACCCAACGCAAAACAGCTTATACGCGAAGTCAGTGATTTGTGCCTTGAAGGCTTCCGCGAAACCATGAAGCGGATTGGTGTAACCTATGATTCGTGGGATTGGGAAAGCGATTTTGTGTGGAGTACTCAAGTGAACGATGTTTTAACAAAGCTCAAGGCTTCACCGTTTGTTTCTAATGAAAAAGGCGTGTTAGTTTTTAACGCAGAAAAGGTCGTGCAAACCCTTGAATTGAAGGGAAAATTGGGTTTAAGTGAAAACAACGAGGTCCCCCCGTTAACGCTTGGACGAGCTGACGGAACAACACTCTACACAACTCGTGACATCGCTTACACACTCTGGAAGTTTAAACATGCGCAAAAAGTCATAAACGTAATCGGTATGGAACAGTCGCTAGCTCAGTTGCAGCTAAAAATAGCGCTATACGCTATGGATCATTCTGAATACGCCGAGAATCTGGTGCATTTCGCCTATAACTTAGTTACTTTACCGGGTTACAAAATGAGCAGCAGAAGAGGACACTACATCACGTTCGACGATGTCTTAGCAGAAGCAGTCCAAAGGGCTTACGAAGAAGTCTCGAAGCGCTCACCTCTGTTGTCAGAGGAGGAAAAACGCAAAATCGCTAATATTGTCGGTTTAGGATCGGTTCGATATGCGCTCGTAGATGTTGATCCCTCCAAAACAGTGGTTTTTACGTGGGATCGCGTGTTGAATTTTGAAACAAACAGTGCACCCTACGTTCAGTATACTCATGCAAGAGCCTGCAGTATACTCCGAAAGACGGCACAAGAACCCGAAAAACCATCATTTGAATTGCTTACAGAGAAGCTGGAGCGCGAACTCGTCATAAATCTCGCCAGTTTCACAGACATGTTTATCGAAGCAACAGAATACCTTAAACCGAACATGATAGCCGATTACACAAACGCTTTAGCCGACAAATTCAACACATTCTACAATGCGTTACCAGTGATAAAGGCTGATACACAAGAACTCAGCGACGCACGAATTGCATTAACCAGAGCTATCCAAATCGTAATGAACAATGCATTGAATCTTATTGGTGTGGTTGCACCCGAAAAAATGTAGCTGCAGACTATTAGAAACTGAATTTAAATCTTTTTAACCTTTTACCTTTTTTTAAACTCCGGGATTCTCCAAACCCCACATAATTCGCTAAAGACACATGAAAAGAGAGACAACTTATTCCGAACAACGCTTTCCTCTGAAAAGGAAGTCAATCAAGTCTACAAAAACAGCAGATTACCTTTAGTTAAATAATTGAAAAACAAATCAGGCAACTGGCTCTGAAGGTTGCACTGGGGTTAGGGGCACTTCTTCATCTTCTTCTATTTCAACGCTTGCTTTACCAACGCCTCGCAAAACATATGCAATCACCAGCGAAACCACGGTTAAAAACAGATACGGAAACACACTCGCCAAAACAGAAAGAACAACATAATCCATTGGTGGTGTTGCGGTCGAATTAACTATTTGGATAAGACTAATTGTTACAATGGCTAATATAACGGTAAATATTGTGGATACTGCTCCAAAAAAGGTGGCTGCTTTACCGACGATTTTAAGATTGTTCATGAGTGTTTACTTTCCGCTTTTTTATGAGATGTTGTCTCATTTTAAGTTATGCTCTAATTGCTTAATAATGAGATCTAGATAATTTGCTAGCGCTAACAGATTTTCGTTTGTTGAGGTAGATTTTTTAGAAATGAACTATTAATGACCTGTAAAATCATGGTCGATAGGTATGAGGCGATGCTGGGTAATATGCAAAAAAATCTTCAGCGTATCCCTAGTCTTCAATGCACTCCTAACCCTCGGGTGTATAAGTGGTATCTTGGCAGGCTTCTACTGGTACTACCACGATTGGCACCCGTTTTCACCATTCTTAATTAGCGGCAATCTATTTTGGGTCGCAATCGCTGCTGCCATAATCAACATATTCCCAAGTGCTGGACTTGGCCGATCATTACATACTGGTAGATTTCTATTCCACCATTACTTCTATGGGTTCATGGTTCTGGTTTGCGCGCTCGTTTACATTGTATTTTTTTCTCCCCTTTCTCTGTTGACAATTTTTCTTGTGAATGACACCAGTGTCCAAGTTAATGTGGGTAGATTTTTTATTTTAGGGGGGTTAACACTTGTTTTGGATGACCTTCCCGATGTTCATACAAAGCTGGATTCGGGTTTGAATTGGTTAAAAAACAAGGTTGGGCAAGGCGCCAGATTTGTTTCTGCGGTTCAATTGTTAATGGGAGCAGTTTCTCTCTACGTTTTCACTGCTGTTACTCTTTCAGTTTACTCGACTCCCGAATACGTTACTGTCGCCAATCTACTGCTAACCGGTACACTCTTTATCACAAGCATAACCTCATTTATTTTCGTGAGGAGACAAGTGTGGCAAAAGATTTCAGATTAAGCTATAATCCTTCGGTATCCTACACTTAGTAGTTATTCCTGCAATAACAAATTTCATATACAAGCCCAATAATGTAAAACGAGGTGCACATTAATGAGCGATTCATACTTCAAAAAGAAACTTGAACCAATCAAAGTTACAAAACAGAAACCAATTTCTCAACTTCTAAAAGAAATGGGTAAGACTGCATACCAAGGACGTAAACTAGGCGAAGCTGTTGATATTTGGGAGAACATGATAAAAGAAAAAGATACCGTAATCGCTTTAGGTTTTGCAGGCTCTATGAGCACCGCAGGGCAATGGACAATAATTAATTGGTTAATTGAAAATCGTTTCATAGACGTGTTAGTATCAACAGGTGCCAACGTCTCAGAAGACATCGTTGACGCTATGGGACTAGGCTACTATCAAGGTAGTCACATGGTAAATGATGAACAGCTACTACACGACGACGTCAACAGATATTACGATGTCTACGGCAAAGAAACGGATTATCGTAAAATGGAAGAAGTCGTTACCGATTTCGTAATGACATGCAAACAGGATTACAATTATACTTCCGCAGAATTCCTCTATTTGCTTGGCAAGTATCTTGGAAAGAAAAAAATCCCCGCTATCTCCGCGGTTGCTGCAGCAAACGGCGTACCAATCTTCAGCCCGGCCATGGTTGACAGCGCTTACGGCGAGACATTCCTCTTAGCCAAAAACCAAGGACACCACGTTGTTATTGACTCGGTTAAAGAATTTGACCAGTTCGTCAGCATAGGTACAAAAACCAAAGAAGTCGGTGTAGTCTACATTGGTGGCGGCGTTCCCAAAGACCTTACCCAGCTCATTGCCATCTCAGTTTCACCATTCACCTGTGATGAAGGCGTCAAAGGTAGAAAAGGTGGTTTACGCAAGGGTTTGCAAGAATATTACTACCCACACAAGTATGCCATACAAATTACAACTGATTCACCACAATGGGGTGGCTTATCTGGCTGCACATTGGAGGAAGCAATTAGCTGGGGTAAAATCAACAGCCAAACAGGCACGCGCGCAGTTGTCTACTGCGATGCAACAATCGCCTTGCCATTAATTTGCCACGCACTATCTGAGCGTGTACCAGAAAAACGGAAAGGACCAGATATGAGCTGGCTATTCAAAGGCGTGCAATAAACGCCCTACTTTTTCATTTTTATTTCTTGTTTAGCCTTGTGAGTAGCGAGCTTGTCATTATCGGCATTATTATTGTGGCGTCGCCTTCGATCATTATGCGTTTGGCTTTTTCGTTGATTTTTCCCCAGGAAACTGCTTCGCGTGGGCGTGCGCCGCTAAGGCTTCCATCCCATTCGTCTGCCGTGGTAATGTAGACAACGTAGTCTAAGCCGTCTTTGAATTGATTCCACCAAATTGTGTGGTGCTTGCTGATTCCGCCACCGACGATGAGGGCGCCGCTTTTCTTCGCGTCAAAAACAATGTTGTTGAGGGCACCTTCGTCTTTTAGCAGGTTAATTCTAAAATCCTTATGGTCTTGGCTGAAGAACCAAAGTTGGTAGCCTACTGCGCCGTCTGTTATTCCTGGCACGACGACTGGAATGTTGTGTTTGGCTGCCCAATAGAGAATTGAGGTCTCGTCGCAGCAGCGTAAACCGATTTCGCGGGTAAACTCGCTTGTTGAAAGCTCCTTTTTGCCTTCATTGTACAGCTCTTCAAGCAACCCAATGATTTTCTTTTCTATAACTATGCCATAACTATCGTTTGGGACAAGTACGTTTCCAAGGCGGTTTACTCCCTCTTGGTGAAGCTTGGAATCATTCATTATGAAGCTGCCTTTGTAGTAGTCTTTGTAGCATCGTGCGACGTCGTGATCTAATGTTCCACAAGTGGTGATTATAACGTCGACGAGTCTGCGTTTAACGAGTTCCCTAATTACGCCGCGCGTGCCAGTGGCTACTATGTCGGCCGTGAATGAAAGGAATTTTACGCATTCTTTGTCGTTGATCATTGCTTCCATTATGTTGACGCCTATGGCTAGTTTGCCCGCGGTGAAACCCCAAGCCGCTTCCATCTGCAAAACTAGCTCGTCAACCGATAATTCCTTTGAGAAATCGTAATCTTTTACGGGTACCTTATGCGATGTTTCTTTGTTCATCCATATTTTCTCCTACATCAACTTTGATACTGAAAATTGGAATAAATAGGTGTCGAAACGCGATGCTCAGTAGGCTAGGTAATCGATGATTCGCTGGTAAATGTCTTTATCCATGGAGTCTTCATAGCCAGCGTAGATGCTTGGGTTATCGTTGATTTCTACTACTACATAGTCGCCGTTGACTTCTTTGATGTCCACACCATAGAGTCCTTTTCCAGCTATACTGCACGCTTTGAGTGCTACTTCACGGAGTCTTGCAGGCATGTCGCGTTTTTCTGAACTTACGGTTCTGCCCCAAACAACTGTTGGTTTACCTCGGAGTTTAGCACCGTGTTTCCATTTGCCCTTCGGGATCATATATTTGCAGACATACAAAATATCGTTGTTTAGTACGCCTACTCTCCAATCAAAACCTGTTGGAGCGAATTTTTGAATAGCCAAAACATCGGACTTTTTGAAGAAACGTTTGGCTACTTCTCGGAAGCTTGTTTCGCAGGCAGCCTTCTCAACATAACGTGAAAAGCTTGTGTAGGGAGCTTTAATGACTACGGGTTTACCTAGTTCATCGAAGATTTCGGTGATTTTTTTGTGATGTAAATCATCTTTGTTTAGAAAAACGGTTGGGATGCGCGGGACGTTGTATTTTTCGAAGAGTGCGTATTGATGGATTTTGTTGCCGCAGATTTTGATTGATTCGGGGTCATCGACGACTTTTAAGCCCAGTTCCCAAGCGGTTTTTGATACAATGTAGGAAGTGAAAAGGGGATCAGTGGTTGCTCTGATAAAGACTGCGTCGTAATTTGGGATATCTTCGATGTTTTCGCGGAAAAGAAAACTAAATTCGTTTCCTGATCTTTCGGCAGTCAGTTTAAAGTTTTGTAGTGCGGCTTCCTCTCTGTGGTCAGTGAAATTGTATTTTTCAACAAAGCAAGCGATCTTAGACACCGATATGTTCACCCTGCTGAGAAATCAGCATAATCTCCTTCGAGATTAACTCTAAGTCATTTTTAGATAGCTCAGTTTCTTTCATTGGTTCAAGACCACACAGGAACGCTTTTCCCTCTGTTTTTTGAACATGAACTTTACAGATGGGAATCTTGAATAGTTCATAAACCTTTTCCGTGATAGCGCTAATTTGCTCATCCTCGATTTGGCATTTACCTAAAAACGATTTGACTGTAAACATTTCGCCAGTCAAAGGCTGAGCGCAAACGGTAAACTTGTAGTTCATCCCTAAACTTTTCAACACCCGATACAATGCGCTCTTGTTCTTGGCAACTTCATAACCCTCATAAATGAATGGGTTAACTGCAAAAACTACGACTGGCAATTTGAGTTCAGTCATGATTTTCTTGACTGAATCAGTAACAAGGAAAGGCAGAGTTGGTATGTTTGCTCTTTTCGCGCGCAATAGAAGAATTGGCGTTCTGCTTGAATCAATAATGTTTTCACATGATGGAATGACGTTGTTGCCTAAAACTTCCGCGTGTAACGAAACGTAATAACCTGTTTTTAGGTACCGGTATTCGTTATTGATGTTGATGATGGTATCTTTAATCGACGATTCGAGAAACTGTGAAGGTTTTAGAGCTTTAAGCTCATCTGTAAGGTCGAAGTTAGAAACGACCAACACTCATAGTGCACCAGTCAATTGGGAGGCGTTATTCGTAGAGTTATATTTAAAATTAACTATACATAATACCAGCATCTTAAGTTAACGCTAAATAAAAAAGAGGTAAACGCAACGTACAAACCGCTTGAAGTGCTAGGACCGGAACACGAATACTCACTGGTAGACAAGGACCTAATACCCTTGCCATTTAGCGATAAAATCATCAAAGGTTACTGCGGAAAAATAGTTAACTTCATCGAATTGCCTTCCTTCACTTTTGGCAAAGAAATGCAGCTACACGTAATGGAAATCAAAGCCAACCAACCCTTCAAAATACCCTCTGAATTTGAAGAAACTATGCAAACCGCAGTTTCAACCCTAAGTCAAATCGTGCAAAAACACGGAGCGATGTTGCTTGGCACAGGCATGCACCCACTCCTAAAACTGCAAGACACTGGCATTTGGCCTCATTACCACAAAAAAATTTACCAGCAATACGGCAAAATCTTCGACTTAAACCAGCATGGATGGCTAAACATCCAGAGCTTTCACCTGAATTTGTCTTTCCAAAAAGATGACGACGCAATCCAAACACATAACCAACTAACAAATATTTGTGCTTACTTGCCTGCAATCTCTGCTTCTTCACCAATCTATGAAGGCAAAAATGGTTCAGACACTGATAATCGATTACAATTCTATAAGGTAAACCAGAAGGAGGTCCCAACTATAAGCGGAGAAGTCATCCCAGACTATGTGTCCTCAATTAGTCAATACAGAAGAAATGTTATCGAGCGGTACTCACAGGATTTAGCTAACGCGGGCGCAGACAAAACTTTGCTTCACCGAGAATGGGTTAACTCAAGAGGCGTAATTTTCCGCTTTGACCGCTGTGCTCTTGAACTTCGTGTGATGGATGAACAGGATTGTATAAAGTCGGATGTGGCGTTAGCTTGTTTTGTGCGTGCTGCTCTCAGAGGTTTAATTGCTTCAAACGTTGAACTTTTGTCGCATGATGTTTTAGTTAAGGATTTCAACAATGTCATTAAGGAAGGCTTAAACGCACAGGTCTCAAGTTCATATGGAAAAACGGCAAGACAAGTTTGCCAATACTACCTCAAAATAGCTATGGAAAATGCAACTAAAGACGAGAAAAAGTATCTGTGGCTTGTCAAGAAGCGCATTGAAGAAGGCAACCTCTCAGAGCTTATTCGTGAAAGAGTTTTAAGGCGAGCTCAGAAAACAAGTTTCCATCAATCTATTATTGATGTTTATTCAACTCTTATTAAGTGCCTGATTGATAATCAACCCTACCTCTAAAAATGGGTGAAAAAATGCCAGAAGACAACAAAGGAATAACCTATTCATATGACGTATGTAGCGAATGCAAAATTATTTGTTGTCAAGACGCTAAGCCACCAGTAAGTGAGAGTCGAAAAAAAACGATAAAAGAATATTTGATAGAACAGAAAATAAACATTGATTCGCCTTTCACAAAGGAAAACTATTCTTATCCATCAGTGGACGAGAGTCTTCTCTGCAAGTTTAACAGTAAAGAAACCAAAAAATGTGTTGTTCATTCAGTTAAGCCTGAAACATGTCGAGCTGGCCCAATTACCTTCGACATTAATTTTAAGACTAAGAAAGTCGAGTATTTCTTGAAAAAATCAGAGATCTGCGCTTATGCAGGTGAACTATATACGAATAAATCCGCATTCAAAGATCATTTTGAAGTTGCCAAGAAAGAAATTATGCTGCTAGTCAAAGAATTGGATGCCAATGAGTTGCGGGAGCTTACGAAAATTGAAGAACCCCAAACATTCAAAGTTGGCGAAGAAGATTTACCCTTTGAAGTGGTTAAGAAACTTAATTTATAAAAAGCCAGCATCTCTTAGTTTAAGTGCTACGCTAATGTCGCCTCTAAAATGAACTCTTCCTGTGAAAAAGGCTTTTTCGGCGCTTAATTTACCGTTAACCATATCCATGAAATCGTTCTCGTTCATTTTCAACGTTAAAGTGGGCGTTACATGGGTTCCCTCTGTGACCTGAATTTTCTGGTCTTTTATTATTACCGTCCAGTTTCCGCCTTCAGGTCCTGTTACATTTAATTGAGCTATTACTTTGATACCTGCTGCTTTTTCTGGTTTAAACCTGGCAGGTAAGGCTTTTTCGAAGAATTCTCTGGGTGTATTTGTCTCCATGATATCAGCCCGTTAATTTTCAAACATTTTACACAATTGGGTTATTGAACGTTTGGTAACTTACCTAAAGAGGTCTCTTTCTTTGGCTCTAGTTAGTGAAGTGGCTGAGGCTTTGTCGTCTTTTTGATAGTTGTATCCTCTGATGATAGCGGCTGGAATTCCTTCGTTGGCTTGACCAATTACAAGTTCTGCGGCTGAAGATAGTTCATCTGCGATAGCGGTTTGCTTTATTCTAAGCGTATAACCGAAGAGGTCTTTTTCGCCCCGTCTATCCCTTATTGGTTTAAATCCAGCTACACCTACTGCCACATTAATTTCGCCTAGCCTAAACGGCCTTCCATGAGTATCAGAAATAATAACGGCGACGTCAGCGTCTGTTAAAAGTTTTATTTCTTTTCTTATGTTCTCTGCCGAAGCACTCGGGTTTTTTGGCAAGGGCACAACATTTCTGTCTCCTGAAACGTTGGATCGGTCAACTCCTGCGTTGGCACAAATTATGCCACTGACGGTTTCAGTTATAATGCTGTTTTGGCCAACTCGAACGATGTCTTTGGTTTCTTGCAAAATAACTTCGACTAATGCGGGGTCTTTGTTGGTTTTTTGTGCTATTTCCTTTGCTTTCTCTGAGGGTTTAACTTTGTCTAGATCGATTACGTTTCCTTCTGCTTTCGAAACCACGACATGCGTAACCACTATAATGTCTTTTTCTTGGATTGGGGTGTTTTGTTTTTTTGCTGCTTCAACAATAAGTTTCCCTAAGTTGTCTCCTTTTTTAATTAACGGTAAATTTTCAACAGCGAATACTTGAACGGGATTCACGCTTTTTGCCTCTTCTAAGGTTGCTAATTAAGCGATAGAACTTAAGTTTATCTCGGAAAAAGTTTGGAAAGATAAAAAATGAAAAATATAGTTGGGACCGTAAAGGTCTCAATTGTTATGGTTGTGTTTTTTAGCTTCTGAATTTCTGTAGTTTCTGAAGCATTAGCTTGTCGCCTTCAGCATCGCCTGCGCATGTTGCGATTATCCCGTCGACGAGTCCGACAAGTTTTGATGCTTTCTCTTCAACTGTTTCCATGGTTGCAGCGGTAGGCCATCCGATCATTTTGACAGTTTCTACGTTTTTGGCTGTTCCAACTAGGAAGTAGGCGAACAGTGGTTTGTTTAGTTTCTTGCATTCAGCCGAGACTGCTTTGAGGGCTTCAAATGAGTCGTCGGTTAGCCTCATGAAGTACACGAAGTCCCATGGTTCGCGTACCCGTTCAAGTGTTTCTTCGATTGAGCGTCTTGCTGTTAGTAAGCAACCGAGTTTTAGGTTTTTCGTTTTCACATCTGTGCGTATGAAGTCGCGTGCTTTCTCGGATGAAGGCAGCATCGTTATTGGTTGACCAAACTTTGGGTTGTCTCCCATTGTGACTGCTAAGCCGTCTAATCCGATTATGTCTGATGCTAGGGCTAAGCCTCCTACTTCAACTGGTCCTTTATATTTTAGAATGAAGATTGGGCAGACATATTTTTCGGGGTATTTGTATTTGAGTAAGCAGCTTACGACTACTCCACTTGGAGCTGGGTAACCTGCTGCACCGTCAGTTACGTTCCATCCATCGACTAAGTCTTTGAGTTCGTCTGCAAGCTTTAGAAATTTTCGTGTTGGCACAAATTCATTTAGTATTTTCATGGAGATTTCATCTCAGCTTAAAGGGTGAGATGTTTGGGTTAAAAAGGCTTTTGCATTCGATGCATTGGATTTTTCAGTAAAAGGTATTCTGGAGCAACATGTTTAAAAACGAGCGTTATTTAGCCGCATTTAAGGAAACTAAAGTCTTTTTGGCGCGTTCGATCTTGAATTTGGATAATTTGACGACTTCCTCTTTATTAATGCCTTCTACCACAGCATCCAAGTTTTTCACCAGTTCCACTCCGGCTATTGACCTCACAATTACACTTGAATACCCCGGTTTGCTCCCAACGGAACCGACTGAAATATCAGCGAAACGCGATGTGAAATCATCACAGTAAAGGCAAGCTTTCTCTGCTGCGCCGTCAAGATCGTTTACTTTGCAGCTGTATTCTTTTCCATTGGCAAAGGCTGTGAATTTTCCATGGCGTATCTGCGTTTTTTCAACCTTGTCCAAGTCAATGCCCAAACGTGCACACATTTCCTCTTTCAGCTTTGTCTTGTTGAAAGCTTCAAAGCAGAATAGGCCGATAACCGTGATTTCGCATTCGTTCTTTAGCGATTGTTGTATTTTTCTGACGGCTTTTGCTTCGCAGGGCGTGCAAACGATGGCTATTCTTTTTTTTCCTTGGGTGATTAGCTCACGCAGCTTCTTTGTAACGTTGACTCTGAGGTATCTGGTTCCCCCTGCGGCGACAGCTTCCTCGGAATTCGTTGCTACGACGGCTTTTGCACTATACCCATCTCCGCGGTAAACGACAACTGCCGCATCAAAAAAGTTCTCTTCAAAACCCTTTACCAACAGCGCCGTAACCACCCCGCCGTCCTGTCCCTTAAATCTGCTTTTTGCCGAAAACATGTTGCTGTAAACGCCGAAGTTTGGGTCTTTTGAACCTTCCAGAAATTGCTGTTCAATTTCTGTTTCGTCTTGCGCTTTGTAGTTTTGGTTTTTCTCTGCTTGATTATCAGGCATATTATAAGTTCAACCAATTTTTACTAAGTTTAAGGAGAGGGGTTTTCCGACAAATAAAGCTTTAACCTTCTATTCTTAATGTTTTGCCAGTTAAATGGGGAGGGTTATTTTGTGAATAAACAAAAATCAAGTCCAGTTACTGGGAAGACAACGATCAGACATGCGGCTTCTACGCACGTTATGGTTTTTTGCCTATGAAAATGGTGCTAAAACAGGTGAAAAAATGATTGTGTGGATAGCTTTTTTCGAACGACCCTTCTCCCTGATATGAAAGCAGAATTTCCAAATTCTTGATATGTGCTTATTTATGGAAACGTAAATTAGTTCGGGAAAAGAAATTATCTTTAGTTTGTGATTGTTATGAAAGTTGCTGTTTCTGGTAAAGGCGGCGTTGGAAAAACCTTGATTGCTGGTGGTTTAGCAGGCGGTTTTGTTGAGCGCGGCTTAAAAACTATAGCTATAGACGCTGATTCATCGCCAAACCTTGGTTTAACACTTGGGTTGTCGGTTGAGGAAACCCGCAAAATAGTGCCTATTACAGAGAATAAGCCCTTGGTGGAGTCTAAAACTAGCACAGGCTACAATAGCATTTTTAACTTAAATTTCTCTGTTGACGACATAGTTAGAGATTACTCCATATCTACTCCACTTGGGGTAAACCTGATTGTAATGGGTACGGTGCAGGCTATGGAGGCGGGTTGTATGTGCGCTCCAAACGCAGTAATTCGCGCTCTACTGCGGCATCTTGTGGTTGATCGGAATGAAGCTGTTGTTATGGATTTGGAGGCAGGCGTAGAGCATATTGGGAGAGGCACCGCAAGACAAGTAGACGCATTACTAACAGTTGCCGACTCTAACCTAAAATCCCTAGAAATCGCCAAACACATCCACGACTTGGCATCTGCGGCAGGTATGAAAAAAATCTACCTCATCGGAAACAGAGTAATGAATGACGTCCAAAAAGAAGCAATTCAAAACTTCGCAGACAAAAACGGACTTAATTTGCTTGCTTTAGTACCCTTCGATCAAAAAGTAATCGAAGCCGATATGCTCGGAGTAACCCCGCTGAAAAACAAGGAAATCGCTGCGGTTAAAACCATAGACAATATATGCGAGCTTTTGCTTAAGAAAACGCAGTAAACTTTGAGGTTATCTTATATGAAAACTTTGGTTACAGTAGGTCGTGGTGGAACAGGAAAATCAAGCTTCACCGCCCTAATGGCTAAAAACTTCATTGAGGCAGGACAAGCACCTTTACTATTGGTTGATGCAGATCCAGATCAGAATCTGGGCGAAATGATAGGAATAGATCTCAAAGAAGTGGGAAAGTCAACAATAGCCGACCTTATAGTGAGTACATTTATTGAAAAGGGAGGCACCACAGTCGGTGTTCCACCAAGGGAACGCATTGAAAGTCGTATTTGGGAAAACGGCCTCTATGAAAGTAAAAGCTTCGATTTTCTTTCGGTAGGCACCAAATGGGTTGAAGGGTGCTATTGTATGCCAAACTCAGCCCTAAAGGCTGCATTGGAATCGTTAACTAAAACCTACAAATACGTGCTCGTTGATTCTCCAGCGGGACTGGAAAACTTGAACAGACGAATCACCTCAGATGTTAACGATATCTTTGATATTCTTGATCATTCGAAAAAATCACAAGACCATGTGCGAAGAGCAGTTAAAATAGCGAAAGAAGTTGACATGAAATTTGAGAACTTTTTCCTTGTTGGCGGTTACCGTTTTCCAGCAGAATTAGGAAAGCAGGCAGAAGCTGACTTGAAATACAAATATTTAGGCAAAATTGAAGCAGATGATCAACTTGACGAGTTTGTTTTAAATGGAAAATCCCTGCTTGAGTTACCAAAAGACAACAAAGCGTACCTTTCGGTGCAGAAAATCCTTAAAACCCTGGGCTATTTGTCGCCATAGGGGTTTTACATAATTTTCTTAAAACCTTGCATATCTATAACTGCAACGTGACTTTTGCGTAAGAAATCTGGAAAGGTTTAAAAAGTATGTAATTACGCATTGTTGTAAACCTTTACAGAGGTTTCACATTTGACAAATAAAAACGTCCATGTAAAAATTGACGAAATGAAGACCGGTAGCGGTCTCATTAAAAATTTTGAATTATCCATCGGCAAGGTTATAAATGACAATTATAATGAGCCAATGGGTCCAACCCCAATGCCCTCCATGACAGCCCTTCGGGATTGGGACATGAAGCTTCTCACCAAGTACAAGCCCTTCTACATGCCCGACTGTGATCTTTGTTGCCTTTGCACTTTTGGCAAATGCGACTTGACAGCTGGAAAACGCGGCGCATGCGGTTTAGACATTGCAACCCAATCTTCTCGTATCGTGATGTTGGCTTGTGCGATTGGATCAGCATGTCACTCAGCTCACTCACGCCACCTTGTCCATCACTTAATTGAGAAATACGGTCGCAGATTCCCCTTAGACATCGGCGGCTTAAACATTAAAGTTGAAGCACCAATCACCCGTCTTGTCACAGGCATAAAACCTGAAACACTTGGCGACCTTGAAGACGTCTTATCATATGTTGAAGAACAAATCACACAAGTCCTTGCAGTAGGACACACAGGTCAAGAAGGCAATAATTTAGACTTTGAATCCAAAGCTATGCACGTCGGAATGATTGACCACGTAGGCATGGAAGTAGGTGACATTGCACAGATTTCAGCCTTAGGCTATCCAAAAGCAGACCCAGAAGCACCACTCGTGAAATTGGGCATAGGAAGCGTCGACCGCACGAAACCAGTTATTATGGCAATTGGACACAACGTCGTTCCATCAGTCGGAATAATCGATTACGCTAAAGACAACAAAGTTGACGACAAAATTGAAGTAGTCGGCTTGTGCTGCACATCACACGACATGACCCGATACTACAACCGCGCCAGAATTGTCGGTCCAATCAGCTGGGAACTTAGATTTGTACGCGCTGGATTAGCAGACGTAGTTGTACTCGACGAACAATGTATCCGAACAGACATCTATGACGAAGCCAGCAAGGTTAATGCACCAGTAATCGCAGCTTCAGAAAAGAACTGCATGGGCTTTAAGAACCGCACAAACGATCCAGCAGACGAAATAGTCTCTGATCTCGTCAGCGGTAAAGTCAAAGGTGTACTGATTCTTGACCCCGAAAAAGTCGGTGAGGTAGCCGTTCGCGTTGCACAACAAGTCGCACCAGTCCGCAAGAGAAAGACCGTTCTTCCAAGCTTAGAGGAACTTACACAAATCGCAAAGACATGCACACAATGCAGTAAATGTCAACGCAACTGCCCACAAGACTATGCAATTCCAGTAGCTCTGAAAGCAGCAGGACAAGGAGACCTGACCCTGCTAACAGACCTCTACGAGACGTGTATCGGATGCGGAAGATGTGAAGAAGCATGCCCACAAAAAATCATGATCCACAGTCTAATCATTAAGGCAGGCGAAAAAGCAATGCTCTGCGAAGACAACCTATGCCGCGTTGGCAGAGGTGCAGTCTCAGATGTCGAAATCCGCAACGTCGGCAGCCCAATCGTACTCGGAGAAATCCCAGGTATAGTTGCAATCGTTGGCTGCAGCAACTATCCAAAAGGCGGAAAAGACGTCTACGACATAGCAAGAGAATTCGCAAGCAGACGATACATCGTCGTAGTATCAGGATGTTCAGCTATGTCCGCAGGTAGCTACCGTAACAGCGAAGGCAAAACCCTATACGAAGAATTCCCAGGTGGATTCGAAGCTGGTGGAATTCTAAACGTCGGTTCATGCGTTGCAAACAGCCACATCGCCGGTGCAGCAATCAAAGTAGCAAACATCTTCGCAAAACGCTCACTAAGAGGCAACTATGAAGAAATCGCAGATTACATCCACAACCGCTTAGGTGCAGTCGGCTTAGCTTGGGGTGCATATTCACAGAAAGCCGCAGCAATCGGCGCTGGATTCTGGCGCTTAGGTGTACCAGTCCTAGTTGGTCCGCACGGAGTCAAATACCGCCGTATGCTCCTTGGTAGAAAAGAAGACACATCAAACTGGGAAGTCCTCGACGCACGCACAGGAGATAAAGTAAACGTTGGACCAGCACCAGAACACCTCTTTAACATGGCAGAAACCAAAGAAGAATGCATGGTTGCAATCGCAAAACTCTGCATCAGACCCAACGACACATGGAAAGGACGCAGCATAAAACTTAGCCACTACGTCGACTTAAGCAAACGTTACCTCGGAGTCATGCCAAACGACCTACACTTGTACGTGAGAACAATGGCTGATGTCCCTATGACTATGAAAGAGGAATTCGAGAAGATCTTAGCAGATAACAACTGGAAAGAAACAGTAATTCCGGATCCAACCTTGCTTCCAAGAATGGTCCGTAAAATGAAGGAGTAAACGGAGGAAAAAACTATGTCCTGTGAACCATGGCAATGTGGAGAAATTGCAGCAACTAAAAAAGCAAACTCCATAACTAAACCCGAGATAGCAGTAGCAATGATAAAAAGAGCCCAACGTCCCCTTCTCATTGTGGGAAGTAACGCCACTGAAAGGTACATGGAAGGCAAACAACTCATCGAATACGTAATTGAATTCGCTAACGCCTCTAAAGTACCAGTAGTCGCAACTGCCCATATGGTTGGTGAATTCATAAAACGCGGATACCAACCAGCAGCATTCATGAATGCAATGGAAATCGGCCAAAGAGTGGTCGACCCTGAATGGATGGGACTCGACGGAAAAGGACATCCAGACCTAGTTTTGTTGGTCGGGTTACCTTACTACGTTGAATCATTGATGCTCTCAGGAATGAAACATTTTGCACCAGACCAAAAAACCATGACTCTCGACAACCTATTTCACGTCCACGCAAGCTGGTCTTTCCCAAACGCAACCCTTGAAGAATGGGCTGCAAACCTCAAAGTAATGACAGAAAAATTTAATGGAGGAAATTAAAATGTCTATGTTTAAAGATATACCTGTTGAAGTTGGCGTAATCTACGAAGGAGAACGAATACGAAGAAATGATATGCAAGTAGAACTTGGCGGTCCTACAGTCAAGCAAAAGTTTGAACTTGCAAAAGTAAAACCCCTTGACCAGATCGAAGATGGAAAAATAACCATTATCGGTCCAGACTTGAAAGATATGAAAGAAGGCGGCGCGTTCCCGTTCGGTATCCTCGTCGAAGCAGCAGGCGTAAAACTCGACGCAGGTCTTGAAGGTGTCATTGAAAGACGCATCCACGGCTACCTAAACTACATCGAAGGCTTCATGCACCTAAACCAGCGCTACGACATCTGGATACGCATAGGCAAGAAATCCTTCCAAAAAGGCTTAAACAGCTTTGACGCAATTGGCAAAGTACTCTACCGACTATTCAAGAGCGAACTACCAATCATCGAGAAAGTCCAAATTACCTTTGTAACCGACCCAGCAAAACTAGAGGAAATGACCCCTGAAGCAATACAGGCATATGAATCACGCGACGCAAAAGCAAGAGGCCTAAAAGACTCAGAAGTCGACACATTCTACGGATGCGCACTCTGTCAATCATTCGCACCAAGCCACGTCTGTGTCATCACACCACAAAGATACAGCAACTGCGGTGCAATCAGCTGGTTTGACGGCAAAGCTTCCGCAAGTATCGATCCTAAGGGTCCAGTCTTCGCAATTCCAAGAGGCGAAATCATAAACGCAGAGAAAGGCGAATTCAGCGGTGTCAACGAAGCTGCAAAGAAACGCACAATGGGCGAAGTTAACCAAGTCTGGCTCTACACAGCATTCGATCACCCGCACACTTCATGCGGATGCTTCGAAGCAGTAACCTTCTACATCCCAGAAGTCGACGGATTCGGCGTAGTCAACAGAAACTTTAAAGGCGCAACCGTAAACGGCTTACCATTCAGTACAGTCGCTGACTCCGCAGCAGGCGGACGCCAAATCGACGGATTCCACGGAATGTCAATCGAGTACATGAGAAGCTCTAAATTCTTCGCTGCAGACGGCGGCTGGAACAGAGTCGTTTGGGTACCTAAAGAAGTTAAAGAAAAAGTCAAAGACTTCATTCCGAAAGACGTCGTTGACAAAGTTGCCACCGAGGAAAACGCGAAAAACATTGACGAACTCAAAGCATTCCTCAAAGAAAAGAACCACCCAGTGGTCGCTAAATGGGAAACAGAAGCCCCAGCAGCAGAAACAGCCGCAATCACCGTTAACGAAGAAGCAGCAGGTACAATGATGCCAGTTGCAACAGCAGGCTCACTTCCAATAATGGCCGGTGGATTCAAAATCATACTCAAAGACGCAAAGATTTACGCAAACAAAGTAATCATTACAACCGTTAAAGACAGCAAAGACAAACGGTGATCTTCACGACTCACCACGACACAGACAAAAAGAAAGACGCTGAAGGGCTACAGCTAAGCGAAGAATTACTAGCAGCCTTAGAAAAATTCCAGACAATCGAGCTAGAAGACTTCCAGATAGACGCCAAAGAGCTAGAGATTCTCTTCGAAGCCGGTGCTGCAGGACAAATAATGCCCAAACTAAAGCTTCCAACAGCAGTTGCAGGCGGAAAACCCACAAGTATTTTCCAAATTCCTTTCCTGCCGCCAATCGAAACCTATCCAAACAAAATCGCTGAAGTAAAACTTGGGGCAACAAGAAGCGAAGGCGGCACACGCGGAAAGACACTCACTATAGGTGGAGAAGTTTCTCCCGCTTTCTACACTTTTGAGCGGTCAATGCCACACAAACCAGTTATCACATTAGATGTTTTCGACATGGAAGTTCCCCTTAGCAAGGCAGTCAAGATGCACGTTAAAGATGTGGTTGGTGACCCAGCAGCTTGGGCAAAACTTGCGGTTGACAAATTCGGTGCAGACATGGTTACTATGCACTTAATCAGTGTTGACCCACTGCTCAAAGATGCATCACCCAAAGACGCATGTAAAACCATCGAGAAAGTCTTGCAAGCCGTGGATGTACCATTAGTAATCGGCGGATGCGGAGACCCAGTTAAAGATACAGCCGTCTTCGAAGAAGTGTGTGCACAATTTCCAGGTGAACGGTTCCTAATCAGCTCAGTCACACGCGACATGGACGTCGAGAAATGTGCCAAATTCATCAAGAAAGCAGGCCACGCAATCCTCTCATTCACACCCATGGACCTTAACTTAGCACGTGAGCTCAACAGACGCCTCTACGACTATGTCGGCAAAGAAGACATCATTATGGACTTAACTACCGCAGCACTCGGCTACGGTTTAGACTATGCATTTACAAACATGGAACGCGCACGCATGGGCGGCTTAATGGGCGATGCAGAATTGGCACACCCAATGTCCTCAGGCACAACTAACGCTTGGGCAGCAAGAGAAGCATGGCTAAAAATGTCAGCTGAATGGGAACCACGCGAACTCAGAGGTCCACTTTGGGAAGTAACAACAGCAATAACTCTGTTGCTTGCAGGCGTAGACCTATTCATGATGATGCACCCAGCAGCCGTAAAAACACTCAAAGACGTCACAAACTACCTAACGAGCGCTAAGAAAGCAGAGCCATCAAAATACGCAAACTGGGTCACGGTAAAAGCTTAAGGAGACATGACTGATATGACCGAAAAGAAAAAAGGCGGATTAAAAGAACTTAGCCCAATAACCATTTACAAGAGCTTGCCAAAAACTAACTGCAAAGAATGCGGTGTCGACAACTGCATGGCATTCGCCACAAAAATTGTCAACCGCGAAATCGAACTCGACAGCTGCAAACCACTTCTCAAACCAGAAAACGCCAAATCATACGCTGTACTCAAAGAACTCCTAAAACCCGCAGTCAAAGAAGTCATCGTCGGTGTTGGAGACAAAGCTAAGAAAATAGGCGGCAAACTAGTCATGTACCGCCACGAATTCACATACAAGAACCCAACAGCCATCGCAATCGATGTAACCGACGAGATGTCCGATAGCGAAATCGTTTCACGCGTCCAGAAAACAGACAACTTTACCTTCGAATACATCGGCAACACCCTAAAGCTAGACATGATAGCAGTCAGATGCACTTCCGGAGACGCAGATAAATTCAAAGCAGCAGTAAAAAAAGTTTCAGAAACTACAAAGTTACCACTGATACTCTGCACAATGAACCCTACCATCGCTGAAGCAGGTTTAATGGCTGCACCAAAAGCACGACCACTCCTATACGCAGCAAACTCAACCAACTGGAAAGACATGGCAGAACTAGCACTGATGTACAATTGTCCAATAGTTGCTTCTGCACCAAACGACCTAAACACACTAGTCTCATTAGCAAAAACTCTGATGGCTTATGGCATAACCGATATAGTCTTAGACCCCGGCACCTTCACAAACGAAGGCTTACCAGACACAATCAACAACTTTACAATGCTACGAAGAGCAGCAACCAAAGCAGGCGACGAACTTGCAGGCTTACCTCTACTTGGCGTTCCAATGGTTGCTTGGGTAGACAAAGGCGACACAGCGGACGATCTAATCAAATGGCGTGAAGCTTACGTAGCTTCCATGCTAATAGTTCGCTATGCAGACGTACTCATTATGCATGGCAACGATGGATGGTCATTACTACCAATGTCAGTTCTGCGCCAGAACATCTACACTGACCCACGCAAACCAGTCGCAGTCGCACCAGGACTCAAAGTCTATGGCACACCAGACGAGAACTCACCAGTACTCTTCACATCAAACTTCGCCTTAACATACTACACCGTAGCATCAGACATCGAAAGCAACAAACTCAACGCCTACCTAATCGTCGTCGAAACAGAAGGCTCAGCAATTGACAGCGGAGTAGCAGGACGCAAACTAACTGCCGAACGAGTCGCAGACGCAATCAAAGCCTCAGGTATAGAGCAAAAAGTCAAACACCGCAAAATTATCATCCCCGGCAAAGCATCACGAATCAGCGGCGAAATCGAAGAACTAAGCGGCTGGAAAGTCCAAGTTGGACCACGCGACAGCAGCGAGATACCTAAATATCTCATTGAGAAATGGCAACCATAAGCCACCCACTCTCCTTATTTTATTTCCATTTTTTGTTAATTTTAACTCTAAATAATTCTATTCTGATTCACTGGGTTTCTAGAATTTGGTGTTTTTTAGTAGATTAACCAATTGTACATTTTGAAATTCCAGCCAACGACATTGAAAGGATCAAGAAATTCTACATGGATCTGTTTGGTTGAACTCTTTGTCTCCATTTCCAGTTCTTGTTGCTATCAATCTGTAATATGTCAAAAATCCCGTGCTTTTTACTTAAATTTGTACTAAAAGCGTATAAACCCCTTCTTTACATCTATGAACATTTACTGCTGGAAGGGACTGAAAAATAGGCTGCGGTATCTTTGGAGCAATAAATTACGATAAACAACCCGTTTTTCCGTATATTTACTGGGGGTTACGTGCCCAAAACCATCGTGGTCACCAATCACACGGTTTCCTCACAAGCAACAATAACGAGTTTTTCACGTACAAAGCCTTAGATTTAGTTCCAAGACTAAAAACAAGCGTCATACACGAATGGTTCGGGCGCCTACCCGGATCCATCGGCATTGGCAACGTGCGGTACACAACCTCAGGTAAATGCGACGACATCTCTATAATAGATGGAACCCAACCAGTTGTCGCTTCCGTTGACGGAATAAAACTCGCCCTCTCCTTTAACGGCAACATCGTTAACACGCTGCCGCTCAAAAAAGAAATAAACCAAAACTTTCCCGATTTCCTCTACAACTGCGACTCTGACATAGTCTGCCACAAAATGCTCCTTGCCCTAAAACAGGGCAAAGACCTGTCCTCAGCCGCCCGAATAGTCATGGAAAGCTTAGACGGCGCATTCTCAGTAATCGGTATAACAGGCGATGGTCAATTCTTCGCCTTCAAAGACCCGCACGGCATAAAACCCCTGTGCGCCGGGCATGATCCCGAAACCAAGACATTTGCGTTTTCCTCAGAAACCGTTAGCTTAGACATGAACAGTTTTGTGAGAGATTTCGAGTTAAAACCAGGCGAACTTATGACGGTTTCAGAAAACGGCTTCAAACACACCCAACTCATAGAGAAACCGCGTGAAGCCTTCTGCTGTTTTGAATACGCTTATTTTGCAAGACCTGACTCACGTTTTGACGGAAAATACGTCTATGAAATTCGAGAAGATTTCGGAAGAAACCTCGTTAGAGAGTTCCCTGAAATGGTCAAGGACGGCGACATAATCATGTCTGTGCCTGAAACCGGTGATGACTCAGCTATGGGAGTTCATGAAGCGTCGGGTTTACGTTGGGAACGTTTGTCAAGGCGACACCGCTACGTGACTGAACGCGCCTTCATTCTGCTTAACAACGAACGTTACTCAACCATCGATAAAAAAATCAACATCTTAGGTAGCAAAGTTGCGGGCAAACGAGTAATAGTGACTGAGGACAGCGTTGTCCGAGGCGACACCACCAAGGTCATCATAGAAAAACTCCGCAAGGCAGGTGCTAAAAAAGTCTATCTATTCGTAACTTTCCCACGCATCATTGGACCTTGTTTCTACGGCATCGACATGTCAACTTACGGGCAACTCGTCGGTTCCCGACATAACGCCGAGGAAATCGCTAAAATCATCGGTGCAGACGCTGTATGCTACCAGTCCATTGAAGGATTAATACGTGCCAGTGGTCAAACCGAAGACCAGCTTTGTATGGCGTGCATTACAGGCAAGTATCCGACGCCATGTGCACAGAAAATGGCGGACATCATGAAAAAACGTTTCCAAGAAGGCTACGAAGAAAAGACTAGAATCTACGAGTCCGAGGAAGTTCAGCCGTAATCGCTATTAAGCGTTCCCTCCAATGTCTAAGCAGATAGGTGTCTTTGGATGGAAAAAATAGGTGTCCTAGTTGTTTCTTATGGCGCACGGGAAGTTGCCATGGCGGATGCTCTTCTAAGAAGCAAAAAATACCAAGTGGAACTCTACGTCGCTGACAAGCAATGCAATCCCTTCAATGCAGGAAAAGCGACTAAGCACAAAGTTATTCCAAACCTTGACATCGAAGAAATCTGTAAGTTCGCCGAGGAAAACAAAGATAAACTCGACTTTGTAATGGTGGGCTCCGAGAAACCTATAATCGAGGGAATCCGCGACCTTATCGAGAAACAAACAGGAATACCCGTAATCTGCCCTACCAAAGAGTATGCGATAGAGGAGAGCAAGATTGCTCAGCGAATACTTTTTGAGGAGATTGCGCCAGAAGCGAACCCGCGTTTCAAGATTTTCGATCCTGCTGATTACAAAGGTAAAAATGTTCGAAGTGAAGTTTACAAATGGTTGGATGAATTGGACAATCAGGCTGTTGTTAAACCCGATAAGCCTGCGTTGGGTAAAGGCGTAGGAGTTTGGGGCGACCACTTTGCAAATCGGGAACAGCTTTTTGAGCATTTCATGTCCAACTTCAAGTATGGCTCAGTTATTATAGAAGAAAAAATTGATGGAGAAGAATCCAGTTGTATGGGATTCTGTGACGGCAAACACTTCATTCCCCTACCTGACACCCGCGACTACAAACGCGCCTTCGACGATGACAAGGGGCCCAACACTGGCGGCATGGGCTCATACAAAGACGTCGCCGATTACCTACCATTCCTCACTGTCTCGGAACGCAAACAAGAACTTGCGTTAGCTGCCAGAGTTTTCAAGGGGTGGAAAACAAAAATCAAAGACGACACGGCGCTAAGAGGCGTCCCACTTTACCTTGCCTTCATGCACACAGGCAGGGGCATCAAAATCCTCGAAATCAACAGTCGCCCAGGCGACCCCGAAATCATGAACCTTCTCCCAATCATAAAAGACGACTTCGTCGATGTCTGCCTCAAAATGGTCAATGGAAACCTAAACGGCGTTGCAATGGAGAAATCGGCTACTGTATTAACATACAAAGTCCCAGCAGATTACGGTGGATACGCCGCTGCGTTCCCAAACAAAGCGGATAAACAAGCCGTTAACACACCAGTTGACCTCACCAAGGCTAAGGCACTTGCCAAAAAATTCGGCGACAAAGTCCGTATCTACCCCGGCTCCATGGAGCTGCGCGATGGCAAAAACTATGCTCTCAAATCTCGAGCCATAGGAATCCTTGGCATAGGTGATAGCATCGAGGAAGCACACCAAATCAGCCAGGAAGGAGCAAAAAAAATCACTGGCGGCGCACTCTGGAACCGAACCGACGTTGCCTCAAAACAACATATCGCTAAAAGCATCAAACACATGGAGCAGTTGAGGCAGAAACTTTGAAGCGTGTCTTTATCTCCGACTGCGAAGGACCAATATCCAAAAACGATAATGCCTTCGAGTTAGCAGAGAACTTTATTCCAAACGGCGACAAATTCTTCACTAACATAAGCCTCTACGATGATGTCCTGACAGATGTACTGAAGAAACTTGGTTATAATGCGGGCAGCACTCTCAAGTTGATTTTACCCTTCTTCAAAGCATACGGCATAACGGATAGACAGATGGAAGATTTCTCCGCCAGAAATATTGTTCTAATAGCCAACAGCAAAGCTACACTAAACCATATACAAAGAATTGCTAATTCCTTCATCGTTAGCACCAGCTACGAACACTACATCAAAGCCCTCTGCAAAACAGTCGATTTTCCATACAAAAACACTTACTGCACAAAAGTAAAACTCGACAAAAAAGCCATCACACCCCAAGAAAAAGAGCGTCTAAGAGAGATGGCGCAAGAAATCGCGCAAATGCCCCTGATCGACATTCCCCCAAACGCAAAAACCATTGAGGACTTTTCAAACCGCGATCAAACCCTTATCCAGCGATTAGATGAGATTTTCTGGAGTTTAATTCCCAAGATGTTTGTTGGCAAGTTTCTCACCGATGTAGTTACCCTTGGTGGGGAACAAAAAGCCGAAGCCATACGCGATATAGTCAAACGTTTAGGCATTGAGCTGGAGGATGTGATGTATGTGGGCGATAGCATAACTGATGTGGAAGCTTTCAAACTGGTACGCACCAACGGGGGCTTGGCGGTCTCTTTCAACGGAAACAGTTATGCAGTGAGGGAAGCTGAGGTTGCTGTTCTGTCGGATAGTAACCTTGTTACGGCTGTGATAGCTGATTTGTTCTGTAAGTTGGGTAAAAAACAAAGCCTTAAAGCGCTCAGCTCATGGAGCTATGAAGTCCTTAACAAAAACAAGGTAGACGAAGCTTTACTAAAACAGATATCAACACTGTACCCTGATGAATTGCCCAAAGTTCAAATAGTCACAGCCAAAAATATGGAATCACTAATAAAAGAGAGTAGCGAGTTTAGGAAGAAGGTTCGCGGAGTAGCCGTCGGGAGACTTGGATAAATGCCTAAAGCACAAATTGAAGACACTTATGCAGAAGCGTTCACTGGGATTTATTGTCGGGTAATCGTAACTGCGGACGACGAGCCAACTCTGCGTAAAGCAGCTGAAGACTCCACAGCGACGCCCTCTGTTGTAATAGGCAGAACGGAAGGCGGCATCGAAAAATACTTAACTCCAAGCGAAACACCCGATAAACGCATAGGCGCTATATTGCAGTTCTGGGGAGAAATAAACCCCAAAAAAACCTTCGAGGAAGCGTTGAAAAAGTTTGAAACTGAACTCTCTTATCGCATCCGTCAAGATATTCTCGTTAAACCCTTCACAGCTGTCTTTGATGCTATGCCAAGGGCTGAAGGCAAGTTAGATATGATGGAGAGTGTAGGGCATTGCGGCGACGGTTACGAGTGGGTTGAGAAACGTTATGGCAGGGAAGTAATAGTTGTTCCTTTGATGGTTCCGGACTTTATCATCGAACACTATTTTGGTTACGCGAAGGGTGTTATGGGTGGCAATTTTTGGATAATGTGCAAATCAAAAGAAGCACTCAAAGAAGCGGGCGCTAGAGCACTAAAAGCAATTCATAAAGTGTACGGGGTCGTGAGCACTTTTGACCTATGTTCAGCTGGCTCCAAACCAGAAACGCACTTTCCCAAAATAGGACCCACCACAAACCACCTATACTGTCCATCGCTCAAATCCCGCTTAGGTAAAGAATCCAAGGTTCCAGAAGGGGTCGGGTACATAGCCGAAGTTGTCTTCGACGGCATTTCTTTGGATGCGGTTAAAGAAGCCACCAAAACAGGAATCAAAGCGATTTTAGAGGTTGATGGCGTTGTGCGAGTTTCAGCAGGTAACTACGGTGGCAAACTAGGCGAATACAAAATTCAATTAAAGGAGTTATTTCCATGACAAAATTTGATGTAGTCGGTTTCGGAGCTCTCAACGTTGATATGCTCTTCAAAGTTGCAAAAATTTGCAACCGCTGAAAAAGAAAGCTTCATCGAAGGTTACACGGAAGCCTGCGGTGGCTCAGCGGCAAACACTATTGTTGGGCTAGCTAGGCTTGGCTGCAAAGTCGGTTTCATAGGAAAAGTTGCCGGCGACCGAGAAGGCAAACTGCAGCTTGACTGCTTCAGAGCCGAAGGCGTTGACACCAGCGGAATCGTTGAGACAACAAAGGGCAGGAGTGGTTCAGTGATGGGATTCGTGGACAAAACGGGCGCAAGAACCCTCTACATTAACTCGGGCGTCAACGACTTAATCGAGCCAAGAGAAATTAAATACGAATATATCTCCCAAACCAAACTCATCCACCTATCATCTTTTGTCGGTGAAAAATCGTTTCGAGCACAAAAAAAACTCTTAAGCGCCCTGCCTGAAGGAGTTGAAATCAGCTTTGATCCGGGCTCTGTGTATGCACAAAAGGGTTTAGGCGTTATAGAGCCCATAATTAAGAACTCTCACGTTTTAATGCTTAACGCGGCTGAACTTGAATTATTAACAGGTGAAGAAGACTTCCGTAAAGGCGCCGATTTCATGATTGGGATGGGTGTTAAGATTGTGGCGGTGAAGCTTGGCAGCAAAGGCTGTTATGTTACTGATGGCCAAGAACATCTCAGCGTGGAACCTTTCAAAGTTAAAGCACTCGATACTACAGGCGCAGGAGACGCTTTCAATGCGGGCTTCCTCTTCGGTTTAATCCACGAAAAAAGCCTCTATGAATGCGGTCAGCTGGGCAATTTTGTGGGTTCCCGAGGCGTACTGGCTATGGGTGCCCGTACAGGCTTGCCCTACGCGAAGGATTTAGCCACCTATCTTGGTTAGTTTGTCGATTATGCTTTGGAAAATCAGCTTCCCATCGCCGTATTGTAGCATTTTTTGTTGGTTTGTCCAGTTAGGCTGCTGCCACCAATACATTGCCCTCTCAGGATGAGGCATCAAACCAAAGATGTTTCCTTCTTTGTTACAGATTCCAGCGATGTCATAGAATGAACCGTTTGGGTTTATCGGATATTTGCCGTCAGCGACCTTGCCATTTTTGTCGCAGTAGCGGAACACCAACATGTCCTCATCGATGAGTTTCTTTAGAAGTGTCTGTTCTTGTTCTTTTGGAAATAGTAATCGTCCTTCTCCATGTGCGATGGGCAAACTGATGACTTTTCCAGCGGGAATTTTGGCTGTAAATAGGCATTTACCCTTGTTTTCTTGTTTGAGGTAGGTCCATTGGCATTTGAAACCCGCAGGCTCATTGGTTGTCAATGTGGCTTCAGGGTAGGCGCTCATGCCTTTGAAGCCTGGAAGCAAACCGTATTCGACGAGGATTTGGAAACCGTTGCATATGCCTAAGATTGGTCTTCCTTCATCAATGAATTTTCCCATTTCTTTGGCGAGATTCGCAGAGAGATGTCTTGCAAAAATCACGCCTGAGCGAACGTAGTCGCCGAACGAGAAACCACCTGGAAAAACCAGAACACTGTAATCCAGCAGGTTTCGGCGTTTGATTAACTCGTTTACATGAACAGATTCTGCTTGCACGCCAAGTTCTTGGAAGGCACGCTGTGTTTCTGCATCGCAGTTGGTGCCGCCGACTCGTATTACACAGACTTTGATTTCTTCGGCGTTCATTGTGGTGTCTCCTCTTGGTTTAATGTTTTTTTCCAGCGGTGTCTTAGTTTTTCAAGTGAAGCATCAATTGCATTTTTTCCATCCAAGCCCGCGATGAGTAGTTTTGGTTCTTTTGTTACTTTGCCAACTAAAGCACAGTTATTGCCTTTCATTAAAGTCTCGAAGTCTTTCTTGTCTGCTTCGGCAATTTCGATTAGAAAGCGGCTGTTTGACTCTGAGAACAATGCAAAATCGCTCCGCTCTACTTCTTTTGTTGGTACTTTGCTTAGGTCTATTTCTAAGCCATAGCCGCTTGCAAACGCCATTTCAGCCGCTGCTACTGCTAAGCCGCCTTCGGAGAGGTCGTGGCATGATTTAACTAATCCTTCGTCAATGGCGCTAGTAACTGCTCTGAAAGTGCGTTTGGCTTTTGCCCCTTTTACTTTGGGTACGCTTGCGCCAATGAAGCCTTTGAGTTTTGTAGTATTCGGAGCCGCCGAGTTCGTTGTATGTTTCGCCTATAATATAGAGAAGATTGCCAGGGGCTTTGAGTTCCATGGAGATAGTTGATTGGATGTTAGGAATTACGCCTACTGCAGTGATTAGCAGCGTGGGTGTTATTGGACCCAGCGGCGATTCATTGTATAAGCTGTCTTTTCCTGAAATGAACGGAGCCTTAAACGCCACAGAGAAATCATAGCATGCTTGGCAAGCTCTCACAAGCGATCCCAATCTCTCTGGTTTCTCTGGGTTACCCCAAGTGAAGTTGTCTAGTAACGAAATTCTTCTTCCGCCCACCGCAACGTTGTTGCGGATTGCCTCATCAATGGCTGAAGCCGCCATCCAATAAGCATCAATCTTGCCATAATTCGGATTCATACCACAAGAAATCACTAAACCCTTCCATGAGTCGTCGAGCGGTTTTAGCACCGCGGCATCGTTTGGTCCTGCATATTCGCCTTGTAGGGGTTTGAGGGTTGTGTTACCTTTGACTTCATGGTCGTATGTGCGAATTACGCTTTCTTTGCTAGCTATGTTTGGGGCTGCGAGTAGTTGGAGTAAGGTTTCGGTTAGGTTTGATGGTTCTGGGAATTCGGGTTCTGTTAAGGTTGTCTTTTCGATTGTTGCAACTTTGCTGCTTGTGCATGGGTTGAAGAGAAAAGTCATGTCTATGTCGCTGACGATTTCTTCGTTGTAGGTAAGTTTTAGGTGTCTCTCAGGTGTTAGTGTTCCAATGGCTGTTGCAATAACGTCTTCCTTCTCAAAAACTGCCATAACCCTCTCCAGATTCTCGCAAGGCACTGTGATTAACATTCGTTCTTGGGATTCAGAGAGGTAAATTTCCCAAGGTGCCAAATCCTGATGCTTCAAGGGTACTTTGGCTAAATCCGCGGTGACTCCGCAGTTAAAACGTTCTGCTGTTTCCCCAACTGCTGAAGACAAACCCCCGCCGCCAATATCAGTCACGGCTGAAGCAAGTTGTAGATCGCGGATCTCTACTATTGCGCGTTTAACTTTTTCCTCTTCGATGGGGTCTGCAATTTGGACTGCTGGACGCGAAACTGTTTCTGATTTCTCAGTTAATTCCGCTGATGCGAAGGTTACTCCATGGATGCCGTCGCGTCCAGTTTTTCCGCCTGCTAAAACTACTATGTCGCCAACTTTAGCGTTTTTTGCATACTTGTTTAAGGGCAAAAGTCCGATGCAGCCGCAATATACTGTGACGTTGCCTGTGTAGGAATCGTCGAAGTATATAGCACCATTTACTGTTGGGATGCCCATGTTGTTACCATAGGCGCTTATGCCTGCAGTTACGCCCATGTAAACATATTTTGGATGTTTAACGCCTGCAGGAAGCTTCTTGTAATCGTAATCTAAGGGTCCAAAACCCAAGACGTCAGTGCAAGCGATTGGGTCAGCCCATACGCCTAGGATGTCGCGGATAACCCCGCCAACTCCTGTTGCTGCGCCACCAAACGGCTCAATCGCTGATGGATGATTGTGAGTTTCAACTTTTGCAGCTATGCCAAAACCCTTGTCAAACTTTACGATTCCAGCGTTGTCTTCAAACACACTCACACACCAAGGCGACCGTAATTGTTTGGTAGCTTTGGCAATGTAGGTTTTGAAGAGGCTGTCGATTTCTTTGCCGTCGATTTGGATTTTTCCTTTGAAGGTTTTGTGGCAGCAGTGCTCAGACCATGTTTGGCTAATGGTTTGTAGTTCCAAATCAGTTGGATTTCTTTTTTCTTCTCTAAAATAAGCTTGAATGTTGCACAGTTCTTGTTGACTAAAACCCAAGGCTAATTCACTGTTGATTTCAGCAAGTTCCTCTGGAGTAGCTTTTGCTATGGCAACTTCTAGAACTGGGCTGTTTTTGCGTTGGGCGTAGAGGTTAGCGTTCATTTGGATTCAACGACGCTTATGGTGTAGTTATCTTTGGTTGGATTTGCCAATAGGCGTTTGCTCATATCTTCTGCTTTCGCTATACCTTCAGTTAGCGTTGAAGCGTCAAGGGTTACTGTGTAAACTTTGCTTACGTCCACTGCTTGAACCTTGTAGCCGAGTTCCACAAGCAAACGTGCGGTTGTTTCGCCTTCCGGGTTGCTATGTCCGGGTTTGAGGCTGACTTCAATTTTGGCAGCGTATTTCATAAGCCTTTAAAATATGAATCAGGATTTAAACGCTTTCGTCAAGAAAAAAGCAATACTTTACGTGAAAACCATGTGTTTGTTTTTGTAATCTATTTCCACGACTTTTTGTTTGTTGGTTATTTTGCCGATTATCTCCGGGTTCACGCCAGCCTGTTTTAGTGTGCTTAGTGATTTCTCCACGTTTGCCTTGTCCACCACAATGCCAAAGCCCCAGCCCATGTTAAACGTCTTGAACATCTCCTCATCAGTTATTATTAATCCAAGTTCAGCCGCGGTTCTCTGGATTAAGCTAAAGATCGGATGTGGCTTGAAGTTGTTGAATTCAAAACCTATTCCTGGGGAGTAGTTGGCGAGGTTGTTAAATTTCAAGTAGGCATCACCCGTTATGTGGACAGCTGCCTTAACCTTTACTTCGCGAGCAAGTTTCAAGACTGGTTTGACATAGATTTTTGTGGGCTCCAAAACCTCGAGAACCACTTCCCTATCCAATCCTTCTGGAACGTCGTTTGGCAGGTATTTTCCACCCCACTGCTTGAAGAGGATTTTTCTTGCGAGCGTTATAGCGTTGCTGTGTAGGCCGCTGCTGGCTAAACCGATGATTGGGTCGCCGGGTTTGATGTTTTCACCCGTAATGATTTCTTTGCGTTCAACCTTGCCTATTGATGCTACAACCATGTCAAACCCAGCATTTTCGGCTACGCCTTTGATTAATTCGGCTACATCCCCTGTTTCGCCGCCTGTAACGGGGCACTCGGATTCGTGGGCGCCTTGGATAATGCCTTTTAGCCACCCGTTTACCAGTGTGGGTTCGCTGGCTTGAGCATGAATGTTATCTGCTATGGAAAGGGGTTTGGCGCCTGAACGAATCACATCATTAACAGCCATAGCAACTGCGTCTATGCCTATGGTATCGTATTTTTGTGCTAGCTGCGCCACAAGAACTTTGGTGCCTACGCCTTCGATGACCAAATCCAAGAAAATATTCTCGCCGATGGGAAAGATGTTCCCATAAGGCAGATGCATTACGCCGCCAAAGAGGTTGTGTTTGTAGGTTTCCTGAAGATTTTTAAGTTGTTTTTTGGATTCTACGCGTTGTTTGCGGTTTACTCCTGCGTCGTCGTAAGTGTAGTTTTTGGGCACGCGCTTGTTTCTCCTTGTAGGCTAAATGTGTAGGTTTCTGTCTGATAACGATTTTGTTTGCAAAACCCCAAAAAGGTTTTTGTGCTCAGAAGGATTGATTAGC
Organism: Candidatus Bathyarchaeota archaeon; assembly: GCA_963705145.1. Lineage (GTDB taxonomy): Archaea > Thermoproteota > Bathyarchaeia > Bathyarchaeales > Bathycorpusculaceae > Bathycorpusculum. The sequence continues at coordinate 404,131 of CAVPJA010000002.1, forward strand.
CCTTGATCTATTGTGCAAGCACCTCCCAAATACCACATCTACGTAGAATATGCTGAGCCTGACAAATCCGGCATCCGGTTTAACGTTTCCCAAGAGGAACTCATACGCACCTTCTCTTCACCCTACACCATGGGTCAACCCTTCTGGTTTTTGGGCAAACTCCTCAACCCCAATAAAGTCATTAAAGCCATTATTTTCTGGTCCTACCAAACAGCCGACAAACTAACCTTGCCAAACCAAGAAAACCTCGTAGTCGCCAAAGACAAAAAATACCTTATCGAAAACATACTCAAGGGTAAAGTCAAATGGGCTTACCTTTGCACTGAAAAATTCTTATCCCCAACCGAAAAAACCGTGGCTTCCACTCAACAGGCAATGTCTGCTTCGGATGTACGGCGCAGGGTTTTCGTTGTCTGCGGCACAGATGACGAGATTAAACAAGCTGTCACAAATGCTTTGACTAAACTCAAGCTCGTACCACTTGTTATGTGTGAAGAGCCAAGCCAAGGCAAAAAAATTGTAGAAAACTTTAGCAGAGACTATGCCGATGTTGGTTTTGCAGTAGTTTTGTTATCACCTGACGATTTTGCGTACGCTACAAATGAAGTCAACACAAAACGTAAGTTAAGACCTCGGCAAGACGTGATTTTTCAACTTGGTTTTCTGTTAGGAAAAATAGGTAAGGGTAACGTACTTGTCTTTTTCAGAGAATGTGCAAACTTTGAAATCCCAACCGATTTTGAAGGTATTAACGTCTCCGCTTTTGATAATCGTGATAGCTGGAAATTTGCCCTCATACGTGAGCTTTCTAACTCTGGGTTGGTTGTTGACGGTGATAGACTCCTAAAATGACCTCTCAGGTTTGATAGTAAAGTTTCTATATCAAATGAACTATCCCTATGCAATGGGTTATCGTTTGAAGCAGGTATCCGTTGCGGTTGTAGTCTAGTTCGGTAGGACTGCAGCTTCCCAAGCTGTCGACTCGGGTTCAAATCCCGGCAACCGCACTCTATTTTCTTAAAATAAGTAATTGGATCTTATCTGAGGTTACCAAATTCCTCTGATAGCCGTACTTGTGCTTTCTAAAAAACTTTATTGAATATTACAACAAGGGTTAAAATGGAACTTTCACTATAGTGCTAATTGGAGTTGAGGTTAACGGAAAGAAAAAGTTTCGATTGGTTTACTCAACGTAGTAGAACCAGAGGATTAGAGCTTGCCCATGACCAAATAACAAAAGCTTTCGAAACAGTAACTTGGTTGCACAAAGCAACCCAAAGCTTTGCAAAGAAGAACCATAAAGAAGCAAAAGAATACATTGAAATTTTATACAAAACAGAAGAAGGCGTTGACAAACTTAGAGCAGACGTTTTCATGGAGCTATCCAAAGGAACAGCTCTGGTAGCGGACTACCGAGAAGACATCTTACACGTTGTTAAACGAGCAGATACGTTAGCTGACCACACTAAAGATGCTGCAAGATGTCTCGAAATGCTATCTGAAGCAGACATTCCAAAAGAGCTCACTGAAAAAATGTTTTTAATGACTGGAAAACTGGTAGATATTACTCAAATACTAAGTGGCTGTATTGAAAAAATCTCTACAAACTCAAAGGAAGCCATAAACGATGCAAAAACAGTCGAGCAAATAGAACACATAATAGACGACGAATACTTGAAAACCAAACGCTTGTTCGTTAAATACGGCGTAAACATGAACAGGGGAGCTATGGTGATACTTGACGACCTAATCGAGTTCATCGAACAAGCGGCAGACAATTGTGCTGACACAGCAGACTATATCAGAATATTGTCAAGCAGAGAATAAACATTCTGTCACTTACTCTGGATTTCTAAATCAGGCGCTTTTCTGGATTTACTTAATCTATTTTATGTCATCTTGGGACTACTGCTACGAACTGTTCAGGTGATAGTTCTACTGTTGAGTAAACTGCTAGGGCTATGCTCCAAAAGACGTCGTCGTGTGTCCCGTTGGGGTGTGAGTATCCTATGGTGCCATCCTTGCGTAAATCGTAGCGCTCAACATTTAGCTCGGTGCATATGTCGCCTCGGTAGGGTCGCTCCCAATTTAGAAGCGGATAAAAAAACTTGTCATTCGACATTCGCTGTTTCAACAAACTTGCCATTTCGCTTTTACGGGGAACGCTAAAGTTTACACCTTCAGCGTTGTCTATGCCAGAGTTTACCATGTCAGCGATTATGCTAGGTCCTTCACGGGTATAATCGACACGGATTTTATCAAAACCGCCAAAGCGATCTTGAACCAACTTGATAAAGCCCAACACATGCGCATATGTGATAGGTTGATGAAAAATCTTCAAGAACCGCAAGTAAAGCGTATCGTTGAGGCTCTCCACCACGCTAAAAACGCAATAGTCTCGTGTCTGTGCAAGATCTAAGCCCCCAAAGAATGTGCCCTTGTAATTTTTTTCATGATCAAATGGTTCGAGGTCTGTTCCGCAGTTTTTGGAGGTGCCAACACAAGAAACAATCAAGCTCTGGGGCAACCAGACGTCTTCGTCTTCTGCCCACTCAGCCTCCATCTCCCGCCGCCACCTTGCTGGATCATCCCCAAATTACCGCTTGATGCGTTCAATCATCTGCGGATACAAAGGACCCAACGGATCCAGAGCTTTCTCCCAACTAAAATGCTGCCTGACAAAATCCGCATAATCCTTGTGGTTGCACATCTTCCAAAATAGCGAATCTCGATTAAACGGCGTGCTGCTAGCGACTATTTTGCCGTTTGTGGTGGTCAACGTGAACAGGATGGCGTCATAGAGGTCTTCGTCACCTGAAGTAAAATTTGTTTCGTCCCACCAGAGTCGATGAAATGTGTTGCCTCGGATTGTGTCTGGGTTGTTTGGGAAAGCTTCAATTACGGAGCCGTTTTTGAAGCTGATTTTAGTTTTTTGGATATGGCAGCTTCCTTGAGGGAGGTTGCGGCAAAAGCCTGCTACCCGCCCTAGATTCAGCTTGGTTTGGCACCAACTTGGACCTATGAACCCAACGTTCAGGTTAGGAATCTCATATGCATCCTGCAAAAGCAACCCACCTATAGCTGTGCTCTTGCCCGTCTGCCTTGGCCACCTGACTGCGAGAAACTGATTATTCTTGTACAATTCTGCAAGCTCAAGCTGATAGGCAAACGGCTTCAGATGGCAGATTTCGCTAAAAAACCTTGCTGTGTCACCCTTAACTGCATCTAATTTAGCATGCTTGGATGCCTGGTAGATTCTGTATTCTTCTCTAAGTCCTCGCCAATGAGATTGAATCTCACTGGAATTGAAGGTTCGAGGAAATTTTGATCTAACTTTGATTTTTCTCTGCCGCAAGCTGTTTTCTTAACTCCAAAACTTCAGATTCCAAAGCCCGATAATTCACGAAATCGGCAAAGAGGTGCTGATACACTTTAACACCCTGAATAATATTATGCAAACGTGAAACCTCAGTCGCACGAAGACCAGGCCGCTCCAAAGCAACCAAAGCAGAATCCAAAACCCGAAGCTTCTCCTCCACACTAGGTAACGGTCCAGTCGCTTTCAAATGGGAAGCAACAACATCAACGCCGTCAGGGTCATGAACAGCACCAACATCCGCATTAAGAGCGGGAGAAGAAGCAATGATGCTGATGCAACAGCATTTTGCACAACTGTTGCATCTACCAGAAGCAAACCCAAATTAAAAAATTTTGCCTTAACAGAAAGACGACTTTTACCCATAACCTGCGAAATCTTATCAAACCATTTCCCTCTTTAACTAGCTGTTGCAAATGACGCTCTTCATCAATAGACCACGTTTTACCCCTCATCCAACCTTCTCCACAGAATCTGTCAAATATCAGAAGACGGTTATAAGAATTATTGACACCAATAACACAAAAAATCGTTGAAATGCAATCCGAACCAACTTGATTGCAATTCTATTGCCCTAAGAGCGTAATTACTACTAAAATAGCGGTTGCAGTTACAGTTTTTCTATTCAATTTCATTAATAATAATTAGGACACTTAGAAAAGAGCTTTGTAGTCCAAAATTTCTTGACTAAAACATGCAATTTACTCAAGGATTTTGGGCAACGTATTTCGTCACTGTTTTTGTCCGCATTCTGGGCAAAAATGCGCTGAAGCAATCCATTCTAGTAATGCATTTGGGGCAGATTTTTAGAACAATAGGTTGATGCAGCCTTATGCCGCAAAAATTGCAGTAGTTGGAAATCATGGCCACTTGTGACCTGCATTTTGGGCACTCTATAAATTGAGAATTAGTTGGAACAGGGATCATGATAAAGGCTGAAAAAATGTTCCTAACACCACATAATAGAGAGTAAAACGTTGGTTATTTTAGGATTTTGAAGATGACGTATCGGTCGTTTGAGTAGATTAGCTGTAAGAGTTTGCTTTTGATCATTTGAGTGTCAAGTTTGTTTCGGTCGTAAACTATGAAGCCTATTTGGTTTTCTTTGATGTAATCGCTGAAACTGCGGGATGCAACCGTGAATTCGGCTGGTTTAAAGTTAAATAATCCTTGCAATGCATCAGGTAAAAGTGTTGGGAAACTGTTTTTTGACATGGTTAGAACTTGGTAAGAACGTGAAGCTGTTTGGTTTACGTTTAGGTCGTTGAATTGGTACTGGAACCTAACTGCGTCAATCTGCCTGTTTGCCAAGACGCCGATGTTACCCCAATCAGGCAAATCACTAAACTTAAACGCAAAAGCAATATCGTCTGCACTATCGTAGATACCTATGTACTTATCTTTTAAGTTTGCATTTGCAAAGCTGGCTACTGCCCAATTAGTTCCATCAGAAGTCACAATGGGTGAAGGCGCATCCCACGGGTTAACCCAATCTAACAGACCAGGAATTTCAGCCTTTTCAAAGTGATACTTAAGGTCAAAGAAAGTGCTCAAATAAAGTGAAGCATTCATAATTTCGCTCTTTATAGGCGTTAACATCCAAGATACTTTGAGCGGATAGCTTGTGTTTTCAACAATCACTGTCTTAGTTAAGGCAACAAAATCGTTAGAGTAGATGTACTCTATCTTTTTTGGCATGCTTTGCTCGTCAAAAATTATTTGTTTGTTTAAGCTTGAGAGTTTAAGCTCGTAATCTGTGCCGTTTACGGTGTAGGCGAGTAAGTCTCCGGTTCCCGAAACAAAAGAAACCCTGCTCCAAACTTGATCAATGGAAACGTAGAGTTTCCTCAGCAATATCACCTTTCGCCTCATAAGCTCTAATTAGAGTATTTGGATGCTCAACTTCATAAGATAAACTCAGAACCGACTCAGCAATTTCATTTCTCTGCACAGTATGATCAGTTTGTGCAATCACGCTCTTGCCCGAAAACTCTTGGAACCAAAAACCAGGAACCTCAGTCACTACAACTGTAGAATTTTCAGGATAGTTTGATCTTAACCAAACTCCAGCGTCATAAGCTTTCAAATCTGTAGTTGAATAGTAAACGCTGGCTTCCATAATTTTTCCATAAACTATGTCAGAACGATAAACCACCATCACAGACAACAAAACAATTATGGTCACCGTGACTATTTTCAACCAGGTTTTCTTGAAGACCTGTTTGTTTTTGACATATAACGCTGAGACTTTATCAGCTATGAAAACAACGGAAATGCTTGCAAGAATCGCCATCAAAGGAGTCAAGTAATAGATAAACCAACTAAAGGGCATATACAAACCAAAAAGGTACGATTCAGCAAAGAAAAACGGCACAAAGAAACCAAGCAGCAATGTGACAAAGAGAATGAGTTTCTTTTGTTTCTTTAAGACATAATAAGAAACAAAAACACCGCTTAAGGCTAAGAAAAATATGAAACCAAAATTAATCATGAACGCGTTAAAGCTTACGGCTGGAATCTGGTAAGCGTAGGCTTTTATGGCGAAAAACACGTATTCAATAACAATGTCAAGGTACCCAATCATAGCTTGGAAATAATAGAGGAAAAACGCTATTCCTCCACCTAAAATTAATGCCATAACGACTTTTAGATAGGCACCCTTGGATTTTATTAACATAAAAATCAATATGGGCGGCATTATGAAAATTGAGAGAAATGCTGCAAGCTGATGAGATAAAACAACCCCGAAAGCAGCAAAAAAAGTCACTACCAAATATCCAAAACGCTCAACTGCCAAGGGTGTATAGAGAAAAACCAAGATCATAAACGCCAAAGCTAAAACGGTAGTATAGCCGCCGAATTGGTTAACTTCAAACATAGGAAAACACATCAACAGCAAAACAGCAGCCACAGCCCCAACTCTTCTGTCAAAAAATCTCCTACCGATCAAGTACACAGAAAGAAACAAGAACCAATCAATTATTACCGCTAAAACTTTAACTATAAAGATCATTTGCCCAATGTCAGTTGCTCCTGTGAGAGAAACAAACATTGCAAGCACAATCTGGTAGAGGGGCGGCGTCCAACCGAGATTAGCTAAAGGGATTTTTCCAGTATTGAGGAAGATTTGGGCTTTCTCAAGGTGAACTGCAGGGTCGTTTCCTAAAACAACGCCGTTCATGGATATGAGCACATAGAATATGGCAAAGATCAATGCTGAAAAAATCGCTATGAAAGCGAACTCAATTTTTTTCTCACTGTATTTTGCACGTAAAGAGGCGATTATGCACACTTGACTATTTGAGGTTCCCATTGACCTTAAAGATGGCGATTTCGTTGTTAAGAACTTTGCTACTTTCTGCCTCGTTCATGTATACAAGGCTAAACGAGGGGTCTTTGAGGAATTTTGGGTACATCTCTGGGACTCGGCATGCGATGTATGAGACGTTATAGCTTTGTATTTCTGTTTGGTAGTTGAAGACTTGTTCGAAGTCTATGTTTTTTGAAGGTTGATTAGGATTCAAGTTGAGAATCAATTGATTGTTTAACAAGCTGCTTTTCCTTGTTTGATCATGATAAATGCTCAAGTCATCAGTAATTGAATATGCGCTAGCCGAAATTTGCGTTTGTGCATATGGCTTTCCCTCCAAATTGTATTGTAATTCTATGGTGCTTTGAGTTGCCCAGTTTCCAAGGTTTATTCTAGTCTCAGGTTGGTTTGAGGTAAAGATTATTTGGCCAAAAACTTTGACGTCTTCAGCCAGCAAAGCAATCGTCTTCGGGTCGCCAATTGAAATTTGCTCTTTTCCATTACTCTTTACTTCTACATCAAGCCAATCCAAAACAACTCCAGGAACCGTGGAATCTATAGTTGTCGTTAAATTCACAAAACGTTGTCCTCTTTGAACAGTGGTTTGTTGAGTGCAATTGAAATATTCGTTGCCTCTAGTAATAGTTGTGGTCGCCTCCAGAACGAGACTTTGATTGTAGTCAGCAACTCTTGTTTTAATAGCCATCTCCTTTACCTTAAGAGCATCAACATACACCGAATAAGGGGTATAATTCTCATTCGTCTCATTGTAAACCCCATACCTGATTTGGGTTTCATTGCTGCCAAAATTAAAGAAGGAATAGGGGAAATAAGTCCAGTTAAGCGTAGCCAAAATCTCTGGATTATGTCTTGCAAGGTATCCGCCGTCTTCACGAACTTGAACCAACCCATTATCCATCAAATAATCCGTATCAAGAAGGTTTCTCGCAAACAGGGTTTTATTGTATTCATCATTAATCGTTAAATATTGTGGATCAACAGCACTGTACGTAGGTCGCTGAGCAAACCCGCCAAACCACCAACCATACAAAGCATCAGAAACAAACGCTGCATCATTAGGTGTATTGGTTTTTGCCCATTCAATTGCCTCAAACCCCTGATTATCCATAGTCTGATAGAACTGCTGAATTGATTGACCAGCATTGTATACTGGACCCATAAAGATAGGCAATGCAACAAACGAAAAAAGTAGGAAAAACAAGATAAATGCTGAATAGATTCTCTTATGTGTTAATGATGATAAGAAACGTGCAATCCTTACATTGACAACTCTGTTTGCTCTATTAATCGAAGGATTGAATTTATTGACGACCTCTGCAAAGAACCTTGAACTATGCTCAATAAGAACCGCTATAAAAATAATTAATGGCAAAATCAAGAAGTACAGAAAACGGTTAGAATCAATGGGGAACCCAACCAAATAACTGAATGTCAGCACTAAGGGCACAAAAAGCCACATGGATAGAAGAAACGTTGGCAATACAAGGAAATGCCCGAAGTATTTTTTTGAGAAAACAAGAAATCCAGCGAGCACACCAAAAAGCGGTAAAACTAATTCTAGCGGAAGCGTTTGGGTTGAAATCGTTGCTAAGTCAATTGTATTTGGACTTGTAGGATCAGGAGCTAATGAAGAATTATGGGTCAGGTATGCAGGAACAGCTTGTACTATGAACGGGGAAAATATGATGGCGCCAAAAACAATCGGCAGAAGCCAGTAAAGCCCCATTTTTCGCATAGTTCCCAACCTTTTAGGCATAATGAACACAAGAAGTACCGCGAGGAAGATTATTGCTACGAAGACGGCGGCACTTAGTGAATGCGTTAAAAATATTGATCCAGCCAAAATCGATCCAGTAACTAGAAAAGGTGCCTTTGAAAAACGGTCTTTCTGCAAATACAAATACAATGTCACGGGAATTAACAATAGAGTTATGACGTTTGGGTAACCTCCCCACATGAGCATTTCGATGTCGAAACGGGAAATCGCCACCAAAAAAGCAACTATGTAAGCTCCTGGCTCTGACCAAACACGTTTAGTAATTAAGAATGCAGACAAAACAACCAACGACGAAAACAACGAAACAACCATTGTATGAGCTAAATAGTCAGGTAACCCAGTCATCAGTATTATGCTTGAAGTAAAAATGTGGTAGCCGGGAAAAGTAAGTGATATACCACCACCCATGTGATAAAAATTATAGAAGAAATCAGCATTTCCATGCCCAGTGATTGAGTAAATCACACTATTATGTAAGCCAATATCAGCGCCGGGAGGAAAACCGTTCCAAAGCATCAAAAGCATTCGATAAAAGAATGCGAAAGTAAAGATTATCAACAGTAAGATGTATGTTCTGTTTGCTTTGAGCATTTACTTTCCCGCTTGATTGCTTACCCATGGAATTGTTGGTAAAAGGTTAAATATTGATTTCGAGTATAAAAAGCCCAGAGTATCTATAAAAGGAAAAAAGGTGTTTAAATGTCTTGGCTTAAATCTATGATGGAAAAAGAACCACCAGAACCAGAAAATCCAATCGGCATAGTCGTAATCGGTAACATCGAACCAGACATGCACGACACTGCAAAAGAAGCAGTCAGACGCTCACTAAAACGCGCAGGATTCAAAACAATCGACGTTGGAAAAAGCGTTGCACCACAAGTATTCATTGACAAAGTAAAAGAAAACAATGCAAACTTGATTGCAATTTCAGTTAACACAGTTCCAGCAAAGAACAACATCGCAAAACTCGACGAACTCTTGAAAGCAGCAGGTCTCAAAGACAAAGTTGGTATAATCATGGGCGGCGCAGCAGTCAAGAAAGAAGATGCAGACGCAATCGGGGCACTTTTCGGCAAGAACAAGGAAGAAGCTCCTGAACTTGCAAAGAAAGCACTGAAGAAATAATCCATCAGATGTGGAAAAATGTCCTTTAAGTTCAATACCGAACAAAAAATATATGACCTCGCTGGAGCAAAAATAGGCGGTCAACCGGGAGAAAATCCAACCTTTTTGATCGGCTCCATCTTTTGGTTAGGCCAAAAAATGGTTACCGATGCAAACAAAGGAGTTTTTGATGCTAAAGCAGCCGAACAAATCATTAACACATGCCAAACCCAAAGCGACATAACAGGTGTGAAATTTGCACTTGACATCGTCGGCACAACAGAAGCAGCATTCGAAAAATACATTGACTTCGTACCGAAACACACTGATGCACCACTCATGCTCGATGCAATGGGTCCAAAGACCCGTATGGCAGCAGCAAGCTTGGCAAAAAAGATGGGTCTCTCAGACAGATGCCTCTACAACTCCGTCTATAAAGGCGTAATGGATGCTGAACTTGCAAACCTCAAAGACAGCGGCATCAAAATGTCCATAGTGCTTGCTGATGATCCAAAAGACACCACAATGGAAGGTAAAATGAAAGTTATTGTTGAAGCTCTCGAATTAGCAGAAAAAGGCGGTATCACAAAACCACTCATCGACACAGCTATTCCAGCATTCGAACCAGACATGGGCACAGCCGTCAGAACTATACCAATCATGAAAGAGAAGTATGGTCACCCTGTAGGCTTAGGCAGCGGAAACGTTGTTACAACCATGGGTTGGGTCAAAGCAAACGTCGCTAAAGAATTCCGTCCAGGATGCAGAACCTCAACAAACTCAATCATGCAAATGGCAGGCGCAAACTGGCTTATGATTGGTCCAGCAGAACAAGCAGAATGGGTATTCCCAGCAGTCGCAGTAACAGACACATACATAGCTTCAGCAGCTGGTGACCTTGGAACAAGACCACTCGAAGAGTCTCATCCAATCTACAAGATGTTCATGTAAAAATTTTCTTCCTTTATTTTTTATTTTTTATAAATTTTTGAGGTTAAAATCTGAAACCGATAAACTGGTTTGAAATAATCGTTGGTTTTACGTTTTTAACAGTACTGGTTACATATCTTATTCCAAGCAATCCAGATTTTTCGATTACTTTAATTCCAAGGTATGTTTTGAGTTTTATTTTTATCGCGTTTTTGCCTGGTTACTGCCTTGTAAACATATTGTTCTTGGGAAAAAACAGCATAGATTTTGTCGAACAATTAGTGTTGTCTGTTGCATTAAGCTTTGGTTTAACTGGGTTGATAGGTTTATTTTTGGGATTATCGCCTATCGGGATTAATTTTACTTCAATCACAGTTTCTCTTAGCTTGTTAGTTCTGGTTCTTGCTGTAATTGCCTTGGTTAGGAAAAGTAGGGAATTATCAAGGTTTAATGTGCAGATACCTGAGCAGATAAGCGCCTGAAGTTTTGACCGCAGCAATTCCATAGACATTTCCTTTGCGGATCATATTAAACACGTAGCTTGGTCGGAGATAGAAATCCTGGTAAGCCTTGTAGCGAAGCTCAACTAGTTTCTCCATGCTTAAAGATGGTGTTTCAAAAGTTGGACCCGCAGTGTCATACTTATCAAAATCCGTAATTCGTAGCCAACCCTTCTTCTTCACCAATTCATACATTGGTGTTCCAGGATAAGGTGTAGCAATATAGAAACCCACATCATCAGGATTCAACTCTTTAACGAAACGGATTGTCTCGCGAGCAGTTTGTTCTGTTTCGCCTGGAAAACCTAAAACAACATTGGCAATAGTCATCAAACCTAACTGATGTGCAGTCTTGTATGCCAATCTTGTTTGATCAAGCTTAATGCGTTTGTTCATGGCTCCAAGAATAGCTTCTGAACCAGACTCTACTCCTAACCAAACTGCAAAGCAGCCGGCATCCCGCATAGTTTTCATTAGTTCACGGTCAACCATATCGACGCGGGTGCCACAATCCCACTTAATATGCAACTTTCCTAGTTTGTAGTTCCTCACAGATTTTGACAACCCGGTTGCGGTCAACACTAAATGCGTCATCATAAAACGTAACTTGATCAACACCATATCTGTCATGGACTAACTGTATTTCATCTACAACGTTTTTGGGGCTACGCATTCGGTAACCTCTACCAAACATGCGAACTGTGCTGCAGAAGTCACACCAAAAGACGCATCCGCGGCTGCTTACCAACGGGAAAATTATTTTGCCATTATGCTTTAGGCTTTCAAGCGGCATCAAGTGATGCGCTGGGAAAGGAAGAGCATCTAAGTCTTCAATGAATGGCCTGTCTTCGTTGCGAACGATTTTGTCGGCGTTTCTATAAGTTATGCCTAACACATTGTTGAGGCTGGATTGGTTGTGGATTTTATCAATAAGTTCAATGAAGGTTTGTTCGCCCTCTCGACGTACAACAATGTCTAAGCTTGGATATTCTTGGAGAGCGTTTTCGTCCCAGAATGTTCCATGTGACCCGCCAAGCACAGTGACTGCTTGCGGCTGAGTCTGCTTAGCTATATCAATAAGCTTCATGGCGGAATTGTAAAGTAGAGTTGTCGCAGTTACCCCAATTATATCGGATGGAGTTTGAGCGATGCGATCGCGGAAGGTTTCATAAGTAAGTTTCTCGGCTTGACAGTCAATTACCGTGACATGGTGACCTGAATTCTCCGCAACAGCACCCAAGTATCCCAATCCCAATGGAATAAAAGGTGGGTGTGAATGAACACTTGGTGGATAGGGCGGATTAACTAGGGTAATTTTCATCTCATGTAGCCTTTGCACTGGAGATTCTATGTTGGATTAAATATATTGCTTTCTTAAATCGCAAAAATGGGGCTTAAACGTAGGTTAAAAGAAGCTCTTTGATTCTTTAACTATTTTTGAACAATATTAAAACAAGAAAGATTGTTTAGGAGAGTTTTATGTGCATGGCTCTGAGTGCATACGCCGCGGAGGTTTTAAGTCCAGATCGTGCCGTAGGTTCCGCCTTTGCGAATCATCTTGAACACGTAGCTTGGTCGCAGATAGAATTTTTGATGCGCTTTGTATTTGATTTCGCGGATTTTTTCCATGCTCAGGTCTGGGGTCTCAAAGGTCGGGGTTGCAGTATCATATTTGTTGAAGTCGGTTACTCTTAGCCAACCGTTTTTGACGACTTGCTCATACATTGGTGTTCCTGGGTACGGTGTGGCGACGTAGCAGCCGATGTCGTCTGGGTTTAGTGAGTTGATGAAGTTGATTGTTTCCCAGGCAGTTTCTTCTGTTTCTCCTGGGAAGCCAATGACTGCGCTGGCAATAGTCATCATACCAGCTTTCTGTGCCATCTTAAAAGCGCGCGGACTTGTTCACGGCTTGATTTTTTTATGCATCTTATCCAAGCATTTTCTCTGAGCCAGACTCAACGCCAAACCAAACCGTTATGCATCCAGCATCATGCATTTTTTCAAGTAGTTCTTTGTCAACGGCGTCAACGCGGGTTTCGCAATCCCACTCTGACATTTAATTTGCGGGCTTTGATGTCCGCACACATTTCCAAGTGTATGTTGACGGTTAATTGTAAATGCGTCGTCATAAAATGTGAATTGGCTTTGTCCATACTTGTTATGTAGCATCTCCATGTCATCTACGACTTTTTTGGGGCTGCGTACCCGGTAACCTCTGCCGAACATTCGTACAGTGCTGCAGAAGTCACACCATTGGACACATCCACGACTGGTTACTATTGGAAAGATAGTTTTACCCATGCGATGATATGAGTCCAGAGGAAGCAAATGATAAGCTGGAGAGGGCAGCGAATCTAGGTCATGGAGGAAAGGTCTGTCATCGTTCCGGATGATTTTTCCCTCGCTTCCACGGAATGTTGTGCCCAGGACTCCTTCAAAACTCTTTTTTGCCGCAATACGTTGCAACAATTCGAGAAATGTTAGTTCGCCTTCACGGCGCACGATAATGTCTATGGCAGGGGATTCGTTTAGGGCGTTTTCGTCCCAGAAGCTCACGTGGCTTCCGCCAATCATTGTGACTGCGTTTGGCTGTTCTTCTTTAGAGATTTCCATTATTGTTTTGGCTGAATTATAAAGAAGAGTAGTTGACGTTACTCCAACTACGTCGGATGGAACCTGTTTGATTCTTTGTCTGAATGTGTCGTAAGTTAGTTTTTCACCTTGGCAGTCGATTACTGTGACTTGGTGTCCTTCTTTTTCGGCGACTGCTCCCAGATAAGCTAAGCCCAATGGGATGAAGGGTGGATGTGAATGTGCATTTGGAGGATAAGGTGGATTAACAAGAGTAATTTTCAATGTAGTTTCGCCCTTTTAGTGATGGTTGTATGTTAGATGGATTATATAGTTTTCTAAATAAAACACAAAACCAGAGAAACAGCGATTTACGAAGAAAGCCTCTTAAAAAATAAATTAGCACTTGTATATTTGCAGTTTTCTGTCAGATGAAACATACTTGTTCATATGACTAAGTGCCAAGTGAATGAGTCTATGGCGTAGTTGTTCACCCATTTTTGGGTGTTGCTACTTACTTCTTTGGTTAAGTACGATAAAAGTTGGGAGAATTAACGCCTGTAGGAAAGCATATGTGTTTTATGAGCAACCATTCGGTGATTGCGTAGTTCCTCGGGATTTTGAAAACTTGATGAACAAATTCTGCATTTAAATTTTTCTTGGACTAGTTTTTCGTAAGTATACATCAATTATAGCCTTCTCAATTGTTCTCTTGCAAAAATACAAGCTTGGTAAATAATGGGTTCTGCATGCTTATAAATGCATGATGCTTTTTTAACTAAAACAAGATTAAATCAAACGCTTATGCTTTTCACGCTTTATTTTTATAGGCATACTAAATAGTTACGGTGTATAGTAATAGCTGAAATCCTGTTGGAGAGCCAAGGAGGGACCAGACGATTGAAGAAAAAGACCAAACTTAAGGGCAAAGGTGCAAAGTACTACCAGAACACTCACGGCAAAGTCTACAGAGTAAAACCAAACCCTAAAGCAAACAAAAGAAAGCTTCTACAGAAACGCCAGAGAAAAATAGACGCACAAATCAAAGCAACTACAACTGCCTAAATTTTCCCCTGTAATTCCGGCTTAATTACAGCTTTTATTTATAATTCCTTTATTAATGCGGCTCATTTTTACTAAGTGAAGAGCTTCATTTGTTATTTGGTTTAAACCAACTGGAGCAATTGGTCCTTTTCATGTAAAACTAAAAAGACAATTGCTCATGCATGTATCTAACCATTCGTTAATTGAATTCTATTCTGGGACAGGGTGCAGTTTTTGAGTAGACCCAGACAAAAACGCTATGAGCGAGCAGAATGCAAAGGTTGGATGTACAAATCAAACTCTTACTGCTGGAACCAATGTCCCTTCAACATTTGGCTAACTCCCAACGTATGATTAAACCGCACCGTTCGGATGCTTTAACATCCAACTCTCAGCGAAAGCATCAGCTTTAGATTTAGTGGGGTAATCAGGCGAGATTGTTTTGCCCTCCTCCTTGCTGCTTTGTCCAGACTCGAAGAGCCGAACATGGTAGTCGTTGCTGAAATCTTTTTTTGAAACAACAACAGTTTGCCCTGTAATATCGTTGAGGTAGCCGCAATCATGGCTCAGCATTTTCCAACCCTTAATTATCTTCATTCTTTTTTCTTCCACTATTTTTATGCACACACATGCATTTAAAAATTGAACTGGGCGACATTTGATACCTTCTTTCTTAAAAACCAGAGATGTAAATACTGAAAGAGAACAAAGTCGTCATAATGTTAATAAAAAACCTCGAAAAACTCTTTGAAAAAATATTCATCTTTATTGATAAAAAAAAACAAATCAATTAAAAAGAAAATATGGGATGCTTATTTTAACATCTTTTCCCATCTGTTGAAGAGCTCTAAGACATCGTCGCCGTTGTGACCCTTCAAGAATTCGCGTGTTTCTTTGTCTGCGACACAGTTCTTCTGGAACTCTCTAATGTAGTCAGCTTTCTCGGCTAGGAAAGATTATGCCGTCTACGCCTTGTCTTGCAACGCGGGTTGCGACAGTCATGATTTGCTTTGCTGGTGCAACAGTATCCCATGTTTCGTTTGGACCGCGGACGTAAAAGTTTACCATGACTGGTTTTTTGAGGAAGCTCTTGTAGCCTCTTGCGATGGTTTCCCAGTACCAAGGGGTTGGGTATGCTTTGCTGAACATTGGAATTACGAAGTAGTCAGCATATTGTGCCATGGCTTCAAAGTCGTAGCCGAAGCGTTCCTTGCCCATCAATGGGTCAGGTAGACAGTTGACAAAGAGTGGTTTGCCTGGGACGACTTCTTTAACTTCAGCAAGGAAATCAGTCACTACTTTTGCTCGCCAATCGACCCATTTTAAGCCGCTTTTGCTTTGTTGTTCAATGCATCGGGGGCAGGTGCAGAAATTCTGGTCTGCAAAGTGTTGGCTGCTAATGCTGATTCCTGGGGATAATTTGGCGCATTCAGCGATGATTTTAAGGTTATATTCTCTGGCCTCTGGGTTAGTCATGCATACGACGTCCCAGCGCAGGTTATAGCGTTTGTTAGTGCGCAATGCTGGACCAAATGAGCTTACTGAGACCCAATCTGGGCGCTTTGCCGCCATATAATTGTCGCCAAAGCACGCGATGTTAGTGTACATTTCAGGGTTTACTTTTCCCACAATTCCTGATTCAGATTTTAAACGATAGAAGTTATAGTCGACGCCTTCAACAGGCTCGGGTTGATAGAGAAATACGCCGAATTTCAAGTTTAATACACCATTTTTCTGTTGTTTTTGTTTACGGAATAAAAGTAAGTTATTTAAGTCTTTTCAGTTAACGCTCAGATTGTTCGTTCCTAACAATATTGATCAGGGTGTGTTTTAGGAATGGGGGTAAATCTACATATTCGTAATTTGGCGTTTTTGTAACATTCAAGTTTGATTTGTTTACATGTACCAAAGAATTTGCTTATCTCTATCCAATCAGTGAAGTCGGTGGGCAATAGGTTCTTTTTGTAGTCGTCATCCATCTTCGTCGCCGCTAACAAGTACACCAATGTAAACGGGTTCTTCTTTAAAATTCCAGCTAAACCCTCTGCGTTTACAGTTAGCCCTTCAACTTTGGATATTTCAGCTGCCAACTTCTCAATTGAAAGATGGCGTTCCTTGAGCCTGTCCAACACAGTTCGGCAAGCCCATACTGGTTCCTGCTTGAGCAACGTTTCTGTAACCGCTTTTCTGGCACAATAACCTACCAGTTTGCCCAGTTTCGAGGCTGGACCACCCAAATTTAACGTTTTACCTTGGCAAATTGAGGCAACTGTAACGCTGTCGGTTATCGAACCTGTCGCCGAATCGCCTGTGTATCTGCTTCGAACATCAAAATCCCTAAGCACCGCCGACTTTGCTTCAGTAGCAGTGATTAATGCCGCGACCATACAACTCTCCGACGGGTTGCCATCAATTAAAACGATGATGTTTATGGTGCCAACAATTTCTTGTACATCCATCTCTTCCCCCGACGACTCGCCATGAGAACATCCCAGCGGTTGCAACTACACTTACAGAAAAATCAGCAGCTTTCTTTGTAACTAAACTATAATTTTTTATTTTAGCAGCTGTGACCATGGCAAGGTAATCTTTGGTTAATCCAATCTTTGCCGCGGATGAAGTTATAAGTTCTAGTGGGTCAAGGTGCAAGGAAAGGTCATTATATCCTTCCGGCACGCCTATATTGAGGACAGCTTTAACCTGTTTGGTTCCGCCATTATAGATTGCTGAGCTGACTGTCTTCAAAGCACTATCACAAAAAACGGCTATTACATTTTCTTTGACAATAAGTTTAACGTTGTCTGCAAGGTCAATTTGCTCCAAATTCGCCAAAAGCCCAACAACGCCTATTTTTTTGGGTTGCTAACATTTATAGTGATGGCTTTACTTGGACACAAGTTCACACAAACGCCACACTTTGTACATTGAACAAGAGCGATAACTTGAGGTTTTCTATTTTTGCCTTCTTCTAAGGCGCCCTGTGGACAAACACCAATACAAATTTGACCTGTACAAGGACCGCATTTAGCGGCGTCGATAGTTATGGCTGTTTTGTGTTTGTCCATTTGAATCAACAATTAAATAAGCGCCAACAATATATCTGTTGCGAGCAAGGAATTGGGCATGAAAATAGGCTTAGTCACATACAAACCTGAATATGTTGAGGGCTTTGATCTTCACGTTTTCTATTCTAAATGGGTAGACGGACAAGTTTTTCCGGCGGCGAAGGGCATGCAGAACGACGTAACTGTTCTTTGTGATGCCAAAGCAATCCGCGAAGACCCAAGCATCGTTGCCCTCTCAAAAACTGGTCCAGCGTTGCGAAGCAACAAAAGAAGTCATTTTGTCTTTGACTATATTTGCCCTACACATCCAAGTTACCGCGCTAAAGTCATGGATTATATCGAGGAATTAAGTAAAGAAAAAATTCTTGGCGTAACACTTAACCTATATCATTTTCCAGACCAAGACTTTTGCGTCTGTCCTAGGTGCACGGAGAAGTGGAAGCAGAGCGGCTTAAACTGGACACAATGGCGAGCTCAAACTATCACGGAGTTGCTCATAGAAGCTAAATCGAAAGTAAAGGGAACGTTTGCCGTTGAAATTTACCCTGACCCTGTATTGGCTAAAGAACGATTCGGAATTGACCTTGAGGCTATTGGGAACCTGGTTGATTATTTCCACGTGCCTCTATCATCACGCGATTATTTGACAAGCTACTGGGTGGACATATTAACTCGAGATTTCGTTGCCACGCTAAAGAAGCCAGTTATGGTGGAGTTAAGTGCTGAAATGCCAACGGACGAAAAACTCAATGCCCTGCTCAGAACGGTGGCTTACATTTCACGCCACAACTTGGATGCAGTGTTGTTGCTGGTTCATGACTCTGAAAACGCCCGACAGGTCGCACGGTTTGCTGTACATAACAGTGACTTCTGTGACTGGATAGAGAAATACGAGTTTACTGAAATGCAGCGTATTGTGGATTGTTGGGCTAAACTTTACTGAGTTGTGCTCGGTAGTCTCTTAGCATTTTCATATCTAGATCCGCGCTCAAGATGGAGTCTTCCTGTGAGTCAGTAACCTCGCCAAGGATACCCCAGGGTGCAATGATGGCGCTTCGTCCTCCCCGCATGTTTGAACATACATTTCCCACTTTAAGTATATAGAAACCGAAGTTCCGTGCAATCCCTACTGTTAGCGGGTGACCTTGAACTGTTGGGTGGGTTCCCATGGCAGCCACAGGTAACGAGACAATTTCTGCACCCAAGGCTGCAACAGCCTTGACTACCTCAGGGTTAAAGGTGTCTGCGCATACAATCATCCCAAGCTTACCCAAATCTGTGTCAACAACAATTGGTGTAGATCCTTTGGCGACGCCTGCTTCAAGTTCAACTTTAATAGGGCTGATTTTCTTATATTTTGCCAATAGTTTGCCATTTCTCCAGAGCGTGCTTGTGTTGTAGTATTTGTCGTGGTCTTCTTCCAAGACCGTTCCACCAAGAAGGTATATGTCGCCAATGACCTTGGATATTTCTTTGAGGAAAGCTTTGGTTTTTGGGGCGGTTTGTTTGCTGATTTTTGGGGCATCGGTGAAATCTGCCATACAGTTTGGGACCGTGAAGTATTCTGGCAGAGCAATTAATTCTGGGTTTTGTTCTGCGGCTTTTAGGACAGCGGTTTTGGCGGCTGTTAGGTTGTCTTCAAGTGTGTCACGTATTTCCATGTGGAGTATGCTGACTTTCATATGGGAAACCCCGGTTTATGGTATTATGACTTTTGTTTTTGAACATTTAAACTTAGTTGATGGTGATGTTTAATTGAATATTTCGAAGACTGGATAGCTGTCTGTTCAATATTATTTATGTTTTCAGCACAGATGTCTATCAATTGACACCTTTTATATGCATGCGGATAAACTTAAATACTGCCTGAGCGACAAACACAGTAATGCGAGGGACAGAAATGTCAATTAATGAATCTGAAGTTAACAAACTCTTGCCAGAAATCAGAACATTAGTAAACAAAGTCGTCAAGAAAAACATGGCAGACGGCTTCCTTTTCTCCGCTGGAACAGACACACAAATAATCGCTTACGAAGCAGTCAAATACAATCCCGATATCCCATGCTTAACCTTAGCTTTCAAACATGGACAACCCAAAGACACCGAATACGTCAAAAAGATGGTTGAACTCTTACACCTAAAGCATGAAACCTACCAATTCGGCAAAGAAGACGTAATGAAATTTTTCCCCAAAGTTGTGGAAGCGCTCAAAAAATATGACCCCATGGAAATCCGAAACAGTCTCCCCGTCTACATAGGCTTAACTCTGCTAAAACCCAAAGGTATAAAGACCGTTTTCACAGGCGACGCATTAGACGAGCTTTTCGGTTACCCCTGGCAATTCCATCTATCAGAAGAACAATTTGCAATAAAGCAACAGGAAATGTGGGCAGAAATGGGCTTCTCCTCATTCCCAATGGCTGAATCTCTTGGAATGAACATCAAAGCACCCTACCGAGACCCAGAATTTATGGCTTGGGCAATGAAGTTACCAATCAAATACAAGATTAACATGTACAAAGGCGTAAAATACGGTAAGTGGATTTTGCGCAAAGCCTACGAAGACGTAATACCTAACGACATCATCTGGAGACCCAAAGCACCACTCGAAGCAGGAACAGGAACAGAAACACTGCGCACATACTTCAACGACATGATAACTGAAAAAGAGTTCAACGAGAAGAAAGAAGCCATCAAAGCAGCAGACGATGTGGAAATTCAGGACAAAGAACAGCTTCTCTACTACGAGGTCTTCCGAAAGAAATTCGGCAAACCCAAAGATGTCTTCCCTAAGATCGAAGACGCAGTTCAATGCCCCAAGTGCCACAGCTACCTCAAAACCAAAATTCAGTTCTGCAAAACCTGCGGAGCTTACCCCATCTAATTTTCTTTTTATTTTTAAAATCTTTTTAATTTCATAAATTTTGGGAAACCCTTAATTCTTTAGTTTTATTACTTGTGAAAACTAACGAGAGCGAAAAAACTTGGCTAATCTATCACAACTCAAATTTGCAATGGCAACATCCATTTTCCTATCCGCCTTCATATTCGGTCTTCTAATATTTGTCATAGTTTATTTCTTACAGCTAGACGTTTTTTCAGGTTTACTTCTAGCTTTGGGTGGTTCAGCATTATTCATTTTGTTTCAGTATGCGGTCGGTCCCGCGATCGTGGCGGCAACAACCCATCTACATTATCTAAAGCCCGGTGAAAACCCATGGCTTGAATCCACAGTTAAAGAATTAGCGGACAAAACCGGTCTGCCAATGCCCAAATTGGCTACAGTCCCAAATAACACGCCAAACGCTTTCACTTTTGGACGAACCACAAGCAGTGCTACCTTGGCAGTGCATGAGGGTCTTCTGCGACAGCTAAACGAAAACGAAGTAAGAGGAGTCATTGCCCACGAGCTGGGTCACATAAAACATAGAGACTACATCGTTATGACAGTGCTCTCAGCTTTGCCACTGATTGCTTACTATATTGCTCAAGTAACGTTATATGCAGGAGCCTTTAGTGGTGGGCGAAGAAACAGTAAAGATAATTCAGGAGCGGCTATAATTGCTATTGGCGTAATTGCCTTCATAGTTTATATCATTACATTTGTGATCGTTATGCGGCTTAGTCGACTCCGAGAACATTACGCAGACGCCTATTCAGCTTACGTGACTGGTTCTCCCCGCGAACTCGAGAGCGCATTGGCAAAGATTACTTACGGTCTTTCAATCTCTCCAAAAGCCCCCGAAGGAGCAAGAGCATTTTACATCGAAGATCCCGGTCAGGCAAAAAAAGAGGTCCAGCAGATCATGGATAAAAAAGACGAATACGACTTGGACCATGATGGTGTTCTGGATGAGCGTGAGTTGCAGCTGGCAATGGAGAAAGAATCCAAGAGCACGTGGGTTCAAATGAACAGCCTTTTTGCTACGCATCCGCCCACCTTTAAGCGCATATTGCTCTTACGCGAGATTGAACAAGAAATGCAAACAGGACAATACAGCAACGACAAAATGTACACTCACGTGTAAAATACCATCTTTTTTGGTTAAAATTGTTGAAATACATGCGAAGACTAATATCTCTGCGGAAGCGATTTACTACAAAACTTCCCTGAGCAAGAAACAATGTCAACAACCTATTGCCCTGAATGCGGCGGAGAATGCCATTACATGATAGGCACCAAACTCTATGTCTGCAAAAGCTGCGGTTTGTCAGTGACTCAGCAAGAACTCATGGATTTACGGGAAAAAAACAGGCCAAAACGTGAGACTGAGGACGAAGAGCGAGAGAACCGCAGAAAAGACTACCTTAAATGGTGGCTTAGCAAGAAATAGATTTGACTGGAGAAGGAAACACACCCTTCCTTTAGCCTTGACCATGTGTCTTAATTTTATCAAAGTCTTCATCAGTTAAGAGAGTAAATCAAGCAAACTGTATAATAGAAAACACTCCTAATTTTACAGTTAATGAGGAAATAGAGCATGACAGTAGACCTCGAAATCATATGCATCGGTAACGAACTGCTCATCGGCAAAGTAAAAGATACAAACGCGCACTACCTATCCAAACAAGCCACTCAACTCGGCGCAAACGTCAAACGCATAACAGTAATTCAAGACACAATCCCCGAAATATCGAGTGCGGTTTGCGAAGCGATTGCTCGAAAACCAAAGTTCATTGTCACTACCGGTGGGTTAGGACCAACATTCGATGACAAAACTCTTCAAGGAATCGCTATGGCATTTAACCGCAACCTAGAAGTAAACTCAAAAGCCTTGGAAATGGTTAAGCAAAAATGCTTAGAATACGCAAAAAAACTTCAGTTGCCAACGGAAATCGAGTTGACACCACCCAGAATTAAAATGGCAACCCTACCCCAGAATACCGAGGTTGTAAATAACCCAGTTGGGACTGCACCTGGAGTGCGCGTTGAAGTGCAAGGAACCATTTTATTTGCTCTGCCCGGTTTTCCTGTGGAAATGGAAGCGATTTTTAATGAAACCATCACACCGCTAATCAAACAAGCTGTAGGCAGCAGTGTGTTTTGTGAGCGGAGTATTTTTGCCGACAACATCATGGAGTCCCGTTTAGCCCCCTTAATTGACAAGGTAATGAGCCAGAATAGCGAAGTTTATGTTAAGTCTCATCCTATGCGCACTGAAAATAAACCTCACGTTGAACTTCACCTAACAATTGTAGCGCACCAAGAACAGAAACCAGCTGAAAAACTTGCCAAAGCCGCCAAAGAACTTGTCAGATTAATCGAGACGGATGGTGGATTTGTCACTGTCGAGATAGAGGAGTAATTTGGCAATAAACATTTAAGGAAAATATTGTATTCAAAAAATAAAAGCTGGCTTTGGTCTCGTATGAAAAATATTTACATCAGAGCAATAAGCGTTTCAGTAATTGCTTTAGTGGTTCTTTCTTTAGTACCGCTTAGCAAAACAGAAGACCAATCGAAGGATTATAAACGCTCTTTTTTGCTTTTAAATCATCCAGATGGCGACATAATTTACGAGTTGAATGTAACTATTCCTCAAGTTCTCTACCAATATTATACCATGCAAAACCATGCCCTGTATTCGGACTCTGATTTTGTTAAGTTTGTTACCCCATACACGCTTAAACCCATAGCTGATAAACTGTGGCATATTTACAACAACACCGAAGACTTCACGAATGGGGTGCTAATGCTTGTTCACCAAATAGGCTACCAAGAAATTGTGCCAGGCAAGTATCCTGTTGAAACCTTGGTTGAAGGAGTAGGTGACTGCGACCTTTTCGCATATATTGCTGCTTCGATTCTGCAAGCTGGAGGAATCCCTGTGGTGCTATTGTATTATAGGAGCCAGTTACACATGGAAATAGGAGTAGACCTTGGTTGCGCTCCCACAGAAGCGAGAGTTAAGGTTTACAGTGTTAATGTCCAAAACGTTTCTTACTACATTGCAGAATGCACGGGTGAAAAGTGGCGTGAAGGTTGGCGAATCGGCGAAACGCCAAGCGAATACCAGAATGTTTCATCCCAAGTATCAATTCTTGAGAACATGGAGCAGTCCTCAATCGGACAAGTTTCAGCAAGTCTAAGAGAACTCGACCACAGCACTCTTTCACTTCAAGTTTCGTCTTCAATCATCATTGAGAATAGTAACGTAACTCTCACGGGGCAAATTTATCCTATAACAGCAAAAGAGAACGTTACCTTACAAGTCAAAATTTACAGTGACAGTTGGACAAAAATAGCTAGGGTAGAAACACAAGCTGATGGGCGATTTAAGTGTACATGGATACCCTCTTCGGGTGGGTTAATTGCAGTTCAAGCAAGTTGGGAGGGAAACAGACAGTATAATGGTGCAACAAGCGCTCAAGTAAGTGTTATCATCTTGCCAATATTTTTGGTTGCGCTAATATTGTGCTTATTATTAGCAGTAGTTATGCTAGCGTTGGTTTTCTTTAAATCAAGGCGCAAAAATCCAGATCTTAAACAATAAAATTGAAAAAAAAAATAAAAGTTAAGAAAGGGGAAAAATTAAACTTTTTTGGCTTTCTCAAGTTCTTTTTTGAGCAGTTCAGCCTTGTCAGTCTTTTCCCACGGAAAATCTGCATCTTCTCTTCCGAAGTGACCAAACACTGCAGTTTTCTTATAGATGGGTCTTATTAGATTTAACTGGTCGATGATTGCTTTGGGTCTCATGTCAAAGTATTTCATTACTAACTCCAAGATTTTTTCATCGGAGAGTTTGCCTGTTTCGTTAGTGTTTACTAGTACTGAGATTGGTTGTGCGACGCCGATAGCGTAGGAAATTTGGATTTCACATTGGTCTGCTAAGCCTGAGGCAACTACGTTTTTGGCGATGTATCTTGCCATGTAGCAACCTGAGCGATCTACTTTTGATGGGTCTTTGCCGCTGAAGCATCCGCCCCCGTGGCTTCCAACTCCGCCGTATGTGTCGACGATGATTTTTCTGCCCGTTAAGCCTGAATCAGCTAATGTTCCACCAATAACGAATCTGCCTGTGCCATTGATGACATAATTTATATCTGGTGACATTAATTCAGCTGGAATAACGTTTTTTATTACTTTTTCAATGATGTCGTTCTTGAGAGTTTTTTCGTCAACAGTTCCGTTGTTTTGAGCTGCGATTACTACTGTTTTTACACATTTTGGTTTGCAGCAGTCATATTCAACCGTAACTTGTGACTTGCAATCTGGACGTAGATATGGCATAATTTTTGTTTTTCTGCATTCAGCCAAGCGTTTAACAAGTTTGTGTGCCAACATAATTGGCAAGGGCATAAGTTCTTTTGTTTCATTGCAGGCATAGCCGAAAACCATTCCCTGATCACCGGCACCTTGTTCGTGACCTTTAGATTCGGTTACTCCCATAGAAATGTCTGGAGATTGCTCAGTTAATGAGACTAAAACGCCGCATGTTTCCCAGTCTAAGCCATCCTTTGCATTGTCAAATCCAATTTCTTTGAGTGTTTGGCGAACAATTTTTGGGATGTTAACGTAGGAGCAAGTTGTTATTTGACCCGTAATCATTACGGTTCCTTGCATGACAAGAGTTTCACAGTCAACTCTTGCTTTGGGATCGCTAGTGAATATTGCGTCTAAAACACTGTCAGATATTTGGTCTGCAACTTTGTCTGGGTGACCTTCTCCAACTGACTCGGATGTAAACAAGTATTTACCGTTTTTTTTCATTGGAATCTCTTCCGTTTAAACGTATGATAGGCATAGTAACTTGCTTTTTTTCTTAAAAGGGTTTCGACAATACTAGCGATTAATCAATAGGAAATTGTTTGTTAAGGCGTTTGCAGAAACAATTTTAACTCTCTGTGACACAAAACAAGCCAAGGGATAGTGTGAAAAAATCTGTATTTACCTCGAATGCGCCAAAGCCAATCGGACCATATAATCAAGCAGTCCAAGCGGGTAAATTCCTGTTTGTTTCTGGACAGTTAGCCATTGACCCAAAAGAAGGCAAAATAGTTGTTGAAAACATTCACCTTCAAACACATCAAGTTATGGAGAACATCAAAGCAATCTTGGAAGCGGCGGGTTACAGTCTAAAAGATGTGGTTCAATCAACTGTATATCTATCTTCGATGACGTTGTTCAATGAGTTTAACTGTGAATACGCTAAATACTTTGAATCAGATTTCCCTGCTCGCACAACTGTTGGCATTGAACTCAAGTCAGGAGCACTCCTTGAAGTTTCAGTCATCGCTTACAAGGACTAATTGCACTGACTTTAAGAAGTTATAAAAACCCAGTCCACTCTTAATATGACAGGACAAGATATGGCGGTCTCTCTCAAGAAGTTCATGCAACAAATCGCTGGGAAAAAAGCTCCAGGACCATCAACCTCTTTCACAATATTTCATGTCTTTTATGCGCTGGAGCTTATGGCGCAGAAGCCTCTTGGCAGAAATAAACTGGCAGAGAAACTTAATGTTGGAGATGGTGCAGTTCGTACGATAATTAGTAGGCTCAGAGAAGCAGATTTAATTGAAACCTCAAAAGAAGGATGCAACCTAACTAAAAAAGGCATTGAGATTTGGAAGCAATTTGAAGTAATTTTTCCTAAACGAATAGAAATTCCACATTCTGAGTTGGCTGCATCTGAGTTCAATTTTGCTTTTTTAGTTAAGAATAGCGGAGAAAAAGTTGGATCTGGTATTGATCAGCGGGACGCAGCCATTATTGCTGGTGCACGCAAAGCCTTAGTAATTGTTTATAATAATGGACATTTGATAATTGAGTCTGTTAGTGACTGTATTGAACAGAAGTATCCTAAGGCAGCGAATCTAATTCTTAAGGAGTTAAACCCTCAGGATAATGATGTTATCATTATTGCTGGTGCTGAATCAACTTTGAAGGCTAAACGTGGAGCTTTTGCAGCAAGCTGGGCGCTCGTTCATGTTTAAGTGGTGTATTTTTCTCCTTCGTTTAAGATGCGTTCAAGTAGAGTGTTAACGTTGACCATTCCTTCGTTTGTTTTAGACGAAACGGGCATTAATAGGAATTGTAAACCCAGTTTGTTGATGGCTTGCATCATGTTTCGGCTGAACAGGCGTTTTGTTCCTTCAAGTTTCTGTTCTATA
Organism: Candidatus Bathyarchaeota archaeon; assembly: GCA_963705145.1. Taxonomy (GTDB): domain Archaea; phylum Thermoproteota; class Bathyarchaeia; order Bathyarchaeales; family Bathycorpusculaceae; genus Bathycorpusculum. Next base: position 430,943 of record CAVPJA010000002.1, read on the forward strand.
GCATCTTCTAATGCATTGGTGTTTGCTGACCAATTTGCAATTGCTTGTACATCCTTCTTTGGCACTAAATCGCTCTTAGAAAGCAGATGAACCTGTGGTTGAAAAAACCTGTTGTAAACCGCTGCAGCAAGGAACATGTTTGAAACATAATTTAATGGGTTAATTGAGAAGACTGCATCGAAGAGGTAGATTAGGGCTTTAGGCTCTTTTGTTAATTCGTCAACGATGTATGGTCCGCTTGCGCGAAAAGCGAATAACTCCATTTGACCAGGAGTATCTACAAGAACGATGTCGGCGTGAGCGTCGTCGATGTCTCTTGTTAAATTTTCTATCTCATCCGCAATCAAATCAGCCGCCATAATCATGGCGCCGTTGGGGCCTAATCCATATTTATCCATTATGTCACCAACATTCACGTAGTTGCGCACATCAACGTCCGGCTGATAAGGTAGTTTTAACGCACCAGGATCCAAATTGACAACTGCAACATCCTGCTTTGACATTTTTAGCCATTCGGCAAATGCGGCTGTGAAGAGGGATTTGCCTGAACCCGCAGTCCCAATAATAAACGATAGAGGCACGATTTTATCTCCGCTTACGAGTGAACTGCGTTGGAAATAATAACCTTTCTACTTGTGGCTCTTAGTCATTTTGGATTTTATACTCATTTGTTTTGCGTTGATTTGGTGGTATTATTATTGCTATGTTTTGACAATAAACTCTTCGACTCTCTGTGCAAAACAAGGAGTAACTAAAAGAAAAGTTTGAGTTATTGCTTACCCATTGGGTTTTTGCGTAATGCTTCGAGCGCTTTGGGGTCTTCCTGCAGGATTTTAGGGATGTAGTTGCATGCTGGGTCTGATTCAAAGAGATCTCCTGTGTAGAACTCTGCTCGTGTTCTGCATCCGCCGCATATTTCTCGGTATTCACAGATTCCACATCTACCTTTGAGGTTGTTTTTGTCACGCAACTTAAGATGTAGTTCGCTTTTCTGGAGTTGTTCCCATGCGGTGCGCAATTTTGTGTCTTTGACGTTGCCAATGCGGTAACCTTCATGGAAGCCACAGCTTCGGTAATCGCCGTTTTCAGTGATGCCTATATAGTTTCCTCCTATGGTGCATTTTCCAAGGTAGCCTTCGTTGTACCATTGCCAGAAATCAGCTGGGTTCTTTTGTCGGACGATCCGTGCGTAGAAGGGTGCATAAACGTTGACTTTGACTTTGCCGTAGAGCTTGCGTTGGATATCGTAAATTTCGTTGAATGCGGTCTCGTACTGTTCTGGTGTTGGAGCTATATCTGCCATGTGTTCTCCTGCTCTACCAACTGGAACAAGGTTGTGGTATACGAGCATGCGGGCTTTGTATTCTTCCGCAAGTGCAGCTGGATGAGCCATCTGATGGATGTTGTGCTTAGTCATAGTTGTGACTAGGCAGTCTAGCAGGCCGACTTCGCTGAGTTTTTTCATTGCGTGCAAGGCTTTGTCGTAGCCTCCTTTGCGACGTATCATGTCGTTAGTATCTTTGTCACCATCAATGCTGATTGCCGTATGAACTTCATACTTGCGCAGTTTATCAAAGCGTTCTTCATCCCAAGCAAAGCCGCTTGTGATCAAACTGACTTTCATGCCATGCTTTTTCTCTGCGTATTCGATAACTTCCCAAACGTCAGGTCTAACCAACGGTTCTCCTCCGCTGATTCCTAACCATTGCGAACCGAACTCTGCCATTTCATCAACCATATGTTTAGCCTGGGCAGTGTTCATTTCTTGATCTTTAGCGTATTCTTTTGTGTAACTACAATAAGTGCAACTGCCTACACAATTGCGGGTACATCGCCAAACAACCATGAACAATGGGGCTGTGATGGGGTTAATTGAATTATTCATTGAATTCACTGAGTCAAGTTAAATTCGGCTAATCGATATAAAACTTCCTCTAAAGAATTGAATATCCATTTTTCTGAAAAAATGCAGAAATTACCATGATATGTCTTAGACATGTTTATTCTATTTTAATTTTGTTTTTGCGTCTGCTCTGAAGTACCCTTCAATAGTGAATACTGCCAATGCCAAACCTGTGATGAGTGTTAAGAGGAGAAAGAAAACTTTGAATTCTAAAGTTTCAATCGAAAAATGAATGAACAAGACAAATAGTTCAACTATTAAAAGCAATAGGAAAAGCAGTGAGTATAACCACATTTTGGGCATTAATCGGTGTCCAAGCCAAACATGTCCCCCAATTTGGGCTTTTCGTTTAACCGTGTACTCACCATAATCGTTCTTCTGTAGATAGCCTTGGTCTTCAAGTTTCTGCAGGTGCCTATAAGCAACACTGGGGCTACTGAGGTTGACTCCTTTCATGACATCTCTGGGACCCACTGGCTTGCCTTTTTTTACGGCGTGCAAATACACTTTTAGCGTTATTCCTTCAAGGTCATCATTTTTGGGATCTATCGCAGGTAAGCCCATGTGAAGATAGTTTGTTATTTACCCGTATTAGCTTTGCCTAAAAGTCAACTTTTTTCGAATATTCCGATAACTTTGCTGGTGCAAAAAAGGAAACTCCAATTTGGCTTCACTCTAAATATTTTTCTCAGTTAATATTGAACGTGCCTTAAATTTAAGGAAAGTCTTATAAAACATATCAGCTCTAAATTGAAACAGAAAATCAAGGAGATTATGAAAAGAATGTCTAAACCAAAAGATTACTCATGGATGACTAAAGATAAACTGATGACTTACACTTTCCTTGCACTTGTTGCAATAGCAATCGTAACTACCGTTTTGTGGTGGGGCGTAGTGGCAAAAGACCCAGCAACAGGCAATGTAATAGGCTGGCAATATGGTTATGCTGTTATCGGCAACTGTCTAATTGCAGTAGGTCTCGCAGTCGGTATTGACTTTTTACTCTATAAAGTGGCAGAAGATAGTCCCCTCAATCTTATGTCAGCAGCAGTTTTCGGTATGATTGTTTCGCTTTCTTACACTATTGGCGAACCACAGATGCGCTCACTTGATGTGCTCCCGCTTCTTGCACCTGAATGCTTCACCTGGGTTGCATTTATCACCATAATCGGCATTGTAGTTTTCAAAAAAATCCAAGGACTGAAAGGCAGAAAATTCGTAAACCCAGCAGCAGCAGCAAAATTATTAGTCTTTGCATTCCTCGGCATATTCACTGTGCTTGTTCCATCAAACCACACTAGCTCAGGTCCGTTAGGTGTTCCATCACTAGCCGGTCCGATAGGGTATAACTTGCCAATAAATGGCAACGGTTTGGCTGGATTTGGCTTTTATCTTGCAGGCTGCTTTGGTAATCCCAGCTCAGTAATTCCAAACGTTGTCACACAAAACGATGTCTTTAGCTTACTGATTTTCGACAAATTCCATAGCTGGATTGGAGGCGCTTGTAGTCTTGCAGTCATAATCGCTGGCATAGCTTTGTTTGTTCTTGCTCGCAGATACATAAAATGGAGAATTACCGCAGCGTACTTTGTAACCGTCGCAATAATGTCAGTAATATTGAACTTTGCCTATCCAGGCGGAGACCTACTGCTAAGATTAGGCTTTGAACTCTTGATAGGTAGCTCAGTATTCCTAGCGTTCTTCATGGCAACCGATCCGGCGTCCACGCCACTAACGTACCTTGGGCAACTAATATTCGGTGTAGGATTAGGAGTGTTGACGGTGCTGATTCAAACATACATGGGCTTCTTAGGCGGCTCAATACTTGCATTGGTAATAATGAATTTGACATCGCCAGTTTTAGATCGCTTTGGAAGGTGGAAACCTATGACGGAATCCAAAGAACCCAAACTGCCAAAAGCAAAAGCATTTGCCCCTGAAAAAGTCAAAACTTACGAATGCATAAGATGCGGTGCATGCTTGAGAGTTTGCTGCCACAAACTAAGTCCGATACTGATCAACCAAGCATTTGTCAAGCAAGACTTCGATGCCCTGGTCAAACTTAACGCTGACTACTGTACTGGCTGTGGACATTGTAGTTTCGTCTGCCCATCAAGAATCGACTTGAAAGGTAGTGTGCTCAGATCAAAAGCGATGCTAAAACAGCAATAAGAAATCTTCATTCACTATCCCTTTCTTTTTTTTAACGATTATACTTAATAGATAACCCTTTTAAAAGCTATTTTAACCGCTCTTTTAGGTTATTCAATTTATTATTTTTTGCTCCTAAATACTCCGTACAAAGCTTGCAAGCATTAAGCTTATTAACACGCCGCAACGTAAAATAATTAAAAGGGATAAAAATTGGAAACACCAAAATTTAAACTTAGCAGATATACTCTTCGGCATTGTTATACCCCTAATTCTAGTGCTTTTGATCTACGTTCTCGCTGTCTATGTAAACCCAAGTGGATCTCATGCAGTACTCGGCATGTCAGGCTTGGCAGGTACTGTCGCTGTAATTCTAACTCAGGGCTTTGCTCAAATGATCGTTCTCGGAATTCCATTAGTGCTTGGCTTACTCTGGAATAAATGGGCAGGCGGCGCAGCAGGCTTCATCATGGGTGGAATGTACTATGTAGCAAGCGCAGGTCTATACACAGGATACTATGCAGGTTCATCTCCAGCTTACAACTTCTACGGTGACATAAGCTTGCTCTTCATCTTAGTTAACGCTGTCATAATTGGTTACATCGCAGGATCATTAACCAATGGATCAACAAACTTCAAACGCATGCTAGGCGCAGGATTAACCGCTTCAATAATGGTCGCAGTAATCCAAGCATACATGAACTATAGCATCTCACTAAAGCCTTCTCGAGATATGGCACAAGGTAGCTGGGCAGCAGACCCTGTAAATGCTTTCATTATAGCTTTCGTTCCGGGTATTGCCTTAGGTGTAATTGTGCCAATACTGGCTAAAGTAATGACCTGGTATGGGCTTCAGCCGCAGAGGCACTAAAACAATCCATTTTCTTTTTCTTTTTTATTTTTTAAACCAAAAAACTTGTAATTTTAGCCAACTTTTACTAATATAGAATTTGAACAAAAACAGTATTAAACAAAAAGGAAAAATTATTTTGTTTGGTTAGGTGCGAATTCCCAAGCAATATTTCCCTTCCAAATTTCCCCTAGCTTGGTTATTCTGACCTCTTTATCATCAATTTCAATTAAACCCTTCTCTTTTAGTTTTTGAAGTTGTTTTGGAAAAACCTTCTCAGGTGAAGTGCCGAATTTTTCCATAAACTCTTTTTTACTCACAGGCAATCGCAGGTAAAGTCGCGTCATTGTTCTTCGCATCATGTCTTCATTTGTAGATTCTGAGAGTCTGCATATTGGCAATTTTCCAGATTTTACTGTTTCCATGTAATCGTTTATGTTTTCAAGGTTAGAATACGAAAACTTTTGCAGATAACCCATGAAGCATCCTGCGCCTGTGGTCAATATGCCTCCCCATGGCCAACCATTAAGGCAGTTCTCACGCATATGCCACTCTACGCGGCTATAGCGATCATGACCAACAGCCTTGTAGCCTGCGTCCGTAAGCATCTTGTAGGCAGCTAAGAACATTTCTTTCTCATAATCAGCATTGCCTTGTGGTGGAGAAGTACCGTCTTTAATCATTTTTTCAAGAATCGTTCCAGGATCCACATGTAGAGAGTAAGCATCAACTTCAGCGTCCAATTCAATGGTTTTCTTAAGTGTGTTTGTCCAGCTTTCCATAGTTTGACCCGGCAAGTTATACATAAGGTCAACGCAAACGACCAACCCAAGTTTTCGGGCATATTTAATAGCTTTTTCAACGTCGGCAGCACTGTCTGGTAAGCATAAAGCTTTACGCAATTTATCGTCAAACGTTTGGGCGCCCATGTCCATCTGGTAGACGCCGTATTTGGCTAGTTTCTCAATTTTTGGAAGTGCCAGAGTTTTTGATGACCCTGTAACTTTTATAAAGTATTCTTTACTAGTGTTAAAGTTGGCTTTGCAGAAATCGATTAAATCAATTATTTGTTCTGCACTAAGTACACTTGGGGTTCCGCCTCCCAAGACGATTTCGTCAAAGACGCTTGTTTTTACATACTTGGTTTTAGCGTACATCGATAGTTCTTTTTTAAGTAAGTCAAGATACGGTTCAAGCTGTACTTTGCTTGAAGCTGTAGTTGGGAAATAGCAGAAAGCACATTTTGAGTCACAAACTGAGACCCACGGCTGCAACTCCATTAACCTGCCTGAAGTGTTCTCAGTGCTTAAGAACTTCATGAAAGCTTCATACGCCTCAGGCTTTATGCCCGGGTAATCTCGGTAAGTATACGGCGGCCAGTTTTCTCTTGTACCGTAAGCTTCGGAAGTTTTTGTCATCTGAAGGATCCTCTTGATGTTGTTTTAGAAACCGCTCGAATATGTTATAAAGTTTCCGTAAAAATATCTGGTAAGGGGATAAGTAAATTTTTGGAATACTTTTAGTTTTTATAATTTTTTTAGGGGATAAAGTTGGTTTTTTTGAGGATTTATGAAATATGAATAGTTTTATAAACAAATCGTGAGATAAACAGAGCATACAATTAAGGAGTAAGAAAAATGCAAAAGAATAAAATAGCAACTATTACAATTTGCATAATACTATCAGTTTCAATGTTAGGATCTTTAGCAACCTTCACAAGCGCGCACACACCTTCTTGGACTATTCCAACGTTTCCCCACATCTATGTTGCAACCGACCCGATAGGCGTTGGTCAAAAGGCATCAATATACCTGTTTGTGACACCAACATATGCCGATACATTGGTTACCAACGACTACAGATTCCGTAATTACAAACTCATCATCACAGCGCCCAGCGGCGCAGTGACGGAACAGAATTTCCCCTATATTGTGGACACGACATCCAACCAGGGTACATCATTTGTTCCCGATGAAGTCGGCACATACAACTTGACTTTCATATTCCCAGAACAAAAGGTCAACGACTACCCACATTCGCCTACCTCTGCGTTCATTAACGACACTTATATGGGCGGGTCTGCATCAGCAACTCTCACGGTCACGCAGGAACCAGTGCTGGAAATTTCTTATCCTCCACTCCCAACGGAATACTGGACACGACCAATCTTTGGTGAAAATACAATGTGGAACTTAATTTCATCAAACTGGTTAGGTAGCGGCATGCCAGGTTACGGTGGCTCAACTGGACCAAACCAGCGAGTCTTCTCAGGTGATTCCGTAGGTTCTTTAACGTCGCACATCATGTGGACTAAGACTATCGGTCAGCCTGGAGGAGTAGCCGGCGGAAACAACTTTGAAATCCCCGGAAGCACGTGGTTCGAAGGTACTGCATACTCTCAAAGATACGTCAACCCGATAATAGTAGCTGGAATGCTCATCTACAAAGAACCGTTGGCCTCTACAGGTACTGCAGGTCCCACAGTCTGCGTTAACCTATTTACAGGAAAGGAAATCTGGAGACGATCCGATGTACCCGCATTATCTTTTGCTTACGTCCAAGACATGCAAAACCCCGACTTCCACGGAGTTCGTCCAGCAATGCTCTGCACAAGTAACTTTGCCCAAGTATACGACGCAGCCACAGGGGAAAGCGTATTCAACGTTACTTCAGTACCATCTGGTACAAACGTAGTAGGCCCGAATGGAGAATTATTGAAATACATATTCTACAACAACGGCACCACTGCGAACCCAGCTTATTACTTGAGCTCTATGGAACTCAAGTAGATTCTGGCAAACAGGAGCTATGCAGCAGCGCAACCTTCAGTCACAAACTATCTCAACAACAACAAACGTATCACAAACAACATACGTTAACGGCGTTGCAACAACTACACTCACACCAGTCACAACCACAGTTACGCAAGTCAATGCAAGTAGAAGCCTAATGTATGAGTGGCTAGACCCCACATACACAAAACGTATCAATACCTTGGCGCAACAACCAACCTGGAAACCCAAGCATAGTTGGAGCAATCTATGGTGACATTTTGCTTTGCATGAACGGTTCACGCCCAAGCTCAGTAGCGCCGACTGGCAATAATCCATACAACTACTTTGCAGTTAACCTAAACGCCTCCGTTGGACCAATCGGCCAAGTCCTATGGAGAAACACTGTACAACCACCGATTGATCCGAAAGATGGCAACATTACAAACATCTCATTCGCAGGACTTGACAAAGCTGGTTACTTCTGTGAATCCTACAGGCAAACCTCTCAATTCGCATTCTTTAACCTACGAACAGGCGAATTCATCAAATTGAGCGACCCACAACCAGCCCTTGACTACTATGGCAGCACTGGATCCGGCTCGCTACACAACGTCGTTGCTTTTGGTCGAGTCTACTCCGGCGCATACTCTGGTATATTGTACTGCTATGATATGGCAACTGGCAATGTACTGTGGACATACGGTAACGGCGGCGTTCCAGGCAACAACACAGACAGTGGCGTGGAAGTTCCAGGTCATTACCCAATCTTCGTCAAAGCTATTGGCGGTAGAAACCTTAACGACGGAATCATCTACACTATCGTTACAGAGCACACTTTCGCAACACCAATCTACAAAAATGCATTAACACGAGCAATTAACGCATCTGACGGAAGCGAAATTTATACATTCACTGCAGTCACAGGCGAATTTGGCGCTGGCAGCTTTGCCATAGCCGACAGCTACACCAACTTCTTCAACAGCTACGACTCAAGAATCTACACCCTCGGCAAAGGACCCAGCGAAACTACAGTCACAGTTGGACCTAAGAGTTCAACAATCGGCGGTAACGTAGTCATTGAAGGTGCAGTCACAGATGTTTCCGTAGGTTTACAGACCACTGAGATAGAAGGACGCTTTCCAGCAGGTGTTCCAGTTTGCGCTGACAGCAGCATGAAAGACTGGATGGCTTACATCCACCAGCAACAGCCAAAACCATCCACCTTCACAGGCGTTAACGTAAATATTATCCTCATAGACTCAAACGGCAATTACCAAGGTCCATTCACAACAACCACTGACGGCAAAGGATACTACAGCCTAACATATACACCAAACATTCCAGGCGACTTCAAGGTTTACGCATACTTCGACGGTACTAACGGTTACTGGCCATCCAATACAGAAACCACATTCAATATGGTGGAATCACCAGCAACACCTACCCCAGCTCCAACCGCAGTTCCATCAATGGCTGATCAATACTTCCTACCTATGTCAGCAGCCATAATAGTCGCAATAGTTGTAATCGGTGCCTTACTAGCTCTATTGATGCTAAGAAAACGACCCTAAAAAGGTCAAATCAACCTTTTTTCTTTTTTTATTTTTAAAAAATTAGCAACCAGGTATTTTAAGTTCAATCGACAAAAAATATGTATTTAAGAAATTTTAAAGTCGGCTTTTTGCTCGCCAAAGCATATAGTTCGCAGCGGTTCGGGTCATTATCTTACTGTACAAGTTGCCCTTCAAGTAGCCTTTCACTGCTTGGCGCATGACGTATTTTGGCGAGTAGAACTTGTTATAGAAACTCTTCCTCATAGCAGCTATTTCTTTAGATGGCAGGGCTGGGTCTTCAAAGATTGGGTTCATCGTATTGTAGAGTTCCCACTTTTCAGACATTTTCCATCCATTCTTTTCGACTATCTCGCGAAGACATGTTCCAGGATAAGGCGTCGCATGGCAAAGCCACACGTCATCTGGCTCTACTTTGCGAACAAAATCCAGCGTTTCCTGCAGGGTTTCTTTTGTTTCGCCAGGATAACCCAAGATAACTGAGACTGTTACGAATATGCCTGCTTCTTTGGTCCATTTAATCGCATTCTCAATTTGTTCAGTCGAAACTCTTTTCTTTAATACGTCACGCATACGTTGGCAACCCGATTCTACACCAAACATGGTTTCGTTGCAGTGAGCTTTGCTCATCTTTGCTAAGACTTCTTTAGTGACTACATCGGCTCGGGTTCCGCAGCCCCATGGCAAATTGATTTTTCTTTCAATTATTCCATCACAAATATCAATTGTACGTTTCTTGTCGAAGGTTAATGTATCATCTTGAAAGGCTATTCCTTGAGCTCCATATTCATCTCTGAGCCATTCTAGCTCGTCAAGAACGTTTTTTGGGCTTCTTGCTCTGAATTGTGAGCCAAACATTTGGGTTGCAACGCAGAAGGGACATTGAAATGGGCAGCCTCTGCTGCTGATTATTGGTAGAAGGTTCCTTCCTGTGATGTTGTATTTTTCCATTGGAAGGTACTTGTAGGCTGGTCTTGGTAGGGCGTCGAGGTCTTGGATAAATGGTCGTTGAGCTGTTTTTATTATTTGTTTGTCTTTTCTGAAGCTTATGCCTTTTATTTCACCGAGAGACAGTTGCTTGGCTATTTCAACGATTGTTTCTTCTCCCTCGCCCCTTACGATTAAGTCAACATCTTTTTCGATGCTCAGAATTTCTGTGTCTGCAAAAGTTGCATGTGGTCCACCCATAATGACCTGGGCGTTTGGCGCGGCATCTTTTGCGATTTGCGCGCATTTCAACGCTGACTCGATAGTAGGAGTCATAGAACCAACGCCGACGATGGTGGGTTGGAAGGATTCCAATTCTGACTTAAGGTTTTGAGTGTTAAAATTAAGGACTGGGGAGTCAATGATTGTGACTTCAACGTTGTTTTGTTCCAGCACAGCCGCCATGTAGGCCAAGCCGAGTGGCGGAAAAAGCGGGTGATGAGCAACCTTCTCCGTGACAGGTGGAGTTACTAACGCTACTTTAGTTTTCTTTGATGCCATCATGCTTCACCCCATAACCCATATCATAAAACAGTTTAGTTCGATGGAACTTTCGGTAGCTTAGCCAATGTTATCTGTGGATTTTAAGTTTACGCTAATCACAGAAAAACCCCGCAACCAACTGAGGATGCAATTTCACAGGCAGTTTATGTTCTGCACTTTTTTCTATAGTGGATTCTTGCCTGCCAAATCACCTCCGCCACCGTAAAAGCCAGCAGTGCCGCAATCAAAATTATTGTTGAAGTATAATCTGCTGGTTGATTGGCTTGGACGCTGGAGCCAAACGCGTAGATGACGTGGTTGTATGAACCCACATAAACCGCGTTGTTGGCAACGGCAGGTGAAGAAACCACCATATCTCCTGTTTCGTAACTCCAAACAAACGCTCCACTGTCTACGTTGATTGCGTAGAGTTTGCCGTCGTAGGATCCCACGTATAGATGCTGATTAGTAACCGCTGGAGCGGACGCCACTTCCCCCTCCGTCTGGTAACTCCACAAAACCGCGCCATCCTCAGCGTTTAGGGCGTAAACTTTGCCGTCGTCTGAACCAACATAAACCGCTCCGTTGCCTACGGCAGGTGACGAAGAAACTTGGCCGCCTGTCAAAAAACTCCAAACTAAACCGCCACTTAATGCGTTAACGGCATAGACCTTGCGGTCGTATGAACCGAAGTAAACCACGCCATTTGAGACTGCTGGCGAAGAAACCACAATACCATCAGTTGCATACTTCCACAGCAGTTCCCCGTTGGAGGTGTTTAAGCAGTAGAGGTTTTGGTCGTTTGACCCAATATAGAGTTTGCCCTCACAAACAGCAGGAGAAGAAACCACAATGACGCCGCCGATGTAGCAGTTCCAAACGAGGGCGCCGTTGCTCGCGTTTATAGCGTAAACATTGTGATCCTGTGAACCCACATAAACCACGCCGTTCGCTACTGCTGGCGAAGAAACCACCGGTCTGCCTGTTTGATAACTCCATAAATACTCGCCTGTCTGAGCGTCTAGAGCGTATACATTGTGATCATAGGAACCCACGTAAACTAAGCCGTCTGCTACTACCGGCGCAGAAAACATAACCATGTCGCCGGTCTGGTAGCTCCAAACCACATTGTTATGCAGCTCCCAGTCGTACCCGACCATTCCCGTGGAAGCGTTTAAAGCGTATATGCGGCCGTCATGGGAACCCACATACACTAAACCATCAGAGACAGCGGGGGATGAATCTACTTTGCCACCTGTTGCAAAACTCCAGACGAGGTCTCCGTTTTGGGCATTTAAAGAGTAGAATTTGCCGTCCCAGGAGCCAAAATAGACTTTGCCCCCGGCTAAGGCAGGTAAGGAAATAACCGAGTCGCCGGTGGCATATTTCCAAATCAACTCGCCGCTTTGGGCGTTCAACGCGTAGAAATAGGTGTCCATTGAACCAACGTAGACCACTCCGTCATCGACGGTTGGCGGACCCGACACTGCAAGTCCAGTCAGATAGGTCCAGATTAAACTGCCATCCGATGCGTTGAGAGCATAGATTTTGCCGTCCATCGACCCGACATATACATTTCCTTCGTAAACAAACGGTGAAGAATAGATATCGTTTCCCGTCGTGTAGTTCCACAGTTGCTGTCCAGTTAATGCGTCAAAGGCGTATACGTGGTCATCTAGTGAGCCAACGAAAGCCACTCCGTCTGAAACAGCTGGCACAGAAACAATAATGTCATCCGTCGTGTAGCTCCAAACCAACTCGCCGTTCATAGCATTTAAGGAGTAGATTTTATGATCCAATGAGCCAATGTACACTAAGCCGCCAGATAAGGTCACTGAAGACAGCATAATTTGGCTGCCTGTTTGGTAGCTCCAGATCACTTCGCCGCTCTCGGCGTTGAAAGCGTAGACTTTGCCGTCTTCTGAGCCCACGTAAACAATTCCATTGCTGTAGGCTGGATCAGAATCCACGTAGTAGCCGGTTTTGTAGCTCCACAAGATTTCGCCGTCGGATGCGTTAAGGGCGTATAGGTGGTAGTCTTCTGAACCCACAAACACCCTACCTTCTGCAACGATGGGACGGGAGATAACAATGCCATCCGTTGCCGTTTTCCAGAGGATTATCCCGTCTGAGGCGGTGAAGGCGTAAACGTTGCGGTCGTAGGAGCCAACGTAAACCACCCCATCATAATAGCAGGGTGAACCGACTTGACCTCCCGTGTTAAACGTCCAAAGCGTCGTGTTTGTGTCAGGCGACGCCGAATCGGTGAAGCCGGTGTTTGCCAGATTGCCGTGAAATTTAGGCCAGTCTGCAGTGGAATTTTGGGAGTTAACAGTAGTTAAAACTGCTGTAGAAACCAGCATTGCTGCTAAGAAGAGCCAAACAAGAGTTTTTCTTGTCATTGAAATAAAAATGAATCTATAAAGAAATAAGGGTTTACTGTTTTTTGCGGAGTTTTTCAGGAATATATACGCAAGCAGGGTCCGATTCGGTTAAGTCGCCAGTGTACGCGTACGCCCGGTTTCGGCATCCTCCGCAGATTTCAATGTATTCGCAGACGCCGCATTTACCTTTAAGGACCTTGCGGTTTTGGAACTTATTGAAATAGGGTGAATCTTTGATTTCTTCCCAGGCGGTGCTTAAACTTTTGCTACGTATGTTGCCTAGCATCATAGGTTCAGAGGGTTGCAGGTCAGTGTAGAAGCAGGGGATGAGGTCACCGTTTTCTGTTACGCTGAGGTAGCCGCCGAATGCGAAGTAGGTGCATTTGCCGTGGAACTCTTTCTCGTACCAGTGGTTGAAGTCGGCTTCGGGGAGTCTCTGTTTAACCACTCGAGCGAAATGTGGACAGTGAACATGAACTTCGAATTTGCCCTTGTATTTTTCGGTTATGTCCCAGATGTGGTTGAGAACCCACTCGTACTCTTCGGGAGACGGAGTTAAATCCATGGTTGATTTTGCCCTACCGCTTGGGACAAGATGGTTGTACCAGACGAAGTTAGCGTGGTATTTGTCGGCTAATTCGGCAATGTGGTCGAGGTGTTTGAGGTTTGTTTTTGTGATGGCGCAGGCTAAACCGTTGAGGATTTTGCCCGCGGAGAGTTTCTCGATGGCGGCGAGTGCTTTTTTGTAGGAGCCTTTGCCACGTAGTTGGTCGTTGATTTCTTCGGGTCCATCTATGCTTACGGATGTCCAAACTTGGTTTTTGACCAAGTTGTCATAGATTGCGCCATCAACGAAGACGCCGTTGGTGAGTAAGCAAACGTTTAATCCTTTGCTTTTAGCGTAAGTAACGATTTCGAAGATGTCAGGGCGTGTTAAGGGTTCGCCGCCTTTGATGCCGAACCATCTTACGCCGAACTTGTGTACCTCGTCTACGAGGTGGAACGCTTCCTGTGTGGTCATTTCCCTTGGTGCATGTTTGCCTGTGGCGTCCACGTTGCAGTAGACGCAACGTGCGTTACAGGCGCCGGTTGCCCGCCAAGAAGTCATAAGTAATGGCCCTTTATGTTCTGTCAAAGATGTATCCACCCTCAAATTCCAAATTAGTTCTTGTTTAACGGTTGTTTACGTGTTAAAATAGGTTATGCGGCGAAACCTTATTTCATTTACGCTCAAATAATGAGCATTTCTCCACGTTTTCTGGTTGCTGATTTGATTTTGGGTGCTATTCCGTAAAGTTTATAGTGAAACAAAACCCTAGCATTCACCTCTGGGGGAAAGGGTTAACTGCAAAACAAAACAAAAGTCACCTTCATTTTGGTTTTACTGCTTGTTTCAACCGTATCAGCGATTTCTGCAAAGGCAAACGGACAAGTCAACACAACAACTGGCAATTCAAGCCTGCTTCAATACGAGTGGCCCCAGTTTATGGGTGACTCCGCATTCTCACGGTTCTCAGCAGGACCCGCCCCAGAAACCTCAAATGTGCTTTGGAAAGCCAACGTCTCCGGCATACAAACCTATCTTTCCGCGTTTGGCGGCATGATATACATCGGAACCAACACCTCGGTGGTCGCCTTAAACCAGCAGACCGGCGAACAAGTCTGGAAAACCGACATACCCATGCCTCGGCATTGGCCAATCGCCTACAAAATAGACGAAAACCACATGGTGGTGGAAAACAGCTGTCTCAACCCAAAAACCGGCGCGTTGCTGTGGACCAGCCCAGATTTCTGCTCAGACACCGGCATATTCAGCTCCAACGTTTACAGCCCCGAGGAGAAAATGTTCTACCTCAAAGTTGACTCCTACACTGAAGGCTGGAGCTTCGCTGATCCATCTCATCCGCCAACGCTGGTTTGGCGAACCTACATCCCCGGCGGCGGCAGAACAGGCATAGGTACAACCTACGGCGACAGCTTAGTTTTTCCCGGCTCCTTTGAAAACGTCCAAATGGCGCTTGACGCCAAAACAGGTGCAGTCGTCTGGACCACGCTCACGAAGGGACCAATGATTTTTAATGGGGCTTATGCTGATGGCCGCTTCTTCCGCGGCGGAACCGACGACAACACAATGTACGCTTTTAACACAACCACCGGAGAAGTTATGTGGACTTATTCACCGGGCACAAGCGAGGGCTACTTCACCACAGGTTCCGCAGTGGCTTACGGCTTAGTTTACAACTTGAATAAGGACGGCAACCTCTACGCGCATTGACTGCATCCACCGGCAGGCTGGTCTGGAAATATCAGGGTCCAGGTACCATGCTTTGGCCAGGCTTCCCAACGGTCGCCGACGGCAAAATCTACGCCACCACTGGTCAGGCCGCCCAATACGGCGGCGAAGACGGAACCTCAGAATTCGTATGCCTCAACGCCTACACAGGCGCCCTCAAATGGAAGCTGCCAATTGAAGCTTTGGCGCCCAGGGAATCCGTAGCCATAGCATACGGCAAACTCTTCCTCATCCCCGGTAGCGTAACCGATGCGGTGGACGCCATCTCCGGAAGCGAATACGATATTTTCAACCAGGTTTGGGCGATAGGCACCAACGACACACCTACCAGTGATTGGCCCATGTGGCGCGCTGACCCTGCCCACTCATCCACAGCCGCAACTGGACCAGCAAACCTTACGTTGGCATGGAAATTCACCACTGGGGGCTCAGTCATCTCTTCACCCAGCATAGCCAACGGCATAGTTTACGTAGGTTCACAGGATAAAAACATCTACGCCATAGGCGCCTTCAGCGGCGAACTGCTCTGGAAATTCCAAACGCAGAGCTTCATAGAATCCTCGCCTGCAGTGGCAGATGGCAAGGTTTACACGGGAGGCGATGACGGCTACGTCTACTGCTTAGACGCCTACAATGGAGCCTTATATTGGAAGACGTTTGTCAACGGCGACTTACAATACACTTACGGTTCGTTTGTGTTGAAGTCGTCGCCTTCGGTTTGGGGCGGCATAGTTTATGTGGGCTCAATAGACGGCTCCCTTTACGCGATCGACGCCGCGTCGGGGCATATAGAATGGAAATTCCAAACGGGCGGACCCATTCATTCCTCGCCTGCGGTTGCGGACGGTGCCATCTACTTCACCTCTGAAGAACCCAACACGGGCGCCCTCTACAAGCTTGACGCAGCCAGCGGCGCCCAACAATGGAAAAAAGACCTCCCCTACGAGTACCAGTTTACAGGCGGAAACCAGATGTTGGGCTCCCCCTCCGTCACCCACGGCACTGTGTTCGCCTCCGCGAGCCTGCGAGCCTACTACGCTTTTGACACGGCATCGGGCGAGTTGAAGTGGAGTTTCAGCGAACCCAACGCCATGGAGTTCATAGCATCCTGCCCGCTTTACTTGGATGGGCAAGTGTTAATAATCAACAAGTTCAGCATAACCAACCTCAACGCTGAGACAGGCAAAGAAAACTGGAGCTTCTTCACCGGTGACGAACTCTACACGTCGATTTCCTACGCTGACGGCAAACTCTACATGATGACCAGCCAACGCCACATCTTCATCCTAGACTCAAAAACCAACGGCACCAAACTCGCCAGCTATGAAACCCCCTCAGGCAGCTGGTCTTCGCCTTCCATCGCTAACGGGCGCCTCTACATCGGTAACCATGATTGGAACGTCTACTGCTTAGCTAACACCATAACTGCAACGGTCAATAAGCCCGCGGAAAATTCCTTGAACTCCCCATCTTCTACAATAGTGATAGCACTCATAACGGCGATCATAGCCTTGGCGGTAGTAACTCTTTTCTATTTTAGTCAAAAACTCAAAAAAACAAAAAAATCAAACGGACCTCTTTAAGTGGTCTTATCTAAAAAGACAATAATCGTGGGCGTCTGAGCAGAACCCGTGGCAGCCAACCGCTCCACACTCTTCAAAGCAAATTTGGGTGCTAGCATTTTTTCTATTTTTTCAACCGTGTAAAAATTTCTATGCGAATCGTAGTTTAAACCAGCTATCCCTTCAGGAGTCTCTATGATCAAAAAACCGTGGGGTTTGAGGGTTCTATATGCCTCATGTATGAAGTTTTCAGGCGCCCAGAGATGTTCAAGAACCTCTGAGGCAATAACTAGATCAAACGTTGAATCTGTAAAAGCTAGTGTTTCTGCGTCGCCTGCCATAATGGAGGAAACGTTGCCTTTATGGGCTGAAGTAGCTACTGTTGGTAAATCGACAGCTGCAACAAAGTGGCCTTTTTTTATTAATGGTTCACTTATGACGCCGTCGCCGCAGCCTACATCCAAAATCTGCAGGCTTGGTCCAATGCTTTTGACTAAGTCGTTGAAGATTTTGATTCTGTCAACGTTTAGGGAATTGACCCTTAAAAGTTCTACATGTTGCTCCATCATAATGATGTGCATGTTTGCATCGTACTTTTGCCACTCAACCCATTTGCGTTTGCTTTTTTTGCGTTGTCCAAAATGGATCTCTCTTGTGATAACCCATCTAAGTTGATGTGGGTGGGTGAGTAGGTACTTTATGCCTGCAAGGGAAAACATAGCTTTAGGTTCCTTGTTGTTTACTCGGGGTGCTGTGTCCGCCGGGGCTTTTTTTGGGGTGATAAAGCTTTCTAAGGATCCATCGTGCGAAGCTGTTGTTTGCTACAATATGGTTTAAGGCGCTTCGTGCCATGATTTGGCTGTAGAAGTCTCCCTTCAGCTTCTTTCGCAGGTAAAAGGTTGGGGACAAATAATGGTCGTAGAAGTCTTTTTTTGTCAGATTCAACTTTTCGAGCGGCAAGAGAGTGTTTTGGAAGACTTGAGTTTGTTCGTGATATAAGCTCCAGTCTTTTGCTAATTCTAAGCCTAGGTTTTTGGCAAAATCATAAAGTTCTGTGCCTGGGTAAGGAACTGCTTCACACATGTAGACGTAGTCTGGTTTTGTTTTATAGATGAAATCAATTGTCTGCTGTAATTGCTCAGATGTTTCAGTTGGATAGCCAATGACAAGCGATATTGCAACGGAAATTCCTGCTTCTTTTGCCCACTTTATGGCTTGGGCATTCTGCTCAACAGTGGTGCCTTTACGCATCAAATTCAACATTTGTTGGCTCCCCGATTCAACGCCGAAGTGGACAAGTTGACAACCTGAACTTCTCAGCTTGGTTAACAGTTCTTTGGAGACTTTGTCGACTCTTGTTCTGCAATCCCACGGCAAATCAAATTTGCGTTTTTTCATTTCATCGCAAATAGCAATTGCCCTGTTCACGTCAAATGTGAAAGTGTCATCATAAAAGGCAAACGCGCCTCCTCCAAATTCGTCTCTTAACCATTCTAGTTCGTCAACGACTTTCTTTGGGCTTCTACCTCGGAAGCCTCTACCGCACATTTTGTATCCTGCACAAAAGGCACAGCTAAATGGACAGCCTCGACTAGTAATTATAGGTAAGTAAGTTTTGTCAAGAATTTTGTATTTGCCTACATCAAAGTGTTTGTGTGCTGGATAAGGAAGGGAATCAATATCCTGCATGAATGGGCGGTCGGGGTTGCGGATAACTTTGCCATTACTTTGAAAAGTTATCCCTGCAACTTGATTGAGGTTTTTAAGGTTGCCCTCGGAAACTAAGCTTGCAAGTTCCAGCATTGTTTGTTCACCTTCGCTGCGTACGACAATGTCGACATTTTGGCTCTCGGTGAAAACTTGCTCATCCATAACTGTTACGTGTGGTCCACCTATCATTGTGACGGCTTTGGGAAGGGCTGCTTTTGCCGCTTTTAAGATGTCGAGTGCTGGATTGTAAGTGAGTGTAGCGGAAGTGACGCCGACTATGTCGGGGTTTAAGCTCCTAAATTTGTCTTCAAGCTCTTTTTGGGTGGGATGTGTAGTTTGGCAATCAACCACGTCCACTTTGTACCCCTTCTCTTCAAGCACCGCTGTCAAGTAGCTGATGCCAAGTGGCAGGAAGATGGCTTGCGGCGCTTCAACTGGGTATGGTGGATTTACAAGTGCTACGTGGGCTTTCACGTTGGTTCCCCGATTTAGTATTCCCAAACGGTTGATGGAACTATTATGTGTTTTGCAGTTCAGCCAAAACTGGTTTTTCTTCGAAGTTGACGTGGAGCACAAGGCTTTTTACTTCAAGGATCAACTAGCCCATTAGCATCGGCAATAACTGGAGAACTTTGGTATTTGTCAGCGGCCTTGGCAATTATTAACGCTAATATTCGAACAATGAACCCAAACCAGCCTACAGCCCAAGCTCTCTTTATCAACAAAAACAAAATAGTCAGAGTTGGAACCAACAAACAAATAAGCCAATTAATCAACGAAAAAATAAAAGTCTTGAACTTTAAAGGAAAAACAGTCATTCCAGGTTTAATCGACACACACATCCATGTTGCAGACTTTGGACGATGCCTAATGTGGCTTGACTTAACCACGGCACAATCCATCAGCGAGCTTCAAAGTATACTTAAAGAAAAAGCTAGGCAAACACCTGCGGGAAAGTGGATTGTTGGGCGCGGATGGAATCAGGACCGCTTCAAAGAAAAACGAATGCCAAAAACTTCAGACTTAGATGAGTCTACACCAAACAATCCAGTTATCCTCTACCACGAGACCGCAATGATTTGTGCAGTAAACACTAAAGCCCTTGAAATGGCAGGTGTAACAGAGCAAACCCTGCTGTCTAAAGGGGGTATCATTGAAAAAAATCCAGCAACGGGTAAACTGACGGGTATTTTTCGTGACAGTGCAACCAACCTAATTTGGAACGCTGTCCCCGAACCCACAGCCGCTGAACTTTTAGAGGCAACAGCAATGGCTTGCCAAAAAATCTCCGCGGCTGGCATAACCAGTGTACATTGGTTAGTCTTGTCAGAAGTTGAGCTTGAGATTATCCAAAATTTGAATGCATTTGGAAGGTTGCCTTTTAGGGTTAACGTTGTTGTTCCGCAAGAGCTCTTAGAGAAAACAGTCGGTTTCAAGACCAACAATGTTTCGGTGTTGCGAGTTGGTGGCGCCACGATTGCCGCGGACGGGTACTTGGATTCCAAAGAAGCTGCATTGTTTGAACCCTACAATGACGAGCCAAAAAACAGTGGCAAACTGCTTTGCACCGAGGAAGAGTTGATGGCTTCAGTTGCCAAAGTGTTAGCCGCCGGAGTTCAGCCTATTATACTTGCAATGGGCGACAAAGCAATCGATGTGGCACTAAAAGTTATTGAGCAAACACAAAAAGACAACGTTCGCTTCCGCATCGAGCAAGCGGCTGTCCTAAACAAGGACTTAATTCATCGCCTTAAAAAACAGGAAGTTGTGGTTTCGATTCAGCCGAAAGTTATCTCAACGGAATTTTCGGTTTGGTCAGCCAAACAACGACTCGGCTTGGAACGAGCAAAGTGGCTGCATCCGCTCAAAACGCTTCTTGACGAAGGCGTGAAGGTTGCTGGCGGTTCTGATTGCCCCATGGAACCCTTAAGCCCGCTGCTCGGAATCCAAGAAGTTGTATTGCGAACAGAGTTTCCTGACCAGCGATTAAGCGTTGAAGAAGCTCTGCGAATGTACACTTTGGATGCTGCCTATTCGTCAGGTGAGGAAAATGTTAAGGGATCAATTGAAGAGGGCAAACTAGCCGATTTAACAGTTCTATCAGATGACCCGATGGCAGTTGAACCCGAGAAAATCAAGGACATAAAGACTGAATTTACTATAATAGATGGAAAGATATTGATTGTTTAACTTCTACTTTTTCTAAAATGCATTGATTATCATTTCTTCTTCAGCAGCATTTTCGTTGTCTTCAGCGGATGCTTCATCGCCCGCAAAACTTTTCCCGAGTAAACGTCGGATTAACCAAATTCGCTTTCATGCATAACTCCTGCAAATCCCTCGCCGACCACTGGGGCGTTTCAACCTGCGGTTCCGTTGCCGCTAATGCAAAGTCGCAAAAACCCTCTCGGAGAAAGCCGCCTTCCTTTGCTTGCTCATAGAATGCTGTGCCGTAAAGTGGCATGGCGATGCTGAAGATGAATGTGTCAGCACCTAAACCACGAAGCTTGTAGGCAAACTCAATAGTTTTTTCGATGTCTGCTTTGGTCTCGCCGATTAAGCCGATTACGAAAAAGCAACCAACTTTGATGCCGACTTTCTTGGATAGAATCACCGCTTGTTCAACGGCTTTGAGGTCTTGGTTTTTTTTGATAACATCGTTTACGATGTGTTGTACTCCTGATTCGGGTGCTATGCGGATTTTTTTGCAACCCGCCGCCTTCATCTTGCGGAGCAATGCCTCATCAAGAGAATCTGCTCTGATGCCGTTAGGCGTAAACCACTCAAACCTCAAACCTCTCTCAACGATCAAATCGCAGATTTCAACCATCCGTTGCTTATCCAAAGTCATGTTGTCGTCAGAAAAATCAACCTGCTCAATACCGAATGTCTTGATAATCTGCTCTAATTCGTCAACCACATTTTTTGGGCTTCGTGGACGCCATTGTTTACCCCAGACTATACAATTGGAGCAGAAAACACAGTTGTAAGGGCACCCCCTACTTGTAATCACTATTGTGTAAGGCTTGTTAATTTCACCACGTAAAGGGTTCTGTTTAACGGCTTCAGCGTAAATGTTCATTGGTAATAGGTGTCTTGCAGGAAAGGGTAGAGAATCCAAATTCTCGATTATCGCACGTTTGGCATTCATGATACCTTTTGCATTTTCCTTAAAACCCAACCCGGCAATACCCTTGAAATCATGCTTTCCCAATTCCAACAACTCAACCAACTCCGAAACCGTGTTCTCGGGTTCCCCAATAACAACAAAATCAACATCGGCGTTTTCTAGGCAAGCTTCCGGACGTGAAGATGGATGAAGCCCAAACAACACAACCGTGATGTCCTTGTTTACTTTTTTTGCAATGGATACAACTTCAAAGGCGGTTTTGGACCAGCCTGAAAAGGGAATCTCAATCGCAACCATATCAGGCTTAAAATCTGCAATTCGCTTTGCAATTGTTTCTGCACTCAAACCCACACGATACTTGGATTCATCCAACTCCTCAAGGTTCTCCCAACCCTCAGTTGGCGCATCAATAATGCTGACAGCATGTTTCTTTTCTAGAACCGCTGCCACTGTCGCCATAACGATTGGTGGAAAAACGTTAGGCTTCCCCCAGACTTTAGGCTGAATCCTTGGCGGGTTAATAAGGCAAACACGCATGCAAGAGGCACTTCTGTCTCAGAAATACCCCTCTTCTTTGATTAAAACTTTGCACTAAATTGGGATGAACCAGAAAAGCCGCACCAATACTAGGACAGCGACACAAAGCAATCCCCAAAGGATAATTGTGACATCGCGGATTCGTAGTGCTCCCAAAATCTTCTCGCCTGTCAAAGGCTCCTGCGCATCTCCGAGGATGTATTGTCCGGGTTTTTCCAGCTGAATCCTAAGTGCGCCAGCCACCGCAGCCATTGGCCACCCATGGTTGCGACTGGGAGTTTTTTTGTGGTCTCGGCAAGCGATTCTCCAAGCGTTAGCTGCATCCAAACGAAGAATTGCCGCCGAAACTATCATGAATAGTGCAGTTAGCCTTGTGGGTATGAAATTGACGAAATTGTCGAGGTTTGCGCTAAACCATCCAGTGTTAATGTGTTCTTTTGTTTTGAAGCCAACCATGCCATCAAGTGTGTTGATTGCTCGAAAAGCTATGGCTCCCGTAACGCCGAATAAGGCGAAGGCCATCATGGGGGAGAGTTTGAAGTCTATTAGGTTTTCTGACATAGATTCGATGACTGCGCTTCCCATTTGAGCGCCGTTTAGGTCTTTGGATTCTCTTCTTGAGAAGTGGCTGTATTTTTTTGCTTCGGGTAAATTGCTTTCGTCGATGGCTTTGGCAGCGGCTTTTGCCCAATTTGTTTCCAGTTTAATGCAAATTGTCATTTTTAATAAGATTACGGCGATGAAACCGTATACCAAGATGTTTATGTAAAAAGGAATGAATTTGTAAATTGCCCATAGACCAAGAAAGACTGGCAATGCAAACGTGGCAATTACCGTTAAACCCAATAAAACTCCCAGGGACTTTTCCATTTTTGATTTTGGATTTTTGAAGTATGGCTCGATTTTCTTTGTAAATTTACCCATCAGCACGGTTGGGTGCAACTTGAACACCCACTTGTCTGGGTAGTTAGGTGACGGGTCGCCAAGAACTAAATCTAACAGGATAGCTGTAACCAATATGGCGATTGCAAATAGTGCATTAATGAGGTTTAGCTCCATGAGTACCCAAGCCCGCTTTCGAATACTTCAAGTAAACAGTTAATATTAATTACGGTAATGCGGTCTTAAACATATTTTCAATTGATCTCTTTTTTTCACAACTATTTTTTGTTGATTTCTATGCGATTATAGCTTTTATTTTTATATGAATTAATTATTTTACCATACTTTTTTGCAACAGGTATATTAGGCAAAGAGTACTTGTAATTGCGCATAAATTTAAGGAGAAAAGAAAAATTGCAATTTTTTAGAAGTAAAACAGCAGCTATTTCGATTGCTATATTCTTAATCATTTCAATGGGAGCATCAATGCTATTATTACCCAGTGCCAATGCACATACGCCTCCATGGCAGATTAAAACTTACGCTCTTGTAGAGGCCTTGCCTCATACTACTGGCGTGGGTCAAACAGTTGTAGTGTACGCATTTCTAGGAAACGCGCCTCCACCAGGGTCATCTGAATTAAATACATACAGATTCCATAATTACACTGTTACTTTCGTAGCACCTTCCGGCAAAACCGAGGTAAAGCACTATGACACTATCTTTGACACAACTGGGGCCCAAACCATTTCATATACCCCTGATGAAGTTGGTACATACAATATTACTTTCGTCTACGGTGGACAAACACTAGCTGTTGGCGGAGTTGACCAACCAGTTGGTTCTGCAAACCTTGGCGACATTTATCTGCCAAGTACTGCAACCACCACACTTGTTGTTCAACAAGACCCAATAACAACTTACCCTGACAGTTATCCTCTTCCAACTGAATACTGGACTAGACCAATCTACGGTGAGAACCCCTACTGGTGGAAAATTTCGTCCAACTGGTTAGGCACAGGTTCACCAGTTAATTCAGCAGTAAGCGCTGGCACCATTACAGGCATAGGCATGTCATCACTCGTCCAAAGGTATCCAGGTGACGCAGTTGGTTCTCTCACAAGCCACATAATGTGGACAAAATCGATTCAATCAGGAGGAGTCGTCGGAGGAGGCAACTTTGAAATTCAAGGCGACACATACTTTGAAGGTTCTGCTTACAGCCAACGATACACCAACCCAATAATTGTCAACGGTCATCTTTACTACAATCCACCCCTATCATTCAGAGGCTCCAATGCCGGACCAACCACATGTCTTGATCTGCGAACTGGGCAAGTCATCTGGCAGCGTGCTGATGTACCAGTCATAAACTTTGCAATGATCTGGGACCTTCAAAACGGCAACCAACATGGTGTTTACCCAGCACTCTTATGCACCAACAACTTTGCCAGAGTCTTTGACGCGGACACAGGCGATCAACTATTCAACGTAACAGGCGTTCCCACAGGCACCACAGTACAAGGTCCAAACGGAGAACAATTAAGATATGTCATAACAAACCAAGGCAACACTACAAATCCAAACTACAACTTAGCCTTATGGAACTCAACTCTACTATGGTCAGGAACATTCTTCCGTCCAGGCACGACACAGTCAGGTAACTCACCCGACCTAATCAATGCAACCAGCCCAACTGGTACAGCACCAGGTAGCGCTATATCAACTCCCCCAAGCACAACATCATCATCAGTAGTCAACGGCAGCATCTTTGACAGCTCAAACTTACAAAATCGCTTTAGCTGGAACGTTTCCATTGGATCATGGCGCAACACAATGTCCTCAACACCTACAGTACTTAATGCAATTTACGGCGACTACATGATTTTACGAAACGGTTCGTATCCATCATTGACTGGACAAACAAACGCTGACGGCTCATTAGTTAACGCAAACTACACATACTTCAAAGTCGACATCAACCCGAAATCTGGAACATTCGGTCAAGTACTATGGTGGAGAACAATTAACGTACCAATGGATAGAAGCATCACCTACGGTGGATTGGATCCAACAGTCGGTATCTTCGCTGAAGGAATCAAAGAAACTAGAAACTTCATCGCATACAAGGTGTCTGATGGCTCAACAGCTTGGGGTCCATCACCATCACAAACAGCACTCGACTACTTCGGCAACCCAATATACCCATACATCGCCAGCCAACTTGCATTCGGCAAACTATACAGCTACGCTTACGGTGGAATACTCTACTGTTATGATTTGAAGACTGGAAATCTTGACTGGACTTACGGCAACGGCGGCGTTGCAGGTAACAACACTGACAGTGGTTATCAAGCACCAGGTTACTACCCAGGCTTCATTCAAGCTGTCGGTGGTCACGGACTTGATGATGGAGTAATATACATCGCAGTAACAGAGCACACAATAGAAACACCAATCTTCAAAGGTTCATTCACACGCGCAATCAACGCGAGCAACGGAGCAGAACTCTGGACTATCAATGACTACACAGGCGAATTCGGTGCAGTCAGCTATGCAATCGCAGACGGATATACTAACTTCTTCAACGGCATTGACAACCAAATCTACACCTTAGGCAGAGGACCAACCACAATGACAGTAACAGCACCAAACCTCGCAGCAGCATCAAGCCAACCAGTAGTCATCGCAGGCACACTTACAGACATTTCATCTGGCACAAACCAAAATCAGCTAACATCACGCTTTGCAAACGGTGTTCCATTCGCAACTGATCAGATCATGGGCGACTGGATGGGATATCTATACCAGCAAAAACCATTACCCAGCAACTTCTTAGGCGTAACAGTTGACATAAGCGTACTTGACTCAAACGGCAACTATCGAAGCATAGGCACAACAACAACCGACGCAACAGGTAAATATAACTTAGTTTGGACTCCTGACATTTCAGGCACATACCAAGTTGTCGCTACATTCGCAGGCACTAACGGTTACTGGCCAGCATCTGCAACAACCGCATTCAACGTAATGGCAGCACACCCAACAGCTAGCACCAACACCGAGCCAGCACCATCAAACGCTGACCTATACTTTCGTTCCCGCAATCGCAGGGTTGTTTGTCTTCGTAGCTATAATCGGCGTTGTCATTATCCTGGTTCTCAGGAAACGCCCATAAAAACCCAAAGTGGATAAAACCACTTCCTCTTTTATTTTTTTAGAAAATAGCAAGAGATAAGTCTATTTCTCAGATTGGGGAAAATTTTTCCAGACATATTATGCAATAGAAAGAGTTGTTATTTAGTATGAAAATAGCTTGGTTTTTTAAGGGCTAACAACGCTAATTGAAGAGTGGTGTCTACTTGGAGCCCGAGGAAGAACTAAACGCAACAACCTTCCAAACATACCTCTATTTAGTCAAAGTCGGCAAACCCATTGGACCACGAGACTTGATGCGTGGAGCTAATCTCAGTAGCCCAAGCGTCGCCTATAGAAACCTCCAAAAACTCATAGATTTAGGATTAGTCGTTAAAGACACATACAGCAATTACGTTGTTAAGGAAAAGTTGGGTATGAAAGGATATGTATGGTTAGGAAAAACCCTCATCCCAAGCTTTGCCATCTTCGGATTTATTTTTGTAGGCGTTCTAATTGCAGAAATTGCAGTTTTAGCTCCCCACATGATTGTAGGTGCACCTGTTGAAGAGTCATTTTGGCTTTTAACAATAGTAACGATTGTTGCTGCAGCAATCTTTCTGGTTCAGGCTTTACAATTTAGAAAGAAAACGAAACTTTAAAACATCTACTAGCTAAGTGTTACAACTTTGAAAATTCTGTTCTTTAGGTAGAACTAAAAGTGGTTTTATTTGGCTAAAAAAAACAAAGAAATGAGAAGCTTATTTTCTTCTTAATTTAAGCTTGATATTCGCTGCAAAATGTATGCCAACAACCAGCGCTGTAGACAAGCCTAAATCGTCTTCTTTTATCAAAGAAATAAGCTCTGCGCAGGTAATAATGGTGGAACGCGCCTTCTCGTAGCTTGCCTAGTTCCTTCATGTTGAGCTGCGGTGTCTCAAAAATCGGTTTGGTAGTATCGTACATATCAAAGTCAGTTACTCTAAGCCAACCCTTCTCCTTCACCAAATCATACATTGGTGTGCCTGGAAAAGGAGTCGCTACATTGTAGAATCCCACAGCGTCTGGAGCAATTTTTTCCACGAACTTTATGGTTTTCCACGCGCTCTCTTTAGTTTCACCTGGGAAACCAAGAATAACGTTTGGAACAGGCATCAAACCTGCCTCACGTACCCAACCTAAAACTTTCATGGTTAATTCGGGAGAAATGCCTTTTTTCATTGCATCCAGAACTTGTTGAGTTCCCGATTCCACGCCAAACCAGACAGAAACACACCCGGAAATCTTCATCTTAGCCAACAGCTCTTGGGTTAACATGTCAACCCGTGTGCCGCAGTTCCATTCAATTTTCAAGCCCCGATGAAGAATTTCATTGCAGAGCGCTTCAGTCCTCGGCTGATCTACGGTAAAAGCATCGTCGCAGAACGTAAATTTCTTCACGCCGTACTTTTTGTGCAGAAACTCCAATTCATCAACCACATTTTTAGGGCTTCGCATTCGATACTTTCGCCCATGCATTCTAACTGTTGTGCAGAATTCACACCAGTAAACGCAGCCTCGGCTAGTTGCCAAGTAAAGGATGTCTTCTAGTTCGCGGAATTTCTCCATGGGCCAAAGGTGACGCGCTGGAAACGGCAGGTTATCTAAATCCTCAATGTAGGGTCTATCTGGATTTCTTACAATTTTTCCGTCTTTTCGACAAGTTGTACCTAAAACGTCACTGTAGCTTTTCCCTGCTTCGATCCGCTGCACCAATTCAAGTACAGTGTTTTCACCTTCACGTCTAACAATGATGTCGAGTTCTGGGCATTCTTCAAGTGCATGGTCATCCCAAAAAGTGACGTGAGAACCACCCGCAATTGTTAGGCAATTAGGGCAAGCTTCCCTGGCTATTTTAACAAGCTTCAAAGCCGTTTGATAAGTTAACGTCGATGAAGTTACCCCAACAATATCTGGCTGACGCTTGCTAATTTCGCTCTTGAAATCTTCAAGCGAAAGTTTCAGTACCTGACAATCGATGACGTCCACTTGGTACTTATTTTCCTCTAAAACAGCCGCCAAATACCCCAAACCCAACAGCGCAAAGGGCATGTGCATAGCTGCATCAACAGGGGCAGCAGGGTTAACTAAGGTTACGTGAGGCTTCATTCAACTTCACATTTATTCTTCAAAAAGACCATGTTTGATGCTTAAACTTTTCGCTCAAAGTGTTAAAAAACTGAAAAAGTTTAAATGCCCAAAAATTAACTGACCGATGGAGAGTTCAAAATTAGTTAGCGTTCCAGTGCTTGGGCATATTTTCGTTTTCCAACAATGAAGGGAACAAGTTAAAGGGCCAAGAAGGTGGTGAAGGAACTAAAAACTCATGCGGTTCTTCGATATAATTGATTTTGCCTATTAGTTCTCTTGTTTTAAACAAATTGTCGAAATCTTCCAGAACAACTGCAACGTATAAGTCGAAGTTGCCTACGAGTCTTATAATAACTATTACGTTTGGTATCTGAAGTAGTTGTCCATAGATTTCATTCATTTTGCTTCGGTTCGTGACTTTTATGTAAAGATTTGCCATAGTCTTGTACCCGAGCTTGTTAAGGTCAAGAGTTATTGTGGAACGTGTAAACAGAGTCTCTCTAAGTTTTTTGTAACGTTGAATTACAGTTTTTGTTGATATATCAAGCTGCATAGCAATTTTTCTAAAGGGTGTCCGAGACTTTCTGCATAGAATTAACGCAATCTTCCTATCGATCTCGTCTACTTCAATTGGTTTTTGATCGAGATCGGTTAAATCTGATCTTTCAATTTTTTGGTAATTGTCTTGTTTGAGCGGTTTGATGATTAAATTTAGAGGAAATTCTATGTTCACTGCTTCAGACCAAATTAATGTGTCTACGTGTTTAATTTGGTGGTTTGTCTCCAAATCTTCAACGATTTTTGAAAGCTTGTTGAGATCACGTAAAGCAACTTTACCGAAAAAACTACCCGAATGACTAAAAACTTGGGAAATGTGGGGTTTGCTTTCTAAAAAAGTAGCGACCTGCTTTTCACTCTCAGCATTGGCTATGATTTCCAAATCAACTATGTGGCGGTAACCTAGACAATGAGGATTAATGAGAGTCACTTCCCCGTTAATTATGCCATCTTTGCAAAGACGCTTATAGCGCATTCTAACTGCGCCAACCGTTATCTTGCACTCTTTCGCCATATCGGTAAAACTGGTTCGCGATTCTTTCAATAACATTCTTAGAATCTTAGCATCAGTTAAATCAATTTTTGGACTTTCCAAACAATTTCACTTTAGCCTGAAATGGAAGACCTACTACATAATGATAAATAAATCTTACTTAGATACTTTCTGCAAAAGAATTCATTATTATACTACACTTTGTGGCTTCTGGACTACATGAGTCAAGGGTGCACCTGACTACTATGGTAACCCAGCGGTACCCGCAATCGCTGGGCTTTTGTTTTCGTAGCTTTTATTGGCGTTGTAATTATCCTAGCTCTCAGGAAACGACCATAAAAACCCAAAGTGGATAAAACCACTTCCTCTTTTAATTTTTTTGATTTAAATCTCAAACTGAATTTTCATACTATATATTAATTTGAAAATACCATAACTCACAACTAGAACTCTCCCTAAACGAGGCGCCAAAATAATTGCAAGCAGATTCAACTTTCAACGAACAAATTCACCAAGCAAACCTTACAGTTCACCGCATCGAAGCTCAACACTATGAACTGTTACATCCAGAAGTTTACAGCAGACAAGAACAAAAAAGAGTAGAAGCCAAACTTAAAAAAATCGATAAACAAATCTCAAGCAACCAGAGGAACGCGCTTGATGTTGGTGCTGGCACTGGCAACTTAACTGGTAAATTATTGCAAATGGGCTATAACGTGACAGCGACTGATATTTCGCCGGAAATGTGCATGATACTGAAGAACAAGTATGCCTCCTACTTACCTGGCAAATTGACGGTTATTAACGCGCCTATTGAAAACCTAAGTTTTGGCAAAGGCAACTTTGACCTCATAGCATTCTATTCTGTGCTGCATCACTTGCCAGATTATCTTGGAGCACTCCGAGTTCTTTTCTAGTTTCCTAAAGAAGGGCGGATTAATGTATATAGATCATGAAGCGTCGCCTTTCTATTGGAAAAACGAATTAAACAAATTCGCCAGCTTTGTAAAAGACCTTTATTTTCATTCTAATCCAATTATCAATAGCTTATATTTCGGTCTAATCGGTTTAAAAGTTCCCACAATCGATTACACAATGTCGGATTATTGGCATAAAAGAGAACATGCTCTAAACCATCAAGCCATAGCCCAAGTTTTTAAAGATGAGGGATATGAGTTTTATAAAGAAACAGATTACTACCAACAAGCTACTTGGATTCCAAACCCGTTGTACCCGATTTATAGGCTTTTGTGTAGTCCAGAAATGAGTTATTGGATTGCCAAAAAATGACTTTTTTCGTTAAGTAAATGGATGAGAACGTTTAGGTTGTGGAATACAACCAACTTGCAAATACTATTTTTAGTGGAATTCGGAATCAGCTTTCTTGAGCGTACTTGCGATGGATAGTTTGTAAGGGCATTTAGGTTCGCAAATACCGCATTCTGTACACTTATCGACTTTTACGTCCAATCCATTATAGAGTTTTTTAGCCCAAACCTTCAACCTAAAGACTTCATAGAGCGTCTGAAACCTTAGGATGGCTGCGATGTTGATATTTTGGGGGCAAGGTAGGCATTGTCCGCAGTCTCGACAGTATTTTGCTCCTAAGTTAAAACTGAAACGATTTTTTTCTCGATCTGTTAACCCAGTGTATTTTTTGGCAGCTTGAGTCGCGGTTTCAACTTCGTGGATGGATTTTAAGCCTGGGATAACAGTTGCTATATCTTGAGATAGGACGTATTTCAAAGCGTTGTTAACCATAGTATCGCTGTTTTTTCCTAATAGGGTTTTGAGTTCTGGTTCATCTGAAATCAACGAAAGCGAAGGACTGTAAAGACAAGTAATTAGAGTAGAGGTTTTTGCAGACAGCGGTTTCATCACGACAACACCGACATCATGCGCTTTCGCAGTTGGCAATAGTTCCTCCAAAGCTTGCCTAGTCACAACATTAAGAGGAACTAAAACAGTATCAAATTCGCCGCTCTCAACAGCTTTAACCAAAACCCTTGGTTTATGCCCTGTTATACCGATAAAATCCACAAGCCCCATGTTTGCGTGCTTCCTTGCAGGTTTGCAGCGAACCATCCGCGCTCATGGCTTTAAAAAGAGTTTTTTCGTCATCTATTCCATGGAGCTGAATAATATCCAGTTTATTGGTTTTTAGCCGTTTTAGGCTACATTTGAAGTCTTCGAGCGATTCTTTTTTTGTCCTAGAACCAGTTTTCGTTGCGATGATGCATTGGTCTCTGACTTCTTGCAGAGCGTAGCCAATTTTTTCTTCGCTGTCTCCATCCAGCTTGGCAGTATCAAAATAATTTATACCCAAATCAAAAGCTCTCTTAACGACGCCAACCGCTTCAGGTACGGATAATTCAGATATCCATGTTCCGCCAAAACCCACAATTGAGACTTGAAGGTTTGTTCTGCCAAGCCTTCTCTTCTGCAAAACAATTCCTCTTAAGCGACTCCTGTGCTCTTCCTTGTTCCGCCCATTAGCCTGCGCTTTGCAAAGTTTACTGCGCCTTCACGGCGGATTCTTTTCAGTATCTGTTTAGGCGTCATGTGGAACTCCTTGAAGAATCGCGTTGAACCATCATGAGCGAGTCGTAGTCGAACTCATCGGTTTTTACGCTCAGCAAGAACTCATCCAACTTCACGTAGTTGCCCTTGTCGAGAAGCTCGTTGTAGAGTCTGCTGTCGGGGTAGGCGATGAAGGTGTTGAATTGGCACCAGTCAGGGTTAAGTTTCTTGGCGAATTTGAGGGAATCTTCCATATCTTTTAACGTCTCATCTGGTAAGCCTAGCATGAAGGAACACGCTGTTTTTATGCCGTTTTTTCTGCATAGTTTAAACGCGGTTTCCACTTCTTGGGGCGTGGTGTTTCTGCCAATGCGTTTCAGAATTTTTTGCGATGCGGATTCTACTCCAAACCAGATGGTCTTGCAACCCGCTTTGCTCATCAACGATAGAAGCTCATCGTTAACGAGGTCCACGCGCGTGTCGCAGACCCATTCCAAATCCAGCTTGTTCTCAAGCATCAAGTTGCAGAGTTCAGCGGTTTCTTTTTTTCGCAGTGTAAAGTTGTCGTTGATAAAATAGATTCCTTTCGTTCCGTATCTGCTCTGGAGGTCTTGGATTTCGCCTATGACCCTTTGTGGGCTGAAGCCTCTGCAGATGTTTCCCCATAGTTTGCGGGTTTCGCAGAAGCCGCAGTTGTAGACGCAGCCTCTTGAGATGCTCATTACGTCGGCGGGTTTAGCGTCCAAGTACTCGATTGTTCGGTCGTAGAGTTCAAGTGGCAATAGGTGCCTTGCTGGATAAGGGATTTCATCCATATTCTCGATGTATTTTGGTGGGTTCTTGATGTTTTCACCATTGCGCTTGACTGCGACGCCCGCGATGGCTGCGGAGGCTTTCTCGTTGCCGCTCATTATTGTTATTGCGAGTTCTGTGATTGCACGTTCGCCCTCGCCCATGACGACATAGTCGATTTCGGGGTTACCCAGCAAGCTGTCGGGCATGTAAGAGGCATGCCATCCACCCACCACAATCTTGCAGTCGGATTTTACCTGTTTGATGGCTTTCGCTGTTTCTACACACCGCGGATATGTGGCTGAACCGCAGGTTATCCCCACGATTCCAGGGTTAATCTGCGTGATTAATTGCTTGATTTCATCAGTGGATTTTTTCATAAGGTAGTTGTCGAGCATCTGCACTTTGAAGCCTGCTTTTTCAAGTGCAGCGGCAACGTACATCAATCCGATAGGAGGCAATCGTTTGCCAAGATACCAAGCACCGTTTTCAGGCGGCGCGGTGGTCATGAGTAGGACTGAATTGTTCTCTGTCTTGGGTTTAGATTCCCTGGTTTTAGGTTGGGCGGGCACGGTTTTGCCTCTGTGAGAAGGATGTGTTGTTCCTTTTGATGATTGCGAAGTTTATAGCTTTAACGGAATACAGTGCTGATGTGGTCGAGTTATTTTGATAACTGTTTTGGCAATTGAAAAGAATCAAAACAATTAGTTCTTGCTAAATATTTTTTTTATTGTTTCTGTGAGGGTTTGGTTGTCTTTGGCTGAGCGGACTGTAACACGGAAGTAGTGGTCGTCTAAGCCCATGAAGGTGCAACAGTCTCGGATTAGGATGCGTTCCTGAGCCAATAATTCTTTGAGCATGGTGGATGTGATTTTGGAGCTTGTGATTTTTACTAGCAGAAAGTTGGTCACCGAAGGGTAGACGTGTAACCCTTCGATTTCACTCAAAGCTTTGAGCGAGGGCTTCGCGGTTTTTAGCGATTGTTTCTTTTGTGTTATGTAATGAATTGTAGGTCGTTAATGGCTGCCATCGTCACTTGACAAGCTAAGCCGTTGATGCTCCATGGCAAGCGCGTCGTCTGCAGCTTGTCGATAAGGTTTCCCGCGGCAACTGCATAGCCAAATCGGATTCCAGCCATGCCATAGAACTTTGTGACAGAGCGGATAACGAAGAGGTTCTCGTAATCCTTCACCATCCCAGCCAACGTATTGTCCAAGCTTTTATCAGCAAACTCGATATAGTTCTCGTCTACGCTGAAGATGATGTCTTTCTTGTTGCAGAATTTAACAAGATCTAAAAGTTTTTCCTTGCTGTAGAGAGTGCCCGAAGGACTGTGTGGGTTGCAGATGCAAATAATTTTGGTGTCGTCGGTAACTGCCTTCTTAATCTTGTCTATTTCCAACTCAAAGTTTTCTGGTAGCTGAATAAACACTGGTTCCCCGCCAACCCGAAGCGCTGCCTTCTCATATTCCGAAAATGACGGTACAGGAATCAACGCTTTGAAGCCTTTTGGCAGAATCTCAGTAATCATGTAGATAAGTTCGATCGAGCCGTTTCCTAATAGCAGGTTTTCCGGTTCGACATTCGTTGCCGACGTACTTTGCGATTTGTTCCTTAAACTCAACTGGGTTTGGATCAGGGTAGTAACGAATGAGTTTGGCATTTTCTTTCACAGCTTCCAAGGCTTTGGGTGAAGGTCCAAGAAAGTTAATGGGTCCGCTGAATTCAAGCACTTCTTCTAGGGGAATGTTGTATTTTCTGCTAAAGCCCCAGATGTCTCCTCCGTGGCTAACGAACCTTCTTTTTTTACATGTGCTTGACAGTTTTCTTTTCCCCCATTAACCTGACTATTTCTTTTTCAACTTGTAAATGTGCTTTAAAGTGGGCGTTGTACAAGTTAACTACCTTGTATAGCCAGTATACTACCCCAACGCCTAGCGTAACAAAGGTAATTATTGCATATGTTTTTATCGGTATTGTCTGTGGCATAAAAACTCGTTCTGGCAGAGCAGCTGCAAGAAAAGCATCCTGGTTTGCTTTCATGGATCCGCAAATCCTTAGACAATAAATACAAGATAATGAAAACTGGGCACAACTAGAATTATACTGGCTGCCCATACCTTAGAATTCATCACTTTGATTCGTTCGTTTAATACAGGTGGCTCCTTCCCTTGAGCCTTCAGGTAAACTGCAACTCTGCTTGTCAAACTCGGTCTCGCTGTGGAAATGCCTGTTTCTGCCTTCGACCAAACGGTAAAACATTGGGAAAAAGGCTACGCCGAATGTAACGATTGCCCCCAAGAACCACATGGAAAACCAGACCTTACGGTCGCTTCCAACTTTAGTTTGCATTGCTGTTTCCATGTATATTCAGACTTTCCCATTCGGGTTGCTAACAAGTTTGGGGTAGCCAAACTTTATAAGTTCTTCCATTGGCTTCTTAAAATCAAATGCGCCCAAGCAACATGCAGCTCTCTGTAGTTATTCCTGTTTATAATGAGGAGCAAACAGTCGGCAACATCATTGAGCGCACGAAAATAGCTCTGCAGCAACAAGGCTTAGATTTTGAAATAATTGTTGTTGATGATCGGTCACATGATAGATCCTTTGAAGTGGCAAAAAGACATAGCGTTAGGCTCTTTTCTCTGAAACAGCATTTAGGCAAAGGCTATGTTCTACGCGCTGGGTTCGCACAAGCAAAAGGCGACATCATAGTCACTATTGACTCAGATGGGTCCCACCGACCGGAAGAATTAGCTGAAGTTTTGGCCCCTGTTCTTCAAGATAAAGCAGATATGGTGATAGGTTCCAGATACCTAAATCATAAACGAGTTGATGCAAGAAAACTCAATCGATTTGGTGTACGGATCTTCAATTTCCTAATTCAATTATTTACTGGAACAGCCAGCACCGATTCCCAGTCTGGCTTCCGCGCCATGAAACGGGAAGTTGTCGACAAGCTAAAGCTCTACGCTCGCGAATATGAAATAGAATCGGAAATGCTAGTTAAGACGGCAAAAGCAGGCTTTAGGGTAGCTGAAGTGCCGATTAGCTTTGAGCAGCGCACATATGGCCGCTCAGGTGTTGATCCTTTATGGGATGGTTCAAAAATTTTATACTCAATTTGGCTTGCTCGTTTTAGGGGATAACAAATGGCTGAAGACGGAACTGTGAAAGTTTCAATCATTGTTGCATCTTATAACAGCCAAGACACAATAGAAGAATGCCTCAAATCCATTTTAGCGCAGAATTATCCAAAAGATGCTTTTGAAGTCATTGTTATGGACGGCGAAAGTAAAGATAACACGATTAAAATCGCCCAGCAATTTCCCATTAAAGTCTTATCTATTCGTTTGAATTGTCCAGCTGCTTACAATTATGCGATGAAAATCGTTGCCTATCCTATATTGGGATTTATCGATGCGGATGCTAAAGTCGAACCCGATTGGCTCAAGAAAGTTACTCCGCATCTAGCTGAGTCCGAGGTGGCTGGTGTTAGTGGCAGCATTGAAACTTGGAACATTGATAATCCGTGGGCAAGAAGCATCGGGTATGAACTCAAAAACCGCTACCGACGTATAGGCAAATATACAGGTCGTATAGCAACCATGAATTTGCTGCTTAAAAAATCAGTCATCGAGGAAGTTGGTGGATGGGACGAGAAGTTGCCGAGTCAATATGATACTGATTTTGGGTTTCGTATGAGTGGCAGAGGCTACAAGATTGCTTATGAACCTACCGCAGTATGTTACCATTTTAATCGCCCGACGTTGAAGGCGTTCTATCGTCAGCAGTTGCAGTATGGCAAGAACACGCTTAAACTGTACTTTAAACATGGGCACTTAGCGAAAGGTGACGAAATCACTGATTTAGGTATGAACATTCAGCCCATCTTGCTGTTGGCTGTGGTTGTATCTTTTCTTTTAGGTATCATTCCACTGATTCGATTGTTGTGGGTTGTTTCGGGTTTAATCTTGTTGTCGGTTTTTGTTTATTTTGTTTATTCAGCCGTGAAGTTATCGGTGAAATTTAGTGATTGGTCTGCGATGAGGCTTGTTGTGCTCTATTATGTGCGATCGGTGGCGTGGTTTGTAGGTGCGGTTTCAACTGCAATTCGATACTTGGTTGGGAGGAACAGGTAATGTCTCATAAAGTCTGTTTCATCTCTCCCGAGTATTGGCCGCTCTCTGGAGGAACAGGCGCATATGTATATTATCTATCAAATGAACTGATGAAAAACGGCTACCGAATCCAAATCGTAACGGGCTCAAACCAAACCCAAGACATCCAAGTTAACCCTCAACTTGATGTGTCTTTTTTAAAAATCCCCAAAATGCCCATTGTAAAATCGTTCCTGCTTGCCGCCAACAGCAACAGAAAATTAAACAGCTTTCGTGACACCGCCCACATCGACATTACTCATCCCCAGTTACCTTTGACTCCGAATTTTGCGGTGCCACCTAACTTTGGAAAAACCCTTGTCTGTACTGTTCACTCCACCTGGAAGGGGGAAGCTGAAGCCATACGAGGCGAACCCTACAGCCGCTTAAACGCTAACGAAAAATTCCTTGTGAGTTTTAACTGGTTTTTACGTTTCTTCGAGGAAGGAATGATTCATAGAGCCAGAAAAATTATCGCGGTCAGTCACTTCACGAAATGGGAGCTCACAAACTACTACAAGATTCCAGCCCACAAAATCCAAGTTATCCACAACGGCGTAGACATTAAAAAGTTCCAGCCAGCCGTCGACAAAAGAAAAGTCAAGGTGGCGATGGGGCTTAACCCCGATGACTTAGCCATCGTCTCGGTTGGGCGTTTGTATGCCCGTAAAGGGCTCTTTACCCTAATCGAATCCATGCCCGATATCATCAAGAAGTTTCCAAAAGCCAAATTCATCATCAGCGGCAAAGGACAAAGCGATGAAATGCACAAACTCAACGCCCACGCTGAGCGTTTAGGAGTCAGAGGCAACATAGTTTTCACAGGTTACACTCCCGATCGAGAACTGCCAAAACTCTACCAAGCTGCAGACGTCTTCGCGTTTAGCACCTTCTATGAGCATCACCCGTTTGCCGTGTTGGAAGCATTGGCAACAGGCTTGCCCGTGGTCACCACCACCGTGGGGGGCATTCCCGAAACCATCGACAGCGGTAAAAACGGCTACTTGGTTGAGCCCTTTAACCCGCGGCAATTCAGCGAAAAAATCTTGCGCTTACTCGAGAATCCCGCTGAGGCACAAGAGATGGGTAAAAAAGCGCGGCAGACCGTGGAGCAGCAGTTGGATTGGCGTATTGTAGTTAAAGAAGCCATGAAAGTTTATGATAAAGTGCTAGAATAATCCTAAGTGCCTATCCGGCAGACCAGACACTGGCAAAATTGACAAAACCATTGTAATAATGTTTAAGGGCATTCTTCCTGCTATGATATCTGGTTGGTTTGCGTTTGAGGGGTAAGTTATGGTCAATTGAGCAAGAGCGGCAACTGCGAAAGCTCGTCGCAGAGGGAGTTGGTATTGCCGAGATTTCTAGAGTTATGGGTAAGACGCGTGTTTCTGTGAGGTCTAAGATGTACCATTTAGGTTTGTCTGTAGTTGATGCAGCAGCTGTTTCCCCGACTATTGCTGTATCAGTTGCATCAATTGCATCAGTTGCATCAACTCCTGAACCCATTATCGACCATGCACCTCTTGGTCATGTCCCCTCTCAGGTTCCAATTATAGATCATCAACCCGCTGCTAGCTCTGCCTCTGGCTTGCCTAGTGAGGTTGACGCCTTTGCGGCTCAAGTCAAAGAGAATGCACCTTTGCCTACCATTGAGGAGCAGCTTCATGTTTTGAACGCTGCGATAGTAGAATTGCGCAGGCCAGGTATTAGCCGGGCTGAAGTTGCAAGGAACTCAAAGATTATTGATGGCGTAAAAGTCTACAATGAACTGTTCGCTAAATTTGTCGATTACCGAGGGCTCGAAACTAAAGTCTTGGAGTTAGAAAAACGGCTTGCCAGCGAAAAAAACCCGTAATGTGCAGAGTCGTCGCAGATTCAACGCCCAAGAAATCCAATCGCACTGGCAAAACCTGGACGAAGCATACAGAATTCGCCAGCAAGCCACACACGCAAGGGTCGAAGCAGTTAAGGGTGACACGGCAGCGTTCTTCCAGCAAATCTGCCGCCTCAAACCCTTTGGCTACCAGTTGGAACTCGCAAAACTGTACCGTGAAAGCCAGTTTTTGGCGGTTAGGTGGCCAAGGCAGACAGGCAAGAGCACATCGATCGGAGCATTGCTGCTTCAGGATGCCTACGAGAACAGCGACTTAAGCATTGCATTCATTGGTCCGAGCTGGCGCCAAACCAAGCTTAACCTGCGACGTGTAGCGGGATTTTGCCGCAACCTGCCCCTAGGAACCTGCCATGTGCAGAAAACAAGAATTAGCTTTGAAAACGGCTCATTCATCGAAGCCTTCCCAAACAACCCCGACACCACCCGAGGCAACACATTCCACCGTGTCTGGTGGGATGAAGTCAACTTCACCCAAGGCGACGACGACCTATACGACGCCCTCCTATACACCCTGGGAACCACAAACGGCAAACTCGTAGCCAGCAGCACCCCATTTAACACTGACTCACTGTTTTGGAGAATGTGCAACCACAAAAGATTCGCAAACTATGCAAAACACCACTTTTCCTACGAGGCCGCACTTGAACCTAACGGTCCATTGAATGCGCAGATGATTGAGCGGATAAAGGAACAGTTTGGGGATGATCCAAGCCGTTGGCGTCGGGAGATGGAGGCTGAGTGGGCGGAAGATGAAGATGTGTGGCTTGCTCAGAGTTTGATTGTTTCGTGTATTGGCACTAAAAAGAACTGCGGACAAGACCTCGAAGAATACGACACAGAGAAAAGTTGCAGCGGCGAGTTTTTCTTGGGCTTAGACATCGGTCAAGTCAGAGACTACACGTCGCTAAGCATCGTGGAAATGGTCGACGACACGATTTATTTGAGGCATCAAAAGCTGTTTCCGCATCCAACCACTCACGCACATGTCTTAGGCTACATTAAGCGTCTGCAGGATCTGTGGGGCGGCTTCCAGAAGATCCGCGTCGACTTTACCCGAGAAGGTCCAAGCCTCATCAAGGATATGGAAAACGCAGGAATAGACAACGCTGAAGGCGTCAACTTTAGTGTCCCTCGCAAAAGCGAAATGGCAAGCCTACTAAAACAACGTATGCAAAACCAACAATTTCGCTTTCCATTACTCACTTGGGAGAAGCCTTACCGAAGTGACATATGCAGTGAACTTAACGTTGAGAAATATCAACTGCGCAAGGATGGCAACATAGGATACAGCCACCCCAATGGCACCCACGACGACGTCTTTTGGAGCATAGCATTAGCCGTATACGCAACAACAGACATGGCGCCTGAACCCTTCTTGACAGTAATTCCCCGAAGCTAAGATCAAGTCAGGGCTAATTATTGAGTTGGTGGGGCTGCTGGGATTTGAACTCTTTCACGTGTATGCAAATGCTCCGTCACCGAAGCATAATAGATACTGTGACTACACATAGCTGGTTGATTTCAAGGAAGACGATTTCATTTTAAGGATCGCGGATTCCGAAGAAGAGGCACGTCAATTTATAGAGGCTGGATTTGACTTTGTTTGTTTTTGGAAGGAATAAACTCTTTAGGAATCACAAATAATTTTCTAAGCTAAAACGGGTGGGGGTTGTCTGTGGCGGGCGGGGAGGGATTTGAACCCAGGACAGCGTGCGCCCCAGGCATCTGTCCTAATCCATCACTAGTAAATGAAGGATAGCGCTTTTCAAACGATTGGAGATTATTCTGTATGTAGTTGATTGAGGCGTTAGTCTGGAGCCAAAGGGACCAAAAAAATATTCATTAGTTACCCAATTTCGACAGGTGTTCCTCGATAAGCCATTGTGACCTTTTGAAACAGCTTTACTATGTCTAGTGAGCAGAAAAGCGCTTTTGTTAGATATTCATGTTGGTAAATCATCATCTGTGCCTTCACGGGCAAATCGATTCTGGGTGGCTCAAATCGGCGAGCAACCTCAGCCACCTGCAAACCATCGATGCGGACGTTTTCCTCGCGCATGCCAGTCTTGTTGGCGATGTAACCAAGGTAGGTTTTTTTCCAATCCAACATCATTACTTTTGCGGCGACTATGTCCACCGTTAAAGCGTCATTGCCGGCAAGCATCAAATCCATCTTGACGGGTTTCCCTTTGGTGGGTCCGTTGCCCTCGATGCCGATTCGTGCATCCATTATGGTTAGTTGCGGCTTGAAAAGTGAGTAGAGTCGGTACATGACTTCAGGCAGGTAGGGGTGAAGGTAGATGCGTTTGTTGCTGGGTACGCAGCCGAAGAGGTTTTTGATGGCGCCGCTGTAAGCCATAAACTCATGCGTCTTCATCAAGGGCAAATCCACAACAGCATCAGCGTCCAGTACAGTTTTTGGTAGAAACAGCCGTTTGAGGGGGCAACCGTCTGGGAATTTGACTTCGACGACTTTGTCTTCGGAGAGGTTAATGGCTTTGCCGCCTGCGGATTCCACGGCTTTCTGCATGCCTGTTTTGTCAAACGCAGTCCAGCAAGGATAGTTAAAGCCGTCGGATTCACCTACAACAACTTCGCTGTTGCCATCTCTTAATAGCCCGACGAGTTGATGCATAACCTGTGGGCTTGTTACTACGCCTGGCAAATATTCGGGGTGGCTTAGGTTTGGCTTTATGAAAATCTTTCTTTTTCCATGTAACCCTGAGTCGGCGACGGCTTGGGCGACGATGCTGTTTACGTCGTCTCCTGCACGGTAAATCGTGACTTTGTGTGGGTTAGGCATGTTTTGACTTCACTCCTTGGAGGCATCCGGGGTCGCCGTTTAACATGTCTCCACTGTGGTATGCTGCGGAACGTGCTCGGCAGCCGCCGCAGATGAATTTGTAGTTGCATTTGCCGCAGGTTCCCTTAAGGTTTGCTCGGTTGCGGAAGGATTTGAACAGCGGCGCGTTTAGCCAGATGTCCTGGAACTTTTCTGTCTTCAGGTTCCCGACGTTCACGGGCAAAAATACACATGGGTGGACATCGCCCTTTGGTGAGATTGAGCAGTATAGTCTTCCTGCGCCGCATCCGCCGATGAATTCACCAAGGGGGACGGCTTTTTTTGTGACTTTGACGGTTTGCATGTGAGCCATTGACATGGTGACTTCGTCTGTTCCCGCTGGACCCTGACATTGCAAGGCGACGCGAGCTAATTGGGGCGCCGTGGCTAGGATGGTGGTTTTGCAGCCCGCTGACATTCGATTTAGGAGGTAACGCATGACTTCTTCTCTTTCCTGCGGTGAGAGGTCCTGGTCAAAATGGGCTTTTCCCCTTCCTGTCGGGATGAAGTTAAAGTAAGTGAAGCGTTCCGCATGGATTTTTTCGGCTAAATCGATAATGGCGGGCAGTTCAGCCATGTTGTTCTTACCGACAGTAGTCGCGATGCAGACGCAAAGATCCGCTTCGACGCAGTTTTTGAGTCCTGCAATAGCTTTGTCAAAGGTGCCTGGAACCCCGCGGAAGTCATCGTGGGTTTTAGCACAGGCGCCGTCGATGCTGACGTCGATGTAGTTGACTTTGGCTTCTTTGACTTTAGCTACGTTTTCTTTGGTGAGTAAGGTGCCGTTGGAAGCCAGCGAAACGTAGAGTCCGCGGTCGGAGGCATGTCGCGCAACTTGGAAGAAGTCTTTGCGCGTGAGAGGTTCTCCTCCCGAGAAAGCCAGAGCCGTCACGTGTGCATCGGCTAATTGATCGACAACCGCCAAAGCCTGCTTAGTGGACAACTCCTCTTCCTCCACAGCGCCGCTGTTACTGTAGCAGTGTTTGCACTGTAAGTTGCATTTGTGAGTGAAATCCCAAACCACCAGAAACGGCGCAGTCAGCGAAATGGGTTTTTTGATGCCAAAATAATCAAATGATTGAACCAAATTTATAACAGCTGCTCGTGCATATCGGTCAGTTAAGAGTTTCTCGGCTTTCTCACGCTTAAATCCGAGGCCTTTTCGGAGGAACTCTATCCAGAAACCGATAATCTGAGAGTACAAACCGCTGCATTTGTCGCATTTGCGGTCGATTTTGCCGCCGTAATCATCCAAAGCTGCTTCAAGGACAGTTCTG
The DNA here is from genome assembly GCA_963705145.1 of Candidatus Bathyarchaeota archaeon. Taxonomy (GTDB): domain Archaea; phylum Thermoproteota; class Bathyarchaeia; order Bathyarchaeales; family Bathycorpusculaceae; genus Bathycorpusculum. The sequence continues at coordinate 473,964 of CAVPJA010000002.1, forward strand.
CCACATTTGCCGCATTTTTTTAGCGAGAGTTGGAGCATCTTCTTAGTCATTGGTAGGGAGATGACTGCGTTCCATAATGTGTCGTGGCTAAGGATGCTCACTTTAGTTTCTCCAATTGTGGCTTTGGTAGTTAATTGGATTGTTGGGATGTTAAATATTTCTCTAATCGAGATTCAGATTCAAAAAGCTGCAAAAAGGCAAGTTACTAGAGACGAATGCTTTGCCGAGTGTTTTTGATGCGTTTTTAGTGGCTTTAAAGAATTCGAGCATTGATAATAGGATCTATAGAGAAAAAGGAGGTTTAGAGTTTCTTTGTTTTCAGCATAATGTTTTGGGCTATTTCCAGGTCTTTGGTTGTATTGATGTTTAGCAGAACCTCGATCTCTTCTGTGATTATGGCGCTAGTTTCAATTTTGCCTGCGCCAAGGATCTTAGTTCCGTTTATCACATTAACTCCTGATACCGCATACCAAACATCATTGTATTCGTCGGTAGAGGAGATCGATAAGCCCAAATCCTGTCTTGTTTTAATAGGAACAAAAACCGCCAAGAAATCTTTTCCGCAAACCTCAAACGCAGCGATAATTTTGTCGAGAACTTGTCCCGTTATAGCTGGAACATCAGACGGCATCGTGAGTATTGGACCAGTCAAATTAGCCTTCGCAACAGCTTGTCTTAGGTCGTTATGGTAGCCTTTAGCATCTGTGTGCAAAATCTTCAAGCCTTAGTTAGGCAGTGTTTTTCGGTTAACGGGGTGTTCGTACTTGTTATGACATAGAACTCTGAAACCTTCTTGCCTCCAAATTGCGTCTGCTACCCAATCAATCAGCGGTTTACCCAAAAAAGTCAGCAACGGCTTCTCAGTTGTCAAACCCATCCTTCTCCCTTTTCCTCCAGCCATAACGAGTACAGGAACCTTCAAAATAAAATCAGCACCACCACCACAAACAAAACCAGTACCACAGCCCTACCAACTTCGTTGGTTGCTCAATCATATCACCCGAAACCCCGCCAAAGACGATATTCGAAACTTTCTTCATCACAAACGCAACAGGAATCCTACCAAAACTATGACAATGCGGCTAGACCCAATAGGGTAACCTGAAAAGAAGAAAGCTGGGAAAACAATCAAAAGAGCCATTACGTAGGCTAAATTGCATTTATTCTTGGCTTTCGCAAGAAAAATCGAGCCAAGCCCCTTATGAAAGGTTTACCGACCCACACAATTGTAACCATTGAAAGCTTAGCTGAAACCTCGAGCCAAAAATATTACTGAAAAAACAAGAAACAAATTCGTCGTTATGTTCACTGTTAGCCAGTTAGTTACGGATAAACCTGCAAACGCCAAAAACTCAACGACTAACGCCAGTACTGCGCCAGCACTTGTGACTGTCCAAGCATGCGCCTTCATTTTTCGATCCTGAACATTTCTTAAGCCAACAGCGTTTCCTAAATCGATTAAGCCGTCGAAATGCTGCAGTCCAGTTA